>CALFZO010000196.1 GCA_937952305.1 uncultured Anaerolineales bacterium | reverse complement strand
GCTCGCCCAGGGCATGGGTCAGCGCGTTGTACGCCCCGCCCAGCGGCAGCGCCGGAAAGGCGACGCTGGGGAAGGCGCGCGTCCGGCCATTGGGGAACGGCATGGTCCAGAAGGCCGGCACCCCGAGCCGCTCGGCGGCATGATAGGCGCCCAGCCCCAGTGTCAGTGCCGGTGATATAAGTCACCTGAATGGCGGTTTAACCGATGTTGACACGGTGGCCGGGCTGAGCGTCAGACCGGTGAGGGTTTCGACCACTTCGCCCACCCGGGGCATGCTCGTGCCAAAGACAAACATCTCGCCGATGGCCGCATCCAACTGGGCTTGCCGCCGCTGGTAACGCTCGCTCAAACAGTTGCGTCCGAAAGCCCTTGCGCGTGCGCGGCACCGGCAGGTCCTCCAGTTGACCCACGGTCGTACCCAAGTCACGGGGATAGGCGCCATTGCGCTGGTCGCGGCGACTGGCTCTGCGTTGGTAGGGCCGCCGCCCCAATGAAGGCCGTCACTTCGTCTTCGAGCACGTCCACCAAGGTCAAGCGGATGGCCAAGCGCATCTTCTCATGCAGCAGCGCCTGAAACTCGGCTTGACGGGGAGTGGTCGGTTGGGTATCTTGTGTGGTTGGTGTGGGAGTCATGGGGTCCTCGTGTGGTGTGGTAACCCGCAAGGATACCCGGCTCCCGCACTTTTACACAATAGTCGTTATACCACCCAGCGGGTGAGCGCCGGCCGTTGGCGGGCTTTAACGAATGCTCGTTTGTGAATTCAGCAAGAAGGGCTGATGTGCGGCATCATATCTTTTGCATAGGGAACCCTCAACTAACTATTTCTGAAACAGCCGGAAGGCATTGGATGAATCCAGCTTCTTGGCCTTTTCCATCATGCCGAATCGCTCCATCTCCTCTTTTGAAAATGGGTGTTTTGCCTCCCGGCTTGAAAATGCCCTGACCGGGAGGGCAATCATCACAGCTGCCGCCAAAATCGTTGTTACTATGCCGCCGATATAATCCCACGGGCCGGCCAGGCCGTTCGTTGCAACGTACCAAATGTAGTAAATGCTGATCGGGCCGTGCAGAAAGACGCAGGCGGCAAGCCCGGGATTATAAAAGCTCTTCAGACTTCGATTCACCAATATGCCATGAAAGAGAATCTGAGACAGCCCAAAGAACATCGTTGCCAGACCAAGCCAGATTGTTCCTGGAAATAGAATTCCCGCAATGTAGAAAGAATAAGCCAACGGCACATTGACTACCATTGCCAGGTTGCTGTTCTGAGGGAATCGGTCCGGCGCCTTGGTCTCACCGTTCATGATGACATTAAACAAAGCGGGAAAGCCGCCAGGCACCCCATATTCTTCAAATTGATGCACCAGCAACGCCATAAAGCTGTAAATCAGGATAAGCTCGATATGGCTGACACGTTGCCCGAAAAAACCCGTGACGAAAGACAGAATCACAAACAAGACGCCACCGACGTAGTACCAGTTGTGTCTGTAGAAATTCATTACCAAGTTCCTTGCACGAATTGCCCGACATCGTGTCGGACAGCCAAAGTATAATTCGCCCATACGCAAAGATCAACCGACAATCAATCTTCCACTGTCGGACGATTGCTCGAACGAGAGGCAGCAGCGTGAAAAAGCAACCTGAACTTACCGCCCAAACGAGAGAGAACCTGATCCGGGCTTTCTGGAGCTTGTATCGGCAACAAAAGATCGAACACATCACCATCAAGGACATCACCTCCAAAGCCGGCTACCACCGCAGCACATTCTATGAATATTTTGTGGACATTTACGATGTCTTGAACCAGCTGGAAGATGGTCTCCTGGCATATCTCAAAGAGCAGGTTCTCGGCAGCCTGGAGAGCGGACTAAATGATGACATCATTCAAAAACTGGCTAATGCGTTCGAGGTTAAAGGAAACTATTTGGGCAGCTTGTTAGGTGAAAACGGAGATCCCTATTTCGCCCAAAAGCTGAAAGCCATCATGCGCCCGGCCCTGTCAAATGCGTTTGGATTGCCTGATAACGAAATTCGGACCGCCTATATCTTTGAGTTTGGACTGTCGGCCATCATTGCAACGCTTACGCATTGGTACAACCACAAGAAGGAGCTTCCCTCAAAGGAATTGGTGCGGTTGATCCGCTCCATGCTTGTTGCAGGAGTCGCGCCAGAGCTGCAAAGATATTCACATCGGTCACTCAGCGTGATGGGATAAGCTAACAAGGCGGCCGCCGGCAAGTAGGAATCTGCGCGAACAGGTAAGACAGCTCAAAACCAGCCAACGTGGCGGTTGCAGGCGACTCGCACTTTGCGCTCCGCTTCGCTGCGCGCTCGCACGAGCGCCGGAACCGCCACGTTGGGCCGCCTAGACGCAGGTGTTGTCAAAGATGAGAAACTTCTGGCTTGGCACGTTAATAATTGCGATTACCCTGGCAAGGGCCGCATGTGGTAATCAGGCCCCGGCAACTTTCCAGGCCGATTCGCGAGCAACCGCGGCTGCCCCGTACCATCCGGAACAGGATTAGGCTGTCAGCCTCGGCTGGGCATCTACCGGCGATCTTCTGGCGGTGGGTAGCCATCGCCGCGCGCCTGTTCGGGGCCGCGGAAGCGATTCTGCGCGCCTTAGGCGCTCCGCTGGCGCCGGCTGATCAGCGCGAGTGGAAACACGACGTCGCCGAACTGAAGGCGCGCCCTGCGCCTGAGGCGCTCGCGGCTGCCTGGGCCGATGGCCGGGCACTCGCCAGAGCCTCATCGAAGCGCGCCCTTCGGCTGTGGCGTCGTATTCCCGCACGACGTGGGCGCAGCTGGCTACTGTCCCGCCAGCCACGGGCGCGTTTGCTCAGCCCAGGCCTGGATAGCACCCCAATCGCGGTGGTCACCGGCCTTCCAGAGCCCTATCATCACCGGCACGTGCATCATCAGCGTGGAACCATTGAGCGGCAGCTTCCGGAAGTCGAGGCCGCCCGCGAAGAGGCCTTCGCTCACCGGCCGCACCAGGGCACGCACCGGATCAAGCCACCCCGACACTCCGGCGCGATACTGGTCCGCGTTGGTCATGGAGAGCGTGATGCACACCAGGAAGGCCGCGAACGGCCGCTGCGCCAGCGCCTGGCGGTGCGTGGTCACAAACCGCATCGCCTCCGGCAGCCATTGCCGGTCCCGAATAGCGCTGCCCGCGACCACCGCCTGGTAGCCGCAGACATCCCCCACGTCGCTCATCGGGCGCACGTCGATCGGCGTGCCGCCTTCCGCCAGGGCGCGGCCGATCGCTTCGGCGACCCCCGCGGTGAAGCCGCTGCGGCTGGCATAGGTGACGAGAATGGGTCGGGTCATGGTGATTTCCTTTCATCGCTCGGTGGCACGGTCTCCGCCAGAGACTCAATCGAGAGCAAAGTCAACCCCAGTTGATGCAGGTGCCGCAGCAGCCCGATCAGGCCGGCCTGGTCGGTGCGGATGGTGAGCGCCGTGGACGCCGTCCTCGCCTTGTCGAGCCCCCTCGTGACGGGCCTCATCTGGTGCGGGCTGCCCGCGTTCAGCTCGGCCACGTCCACCTGCCCCTGAAGGCGGATCAAGTAGGTATGCATCGCCGGCTCTGCCCGTTAGCGCGCGGGGACGGCCACGCCCACAGCCGGACGCGCCGGGGGCCGCGCCAGCCGGAACATGGCGAGCGCCATCGCCACGTCCCAGCCCATCATCACCAGCCCACCGGCGAGGGCCAGGAGCATGGCCGGCCGCATGACTGTCGGCACGAGGGTGACTGCGACCGTGAAGATGAGCAGGCCGCTCGTGCCTGCCAGGCCAGCCAGCGCCAGCCGCCGCCCGAACACGCGCCCTTGCAGCATCACGGCCAGCATGCCGAGGCTGCCCGCACTGAGGAGCACGAAGCCCGGCAGGGTCCCGAGGGTAAAGTCCTCGGCCTGGGCCAGCATCACGGTCCCGGCCACGGCCAGCTGGTCCATCTCGGCCGGGGTCTGGGCCGCGGCATACTCGCGGCTGAGGGTCAGCATGGCCAGGGCCCGGTTGTTGCTGATGTAGACGGCCGCCCCGAGGACGAAGACGAGCAAGGCCAGGGTGGCTCCGACCGGCGCTTGCCGGCGATGCAGCCGGCCCAGGGCCAGGTAAAGCGGGATCGTCAGGAGCGGGGAGACCACGTTGAAGAAGCCCAGGTTGCGCAGGCCCACAAACCAGTTGTGCTGGTACCTCGCGAACCACTCCCGCGCGCTCAATGTACCCACCGGCACATCCCCGCCGCCGAAGGAGAGCCCGATATCCAGCAGCCCCAGCGCCAGGCTCAACAGCACCCCTACCCCGGCCAGGCGATACAGACCGGGCGAGTTGGCCGCGGGCGTCTGAACCGGGCTGACCGTGTCTTGTTTTTCTCGCAACATGAGAACCCTCCAATTGTGTGCCCGTTGATGAAGCCATCTTACGCAAACGAAAGCCGGTCCGGATCACATGTGCATGTGATCCGGACCGGCTTGAAATGTGATCTTGACACGGGGCTCAGAGAAGTTTCAGGCTCCGGGCAGTCCCGAGGGCGGCGGTGCGGTTATTCACCCCAAGTTTGCCGTAAATGGATTTGACGTGGCTCCGGACGGTATTGATGGAGACCACGAGCCGGCCGGCAATCTCGGCGTAGGTCTGGCCGGCCTGCATCAGGCGCAGCACCTCCAGCTCCCGCTCGGTGAGCGTTTCCACAAGACCAGGTGGTTGGCGGTTTACGGTTGGTTCGACCGAGGCGGCCGGCGGCCCCTCGCGCAGGCTGGCCCACATTGCCAGGATGGTCCGGATGAATCGGACGCGACGGCCCCCAGGTTCACTCCGCGCCAGCAATCCGCCCAGCGCCTCCGCAATCGGTGGGCCCTCGAGCAGGAAGACACTGACGTAAGCTTCCGGCTCAGCCAGGTCCACCGCGGCCGTCAGGTCACCTTGACTGGCCGGCGTTTCCCCGTGCACAGACTGAAGCTGGGCCCGCAGCAGGAGGGCTTCGAGGGCCAGTGGAACGTACTGCTGGCGAAGGAAGGCGCCCACCAGCCGGTCGGCCAAGTTCGGCCATTCGGGGGGGCTGGGTGCGGCCAGCTGGAAGCGGACGCGGTGGAGCTGGACACGCAGGCCGCAGTTGTACAGTACGCCGTGCGCGTAACTAAGCGCCTGTCCGGGTTCTAGGCTTGCCAGCGACCCTGCGCCCGTACTGGCGAGCAATCCCTGCGCAAACATCTGCTCGGCGTCAGCCAGGCGTTTCTGGGCCAGCAAGACATTGACGCGCTGGGCCATCAGCTCTTCCCGGACGACTATGGGCGCGTCGGCGCGCATGGCCGGCAATGCCCGCCCGATCTCGACCTCGGCGGCGGCCCAGTCGCCGCGCATCTGGCTCATGCGCGACCGAGTGACCGCGTGAAAGAGCACGGCGTCGCTGAACCCGCTCAATGCGCTGACTTCGGCGGCGCGCCGCAGGTCGCGGTCAGCCTGGTCCAATTCGCCCCGATTGAAAGCGATCTGGCCCAGGAGGCCGTATAAGCCCGCACCAATCGGCGGGACATAGCCGGCCCGTTCGACCTGCGCGACGCCTTCGGCAGCCAGCGCAAACCCGGCGCGCAGCTGGCCCCGCTCCACCAGCATCAAGGCCAGGGCTGAGATGCCCAGCAGCTCCGTCATGAGATCGCCCGTCACCCGCCCCAGGTGGATCAGCTGCCGGTAATCCGCCTCGGCCTGGGCCGGCTCGTCCAGGTGCTGGTGCGCGGTCGCCAGGGCCAGAAGGACGCGGCCGCGCGTGTCGAGGGCCTTCTCCGGCGCCAGGTCACGAGCCTGTTCCGCCAGTGTCAAGGCGTCGAGCGGCCGGCCCTGGGCCATCAGACGGGCCGACTGCAAGACCAGCGCCTCAGCTTTCAAGTCCGGCGCGGGCGTTGGCGTGGCGGCCAGGGTCGCCTCCAACCGCTCCAGATAGGGGGCCGCCTCGGCGAAGTCCGCCCGCCGCAGGTGCAGGTGCGCGAGGGCCAGGTTCGTTCGCGGGCACCGCGCGCGCCACTCCACCGGGAGCAGCCGGAGCCACTCCTGGACCATCTTGACGTGCCACTGGCCCAGGAGTTCGGTTGAATGAGCTTCAATCAGTTCGGCGGCCTCGTGAGGATCGGCCGCAGCCAGGGCATGCCGGACCGCCTGCCTGGCCAGGTCCGCCCGCTCACCTGCGCCGCGTTCGAGGCAGGCCCGCGCATACCACCGGCTCGCCTGCCGGTGCAGCTCGGCCGTGCGGTCGCCCTGGGTGACGCCCTGGCGATTGCGCAGCAGATCGGCGAACAGGTGGTGATAACGGTACCAGCGCTGCTCGTCGTCGAGAGGGATGAGGAACAGGTTGGCGCGGTATAGCTGCTCCAGCAGCATGGCGCTATCCGTTCGGCCGGTCAGCGCATTGCACAGATCGCCGCTCAACCGGTCCAGGATGGAGGTGGCCAGAAGGAACTGCTGCACCGCTGCGGTTTGTCGATGGAGCACCTCCTCGGTCAGATAGCTCAGGATGAAGCGTTGATTGCCGCGCAGGCCGTGAATAACGCCTGACACATCGGCCTGCCCGCGCAACGAGAGGCCCGCCAGCTGCAACCCGGCTGCCCAGCCCTCGGTGCGGGCTTCCAAGGCGGCGACCTCGCCCTCGGACAGGTCCAGGCCCATTACGCCGGCTAGGAAGGCGCGGGCCTCATCCCGGGAGAAGCGCAGCTCCTGAGCGCGGATCTCGGTCAGTTGATTGTTCGCTCGCAGCCGGGCCAGGGGCAGCGGCGGGTCCTCGCGCGTCAGCAGGGTAAGGTGCAGGGGTTGAGGCAGATAGGGTTGGAACAGGCGCCCGATCAGCTGCTCAAAAACTCCCAGAATGAAAGGGTCCTGGAGGCAGTGAAAATCGTCCAGGACGAGCAAAAAGGGGCGCGGGGCCGCCAGGATGTCGGAGAGCCAGGCCCCGGCGATGGCCGCCGCCGGCGGAAGCTGCCCGGTCCGCAGGGCGCCGTTCACCTTACTCAGTTCTTGGGGCCAGTCCGAACCTAAGTGCGGCCTGAGCTCTTCTAGGGCCGCGATCAGCGCCGGGAAGAAATGCTCCGGCGCATCGTCATCGGCCGAGAGCGACAGCCAGGCGACGGGCCGATCCGGGACGGCCAGCCATTCCGCCACGCACGTCGTTTTGCCAAAACCGGCCGGCGCAGACACGAGCGTCAGGGGTCGCCCGAGCGCCAGCCCCTCGCTCAATCGCTGGACCAGGGCCGCCCGGTCAACGCGCCGGGCTGGCGGCGCCGGCCGGCGCCGCGTGATCGACAGGACAGGAGTCATCATCAGCGAATTGCAGAGCGCGCCTCAACCCTGCGGAGCTAAGCGGACCGATGAACGGCTGGGCACGCCTGAAGGCGCCAGATACTGGACCGCCCATACCGGCCGCCGAATAGTAGCATTTTTGGAGAGAATAGAAAATGAGGGGGCGTGAGCTGGACTACAATAGGCGCTGGAGCCGCCCCGTGCCCGACCATTCTCCCCTTCTCACCACCAAACTCTTTCTTCCGCCCGCGCGGGCCAGCCTAGTCCCGCGCCCACGCCTCACAGCGCTCGTAGCGGACGGGCTGTCGCGCCCGCTCACGCTCATTTCGGCCCCCGCTGGCTTCGGCAAGACCACGCTCCTCGCCGAGTGGCGCGCGGCTGAGCCCGGCCGGGCGTTTCCGCTCGCGTGGCTTTCACTTGATTCGGAGGATAATGACCCGGGTCGGTTCCTCGAATACCTCATCGCGGCGATGGCCCCGATCCGGCCGGGATTCGGCGACATGCCGCTGGCACTGTTGCGCTCGCCCCAGCCGCCGCCCGAGCAGGCCATTCTGCAGCACCTCATCGCTGAATGGAGCCAGCCGGCACCGCCGTTCGCGCTGGTGCTTGACGACTATCACGTGATCAAGAACAGGGCGATCCATGAGGCGGTCACCTTCCTGCTGGAGCACCGGCCGCCAGCGCTGCACCTGGTGATCCTGACGCGTGCCGACCCCTTCGGTCTGCCGCTCGCACGATTGCGAGTGCGTGACCACCTGACCGAAATTCGGGCTGCCGACCTGCGCTTTACCACGCAGGAGGCGGCCGCCTTTCTCAATCAGACGATGGGGCTAAACCTGACACCGGCGGACGTGGCGGCGCTCGAAGCCCGAACGGAGGGCTGGATCGCCGGCCTGCAACTGGCGGCGCTCTCGATGCTGCGGCGGACCGACCGATCCGACTTCGTCCGCGCCTTCACCGGCAGCCACGTCTACATCGCCGAGTACCTGGTCGACGAGGTCCTGCACCAGCAGCCGGACGCCGTTCGCGATTTTCTGTTGCAGACCTCTATTCTGGACCGTCTGAACGGCCCACTGTGCGACGCGGTCACGGCTGGCGCCGAGGGCCAGGACAGGCTCCAGCGCCTATTCAACGCCAATCTGTTTCTGGTCGCCCTCGACGACGAGCAGCGCTGGTTCCGCTATCATCACTTGTTCGCCGATCTGCTGCGGGCCCGACTGGACCAGGCGTACCCGGAGCTCACACGAGCGTTGCATGCCCGGGCGGCCGCCTGGTTGGACCGCAACGGCTTCACGGTCGAGGCGGTCAATCACGCGCTGGCCGCTGGAGATCATGCCCAGGCTGCCCGGCTGGTGGAGGCGAACACTTCGCGCCTTCTGGCGCGGGGCGAACTGCACGCCCTGACAAGCTGGATCGAGGCCCTGCCAGCCGAGGTCCGCCGGACCCGGCCGTGGTTGTGCGTCCACCAGGCGTACGTCCTGGCCTTCGCCGGCCGGCTGGCCGAGGTTCAACCCCTGCTCGACCAGGCGTTGGCCACGCCGGAAGTCGGTCCGGCCTCAGAATCCGCTGCGCTCCGGGGTGCGGTGGCTGCCGTAGGCGCCATGACCGCCGTGATGGCGGGCCGGGATGTCGAAGCCCTCGCATTGGCCAGCCGGGCCAGGGATTGGCTGCCGCCTGATGACCTATGGGATCGGGCGACAGCGGCCTGGGCGACCGGTTATGCCCAGCGCAGCCTGGGACGCCTCGCCGAATCTGGCGCCGCCTTCGAGGAACAGATCCACCTGGCGCGCACCCTGGGTAACGTGTGGACGCTGGTGACCGGGCTCACAGATCTGGCCCAGGTCGTCCGAACCCAGGGCCGGCTCCGGCCAGCCCGCCAGCTCTTCGAGACGGCCCTGGCCGAGGCCGGCCGGCAGGGTGCGCGCAGCCTGGGTTACATCGCGCGCATGGAGGCCGGTCTCGCCGGCGTGCTCCTTGAACAAAATGAGTTGGAGGCCGCAGGCCGGCTGCTGGCCGAGGCGCTCGCCCACACCTGGCAGTGGCCAAACCCCAATCACCTGGCTTACGCCCATGCGCTCCAGGCGCGTGTGCAACTCGCCCGGGGTGAGCTCCAAAACGCCTGGGTGTCTATCGGCGCGGCAGACCAGGTCAGGGCAAACGCCACGTTGACCCGCACACTGCGGCGCATGGTGGAAACGGAGTTGGTGCGCGTGTGGCTCGCGCTGCGGGCGGCCGGAGGCCGTCTTGCGGCCGGCGACCCGCTGGCCGGGCAAGCCGGCGCCCTGGTGAACGACTGGCGGCAAGACCTGACCAGCGCGACCGATACCCTGGACGAGAATGCGGAACTCGCGGCCCTGATGCTGGCTCGCGCCTCGCTCGCCGACGGGCAGATCGAGGCGGCATTATCTCTGCTGGACCGTGTCGCCGCCAGCGCGCCGGCGGCCGGCCGCATCGGCACGGAGATCAGCGCCCTGGTCCTCGCCGCCACGGCCAGACAGCGCTATGCCGCGAGTGGGGCGCCAGCGGACGACCAGGCCGCGACGGCGCTGGCGGCTCTCGAGGCGGCCCTCCGCCTGGCCGAGCCGGGCGGCTACCTGCGAGTCTTCCTGGACGAGGGCCGACCGATGCAGATGCTGCTCGCCCGCTGGCTGGCCCAGGCCGGCGCCAACCCATTGCGGAGTTACGCGACTCACCTGCTGTCCCAAATGGAGGCCGAGCCACCGGTCAGAGTGCCGGCCCCAGCTGCGCCGGCCGCGGGACTCATCGAGCCGCTCAGCCCCCGTGAATTGGAAGTGCTCCACCTCATCGCCCAGGGCGCGACCAACCCGGAGATCGCGCGACAACTGGTCGTCGCCCCCGGCACCGTCAAGGCCCACACAGCCAGCCTCTACCGCAAGCTCGATGTCGCCAACCGGACCGAGGCAGTGGCCCGTGCCCGGCGGCTCGGTCTCCTCCCGTAACGTCCCCATCCGGCGCCTAAACCCTCAAGAGTAAACCCCGGATATCCCCATTGGCGGATGCGGGCAGGCCGGCCGTGCCCTAAGGTATTGCCAGCTTTCAGGAGGGAGGCTGCCGTGCCGGAATACTATGAGATCAAAGTGAAGGGCTTACTCGACCCGGCCTGGTCGGATTGGCTGGCCGGCCTGACGATATTCCACGGAGACGGAGACGAGACCCTGCTCTCCGGCCCACTGCCCGACCAGGCAGCCCTCCATGGCCTGCTCGAGCGCATCCGCGATCTCAACCTGACCCTGATCGCGGTGACCCACGGCACCTCAGCTAGTCAGACTTCAGAGCAGCTACAAGGAGAACGAACATGGCCAGAGTCTTAATCGGCCTCTTCATCGTCCTGCATGGCCTGGTCCACCTGTGGTACCTCCTCTTGAGTCACAAGCTGGTCGCGTTTCGCCCCGAGATGGGCTGGACCGGCCGGTCCTGGGTCTTCACCGGCCTGCTGGGAGATCCGGCGGCCCGGGGGTTGGCGAGTATCGTCTATGGGCTCACGGCGGTCGTGCTCGTCGTCGCCGGGTTGGGAGTGGTCGCGCGGGCCGGTTGGGAACCACCAGCTCTGCTGGGTTCAGCCGCCCTGTCCGCGCTTGTCATCGTGCTCTTCTGGGACGGCCGCCTGGAGCGGGTCGGGGAAAAGGGGCTGTTCGGCCTGCTGATCAGCCTCGCCATCCTTGGAGTCACGGTTGGCACGGCCCGCTACCGAAGCGAGATGCAGGCCGCCCGCGAGCGACTGGCCGGGCTGGGCAGTCAGGTAATGGATACGGCTTGCGGTCCAATCGAGTTCGCCCAGGTCGGGGACGGTTACCCCGTGCTGGTGATCCATGGCAACGGCGGCGGATTCGACCAGGGGTTGGGGTTGGCGCAAGGCTATCTCGCCCAAGGCTTCCAGGTCATCGCGCCATCACGGTTTGGCTACCTGCGCTCACCTCTGCCGGCCGGAGCCACGCCTGCGCTTCAGGCCGATACCTTCGTCTGCTTGCTCGATGCACTGGGCGTTCGGCAGGTGGCCGTCCTGACCAGCTCAGCGGGGGTAACGTCCGCCCTCCAACTGGCCCTGCGCCATCCGACAAGAGTCTCAGCCCTGATCCTGCACTCGCCCAATGCGCCCGGCCAGGTGGAGTTTGGTCTTCCGCCCAGGCCGGTCTTCGCGGCTCTGCTGCGCAGCGACTTCGCCTTCTGGACGTTGACCACCTATTTTGGGGCGAGCATGCAGGCCCTGGTGGGTGTGCCGGACGGGTTCGCGCTCACTCAGGAAGAACAAGCCGAAGTCCAGGCGACACTGGCGAGCGTACTCCCCGTAAGCGCGCGGGCCCGGGGCATGGTGTTCGATACCTACGTGTCCAACCCGGACATCCAGCACTATCCGGTCGAGACCATCCAGACGCCGACCCTGGTGATCAGCGCGGTGGACGACCCGATGACGCTGCACCGGAACTCGCGTGCCCTGGCCGAGCAGATGCCCAAGGCGCAGTTCCTGACCGTGTCGGACGGCGGCCACATGCTCCTGGGACACACCGCAGAAGTCAGGGCGGAGATCACCCAGTTCCTGCGCCATCACGTTACCGCCCTGGAGGCTAGCCCCTAAGTGGGCCTGGGCACGTCCAACACCGTACGGTCACTTCACTTGCGAAAGGAACGCTATCCCATGAAGCTCAGCTGCGCCATCCTGGTCATCGTGCATGGCTTGATCGTCGCCGGCCAGGCGACAACCAGTTTCAACCCGACCGGCGGTGTGCCCAACCCGGCCTGGCTCAGTGGCTGGCCGGCGAACCTGGGCCAGTCCTGGCTAGGATTTGAACAGACTCTCCTGGCCCGAACGGGCGGACTTTTGTGGCTGGCCGCCGGCCTGGCCCTCGTCGCCGCCGGGTTGGGCGTAATGGCCATCGGGGTGCCAGCCGCCTGGTCGCGGAGGTTGATGTTGACCGGGGCCGCTTTGTCGTTGGGGATGTTGGTTTTGTATCTCCATCCGTTCTACGCCCTCGGCCTCGGCGCCAGTGCCGCTCTCGTTGCAGCGCTCGTCTGAGCGCCAGGCCTGCGGCTCGGGCTCATCCAGCCCGGGCCGCGCCCAGCACACCATCCTGATCTGAACCTAGCATCCCCAGAAAGAGACCCACCAATTGGGGATCGAAGTCCCGGCCGGCCTGTTCACGCAGATATGCCCGGACCTTCGATTCTGGCCAGGCTGGCCGGTAGGGCCGGTCCGAGCGCAGGGCATCCCAGACATCCACCACGGCGAAGAGACGCGCCGCCAGCGGGATCTGCTCGCCCTTCAGGCCGCGCGGGTAGCCGGCCCCATCCCACTTCTCATGATGGCAGTACGGGATGTCCAGCGCCGGCCGCAGGAAGGCGATGGGGGATAGCATCTCGTAGGCCAACTCCGGATGCCTGTGCATGACCGCCCACTCCTCATCCGTCAGTGGACCGGGCTTGTGCAGGATGGCGTCCGGCACCCCCATCTTGCCGATGTCATGCAAGAGCGCCCCACGGCGGAGATGGATCAGGTCGGCCGCGCCCACTTCCAAGGCGCGGGCCAGCGCCAGGGTCAGTTCCGTCACGCGCCGGGAGTGGCCCTCAGTCTCCTCGTCGCGCAGGTCCAGCGCCCGGGACCAGCCCTCGATCGTGGCGTCGTACGCTTGTGTCAGCTCAGCAGTGGAGCGTTGCAGCTCGGTGAACAGGCCGACGTTTTCCACGGCCAGGGCCGCCTGCCCGGCCAGGGTCTCCAGGTAACCCAACCATTCTTCACCGGGAGCAAGCGGCTTGCGCTGGAAGACCTCCAGCACGCCCTTGATCTGGCCGCGGAATATCAACGGCTCGGCACAGTAGGCCACGAAACCGTCCGCCGCCAGCGCCTCCGCTCGCAGCAGACGTTCGGCGGAGTGGGATAGGTCCTGGATCAGGACCCGCTGCTGGGCCTGGGCCGCGCGCCCGGCCGGCCCGCGGCCGAGCGGCAAGCGCGAGCGCTCGATGGCGGGCGACCGGAAGCCACGGCTGGCGGTGTGTTCCAACATGTGTTCGTGCTGGTTGTAGAGCAGGACGGCGGCCGCGTCCACGCCGAGCTGGGCCAGGGCCTGATCCAGCAGGACGTTCAACACCGGGCGCAGCTCCAGGTTGGAGGCGATGGCGACGTCAATCTGGCGCAGGGCCTGCACCTGGCGCAGGTGGCGCTCGGTCTCGGCGAACAGGTACGCGTTCTGGATGGCGACCGCCGTCTGGTTGGCGAAGAGCAGCAGCAGGCGCTCGTCTTGATCAGAGAAGGCCTTGAGCCGCCGGCTCAGAATGCCCAGCACACCGCGCTGCTGGCTCTGGTGTTGGATGGGCACCCACAGGCCGGAGCGGAGCTCTGGGTCCACCACCACGTAGCGCGGATCGGCCAGCAAATCCGGCACGTTGAGCGGTAGCCGGGTCTGCGCCACTGTCCCAGCCAGACCATGCTCGCTGACGATGTGGGGGGCCTGCTCCCTCAGGCCGGCGTCGGCCGCGGCCTGGTAGCCCACATGCATGTCGAGGCCCAGCACTCCGGTCTTGGGGTCCGCCCGGAAGAACTCGACTACGTCGGCCCGCAGGGCCTGGCCTGCGACTTTCGCCAGGTATTCAAGCTGACTGTGTGGTTCCAGGGTGCCGTTCAGCGCCAGGCCGGCGTCATACAGCAGGGCCAACTGGTCCGCCCGCTGCTGGGCCTCGTCGCGCACCTGGAAGTTGCGAATGGCGCTGGCGGCGTGGCTGGCGAGCAGTTCCAGCAAATCCGCCTCGGCCGCAGTGTACCGGCGGCCGGCGGCGCCAGTCTCGGCCAGCAGCAGGACGCCGATTAAGGCGCCGCCGGAGATCAGCGGCACGCCTACGGCCGCGTTCAGGTTGGCGGCCTCCATGTCCGGCGACCGTTCAGCCCAAGCCTGGCAGTCGTCCAGGATCAGCGGCTTCCAAGTATGGGCAATGTGGCCGACCACTCCTTCTCCGCGCGGCAAGTGGCGGCCTGGGGTGATCGGCAGGCCGCGCACAGCCGCGATCTCCAGATCGTCGCTGACTGGGTCGCACAGGGCGACCAGCGCACCGGCAGATGAGAGCAGGTCCAGGGCATGGCTGATCACGGTCTCCAGCAGCCAGTCCAGGCTCAGCTGCGCAGCTACCTCGCGCGCCGTGGCGTAGAGGGCCGCGAACTCGTCCGCCCGGCGCCGGGTCTGCTCATGCAGCTCCGCGCGGTGCAAGGCGTTGGCGGCGATATCGCCGACGGCGGTCAGCAGGCGCAGGTCGTGCTGAGTCAGCGGGCGCCCGCTGCCGATCCAGAGCAAACGCGTCACCTGTCCGCCCGTCATCAGCGGGGCGCCGGCGATAGCCTGGCAGCCGTCGATCAGGTCCGGCAGGTAGAGGTCGGGATCATCCCGGACGGTGTTGTTCAGATACGGCCGGCCACTTTCCAGCACCTGGCGGGTCAACCCGGCGCCGGCTGGGATGCGCTGACCGGTGAGCGCTGCCCACGCCCCCTGGCCCAGCTCGATGACGGCTTCACCACCGGTCGGCTCAATCGTTTCCAGCGCCGAGCCTGCCACGTGTAGCAAGTCGATCAACTGGTCAAGGATGATTGGCGCCATCTCGGCGCGGCTGCCGGCGGCGCGCAGGGCGGCGCTCACGGTGGCTACGATCTCCAGCTCACGCTCGCGCTGTTTGCGATCGGTAACATCCTGCTTGATGGCAACGAAGTGCGTGATCTCGGCCTGCGCGTCCCGCACCGGCGTGATGGTCTGTTCTTCGGTGTACAAGCTGCCGCCCTTGCGGCGGTTGACGAGTTCACCTTGCCAGACCTGGCCGGCCAGGATCGTGTCCCACAAATTCCGATAGAAGTCCCGCTCGTGCTGGCCAGAGCGCACCAGCTCACGCGGGTTGCGACCGAGACTCTCTTCGCGCGTGTACCCGGTCAGGACCGTGAAAGCCGGGTTGACCCATTAGACTCTATTCAAAATAAGGTATCCTGAGATGGATGATCAGCTATACCGAC
>CALFZO010000195.1 GCA_937952305.1 uncultured Anaerolineales bacterium | reverse complement strand
CCGTCTCCTTAAATCTGCAGAGGATTATAGCATTCGGGCGGAGGCCGCCGCGGCGCGTATAATCGCGGCAGGAGCAAGCCTGCCGATGCCGACCCCGCCAGTGCCGTTTCGTTTGGGAGATGTGTTGCGCCTGCGTAAGCCGCACCCGTGCGGCGGCTACGAGTGGCGCGTGGTGCGCCTGGGCGCCGATATCGGCCTGGAGTGCCTCACCTGCCAGCGGCGCGTGCTGCTGGAGCGGCGCGAGGTGGAGAAGCGCACCAAGGCCTTTGTGAGCCGCGGGCCGGAACCGGACGCCCCGGCCGCGGGCGCGCCGGCGGACGAGGGCTGAGGGCGTCAGGCCGCGGCCAGGCGCGGCGTTTCGCCGGGCGGGGTCTCTTTCTCGAGGTGCTTCATCAGCGCGCGGGCCGAGCCCAGCCCACAGCCCACGAACAGCGCCAGCATGACGAAGTTGGCGGCCAGCAGCGCCAGCGGGATCAGCGGCGGCACCAGCGCCAACAGCCCGGCCACCAGCGGCTGCAGCGCCAGGAACACCGTCAGCCAGACCAGCCAGGCCAGCAGCGAGACCGCGCCGCGCCCCAGGTTCTTCCACACCAGCCAGCCCAGCCCCCAGACGAAGAACTCGACGCAGATGGCCAGCCCGGCGCGCGGGTGGACCTGCAGCAGGTGGAGCACGCGGCCCAACCCCTTCTTGAGCCGCCAGAGTTGATACAGCCCGAAGGCGAACAACCCCAGCGTCAGCACCAGCACCACGCCCAGCAAAGCCACCAGCAGCCACGGGTCGATGCGGCTGAGCACATACGCCAGCGTCATCAGCGTGACGGCGGCCACGTTCTCGGCCAGCGCGAAGGCCGGCGTGGCGGCCGTGCCCGTGGTTCCGGTGCCGGCCCCAATCATGGGCTTGGCCAGCGCCTTCAGGCCGGTGAGGGTGACCGCGGCCGCGGCGCTGCCGCCGGCCACAGCCACGCCAGTGCCGGTGAGGCCGCCGCCCTCGCCGTTAAAGAGCTGCAGCGTCTCGAAGGCGGCGCGCAATTCGGGCGAGAGGTTGACGATGACGCCGGCCGCGGCCAGCCCCATCAGCGCCGACGACAGCGGCACCACGAAGCTGCTCAGGAAGCGCACGATGGCGTTGACGACGTGCATCACGCCCGGCGCCAGGTGGGTGGAGAAGGACGGGGCCGTGGTCACCAGCCACAGGAAGCCGGCCAGGCCCATGAACCAATAGCTGCTCATGAACGCCATCGGCCCGGTCAGCTCAACCACGCCCAGGCGCGCGGCAATAGACAGAACGAGCAGACACGCATACTGGTCTGAGGCCCCCACCAGGCCGCCAGCCGCAATCGCCGCGAAAACTATCTCCATTATGTATTCTCCAGAAGAATATTGTCCCTGATCTTCAGAAAACTAAAACTAGGACGCAAAAAAATCAAGATAACTCTTGACAAGTTGAATAACAACCCTATACTGACTTCAGAAATCAGGAAGTCGAGATTGATTTTCTGAAGAACAGACAGACCTTCTTGAGTTTTCCGGACCATGCACCCAATTTTAGGAACCTGCCCCGTCTGTGGTGAAGCGCTGGCCGTCACGCGGCTTCACTGCCGCAACTGTGACACCACGATAGAAGGTCGCTTTATGGTAGGCGCCTTCGACCGTCTGAGCGCCGAACAACTCGCCTTCGCCGAGACGTTCATCCGCTGTGAGGGCAAGCTCAACCGCATGGAGAAGGAACTCAGCCTATCTTACCCCACTCTGCGCGCCCGTCTCAACGAGTTAATCCGCGCCATGGGCTATGAAGTTGGTCAGGAAGAGCCTGTCGGCGTGACCGAAGAGGAGCGCCGGCGCATCCTGGATGACCTGGCCGCCGGGCGGCTGACGTCGGAGGCCGCCGTCCGCGCTCTGCAAGGCGCTGGTTAGAACCCATCTGGTCCCTCAAGGAGTAAGACTCATGCTTTCCGATCGCGCCACCATCCTCAACCGGGTCGCCGCCGGCCAGATGACGGCCGAAGAGGCCGCGCACGCGCTCAGCCGGCCGGCCGCCGGCCCGTCCCCGGACCAGTTGGAGCGCCTGAAGGGCCGCTGGCTGCACATCCGCGTGACGCGCCTGAGCACGGGTGCCGCCCGCGCCACCATCAACCTGCCGCTCACCTGGGTGGCGATCGGCATGCACATCGGCGCCCGCTTCGAGCACCGCATCGCCGGGGTGGATTGGGCTGAAGTGACCGAACTGATCAACAGCGGCGCCGACGGCCGGCTGGTGGAAGTGGAAAACCTGGACGACGACGAGCGCGTCGAGATCACGGTGGAGTAGAGCTATGCAACAGCGAGCGGTGGCGACGACGGCCGAGCCGGAAATCTTTGTCGACGTCAACGGCGATTTGAGCCTGACCGGCAGCGACCTGAATGAGGTCTTCGCGGAGGCCGACGACACGCTGGAACTGACCGCCGATCCGGCAGGCGCGCAGGTGAAGCTGGCCTGCGCCGACAATTGCACGGTGCGCGTCCCGCGCCGGGCCCGGGTGACCATCCACCACGTCAGCGGCGACGCGCGCCCCATCAAGGACCTGGTCCAGGCCCTGGCCATGGGCGACGTCGGCGGCGACTTGGTGCTGCGCCAGACCGGCCCGGTCACGGTCGGCCACGTGGGCGGCGACGTCAGCGCCAAGAAGATCGCGGGGCCGCTGACGCTGGCCAGCGCCGGCGGCGATGTCTCCGCCCGCAGCGTGGCCGGCCCCTTCGCCAGCGGCACCGTCGGCGGGGATCTGTACCTGCGCGATGTGGACGGCGGCTCGCGCGGCCAGGCCGGCGGCGACGTCATCCTCAACCTGGACTTTGCGCCCGGCCAGACCTACGTCTTCAGCGCCAACGGCGACATTATCTGCCGCGTGCCGCCGGCCGCCTCGGCGCGCCTGTTGGTGCGCTGCCATGGCGACCTGAACGTGGATGTGCCGGACGCGCAAATGCAGCGCGAGAACGGCCAACACCTGGTGACGCTGGGCGCCGGCGCGGCCACGGTGGAGCTGCAGGCCAACAGCGACGTGTCGATCTCGGACGTCACCACCGGGAGCTCGGGCGTGGCGGAAAGCGGCGACGACTACGGCGACCGGCTGTCCGAGCAGATCGAGGCCCAGGTGGCCGCCAAGATGGCCGAGATCGAGCGCGAGCTGAATGCCCAGTTCGGCGAGCTCAACCTCAACCTGAGCGGCCTCGGCCGCATGAACGCGCAGGCCATCGCCGCGCGCGCCCGCCGCGCCGCCGAGACCGCGCGCCGCCGCCAGGAGGCCGTGCAGCGCAAGCTGGAGGCCGCCCAGCGCAAGGTGGAGCGGGCCGCGCGCCACGCCGAGCACGCCGATCGGCGCCGCACCTGGGGCGTCAATTTCACTGTGCCCACTCCGCCGCGCCCGCCGACGCCGCCCAAGCCGCCGGTCGATCCGGTGAGCAACGACGAGCGCCTGGCCGTCCTGCGGATGTTGGAGCAGGGCAAGATTTCGGCCGCCGACGCCGAGAAGCTGCTGGCAGCCCTGGAAGGCAAGGCCTGAACCGCGTATGACCGCCCGCCTCCTGGTCCCGACGAGCCCGCCGGACGGCCCGCAGCCGTTGGATCTCGCGCGCCACCTGGGCGGCGTCGCCGACCTGATCGAGACCTGCTTCGCCCATGAGCTGGACGAAGGCGGACGCGGCTTCATCCGGGAGCTGCGCTTTCTGAGCCAGCTGGGGCCGTGGCTGCCGCCGCTGGTGGCGCTGGGCCTGAGCCGCGATATCTGGACCCAGGGCTTGGTGTGGGTGGAGCGCGGCCGCGTGATCGGCAGCGTCAGCACGCAGATGGCCGGGCCGCAGTCCACCACCTGGCTGATCGCCAACGTGGCCGTGCACCCGGAGCACCGCCGGCGCGGGATCGCGTTCCAGTTGATGCAGGCTACGCTGGACTATGTGCGCCAGCGCGGCGCCCAAGAGGTCAGCCTGCAGGTGGACGGCGACAACGCCGGCGCGCTGGCGCTGTACCAGCGCCTGGGTTTCGCCCATGTAGCCACGCACGCCACCTGGACGCGCTCGGGGCGGGCGGCGCTGCCGGCCTTCGTGCCGTCGGCCTTCGATATCCGCCTGCGCGCCGGGCGCGAGTGGCTGGCCGAGCTCAACTTGGCCGAGCTGGTGCGCCCGGAGGGCCTCACCTGGAACCGCCCGCTGCACCCGATGGATTTCCGCCCGGCGCTGCGGCGCCGGCTGGAGCAGTTCCTGAACGGCCAGGG
>CALFZO010000194.1 GCA_937952305.1 uncultured Anaerolineales bacterium | reverse complement strand
GCTTACCTGAAAGTGGTGGCCGTCACTCGTTTATGAAAAGTGTCCGGTAGTCAAAACGTGCTGGAGGTGATGCAGGCGTTGGGCGTGCGCAAAGGCGTGTACACCAGCACGCTGGCCGTCAACTCAGACACCGGCGGCCGGCGCGTGGACGAAAGCTATCACTTCAGCGGCACGCAGCACCTGAGCGAATACGACCGCACCAAGGCGGTGGCGCACGAGATCGCCGAAGCCTTCATCGCCAAGGGGCTGCCGCTGGTCATCGTCCAACCCGGCCTGGTCTACGGCCCCGGCGATACCAGCAGCGTGCGTACAACGCTGATCCAATATCTGCGGCGGCAACTGCCCGTGGTCCCGCAGCAGACGGCCTTTTCCTGGGGCCACGTGGACGATATCGCCCACGGCCATGTCCTGGCGCTGGAGAAAGGCCAGGCGGGGCAGAACTACTTCGTCTGCGGGCCGACGCACACGATGGTGGAAGCGCTGCAGATCGCCGAGTCGCTCACGGGCGTCCCGGCGCCGCGCGCCGCGCCGCCCGGCGTCTTCAAGGCGCTCTCGGGCGTGATGGGCGTGGTAGAGAAGATCCTGCCAGTACCCGAAAGCTACACGGCCGAGGGTCTGCGCATCATCGCCGGCGTCACCTATATCGGCGACAACGCCAAGGCCCGGCGTGAGTTGGGCTGGGAGCCGCGGCCGCTGCGCGCCGGGCTGCAGGAGACGCTCGCGCACGAGCAGCGTTTGCTGGCGCAAGCGGGCTGAAGGGACTGGCTCGAAAAAACAAACGGCGGCCGGGCGCCAGCGCGCGACCCGGCCGCCGTCTTTTAAGGTGCGGCGTTTGCAGGCGGGGACGGGCGCTTACGCCGGCGCGCCGCGGCTGCGCAGGAATTCGGCCACGGCGGCGTGGCCGGCCTCGGCCGCCACGGTCAGCGGCGTCTTATCCTGCCAGTTCCTCCAGGCCAGGTCCGGCGCGGCGTGGTCGGCTAGCCAGCGCACCACCTCCAGATGCCCGCTCGCGGCGGCGTTGCTCAACGCCAGCGCCGCCCCCTCGCGCGCGCCGCGGGCATACAGGTCCGCCACCAGGGCAGCATCGCCGCTGAAGGCGGCATGCGCCAGGAGCGGAATGCCGTGCGCGCCGCGTTCCGCGAGGCGGGCCGGATCCTCGGCCAGCAGCCGGTCCACCTCCGCGCGCCGGCCGAGCATGGCGGCCGTCGGGATGGCCAACGGCGCGCCCTGGGCCAGCAGGTATTCGGCCGTCGGCGCGCTGCCGACATGGGCGGCGGCCTGGACGGCGGTCTCATGATCGGTTTCGCTCCAGGCGTAGGCCAGGTTCAGCAGCGCCGGCGTCTCCGCCAGCAGCGCCTGCACTTGGGGCAGATTCCCGTGCCCGGCGATGACGAACTCGCGGATCTGGTCAGTCGTCGGTGTGGTCAAGGGCTCAACCTCTTGAGCAGTTGACGGCGGATGGCCTCGGACAGGGCCTCCACGGCCAGGGCGCGCTCGAAGTCGGCGCGCTCGGTGCGCTGCTTGTAGAGTAGTTCGTTGACGAACTGCACCGTCACCCCGGCCGGGTGGCGTTCCAGGACGGTGACCGGGTCGCCGGCGCGGATCAGGCCCGGCGCCAGCACGCGCAGGTAGAAGCCGCTGAAGCCGGTGGCGTGGATGTGCTCCGGCAACTCGCGCCGTCCGCGTTTGCCGGCCAGTTTGCTGCAGGGCTGGCGCGGCTGGCTCACCTGCACGCGCGCCGGGCCGATCAGCCAGACGTCGCCCAGGCCGACCTCGGTCTCACGGACGCCGGCGATGGTCAGGTTTTCGCTGAAGGCGCCGGGTTCCAGCGGCCCGCCCAGCCAGCTCTCCCAGTACGGATAGTGGTCAAAGACGTATACGCAGGCGGCTTTGTCCGGGCCGGCGTGGTTCTTCAGGTCGGCCTGGCCATCGCCGACGAAGCCCGTCTGGGTCAGTTCGGCCTGCGCCACCGGGAGCTTGCGCCCGCCGGTCAGCACTTCCTTATCGAAATAAGTGAGCGTCTCCGGGACGCCGACGTTGACGCTGATGACTTGCATGGCTACTGCGGCTTGTTCCCGAGCACCTGCTCGATGCGGGCCAGGACATCTGGCGTGAGCTTGGGCGCAATCTCCAGCGCCTGCATGTTCTCGTGCACCTGGGCGACGCGGCTGGCGCCGGTGATGACGGTGCTGACGTTGGGGTTCTTCAGGCACCAGGCCAGCGCCAGCTGGGCCAGGGTGCCGCCCAGGTCGGCGGCGATGGGCGCCAGGGCGCGCACCTTGTCCAGGCGGGCCGGATCGGTGGCGCGGTCGCGCAGCCACTCATAGCCGGGCAGCGCGGCGCGGCTGTCGGCCGGGATGCCGGCGTTGTACTTGCCGGAGAGCAGGCCGGAGGCCAGCGGGCTGAAGGTCGTCGTGCCGAGCCCGATCTCCTTGTACAGCCGCGCGTACTCCTTCTCCACGCGCTCGCGCACGAACATGTTGTAATGCGGCTGTTCCATCTGCGGCTTGTGCAGGTGGTGGCGCTCGGCGATCTGCCAGGCCGCCATGATCTGGTCGGCGCTCCACTCGGACGTGCCCCAGTACAGGGCCTTCCCCTGGGTGATGATATCGTGCATGGCGCGCACCGTCTCCTCCACCGGCGTCTCCGGGTCCGGGCGGTGGCAGAAGAGCAGGTCGACGAAATCGAGCTGCAGGCGGCGGAGCGAGCCATCGATGGCCTGCAGCAGGTATTTGCGGTTGAGCGTGTTCTTGGCGTTGACGACGTCGCCGCCGAGGCCCCAGAAGAGCTTGGTGGAGATGACGTACGTCTCGCGCGGCCAGCCGAGGCGTTTGAGGACGGCGCCCATGATCTCCTCCGAAGCGCCGTTGGCGTAGGCCTCGGCGTTGTCGAAGAAGTTGACGCCGGCCTCGTAGGCGGCGCGCATACACTCCAGGGCGGTGTCTTCGCCCAGCTGGTTCTTGAACGAGACCCAGGATCCAAACGACAGCTCGCTGACCTTGAGGCCGGCGCTGCCCAGACGACGGTAATTCATAAGGGGCTATTCCTTGGTGGGGAGAAAACTGACCACGGCCGACACGCAGCCAGACCGCCGCCGAGCGGCCGTGGGTCAGCGTTTCGGCGTCAAGAGCCGCGCACGACCTCGGCCTCGGCCGAGCAATCCAGATCGCCCAGGCCGCGCTGCAGGCCCATGCGGAAGAGCTCGCGCGCGGCAGCGGCGGTGGGCAACGGAATCTCCAGGGCCTCGCCGAGGCGCAGGGCGTAGCTCAGATCCTTGTGCATCCAGCGCAGCGCGAAGAGCACGTCGTCATAGCGGCGGCCCAGTACCAGGGGCAGCCGGCCCTTCGCCATGGGACTGCTGGCGGCGCCGGTGCTGATGGCCTGGGCCACGGCCGCCATGTCCAGGCCGGCTCGCTCCGCCAAGGCCACCGCCTCCCCCAGGACCGCCAGGTGGACGCCCGCCATCATGTTGTTGATCAGCTTGTAGACCGCGCCGGCGGTGGGCGGGCCAAGGCGCGTGACGGAGCTGGTGAAGGCGCGCAGCACCGGCAGCGCGGCCGCGAACGCCTCCGGCTCCGCGCCCACATACAGCGCCACGCTGCCGTCGGCGGCCGCCCCCTTGCTGCCAAACAGCGGCGCATCCACGGCCTGGGCCTCGCGCGCCCAAGCCTGGGCGTACCATTCGCCGACCCACTCCAGCGACAGGGTGGCGCACTCCACGACCACGGTGCCCGGGCGCAGGCTGGCGAAGGCGCCTTCTTCGCCCAGCCAGACCGCGCGCGAGGCCGTGTCGTCGGCGACGACGCTGATCACGACGTCGGCGGCCTCAGCCGCGGCCCGCGGCGTCGCCGCCCAGCGCGCGCCCTCGGCCAGGAGCGGCTGGGCCTTGGCGGCGGTGCGGTTGTAGATCGTCAGGGGATGTCCAGCTTTCAGGAGATTGCGCGCGATCCCGGTGCCCATCAGGCCCAGGCCAAGCACGGCGACACGTTGCATAAGAGGAACCTCGCGAAGGGTGAGCGATGTTGGTAAAGCGGGTCTACCGGGGAGTCTACCACGCCCGGCGGCCGGACCGTACAAAATCGCCAAAGTCGCGTAGAATTTCCCCCAGGAGAGACGTATGCCGATCACTGAACCTACCCGCGACCGGATCATCCGGCCCGACGAGATCCAGAGCCAGCCGCGCCCGCAGCGCCGGCCGGAGTGGATCAAAGTGCGCGCCCCCGGCGGCGAGACGTACGAGAAGCTCAAAGACCTGATGCGGGCCAAGACCCTGCACACCGTGTGTGAGGAGGCCTTCTGCCCGAACCTGGGCGAGTGCTGGGGGCACGGCACCGCCACCTTCCTGATGATGGGCGACGTGTGCACGCGCTCGTGCGGCTTCTGCGATATCAAGCACGGCCGGCCGGCGGCCCTGGATTGGGCCGAGCCGGAGCGCGTGGCCCAGGCCGTGCAGGCCATGCACCTGCGCCACGCCGTCATCACCAGCGTCAACCGCGACGAACGCCCGGACGGCGGCGCCCCCATCTTTGCCATGGTCATCCGGCGCATCCGGGAGCTGCAGCCGGGCTGCTCCATCGAGGTGCTCATCCCCGATTTCAAGGGCAGCCGCGAGGCGCTCCAGATTGTCATGGAGGCCCGGCCGGAGATCCTTAACCACAACGTCGAGACCGTGCCGCGGCTGTTCAAGAAGGTCCAGCCGCAGGACAACTATGCCTGGACGCAGGCCACGCTCACCAACGCCAAGGCGCTGGACCCGGACGTGCTCACCAAGAGCGGGCTGATGCTGGGCCTGGGCGAGACCATGGACGAGGTCAAGGCCGTCGTCGCCGATCTGCGCGCCTGGGGCGTGGACATCCTGACGGTCGGCCAGTACCTCCAGCCGTCGCGCAAGCACCTGCCGATCGAGCGCTACTACACGCCGGCCGAGTTCACCGAGATCAGGGACTACGCCCTGGGCCTGGGCTTCAAGTGGGCCGAGTGCGGGCCGCTGGTGCGCTCGTCTTACCACGCCGACGAACAGGTGCGCGCGCTCAGCGCCGTGCACCGCCAGCTCTACGGCGGCACTGAGCCGCCGGCCGCGCCCGCTCCTTAACGCGAAACCGCCCGGTGTTGAGCCGGGCGGTTTTATTTGGAGGCGGCGGGCGCTTACTTGCTGATCAGGTTGAGCGTGCCCAGGCCCATCTCGACGTCGATCTTGAGCAGCGGGCCGGAGCCGCTCACCGTGTAGGTGTCACCGCTGGTGGACCAGGTGCCCTCGGTCTTGACCGTGGTGATCGCCCCGGACTTGCTGACCTCGGCCTGGGTGCCGGGCGGGACGACGATGGTCAGCGTGCAGACGCCGGCGCGCACCGTCACGCGGGCGTCGCGCTGCAGCTCGCCGGAGAAGTCCAGCGTGTAGGTGCCGGCGCCGCCCTCGAAGATCATCTCCGCGAAGTTGGCGTTGGCCAGGCCGGTCAGCTCCACCGTGGAGGCGCCGGTGGTGTACTTGAGCAGCGACATCTCCTCCGGGTTGACTTCGTCGAAGACCGCGGTGTTGGTGCTGGCGCCGTCGCTGATGGTCAGCCGCTGCAGGGCCAGCCCGCTCAGGTCCATCTCGCCCTCGTAGGCGCCGGCCATGATCTCCAGGCGCATGGGCCCAGCGCCGAGCTGCACATCCCACTTGTTCAGCAGGTCGCCCTCGGGGATACGCAGCGTATTGTCCTGCGCGAACTGCTGCTTGATCGTCAGCGCGTCGTCGGTGCGCGTGACCTCGGGTTTCCAGTCGGCGACGTTGTACTCCACCGTGCCGGACGCCAGCCCCTCGGCGCCGCCGGTGAGGGTGAAGTTGCCGGCGCCGAGCGCGAGCGTCACGTCCATCACGGTGTCGCCGTCCGGGCGCGCCTCGTCGATGGTGAAGGTCTCGGTGGGGCCGGGCGTGATCCGCTCCACCGGCACGTTGAGGTTGGGCAGGTTCGGGCCGCAGGCCAGGGCCGCCAGGGCCAGGGCCGCGATGACCGCTAAGAGGCGTGACATAGTCGTTGGCTCCTTGAGTGTCGAGTGTCCCGGTGGGGTCCCATTGGGGAGAAACAGCCGCCGTGACGTGGTTTTCCGGTCAGCCGGCCCGCGCAGTGAGGCCAGGCATTGGGTAATACGCAGGGGCAGGGGCGAAGTTGCGGGGGCGGCGCTCAGGCTGCGGCGGCGCGCAGGGCGGCTAGGCGCGGGTGGTCGGCGTACACGCCGTGGTAATGGGCCGGCAGGAGCGCCGCGATCCGGCACATAATCTCGTCCGTGTACTCGTCCAGTTTTTGGGCGCGGGGTGTGCCTGGCTCGGGCGCGGGCAGCGTGAACGGCTCCCCGAACTGGACGGTGATGTCAATCCGGCCGCCCCACGGCCAGCGCCGCATGGCCGCGGCCAACTGGTCGGTGTTGGTGACAGCCAGCGGCACGATGGGCACACCGGCGGCGACGGCCAGGGCCGCGGCGCCGGTCTTGCCGCGCTGCAGGGCGTGGGTGGGGCTGCGCGTGCCCTCCGGCGCCACGCCCAGGATCCGGCCCGCGCGCAGGGCCTGGAGCGCGGCTTTGATGGTGGATGGACCGATGGCGCCGCGGTGGACCCAGATCACGTCCACCATCTCCAGGATGAACCGGAAGAACGGCCGGGCGCGATAGGTGTCGCCGGCGAAGGCCGTCACGGCGCGGCCGGGCAGGACGCTGAAGACCAGTGGACCGTCGAAGCGGCTCAGGTGGTTGGGACAGACGAGGCAGCCGCCGGCCGGGAGCCGCTCTTGGCCGCGGATCTCCAGCCGCGCGAACAGCCGGAACAGGAACAGGAACAGCGCGCGCAGGCGGTCGGTGTTGCGCGGCGAGAGGCGGCCGCGGACGAAGACGGAGGAGGCGCTCATCGGGCGTATTTTAACACCCTGGCCGGCCGGGAACCCGCACCGCGGCCGGAGCCGTCTTAATCCAGGACTGAGGACCAGAGTGAGGAGGATGCCATGTTTTTGCCAACAAACTTCCGGGCCTGGCTGTTGAGCGCAGCCCTGCTGCTGGGCGCGTGCAGCCCGGCGGCGCTGCCGACCACACCCACCCATCCACCAACCACGCCCACCGCCACGCCAGCCGCGCCCGATCAGCCGGTGGCGGCCACGCCGGGCGGACCCCAGGCGCCGGCGCTGCCACCGCCCTATCAGCCCCAACCCGGCGACGCCGCGCTCACCCGCGGCCAGGCCTTCATCGACGAGCAGACGCTGCTGGTCTTGGAGAGCTTCCCGCCGCAGATCCGGCTGGCCCTGACCGGCACGCTGCCCACGCCGTGTCATCAACTGCGCGTGGCCGTGGCCGCGCCGGATGCTCAGAACCGCATCCAGGTGGACGTGTACTCGGTCGTCGATCCGGGCGAGATCTGCACCCAGGTGCTGGAGCCGTTCCAGGTCAGCGTACCGCTGGAGCAGTACCCGGCCGGGACGTACTCGGTTTGGGTGAACGGCCAGGCGGCGGGTGAGTTCACGTTGTAAGGGCCGGCGCTGCCCCGCCCGTTCGGGCAGGCCGGCGCGCCAATACAAATCTAATCTGGCGTCCGGATACTGTTCCTGAAAGCCAGCCCGGTCTGGCAGTATAATTTTCCAGGATGATGTCAGACTCGCAGCGGCTTGAGCAGGCGCGCAACCTCTGGCTGGCCACCGTCCGGCCAGATGGCCGGCCGCACCTCGTGCCGATTTGGTTTGTGGTGGCCGACGGGCGCTGGTACATCTGCACTTCGCCTCACAGCGTTAAGGCCAGAAACTTGCAAGCCAATCCGCGCGTGGCGCTGGCCCTGGAAGACGGCGATCACCCCTATGTCGTGGAGGGCACGGCCCGGCGCGTGGTGCCGCCCGAGGCCGCCGTCCGCAAGTTCCAGGCCAAGTTCGACTGGGACATCACCGCCGACGCCGACTATGGCGCGGTCTTCGAGATTACGGTGACCCGGCAGGTTTTGGGAGCGACCAACGGCGAATGACACTGGACGAAAGGCGCGCGCCCGCTTCTCCGGCGCCGCTCTCGTTCGCCGGCTTTCGTCTAAAGGACGTCAACTATGATGCGTTTTGATCGTTTTACCGAGCGCGCCCAGGATGCCGCCGCCCGCGCGTATGAGATCCTGCAGCGCTACGGCCACACCCAGGTGGACACCGAGCACATCCTGCTGGCGCTGCTGGAACAGCCGGAGGGCGTGATCCCGCAGATCCTGGAGCGCATGAGCGTGGACCAGGAGTTCATCAAGCGCCGCCTGGACGATGTGCTGCGCGCCTCGCCGCGCGGCGCCGTCTACGGCTCGGGCGGCACCGGCCAGGTCTTCATCACGCCGCGCGTCAAGCGCATCGTGGACCTGGCCAACGACGAGGCCAGCCGGCTCAAGGACGAGTACATCTCCACCGAGCACCTCTTCTTGGCGATCCTCTCGGAGCGCAACACGGCCGTGGCCCGCATCCTGGCCGAGGCCGGCGTCACCAAAGACCGCGTCCTGGACGCCGTCAAGGATATCCGCGGCGGCCAGCGCGTCACCGACCCGCAGGCCGAGACGCGCTACCGCACGCTGGAGAAGTACTCGCGCGACCTGACGGCCTTCGCCAAGGCCGGCAAGCTGGACCCGGTCATCGGGCGCGATAGCGAGATCCTGCGCGTCATCCAGGTGCTCAGCCGGCGCACCAAGAACAACCCGGTGCTGATTGGCGAGGCCGGCGTGGGCAAGACCGCCATCGTGGAGGGCCTGGCCCAGAAAATCGCCGACAACGACGTGCCCGAGATCCTCTCGGGCAAACGCGTCCACCAGTTGGACCTGGGCGCCATGATCGCGGGCTCGCGCTTCCGGGGCGAGTTCGAGGAGCGCCTGAAGGCCGCCATCGAGGAAGTGCAGCGCGCCGAGGGCGACATCATCCTGTTCATCGACGAGCTGCACACGGTGGTGGGCGCCGGCGCCGCCCAGGGCGCCATGGACGCCAGCAACATGCTCAAGCCGGCCCTGGCGCGCGGCGAGCTGCAGTGCATCGGCGCCACCACGCTGGACGAGTTCCGCAAGCACATCGAGAAGGACCCGGCCCTGGAGCGCCGCTTCGCGCCCGTCTATGTGGACGAGCCGAACGTGGACGACACGATCCAGATGCTGCGCGGCCTGCGCGACCGCTACGAGGCCCACCACAAGGTGACGTTCTCGGACGCCGCCCTGGTGGCGGCCGCCAAGCTCTCGCAGCGCTACGTCACCGAGCGCCGCCTGCCGGACAAGGCCATCGACCTGATGGACGAGGCCGCCGCCAAGCTGCGCGTGGCCTTGTACTCGCTGCCGGCCGAGCTGAAGGAGATGAAGACCGCCATCGAGAAACTGACGGCGGAGGAGGAGCAGGCCGGCCTGACGCGCGACTACGAGCGGGCCGCCTCCAAAAAGGCCGAGCGCCTGCGCATCGAGACTGAGTTCAAGGAGAAGCGGGACGCCTGGGAGAAGGAACACCACCTGGATGAGGTGGTGGACGAGAAGGACATCGCCGAGGTGGTCTCGCAGTGGACGGGCATCCCGCTCAACCAGATGATGGAGACGGAGGCCCAGAAGCTGCTGCACATGGAGGAGCGCCTGCACGAGCGCATCATCGGCCAAGACGAGGCCGTGCGCGCCATCGCCGACGCCATCCGCCGCGCGCGCGCCGGTCTGAAGAGCCCCAAGCGCCCGATCGGGTCCTTCATCTGCCTGGGGTCATCCGGCGTGGGCAAGACCGAGCTGGCCAAGGCGCTGGCTGAGTTCATGTTCGACGACGAAGACGCGCTGGTGCGCGTGGACATGAGCGAGTACCGCGAGCAGCACACGGTCAGCCGGCTGTTCGGCGCGCCGCCCGGCTATGTGGGCTACGACGAGGGCGGGCAGCTGACCGAGGCCGTGCGCCGGCGCCCGTACCGCGTGGTGCTCTTCGACGAGATCGAGAAGGCCCACCAGGACGTCTGGAACGCGCTGCTGCAGATCCTGGACGACGGCCGCCTGACCGACGGCCAGGGCCGCGTGGTGGACTTCCGCAACACCGTCATTATCATGACCTCCAACCTGGGCACCGAGTTCGTGCGCAAGTCCGGCAGCCTGGGCTTCCTGCGCCGCGGCGACGACGGCGCCGGCGAGGACGCCAATAACGACAAGATCGAGCGCGCCCTCAAGGCCACCTTCCGGCCGGAGTTTCTCAACCGCATCGACGAGATCATCACGTTCAAGCCGCTGACGGTGGAGGACGTGGAGAAGATCGTCGACCTGCAGATGAAGGAAATCCGCGACCGCCTGGGCGAGAGCCAGGTGACGGTGCTGCTCACCGACGCGGCCCGCAAGTGGCTGGCGCGCGAGGGCTTCGACCCGGCCTTTGGCGCGCGCCCGCTGCGCCGGGCTTTGCAGAAATACGTCGAGAGCCCGCTGTCGGTGAAGATGCTGCAGGGCGAGGTCAAATCCGGCGACACCGTCACCGTGGACTGGATCGAGGGCGAGGGCATGCGCTTCCAGCGCAGCGAGCCCGTGGCCGTCGCGGTCGGCCAGCCGGCAGCAGCCTGATCCGTTGCGCGGAGTGAGAAATACGAAAGGCGACTCGGCTGAGTCGCCTTTCGCTTTGTCGGGGCGGCCGGACTCGGACCGGCGGTCTCGCGGTCCCAAACCGCGCGCTTTACCGGGCTAAGCTACGCCCCGTCGACTGGCGTGGACCATTGCTGGGCCAGGTAATCCATCCAGGCTTGGATTATACATCGTAAGCGAGTGTCATTGACCTGGATGGTGAGCACGCCGTGTTGTGAGCGCCATTGGCGGCCGTGAAGTGCGCCGGCATTGGATTTGCGCATCACGCGGATCTGGGCGGCGTCGATCTGCAAGCACCCGGCCCAGAACTGCTTTAGAGACGCCTCGTCATCGTCCTGGTGACATTGCAGGCGGTAGTAACGCTTGGGATTGTGGCTGAGACGCGCAATACACGCTTGGGCGATCTGCAGAATAGCCGGGTTGGAGTTGCACAGGGCCACCTGGTTCCGATCCCTTCGGGAGCCTTCGGCCGCGTACAACACGGTGAAATCTCTCAGGGCCAGGTCCTGCAAAGTCTCAGGCGCCGCGCGGAGCGCCTCGTCGTACCAGGCCTGCCGCAACGCGGCGTACTTCGCCTGCATGGCTCGTGTCCCCAGGCGTTGCGCGGGGGTCCGCCACGTTGAGCGGCGCGCGATGGGCAGTCCACGAATCCAGGAATGCACCGTCGACTTGCTGAGCGCCAGGCGGGCGCATATCTCGGTGAGCGTTTGGCCCTGGCGGCGCAGGGCCAGGGCTTTCTCGCGTAGGTGGGCGTATTTGCGCAAGGTAGGGTCCAGGACTGAGAACATGCGTTCGGTTTGGATTGAGTGTAGCCCGCGCGCTGAAGGGCGTCAACGGGCAACCTCATCCACAGATAGATGTTTTGCCGGGAACAGCGCTGGAACCGGGAGCGGGCACGTGCGACCCCTCGCCTGTGAGTCACTGGCGCTGGCAGGGTGCGTGGCGTAAGTCTGGCTTTGCCCGCCTGACACTCGCGGCCGGCTGGCAAGGAGATGGTGATGACGCAGGAGAAGTGGTTGATCTACGGCGCTACCGGCTACACCGGCGTGTTGATCGCCGAGGCCGCGGTGGCCAAGGGACATCGGCCGGTGCTGGCCGGCCGGTCGGAGGCCAAGCTGCGGGCGTTGGCCGGGCGCCTCGGGCTGGAGTACCGCGTCGCGGGCTTGCGGGATGAAGCCGCCCTGGACCGGATGCTGGCCGAGGTCGCCCTGGTCTTGCACGCCGCCGGGCCGTTCGCGCAGACCGCGGCCCCGATGGTGCGGGCGTGCCTGCGGAATCGCGCCCATTACCTGGATATCACTGGCGAGGTGCCGGTCTTCGAGCACACACTCGGCCTGGACGCCGAGGCCCGCCGGGCCGGCGTGGCCGTCATGTCCGGGGTCGGCTTCGACGTGGTCCCCAGCGACTGCCTGGCCAAGTACGTGGCTGAACAACTGCCGAGCGTGACGGCGCTGGAGATTGCGGTGGCGGGGACGAGCGGTGTGAGCGCCGGCACCGCCAAGAGCGCGCTGGAGCACCTCAGCCGGGGCGCCCTGGTGCGGCGCAATGGCCACTTGGTGAGTCGGCCGGTGGGCTCGGGCGCGCGCCGGATTCGGTTTGCCCAGCCCGGCGGCCAGACAAGCCGCGAGCGCAGCGCGCTGATTGCGACCTGGGGTGACCTGGCGACCGCTTACCGTTCGACCGGGGTGCCGAACATCACCACCTATCTGAGCTTCCCGCGCCGGCTGGTGGAAACAGCGCGTTGGGCGGGGCCGCTGGCCCAATGGGCGGCCCGCCTGCGCCCGGTGCGGGCCCTGGCGCAGGCCTGGGTCGGGCGCACGGTCACCGGGCCGGATGCCCAACGGCGCCGGACCGCTCACGCGTATGTCTGGGCGCGCGCCAGCGGCGAGCACGGCGCCGAGCGCCAGGCCTGGCTCGTCACGCCAGAGGCCTATCAACTGACGGTGCTGGCGTCCGTCGCCTGCGTTGAACGCGTCCTCGCCGGCGGGATCAGCGGCGCCACCACGCCTGCGGCGGCCTTCGGCGCAGATTTTGTCCTCAAGCTGCCGGGCGTCGAGCGTTACGACAATCTCCCATAAGGCGCACCAAAATTGCTGTTAAGGCCTCACAATCGTCCGCCTCCCTGGTCCGGCGACCGTGTTTTAGCCAGCAGAAGCCTAACTTTCCTCTTCTGATTCGCCGCTATACTTGCGCCCATGCCTGATATTTCTGTCCTTCGCAAATCGTCCCTGGGGACCCGCCCGATCCAGCGCTTCTTCCAGTTCTTCATCCGGCTGATCGGCTGGCGGGTGGAAGGCGAACTCCCGGATTTCCCCAAGTTCGTGCTCATCGTCCACCCGCATACGTCCAACTGGGACGTGCCCTACGGCATGTTCGCGGCGCACGCCCTGGGCCTGCTGACGAACTGGCCATACGGGTTCATGGTGAAGGACTCGGCGCTGCGCTGGCCGGTGTTGGGGCCGTTCCTGCGCTGGCTGGGCGGCGTCGGCATCAACCGGCGCTCTCAGTTCAACGCGGTCGAGCAGATGGTGGCGGCCTTCGGCCAGCACGAGCGGCTGATGCTGGTGATCACGCCGGAGGGCACGCGCAGCAAGGCCAAGTACTGGAAGTCCGGCTTCTATCACATCGCGCTCGGCGCGCGCGTCCCGATCGTGCCGGCCTATATCGACTACGGCCAGCGCCGGGCCGGGCTGGGGCCGGTGTTCTGGCCGACCGGAGACGCGGAGAAGGACCTGCAGTTCATGCGCGACTTCTACGCCGACAAGATCGGCCTGTATCCTCACCAGGCGGGTGAGATCCGCTTCAAACAATCTGAGGTCGAGCCGGAACGCGGGCCGGTGCCGGCCGCGGGCTGACCACAACCGCCGCCGCCAGTGTGCGTAGAAGGAGATGACGCGTTTCACGGCGCGTCATCTCCTTTTGTTTCCGTGGGGAGGGACTATGCGCGACGATCGTCAGGGCTGCCTGGCCGGTTTGCTGGAGTTGTTCCTGCTCAACCGGGTCTTCGACTGGCTCCAGGCCCGCTTCGGTTTCGGGCGCGGCTGCTCGTGCAGCGGCTGCGGCTGCGGCGTGTTGTTGGCCATCCTGGGCGCGATTTTGTTCTGTGGCATCCTGACCGGCACGGACTGGACGCGGCTGTGGGGCCTGGCCCCGGCCTGGCCGGCCTTCTGAGTCGGCGCAAGGGCCGGTTCCAGACCGCGCCGGGATCTCGGCCCGCCCGTTTAGGTGAGGGGGCTGGGCCGCCCGGGTTGGCCCAGTCCCCGGCCGCGCCGCCGCCTTTCCAAAACGGCTCTGTGCCTCGCGCGCCAAACTGGTATTATTAGCGGCATGGCTGTCGCCCGCCGCGACCACGAAACCAATCGCATCGACTGGTTGGTGTTCAACCTGCGTTGGCTCATCATCGCCGCCGCCGCGGTGTTGATGTTCCTCGACCACACGCAGACGCCGCCGGACACGCTGGACATCACGGCCCTGGCGACGCTGGTGCTGTTCAACATCGGCCTGACCCTGCTGGAGTTCTTCGAGTTCTGGCATCCGGCCGTCCGCTACGTCACCCTCACCGCCGACGTCTTGTTGGGTCTGAGCCTGTTTGTCACCACCGGCGGCAGCCTGGGCCCGTTGCTCTGGCTGGGCCTGCTGCCGTGCCTGACGGCGGCGCTGCGCCACCGCTGGTACACGGCCCTGATCGTTACGGCCGCCTACCTGGCCGGCCAGTGGGTTATCGCTTTCGGCGTCAACGGCGGCGACCCGACCGGCCTGGCGCGGCTGAGCGTGACCTCGCTAGTCCTGCTGCCGACGGCCGTCATCGCCGCGCTGGTCAGTGCCCAGCTGCGGCGTCTGTTGCAGTTGGCGTTCCGGCAGCAGCAGCAGGCGCGCGCCCGGCAGGCCCAGAGCCTGCGCAAACACGCGCGCGCCATCTATGACATGGCCTCCATGGTCTCGGCCACGCTCGACTACGAGAAAGTGCTGGACGCCGCCCTCAACTTCGGCGCGCTGGGCGCCGAGGGCCAGCCGCTGACGTCGTCTGAGATGGTCTGCGCCGTGCTGCTGTTCGAGGAGGATCAGCTGCACGTCGGCGCCGCCTGGCGCCTGCCGCCGGCCGACAACCGCGTGGTCTGTCCCGGCCGCGAGGGGCTGCTGGCCCAAGTCATCCGCACCGGCGACCCGCAGGTGATCAACGAGCCGGACCGTGACCCCGAACTGCAGCAGTTTGTGGGCTTTCGCAGCTGCCAGGCGCTGATGGCGCTGCCGCTGCGCGTGGGTTTTGAGACTTACGGCGTCGTGCTGTACGCGCATCCGCAGCCGGATTTCTTCGACGAAGACCAGCGCGCCTTCTTCAACGCCATGGTCAACCAGGCCATCATCGCCCTGCAGAACGCGCGCCTGTACCAGAGCCTGCGCCAGGAGAAGGAGCGGCTGGTGGAGGTGCAGGAGGAGGCCAACAAGAAGCTGGCCCGCGACCTGCACGACGGCCCGACCCAGGCGGTGGCGGCGCTGGCGATGCGCGCCAACTTCGCCCGGCGCCTGATGGAGCGCGACAGCAAGGCGGCCGGCGAAGAGCTGTTCAAGATGGAAGACCTGGCGCGCCGGACCACCAAGGAAATCCGGCACATGCTGTTCACCTTGCGTCCGCTGGTGCTGGAAAGCCAGGGGCTGGTGGCCGCCCTGCGTCAGCTGGCCGAGAAGATGCGTGACACGCACGGCCAGAACGTCCTGGTGGAGGCCGACGCCAGCGTGGAAGAGCGGCTGGAGAAAAACCAGCAGGGCGTGCTGTTCTACATCGCCGAGGAGGCCGTCAACAACGCCCGCAAGCACGCCCAGGCCGAGCACATCTACGTGCGCCTGCGCGCCAGCCGCGATATGCTGACGCTCGAGATCCAGGACGACGGCGTCGGCTTCAACGTTGGCGCCGTGGACGCCGACTACGACCGGCGCGGCAGCCTGGGCATGGTCAATATGCGGGAGCGCGCCGACATGCTCAGCGGCGCCGTCAAGATCGACTCGGCCGAGGGCAAGGGCACGCGCATCACGATCCTGGTCCCGTTGAGCGAAGGCTAAGCGGTGTAACGCCGCGCGCGCGGCGTGAGTCTAGGAGGCGGGGGTTGTTAAGGAGACGTTATGCAGTCTGAAACTCTGCTCATCATCGGCTCAGGCCCGGCCGGCCTGACGGCGGCGCTGTACGCGGCGCGCGCCAACCTCAACCCGCTGGTCATCGCCGGCAACCAGCTCGGCGGCCAGATCGCCATCACCAGCGACGTCGAGAACTTTCCGGGTTTTGACAACATCCTCGGGCCGGATCTGACCGACAAGATGAAGGCGCAGGCCGAAAAGTTTGGCGCGCGCCTCGAGTATGACGAGGTCATCGAGGTGGATTTCACCCGCGGCCGGCCGTTCCGGGTGAAGACCTACAGCCAGGAATACCAGGCCGAGGCCGTTATCGTCGCCACCGGGGCCTCGGCCAAGCGGCTGGGCATCCCGGGTGAGAGCGAGTTCATCGGCAAGGGCGTCAGCTATTGCGCCACCTGCGACGGTTTCTTCTTTAAGAACAAGGACGTGCTCGTGGTGGGCGGCGGCGACTCGGCGGTGCAGGAGGGCTTGTTCCTGACCAAGTTCGCCAACCGCGTGCGCATCGTCCACCGGCGCGATGAGCTGCGCGCCGGCGAGGCGCTCAAGGCGCGCGCCCACGCCAACGACAAGCTCGAGTTCGTCTACAACACGGTCCTGGACGGCATCGACGGCAGCGGCAAGGTCCAGCGCGTGCAGGCGCGCAGCGTCACCTCCGGCAACGTCGAGACCTGGGACACCGACGGCGTCTTCGTCTTCATCGGCCATTTCCCCAACAGCCAGCTTTTCCAGGGGCAGTTGGCCATGGACGAGCAGGGTTTCCTGCTGGTCGACAAATACATGCAGACGTCGGTTCCGGGGGTGTTCGCGGCCGGCGAGATCATGGACCCGATCTACAAGCAGGCCATCTCCTCGGCCGGGCAGGGCTGCCAGGCCGCCATCGCGGCCGAGCGTTATCTGGAGGCGCTCCAGGATCAGGCGCCGGCGGCGCAGTAGCCGGCGTCAGGGTTCGGAGGCCGGCCGGCTGAGCCCATAGCCCAGGCCGGCCACGGTCTCGATCAGTTCGCCGTCGCCGTCGGCGGCGGTATCGGCGGCCCGCGCCGCCCCGAGTTTTCCGCGCAGGCGCCGGACGAGTTGGCGCAGCATGTCGCGGTCGCCGCCGGCCGGTCCCCAGACGTGGTCGATCAGCGTCTCCACCGGCAAGATGTGCCCGACGTTGAGCATGAGGTAATCCAGCAGGCGCGCCTCCAGCGGTGTCAGCGCCACTGGCGGCGCGGCACCGCAGCGCAGCTCGCGCCGTTCCGGGTCCAGCACCAACGCGCCCACCTGGCGCGCGGCCGGCCCCGCGGCCTTGCCGGCGCGGCGCAGCACAGCCTGCACGCGCGCCACAAGCTGGCGCGGGCTGAACGGCTTGACCATGTAGTCGTCGGCGCCCAACCCCAGACCGCGCACAATGTCGTCGTCTTCGGCGCGGACCGTGAGCAGGATCACGGGCGTGTCCGCCTCGGCGCGGATCGCGCGGCACACCGCGAACCCGTCCAGCTTGGGCAGATTGACGTCCAGCACCACCAGATCCGGGCGCTCCTTGGCCCAGCGCGCCAGCGCCGCCTCGCCATCGAAGGCCTGCACCACCTGGAACTGTTCGCGGCGCAACGTGAAGGCCACCAGGTCGGCCAGCACGGGATCGTCGTCCACCACCAGGATCTTCATGGCATCCCCGCGGCCGTGAACAGACTCAGCAGGTGCGGCCGGGCGGCCAGCGTGGCGCGGGCGCGGTGGCTGAGGCGGTTCTTGGTCTCCGCCGCCAGTTCGGCCATCGTCTGTCCAAGGGTCGGGACAAAGAACAGCGGATCGTAGCCGAAGCCGCCGCGCCCACGCTCCTCCAGCAGGATTTCGCCCTCGCACACGCCCTCAAAGAAAGCCAGCTCCGGGGCCGGACCGGCCGGGTTGGGCCCCGCCACCGCGATGACGCAGCGGAAGCGCGCGCGTCGTGGCGCGGGTACGGCGCGCAGCGCGGCCACAAGCTTGGCGCGGCGGTCGGCGTCAGACATGCCCGGGCCGGCGTAGCGCGCCGAGTGCAGGCCGGGCGCGCCGTCCAGCGCGTCCACCTCCAGGCCGGAGTCGTCGGCCACGGTGATCAGGCCGGAGGCCTGGGCGAAGGCCAGCGCTTTCAGGCGCGCGTTCTCGGCGTAGGTGGCGCCGGTCTCGTCCACTTCGAAGTGGAGGCCGAGGTCGTGCGGCGTCACCAGCGCGGCCGGCAGGCCATCCAGGATGGCCTGCAGCTCCCGGACTTTGCCGCGGTTGTTGGTGGCGATGAGTAACTGAGCCATGCCGCGATTGTATCAGCCCGGCCGGGTAAGCGCCGGGCACAGCGGCGGGGTCGGGAGCCGGCAGCGGAGGCCCCGGTGTGGCCGCCCAGGCCGAGGCCGCCTGAGCATCAGCCGCGCCCCAGGCAAACAGCCTATTAAAATTTTGAAATTTGCTATCCGCAAAAATGTTGATGCCTGTATATGGGTGTAAACTGTTCTAAATGCCTGTATATTGCGAACTATCCCATGAGTCAGCCTAGATTTATGTATATCTTAAAATATTGACGATTGACGCTGAGACTCCTACCGTGTTAGAATGCCCGCAAATTTCCCGTTTTTTCTCGGTTTTGGGAAACGCCTCTGAACAAATCAGCGTCCGCGCTGCGGTTAAATGTCGGTTTTTTGCTTAAAGAGCAGGCCGGTTATAGCCGCGACATCCCCATTGACGAGCCCAGGCTGGCTCTGGGCGACGACTTGGTCGTCCAGCAACTGCGCGGGTCTCTCGGCCTGACGCGCACACCGCAAGGGATCTACGCGCAAGGGTCGTTGCGGGCCTTGACGCAAGCCGAATGTGTCCTGTGCCTCACTCCGGTCGAACAAACCGTCACCAGCCGCTTTGGCGAGATGTTCCACTACCCGCCCGAGAAGGCGCCGGCCGAGGCGCTGGTGATCCCAGACCACATGAACGTGGACTTCGCGCCGATCGTGCGCGAGGACATGCTGCTGTCATTGCCGATGCGCGTCTTGTGCCGGCCGGACTGCAAAGGCCTGTGCCCGAAGTGCGGCCAGAATTGGAACGAAGGCCCGTGCCAGTGTGAGCCGGAGACCGACGACCCGCGTTTCTCGGTCCTGAAAGATCTCCGCGACCGTTTGGCTTAAGCGCGCGTTGTGACGAACAGGGAGGCGGCAAGAATGCGATACACCCAAGACAAGGGCCGGGACGCCGAGATGCTGACGCTGTTGATGGACCGCGCGGCCGCGCAGGGCTATCTGCTGACCGATGACATCATCGAAGCCTTTCCGCGCGCCGAGGAAGCCAAAGAGCATCTGGAAGAGTTGTTCGCCTTCCTGCAGGGCTGCGACATCGACGTCTACGACGACCGGCGCGAGGTGCCCGCCCAGTTCCACGTGCGCGCCGCCCACCGCCGCTTCGACGAGCCGGACTTCGACCTGAGCAACATCGCCACCGACGACACGGTCGGGCTGTACCTCAAGGAGATGGCGCGTGTGCCGCTGCTCACCACCGAGCAGGAGGTGGACCTGGCCAAGCGCCTGGAGCGCGGCGCCAAGGCCGAGAAACACCTGGGCCGGCTGAACGCGGCCGCCGACTTCAAGCGGCGCGCCCAACTGCAGGGTCACATCGAGGATGCGCGCGGCGCGCGCGAGCACCTGATTAAGGCCAACACCCGCCTGGTGGTCTCGATCGCCAAAAAGTACATCGGCCGCGGCGTGCCGTTCCTGGACCTGATCCAGGAGGGCAATCTGGGCCTGATGAAGGCCGTGGAGAAATTCGATTACCGGCGCGGTTTCCGCTTCTCCACCTATGCCACCTGGTGGATCCGCCAGACCATCACGCGCGCCATCGCCGACCAGGGCCGCACGATCCGCGTGCCCGTGCACATGAGCGACCGCATCCGCCGCCTCTACAAGGTGGCGCGCGACCTGGAGCAGCAGATCGGCCGCAAGCCCACGCCGGAGGAGATCGCCGGCGAACTGAAGCTGGACGCCCGCAAAGTCCAGTGGATGCTCAAGGTCTCCTGGCGCCCGCTCTCGCTGGAGCGCCCGGTGGGCGAGGACGATGATGCCGAGTTCGGCAACTTCGTCGAGGACGAGACCACGCCGTCGCCGTCGCAGAGCGCCCACCACACCCTGCTGCGCGAGACGATGGAAGAGGTGCTCAGCACGCTCACGCCGCGCGAGGCCCGCATCCTGCGGCTGCGCTTCGGCCTGCAGAACGGCCGCGCCTACACGCTGGAAGAGGTCGGCCAGAAGTTCGGCCTGACGCGCGAGCGCATCCGCCAGATCGAGGGGCGGGCGCTGCGCCGCCTGCGTCACCCGCGGCGGGCGCGGCAGCTGCGCGATTACCTGACCTAGTCGCACCCGAAACGAAGGCGGAGGCCCTTGGGCCTCCGCTTTTTTTATCCGCGGAGTGGCCGGCAGCCGCGCTCAGCTGGCCGCCGGGCCGAGCAAGCCCTGGACCAGCCCGCGCAGGCTTTGATATTCGAGGGGTTTGGGGAGGTAGTGATCGCTTTCCGCGATCAGGCGCGCGCAGCGCGGCTGATCCGGCGGCCCGCCGGTGATGGCCACCACCGGCACGGCTTGCGTCTCCGGCTGCGCCCGCAACTGGCGCAGCGTCTCCAGGCCGTCCTGGGTCGGCATGTCATAATCCAGCAAAATCAGATCGGGCGGCTGGCTGGCCGCCGCGCGCAGGCCGGCCGGGCCATCGGCTGTGGCGCGCACCACCACCCGGCTCACCGAGCGCAGGCACAGCCCGACGATCTTGGCGACGAACGGGTCGTCGTCGATGACGAGAATATCCAGAGGCATTCCAGGTTGGTCCCAGTTGTGCGGGTCCTAATTTTATAGTCGCAATCCGGGCCGAAAAGTTGCGGCTGACCGGCTCATCAGGCCGAATCGGCGGCGGGCCAATGGGGCGAGTTGGAGCAGGCGGGCGTCTGGGGCGCGCGCAGCGGCAGGCGAAACTCCAGCTGCGTCCCGGCGCCCACGGCGCTGGTCAGGCGCATCTGCCCACCCAGGTCGGCGGCCATTTCGCGCAGCATCTCCAGACCATAGTGCCCGTTGGTCGGCAGGCAGCCCAGGTCAAAACCGCGGCCGTTATCGCTCAACCGGACGGTCAGGGCGGTGTCGCTCCATTCCAGTTGCAGGGTGACGGCGGTGGCGCCGGCATGTTTCTGGACGTTGTGGAGGCCCTCGTGGACCAGGCTGAACACCTGCTGGCTGGTTTCCACGGGCAGCCGCTGGGGGCGGCCGCTGACGCGCAGGTGCGCGGGGATGCCGCTGGCCCGCGTGAAGGCCCGCAGCCGGCCGTCGATCACGCGCGCCAGGTCGTGCGTGTTGGGCGCGCGCAGATCGGCCAGCAGGCCGCGCATCTGCTGGTAAGTCTCGCCGGCGACATCGCGCAGGTTGGCCAGTTCCTGGCTCAAGCCGTCCGGCGCGGTCTGGGCCGTGCTCTCCGACAGCCGGTCCAGGCTGAGGTGCAGGTAACCCATCTGCTGAGCCAGCGAATTGTGAAGCGTCAGCGAGAGCTGGCGCCGTTCTTCGCGGCGGCCCTCAGTGTGCGCTTCCGTCATCTCTTCGGAGTGGAGGGTGGCCATCAGCAGCGCCAGAGCCATCTCGGGCGCGACGGCGTTCAGGAACTCCATCTGGGCCGGGGTCAGCCGGGCGTCGGCGGCGCAGGTCACGTGCAGCCGGCCGAGCACGAGCTGCTCGTGCACGAGCGGCAGGCAGTAGTTGGCGGCTGCGCTGCCGGCGGCCGGGCAGGCGTGCAGTTCGCGGGACAGCCCGCTGTCCCGCATCGGGCACCGCGCGCACATCCCGGCGTCGGCGCTGCCGTTCAGCGTCGCCGGATGCGTTTCCAGCAGGTCGTAGCGTGCCTGGCGGTGGTCGTAGAGGTACAACGCCGTCCGTTCCACGGGCAGCAAGGTGGCGGGATAGCGCGTCACGAACGTGATCAGCTGCCCCCGGCTGTAATGCTCGGCCAACTGCTGGACGAAGCTGTGCATCTGCCCCAGCCGCTGCTCCAGTTCGGCCTGGCGCGTCAGCTCACGGGCCAGCCGGGTCAACGCCAGCCACGTGCCAGCCGGGATCACCAGCCCGAAGAGCATGATCTCCAGCCCGGCCGACATGGGATCCAGCCAGGGCTCGACGATCTCGAACAGGACGGCCACCAACAGCCCGCCCAACAGGATGCCCCAACGCCAACGCGAGAGCGTTGCGGCGGCGCTCCGGCGGGCGGGTGCGAGGGAAGCGGGGCGGCGGTTCAAGGTGGTTGGATGCGCCCGAGGATTGGCCGGGCGGCGGGTTAGTTCGATTGTAGGCGCGGGCCCGGTGCGGGCCAATAGTACGCGGTTACTTCCGTCGCGGCGTCGGGGCATAACGCCAGCCCGCTCCGCCGGATCCAGCCGGGGCAGGCTCTGGCCGGTGAGCCGCCTGGGACAGTCCCGACCCGGCGCTGGGCCGCCGGCGCGCCAAACGCCACCCCGGCCCGATGCCTGACCAGGGCCTTTCGCACTCCGCCGTCCATCAGTACAATACGCGGCGATGCCCAACGCTGCCTGCCCAATCTGCGATCAGCCGATCGACCCCGCTATCCGCCAACTGCAGCGCCCACCCGAGCCCCATCTGGTCCGCCAGCTCCAGGCCCGTCATCCGGGCTGGCGGCCCGAGGATGGCGTCTGCCCGCAGTGTGTCTACCGCGCAGCGCTGTGGGCCGAGGCCGACCATAGCGCGGCTTCGCTGCAACAGGAGTTGGGCCTGCCGTTCCCGGCCTACCTGCCGGACCAGGCCTACATCCTGCCCGCACCCATGCGCGTCCCGGTCAATCCCAAATACACCGGCGCCGGCGTGACGGTCGCCTTCCTGGACTCGGGCTTCTACCCGCACCCGGACCTCACCCGCCCGGTGAACCGCCTCCTGGCCTATGTGGACGCCACGGCCGCCGAGCCGGCCGAGCGCCGGACCTTCGGCAAGACGACGGTGACGGCCTGGCACGGCCTGATGACGACGTGCGTCGGCGTCGGCAACGGCTTCCTGTCCAATGGCCGTTACCGCGGCCTGGCGCCGCGCGCCAACATGGTGCTGGTGAAGACCGGCAACCGCCGCAACCGCCACATCACCGAGCGCGACATCGGCCGGGCCTTGAAATGGGTCATCCAGAACCAGGCCCGTTACAACATCCGCGTCGTCAACATCTCCCTGGGCGGTGATCATCCCTCCACGGGGAAGATGACGGACCTGGACGAGCGCGTGGAAGAGGCCGCGGCCGCCGGCCTGGTGGTGGTGTGCGCGGCCGGGAACACCGGCGACCGGCGCCTGCTGCCGCCGGCCAGCGCGCCCTCGGCTATCACCGTGGGCGGCGTGGACGACCAGAACTCGCTCGACCGGCCGCGCTGGCGCCTGTACTGGTCCAGCTACGGCACCGGCGCGCACGGCGTCCCCAAGCCGGAGGTGGTGGCGCCGGCCATCTGGCTGGCCGCGCCGATGCTGCCCAAGACGACCACGCACAATGAGGCGCTGTACCTGTGGAAGCTGGAGAGCCTGCCGGACGAAGAACTGGCCCGCCAGCTCAACACCGCCTACGCCCAGAAACGCTTCAGCAAGCGCACCCTGGGCCAGCCGCTGCCGGAGATCCGCGCCGTCATCCGCGAGCGCATCGTCCAGCAGAAGTACATCCACCCGCATTACCAGCACGTCGACGGCACCTCCATGGCGGCGCCGCTGGTCACGGCTATCGCGGCCCAGATGCTGGAGGCGAACCCGGCCCTGACCCCGACCCAGGTGAAGGCGCTGCTCACGGCGACCGCCGAGCCGCTGCCGGACATCCCGGCCGAGAAACAGGGCCACGGCCTGGTCAACGGCGCCCGGGCCGTCGCCGCCGTGCTGCGCCTGGCCGCCGAGCAGGACCCCACCCCGCGTTCGCCGCTGCGGACGCTGACCTTCTATTACTTCGACAAGGACGCGCGCCAGGTGGCGCTGGTGGGCAGCTTCAACCACTGGCTGCCGTATGGGTACGAGCTGGAGCAGTATGAGCGCGGCGCCTGGCGGATCACCGTGCCCGAGTTCGAGCGCGGCCTGCACGCCTACAAGTTCCTGATCGACCGGGTGCGCTGGGTGGCCGACCCCGAGAACCCGCGCCGCCTCGAAGACGGCCTGGACGGGTTTTATTCGCTGATCGAGATCTGACGGCAGATGGTGGACGACGAATGACGACTGGCAGACGGACGTCTGTCTGGACGGACCGGCTGTCGTCCTTCGGCGGTCGTCTGTGGTCGCCCTGGAGAAAACTATGAACCGCGAATACCACCGCTGGTACAGCCCCGCCCTCGGCCGCGACATGGAGCTGCTGATCTTCGGCCACGCCGGCGCGCGGGCGCTGGTCTTTCCGACCTCGCTGGGGAAGTTCTACGAGTGGGAGGACCGCGGCATGATCGCGGCCCTGGCGGACCATTTGGAGAACGGCTGGCTGCAGCTCTACTGCGTGGACAGTGTGGACGCCGAGAGCTGGTACAACTGGAACGCCCACCCCGGCGCGCGCGCCTGGCGCCAGACCCAGTATGACCACTACCTGTGCGACGAGGTGCTGCCGCTCTCGCGCCAGAAGAATCCCAACCCCTTCTGCATCACCACCGGCGCCTCCTTCGGCGCCTACCACGCCATGAACTTCGGCCTGCGCCACCCGGACCTCACCGGCCGGGTGCTCGCCATGAGCGGCATGTTCGACGTGGAGCGCTGGCTGGGCGGTTACCGGGACGACAACGTCTATTTCAACTGCCCGTGCCTGTACATGCCCAACGAATATGGCGAGGCCCGCCTGCAGCTGCTGCGCCGGCTGGATCTCATTATCGCCGTCGGCCGGGACGACCCCAACATCGCCAACAACCGCTGGTTCAGCGGCCTGCTGTGGGGCAAGGGCATCGGCAACGCCCTGCGCGAGTGGGACGGCTGGTCCCATGACTGGCCGTGGTGGCGCCAGATGGTCCGGCAGTACATCGGCGGGCAGGCCTGAACCGCCGCGCGGCGCAATCACCGCGCGTCAGTTATAATCCGGCATCACCAACGTTCTCGACAGCACAATTGCACAGCCGCGCCGCGCGGCGCGCCCCGGGCCTGGCCGCTGCACGCCCGGTGGAGTGGTCCCGTTCCCCACGGAAGGAGACACGTATGCGCAAGATCGGAGTCATCGTCGGCCGCGAATGGTCCTGGCCGCCGGCCTTCATTGAGGAGGTCAACCGGCGCGGCCAAGGCGTGGTCGCCGAGTACGTTAAGCTCGGCGGCACGGCGATGAACGCGCCGTGCGAGTACGCCGTCATCGTCGACCGCATCTCGCACGAGGTCCCCTACTACCGGTCTTACCTCAAGAACGCGATGCTGCAGGGCACGCACGTCGTCAACAACCCGTTTATGTGGACGGCCGACGACAAATTCTTCGAAGCCTCGCTGGCCGCCAAGCTGGGCGTCGCCAGCCCGCGCACCGTGGCCCTGCCCAACAAAGAGTACGTCCCCGGCATCGTTCACACCGAGAGCCTGCGCAACCTGGTCTATCCGCTGGATTGGTCCGCCCTGGTGCAGAGCGTGGGCGGCTTCCCGGTCATCCTCAAGGACGCCCACGGCGGCGGCTGGAAGCAGGTCCACGTCTGCCGCTCCCTGGACGACCTGTGGAACTCCTACAACCAGTCCGGCCTGCTGACGATGGTGCTGCAGGAGTTCATCCAGTGGGACAACTATGTCCGCTGCATGTGCCTCGGCCGCCAGCACGTGCTGGTGAAGAAGTACGACCCCAACACGCGCCAGTACCTGCCGCCGGACCTGGCGCCCGAGCTGCACGAGCGCATCGTGCGGGACAGCCTGACGCTGGTGCGCGCGCTCGGCTACGACATGAACACGATCGAGTGGGCCGTCAAGGACGGCGTGCCCTATGCCATCGACTTCATGAACCCGGCGCCGGATATGGACGTCAACTCCACGGGCGCGGATTACCACCGCTGGTGCGTGGAGCGCATGGCCGATATGTGCCTCGACCTGGCCCTGAACCCGCGCCCGCCGGTCAACGAGCTCCGGTGGTCCACCCTGTTTAGCGCGTGACCTGACCCCGGCTCCCGCGTGCGCTGGCCGACGCGGCCGGGAGCCGGGCGAGATGGGAGAGTGCGATGAACACCGTCCGCGAGACCATCGACGCCTACCATGCGCTGCTGGACCCGGCCACCGCGGCCGAGACGTACGGGCAGTTGACCGAGCAGCAGCGCCGGCGCGGGCTGTTCTTCGGCGACCGGCCGCTGTGCACGGTGCTGCGGCCGCGGTTCCTGCGGCCGGAGGAGTACCGCGCCATCCAGGGCGCTATCCGCGCCATCATGCCGGCCTTCCAGAAGGCCCACACCGCCGCCCTGACCGACGCCGACTTCCGCTACCAGTTCCGCCTCAACGAATGGGAGGAGGAGCTGGTGCACCTGGACCCCGGCTTCCGCGTGCCCAGCCCGACGGCGCGCATGGACACCTTCTTCGACGAGGCTGACCACCTCTACCTGACCGAGTACAACGCCGAAACCCCGGCCGCCATCGCCTACAACGACGTGCTGACGGACGTGTTCTACGCCCTGCCGGTGATGCGCGAGTTCGAGAAGGCCTACGACGTCCGCCCGCTGCCCGGCCGCCACCATATGCTGCACGCGCTGCTGGACAGCTACCGCCAGTGGGGCGGGACCGAGAAGCCGCGTCTGGCGATCCTGGACTGGCACGAGGTGCCCACCTACAGCGAGTTCGTGCTCTTCCGCGACTACTTCCAGGCGCAGGGCTACGAGTGCGTCATCGCCGACCCGCGCGACGTGACCTACCAGAACGGCAAGCTGTATGCCGCCGGCGCCCCGGTCCACGTCATCTACAAGCGCGTCCTGATCAGCGAGTTGGTCCAGCGCGGCGGTCTGGACCATCCGGTCATCCGCGCCGTGCGCGACCGGGCCGTGTGCATGGTCAACCCGTTCGCGTGCAAGATCCTGCACAAGAAGGCCAGCCTGGCCGTGCTCAGCGACGAGGCCAACGCGCGCCTGTTCACGCCGGCCGAGCGCCAGGCCATCGAGCGCTATGTGCCGTGGACGCGCCTGATGGCCGAGCGCCACACCACCTACGGCGGCGGCCACATCGACCTGCTGCCGTTCCTGGCCAAATACAAGAACGAGTTTGTGCTCAAGCCCAACGACGAGTACGGCGGCAAAGGCATCGTGCTGGGCTGGGAAGTGGACCAGGCCGAGTGGGAGGCCGCCCTGCAGGCCGCCCTGGCCGAGCCGACCATCGTCCAGAAGCGCGTGCCGCTGCCCAAGTTCCCGTACGCCAGCTACGTGGACGAGCAGGTGCAGATCTACGACCGGATGCTCGACACTAACCCGTACATCTGGTACGGCGCCTACGTCAGCGGCTGCCTGACGCGCCTCTCGACCGTGTCGCTGCTCAACGTGACCGCCGGCGGCGGCTCGACCGTGCCGACCTTTATCGTGGAGAAGCGTTTGTAGACCGGCCCGGCCGGCTGTGGTAATCCGACTTCCGTTGTCCAGGAGAGATCATGCAGAACCCGCCCTCCCTCAGCATCGGCATCGAAGAAGAGTATCAGATCATCGACCCCGAGACGCGTGAGCTCCGCTCGTACATCACCGAGATGCTGGCCGAGGGCAAGATGGTGATGGCGGAGCAGATCAAGGCCGAGCTGCACCAGTCCATCGTGGAGGTCGGCACCAAAGTCTGCCGCACGCCGGCCGAGGCGCGCGCAGAGCTGGTGCGCCTGCGCCGCGGCGTGATGGAGCTGGCCGCCAAGCAGGGGCTCAAGATCGTGGCCGCCGGCGCGCACCCCTTCTCGCACTGGCTGGAGCAGGAGATCACGCCCTTCGACCGCTACGCCGGCGTCAAGCAGGACATGCAGATGCTGGCCCAGCAGCTGCTCATCTTCGGCACCCACGTCCACATCGGCATCGAGGACCCCGAGTTCCTGATCGATGCCATGAACATGGTCCGCTACATGCTGCCGCACGTGCTGTGCCTGTCCACCAGTTCGCCCTTCTGGGTGGGCCAGGACACCGGCCTGAAGAGCTACCGCAGCATCATCTTCCGCAACTTCCCGCGCACCGGCATCCCGCCGGTGCTGAACTCCCACGGCGAGTTTGTGCAGCTGCGCGAGATGCTGGTGCGCACGGGCTGCATCCCCGACGGCACCAAGATCTGGTGGGACGCGCGCCCCAACCAGAACTACCCCACGCTGGAGTTCCGCATCTGCGACGTGTGCACGCGCGTGGACGAGGCCATCAGCATCGCCGCGATCTTCCAGGCCCTGATCTACAAGGCCTGGAAGCTGCGCCGGGACAACATGACCTTCCGCGTCTACCCAACCCCGCTGATCGACGAGAACAAGTGGCGGGCGGTGCGCTACGGCCTGGACGGCAAGCTGATCGACTGGGGCAAGCAGACGGAACTCCCGGCCCGCGAACTGATCCGCGAGATGATCGATTGGTTTATCGGCGACGTCGTGGACGAACTGGGCAGCCGGCGCGAGGTGGAGTACGCCTACCACATCCTGGAGGAAGGCACCAGCGCCGACCGGCAGCTGGCCACCTTCCAGCGCACCGGCAGCCTGCAGGCGGTGGTGGACCGGCTGATCCACGAGACCGAGGAAGGCGTTCTGTAAGCCGCGCGCCTGGTTCCGGACCGGTGCGCTTCCTGGGAGGTGCCGCCCATGCCCATCACCGACCGCCCGCTGACTCTGCTCTGCCTGGCCAGCTACTTTAAAGGCAACGCCTTCATGCAGGCCGCCAAGCAGCTGGGCCACCACGTCCTGCTGGTGGCCAATGAGAAGTTCAAGGACGACGCTTGGGCGCGCGACAGCATCGACGAGCTGTTCTTCATGGCGACCCTGTCGGCGCGGCCGGATATCGTCCATGCCGTCACCTACCTGGCGCGCGGCCGTCACATCGACACCATCGTCGCCCTGGACGACTTCGACGTGGAGACGGCCGCCCATCTGCGCGAGCACATGCGCCTGCCCGGCCTGGGCGAGAGCCAGGCCCGCCACTTTCGCGACAAGCTGGCCATGCGCGCCGTGGCCGAGGCCGGCGGCGTGCGTGTGCCGGCCTTTACGCGCGTGGTGAACTACGACGAGCTGCGCGCTTTCATGGCGCGCGTCCCGGCGCCGTGGCTGCTCAAACCGCGCTCGGAGGCCAGCTCCATGGGCATCCAGCGCCTGTACGACTCCGAACAGCTCTGGCGCACGCTTGACCGGCTGGGCGACCAGCAGTCTTACTTCGTCCTGGAGCAGTACCTGCCCGGCCAGGTCTATCACGTCGATTCGCTCGTGGACGGCGGGGCGGTGCTGTTCGCGGCGGCCAGCCAGTATGGGCGCCCGCCGCTCAACGTCTACCAGGACGGCGGCGTCTTCATCACCCGCACCCTGGACCGCGCCTCGGCCGATCACCAGGCCCTGGTGGCTGCCAACCAGCGCATGCTGACGGCGCTGGGGATGACGCGCGGCGCCACGCACGCCGAGTTCCTGAAATCCGACGCCGATGGGCAGTTCTACTTCATCGAGTGCGCGGCGCGCGTCGGCGGCGCCAACATCGCCGAGACGGTGGAGTTTGCCAGCGGCCTCAACTTGTGGCGCGAGTGGGCGCGCATCGAGATCGCGGCGCTGCGCGGCGAACCCTATCCGCTGCCCGCGCCGCGCGCCGATTACGCCGGCATCCTGGTCTGCCTGTCAGCCCAGGAGTGGCCGGACACCAGCGGCTACACCGAGCCCGAGATCGTCTGGCGCCTGCAGAAGAAGAACCACGCCGGCCTGATCGTGGCCGCGCCGGACGCCCAGCGCGTGCAGACGCTCCTGGACGAGTACGGCGAGCGCTTCGCGCACGATTTTCTGGCCGTCATGCCGCCCAAACGCTCGTCGGCCGAGATGTAGGGCCGGCCCGTCCCCGTCGAGTCGCGCCGTCACAGCGCGGCTGGCCGCTAGCCAGGCCAGCCCGCCCGTGACGGCGCGGCTTTTTGTCCCTCAGATCTACCCCGCAAAATCTCCGGCCTGGACTGCGCCGGCCGCCAGCGGATTTTACGTCGAGTCAAAGAGCGCCAAAGAACTAGGTCTCTAATTTGATAAAAGGAGTCATAATTAGATGGGTTCGATCCATGTTGCTTTGACCTCGCGCAGGGGGCCAGTCGATCAGTCCAGCGGCGATGGAGAGCGGGCCAACCAGTTAGTCTTGAGGCTCTGGCCGATCGCCTGACGGGGCAGCGTCGCAGCGCCTCTCCATCGCCCGCCGGGATGGAGAACGGCCATGTCCGGCAACAACCGCGAACGCGACGAGAGAAAATTCCGCGCACTGCTCGAGTCGGCGCCGGACGCGATGGTGATCGTCGACCACGCCGGCCGCATCGTCCTGATCAATTCCCAGACGGAGGCCCTGTTCGGTTACACGCGCCAGGAGTTGCTCGGCCAGATCGTCGAGCTGCTGGTGCCGGAACGTTTCCACCTTCAGCATCCTCGGCACCGCCGCGCTTACTTCGACGAGCCGCGCGTGCGGCCGATGGGGGTCGGGCTGGACCTGTACGGGCGGCGCAAAGACGGCCAGGAATTTCCGGTGGAGATCAGCCTGAGCCCGCTGGAGACGGAGACCGAGCACCTCGTCATCAGTTCCATCCGCGACGTGACCGAACGGCGCCGCATCCAGCAGGCGCTGCAGGAGAAGAACGAGGAGCTGGGCCGGGCGATCCGGGCCAAGGACCGTTTCCTGGCCGCGATGAGCCACGAACTGCGCACCCCCCTGAACGCCATTCTGGGTTTCACGGGCACGCTGCTCATGAAACTGCCCGGCCCGCTCGCCGCGGACCAGGAGCGTCAACTCCGCACGATCCAGACCAACGCCCGCCACCTGCTCGCGCTCATCAACGACCTGCTGGACCTGGTCAAGCTCGAGTCCGGCAAGGTGGACGTGAACCTGGAGCTCATCGACTGTCAGAGCGTGATGGAGGAGGTGGCGTCCGCGCTGCGCCCGCTGGCCGAGGCCAAGGGCCTGCGCTTCACGGTGGCCGCCTCCGGCGCGGCGCTTAGCGTCTGGGCGGACCGGCGCGCCCTGCACCAGATCCTGATCAACCTGGTCGGCAACGCGATCAAGTTTACCGACCGCGGTGACGTGTGGCTGCGCGCCGACCGCCGCCAGGAGGCCGGGCAGAGCTGGACCGAGCTGGTGGTGCAGGACACGGGCGCCGGCATCCGGCCGGAGGACCGCGCCCAGCTGTTCCAGGCCTTCGCGCAGCTCTCGGCGCCGGAGGCCCAGCGCCCGGATGGTACCGGCCTGGGCCTCTACCTCAGCCAGCGGCTGGCCGGGCTGATGGGCGCGCGGATCCGTTACGAAAGCGAGCCGGGACGCGGCAGCACGTTTGCGCTCGTCCTCCCCGACGCCGGGCGCGCGTGACGCGCCGGCCAAGGACGGTCACCGGCCATGGCGCGCATTCTGGTCGTCGAAGACAACCGCGACAGTCTGGAACTGGTGACGTACCTGCTGGAGGCCGCCGGACACACCCTGGTCGGCGTCGACAGCGGCGAGGCGGCCCTGCTCGCCGCCCGCCAGGCCCCGCCGGACCTGGTCTTGTGCGACCTGCAACTGCCGGGCCTGGACGGGTTCGCCGTGATGCGCGGCCTCAAGCAGGCGGACCGGCTGGGCGCCATCCCGGTGGTGGCCGTGACCGCGTACGCGATGGTGGGCGATCGCGAGCGCGTGCTGGCGGCGGGTTTTGACGGCTACCTCAGCAAGCCCATCGACCCGGAACGGTTCACAGGCCAGGTGGAGGCTTTCCTGAGAAAGCGGGGTTGAGCATGGCCCTGATCCTGATCGCCGACGACCGGCCCGCCAACCGCGACGTCCTGACGACCTTGCTCGGCTACGCCGGCCATCGCGTGCTGGAGGCCGCCGACGGCCAGGAGGCCCTGGCGCGGGCGCGGGCCGAGCGGCCGGACCTCGTCATTGCGGACATCCTCATGCCGACGATGGACGGCTACGAGTTCGTCCAGCGGCTGCGCGCCGAGCCGGACATCGCGGCCACGCCCGTCATCTTCTACACCGCCACCTATCTGTCGCGCGAGGCCGAGGCCCTGGCGCGGGCCTGCGGGGTCGCGTACGTGCTCTTCAAACCGGTGGAGCCCCAGGTGGTCTTGGAGACCGTCCATGCCGCCCTGGGTCAGCCGGCCGCCGCTCTGGCGCTGACGCCGGCGGCTCCGGCCGAGTTCGAACGGCAGCACGTCCGGCTGGTCTCAGACACGCTGGCCCGCAACGCCGAGGCGCTGGAGATCAGCAACCGGCGCCTGGCGCTGCTGGTGGACCTGGGCGTGGAGCTGGCCGCGGAGCGTGATCCGCACCGCCTGCTGGTGCGCAGCCTGCACGCCGCCCGGCAGCTGATCGGCGCCCACTTCGCCGCCGCCGCGATCCTGGACGACGACGGCCAGGCGCTGCGCGCGTTCGTCACCACTGGCCTGGATGTGGAGACGGCCGGCCACCTCGAGGCGCCCCTGGTGGACCGGGGCGTGGCCGCCGCCGTGCTGGCCACGCGCCGGCCCGTGCGCTGCCCGCCCCAGCCGCTGGCCGACGGCCGGGCCAGCTTCCCGGCCTCGCATGCGCCGTTCCGGTCTTTCCTGGGGGTGCCGGTGGCCACGGCCGCCCAGATTTACGGCCTGCTCTATCTGACGGACAAGCTCGGCCTGGCGGAGTTCGTCGAGGACGACGAGCGCCTGGCGAAGCTGCTGGCCGCCCAACTGGCCGTGGCCTACGAGAACGCTTACCTTTACGCCGAGGTCCAGCATCAGGCCGAGGCGCTGCGCGAAGAGGCGGCCCAGCGCCGCCGCGCCGCCGTGGCGCTGGCCGCCCGCGAGCAGCGCTTTCGCGCGCTCATCGAGAAGAGCTCAGACGCCATCACGCTGCTCAACGCCGACGGCCGGGTGGAGTATGTCAGCGCTTCCGCCGAGCGGATTCTGGGTTACACCTCGGAAGAGATGCTCGGCCGTGATCCGCTGCGCTTGATCCATGCCGATGACCGGCCGGCCGTGCTCAGCCGGCTGGCCGACCTCACGCCCACGCCGGGCGCGGCCTTCACGGCCCAGTACCGCCTGCGCCATCGCGACGGCACCTGGCGCTGGATCGAGACCACCGTCACCAACCTGCTCCAGGACCCGAACGTGCAGGCCCTGGTCTTCAATTATCACGACATCACCGAACGCCGCACGGCCGAGACCGCCCTGGCGCAGCGCGAACGGCGCTTTGCGGCCCTGATCGCCAACATCGCCGACGCCATCATCCTGGTGGACCCCGCCGGCCGGATCGTGTACGCCAGCCCCTCCACTGCGCGCCTGTCCGGCTACAGCGAGCCGGAGCTGCTCGGCCAGAACGCGTTGGCGCTGGTGCACCCGGAAGACGCCGACCGGCTGCAACAGCTCCTGCTCGGCCTGGCCGGCCGCAACGGCAGCGGCCTGCCGGCGCAATTCCGCGTGCGGCATCCCGACGGGAGCTGGCGCTGGGCCGAGGCCATCGGCACCAACGCGCTCCACGAGCCCGGCGTCGAGGCCATCGTCGTCAACTACCGCGATATCACCGAGCGCAAGCAGCACCACGACGAGCTGGAGGCGATCGTGCAGGTGTCGGCCGCTTTACGCGCCGCGCCCAGCCGGGCCGAGATGCCGCCCGTGATTCTGGAGCAACTGCTGCGCCTGCTCAACGCGGACGCCGCCGCCCTGGTCAGCCTGGACACGGCCACCGGCGGCGCGCTGCTGGAGCTGGCCGGCGGGCAGTGGGCGCCGCTGACGGGCGAGCGTCTCCCGGCCGGCCAGGGCGTCAGCGGCTACGTGATCGCGACGAGTCAGCCCTTCCGCAGCCAGGACCTGGGCACGGAACTGCGCCTCGCGCCGGCGGAGCGCCTGGGCGATCTGCGCGCGGGGGTCTGTGTGCCGCTCATCGCCGACCGGCAGACCATCGGCGCGCTGTGGCTGGCGCGCCGCGGTGAAATCACCGACGCTGATGTGCGCGTGCTGACCGCGATCGGCGACATCACCGCCACTGCCCTGCAGCGCGCCAGTTTGCATGAGCAGACCGAATTGCGGCTGCGGCGCCTGGCCGCCCTGCGCGCTATCGACATCGCCATCACCTCCAGCTTCGACATGCGCCTGACGTTGGGCGTTGTGCTCGAGCACGTGCAGGCTGAGCTGAGCGTTGACGCCGCCGCCCTGCTCAAGTTCGACACGCGCCACTACGCGCTCGTCTATCTGCTCGGGCGCGGCTTCCGCGGCGACGCGGTCACGCGCACGCAGCTGCGCCTGGGCGAGGGCCAGGCCGGGCAGGCCGCCTTCGACCTGCGGCCCAGCGTGGTGGCCGATCTCGGCGCGCTCTCGCCGCCGTTCCTGCGCGCGGAGTTGGCCGCCGAGGAGGGGTTTGTGGGCTACGCCTGCGCGCCGCTCGTCACGCGCGGCCAGGTGAAGGGCGTATTGGAGGTCTTCCGGCGCAGCCCGCTGCGGCCGGAGGCGGAGTGGCAGGACTTCCTGGAGGCGCTGGCCGGGCAGGCCGCCATTGCCGTGGACAACGCCGAACTGCTGGACGGGCTCCAGCGCAAGCATCTGGAACTGATGGTGGCCTATGACACCACGTTGGAGGGCTGGTCGCGCGCGCTCGACCTGCGCGATCAGGAGACGGAGGGCCACACCCAGCGCGTCACCGATCTGACCGTGCGCCTGGCCCGCGCCTTCGGCCTGGACGAGGCCGAGATCGTGCACCTCCGGCGCGGCGCGCTGCTGCACGACATCGGCAAGATGGGCATCCCGGACGCGATCCTGCGCAAGCCCGGGCCGCTGACTGCCGAGGAATGGGATGTCATGCGCCGCCACCCCGCTTACGCCCATGAACTGCTCGCGCCGATCCCGTATCTGCGGCCGGCACTGGACATCCCCTACTGCCATCACGAAAAATGGGACGGCACCGGCTACCCGCGCGGCTTGCGCGGCGACCAGATCCCGCTGGCCGCGCGCCTGTTTGCGGTGGTGGATGTGTGGGACGCGCTGACCAGCGACCGGCCGTATCGCCCGGCCTGGCCGCAGGAACAGGCGCTCGCCTATATCCGCGCCCAGGCCGGCACCCACTTCGACTCCGTGGCGGTCACAGCCTTCTTGCAACTAGTCGGTGACGCCTGAGCAGCCGGGCCGCGCGCCACACCACCCGGATAAACCTGATCGAGATAGAGCGTGTCGGCGAGACGCGGGGGAGGCGCCGGGCAGCCGCCGGCTCAGGGCCGCCGTTCGGGTGTAGACTCGAATTGGATCTAATGGCTGTGCGGAGGCTGAGATGAAGACCTTTTTGTTCTGGGCGCCCCGTGTCCTGGCGATCCTGCTCGCCGCGTTTGTAGGGTTGTTCGCCCTGGATGTGTTTTCAGAGGGCTACAGCTTCTGGGAGGCGCTGGTGGGCTTCGTCATCCACCTGATGCCGACCTGGCTGATCCTGGGCGCCCTGGCACTGGCCTGGCGTTGGGAGCGTCTGGGCGGGGTGGTGTTCATCGCCCTGGGCGTCTTCTTCCTGGTGTGGTTCGGCCTGGAATGGACGATGGTGCTGCTCTTCCTGGCGCCCCTCAGCGTGATCGGCGGCCTCTTCCTGGCGGATTGGCAGTACCGCGCCGCGCATCCGGCCGCGGCCTGACTCGCGCCTCAGTCTGAGGTGGCCGCGGCCTGGCGGTACTGGCCGAAGGCGTTGATGGCCTCCAGCGACTGGTGGCGGAAGTAGGTGTTGTACAGTTCGGCGTAGTGGCCGCCCTGGTCCAACAGGGCGGCGTGGTTGCCCTCTTCGATAATCTGCCCCTTCTTCAACACCACGATCCGGTCGGCTGAGCGCACCGTGGACAGACGGTGGGCGATGATGATGGCCGTGCTGCGCCGCAGGATCAGGTCCAGCGCCTCCTGGATCTGTTCCTCGGTGAACGGATCGACGCTGGCGGTGGCCTCGTCCAGGATGAAGATGGCCGGCTTCTGCACCAGCACGCGCATCAGCGCGACCAGTTGCCGCTGGCCCAGTGACAGCCGCGCGCCGCGCTGGCCGACGTCGGTGTGCAGGCCGTCCGGCAGCGCCTCCAGCCACTCGCCGCCGCCGATCTGGCGCGCCAGGGCCGCAATCTCCGCCTCGCTCGTCTCCGGCCGCGCATAGCGGATGTTGTCCAGCACCGTGCCCGTGAACAGGAACGGCACCTGGGAGACCACGCCCAGCTGCTGGCGGTAGGCGCGCAGGTCGAAGGTGCGGATGTCCTGGCCGTCGATGAGCAGCTGCCCGGACTGGAACTCGTAGAAGCGCGCGATCAGCTTGGCGATGGAGCTCTTGCCGGCGCCGGTGTGGCCCACCAGGGCGATGGTCTCGCCCGGCCGGATGCGCAGGCTGAAGTCGGTCAGCACCGTCTCCTTGCTGGAGTAGCGGAAGTTCAACTGGTCGAACGTGATCTCGCCGCGCAGCGCCGGCACCGGGCGCGCCGCCGTCTGGCGCACGGCCGGCTCGGCGTCCACCAGGGCGAAGACGCGCTCCGCCGCCGACAGCCCGGCCTGCACCTGGCTCCAGAACGAGGCCACGTTGAGGAACGGGAAGTAGAAGCGCTCCACGGCCTGGATGAACAGGTACCAGGCGCCGGCCGTCAGCGCGCCGGCCCCCACCGCCTGGCCGCCCTGGTACACCAGCGTGGCCGTCGCGATGCCCGCAATCACCCACAACGTCGGGAAAACGGCCGCCAGCACGAAGCCGCGCCGCAGGTTGATGCGGTAGGATTGCTGGTTCACCTCGCGGAACTCGTCGTAGATGGTGCCTTCCTGGCGGAAATTCTTGGCCACGGCGATGCCGGAGACGGTCTCCTGGATGGAGGCGTTGACGTTGGCCATGGCGCGCGTGCCCTGGCGCGTGACGTGGCGGGCCAGGCGGCGGTAGCCGAGCGCCACCGCGATAACGGGCAGGGTGGTCGCCCAGAGCGCCACGGTCAGCGGCGCGTAGGTGTTCCACAGGATGGCGGTCAGGATGAACACGGACAGGAACTGGCTGGCGGTGTCGGCCACCAGCACGGTGACATTGGCGAACTCCTGCGTGTCTGAGGTGATGCGGCTGACGATGCGCCCGGAGCTGTACTCGTCGTAGAACGACAGGTCGTGGGCGATGGTGGCGCGGAAGGCGTCGCGGCGCAGGCCGCCGATCACGCTGCCGGTGACGCGCGCGATGGTGCGCCGCTGCACGTAGTTGATCACCCAGAACAGGCTCGTGGTGAAGAGCAGCGCCCCGAACAGCGTGGCGATCACGCTGGCGCCGGGCTGCTGCGCCAGCGCGTTGACGGCCTGGGCCACGATGACGGGCAGGGCCGCGTCCAGGCCGGCCATCGCCACGAACGTCACCGCCACGGTGGCGGTGGCGCGCCGGCGCGGGCCGAAGTAGGCGGCGATGCGGCGCACCAGCTGCCAGTCGTTGTACTGGCGGTCGTACTTTTCGGCGTCGAGACCTTCGAAGAAACCCATGACACTCTCGCGGTGGGCGGCGCGCTCAGCGCGCCTCGTAGCGGGCGAAGATACGCCGGTAGGCGTCGCTGGTCTGCAGCAGGGCGTCGTGCGTGCCGATGGCTGCGATCCGGCCCTGGCGCAGGACCATGATCTGGTCGGCCCAGCGGATCTGTGACAGGCGATGCGTGATGATGAAGGTGGTGCGGCCCTCGGCGGCGCGGAAGATGGCGCGCTGGATCAAGTCCTCGGTGGCGCTGTCGATGGCCGAGGTCGAATCGTCCAGCACCAGGATGCGCGGGTCGGTCAGGAAGGCGCGCGCCAGGGCCAGGCGCTGGCGCTGCCCGCCGGAGAGCATCACGCCGCGCTCGCCCACCAGCGTCTGGTAGCCTTGCTCGAAAGACGTGATGAACTCATGCGCCTGGGCCGAGCGCGCCGCCGCCTCGATCTCGTCTGGCGTGGCGCCGGGTTTGCCGAAGGCGATGTTCTCGGCGATGGTGCGCGAGAACAGGAAGATGTCCTGCTCGATGATGCTGATCTGCTGGCGCAGCGTCTCTAGGTTCCAGGCGCGCACGTCCACGCCGTCCACGCGCACTGCGCCGGCGCTGGCGTCATAGGTGCGGTTGAGCAGGCGGATCAGGCTGGTCTTGCCGGCGCCGGTCTGGCCGACGATGGCCACCGTCTGGCCGGGTTGGACCGTGAAAGTCAGGTCGCGCAGCACCGGCTCGCCCTCGCCGTAGGCGAAGGTGACGCCCTCAAAACTGACCTCGCCGCGGATGGGCGCGGCCCGGCCGGCCGGGTTGTGGTCCAGGTCGGTCTCGGAGTTGATCAGCTCCAGGATGCGCCGGCCGCTGGCCAGGCCGGACGAAATCTGCGAGAAGGCCGTCAGCGAGATGAAGGTCGGGAAGCCGAACAGCAGCAACAGGTAATTGAACGAGACCACCTGCCCGCCGGTGATGGCGCCGGTGCTGTACAGCCAGAGCGAGTGCAGCAGGCCGAAAGAGATGGCCAGGCCCAGGAACAAGAAGGGCAGGTAGCGCGCCTCGATCTCGCCCTGGCGCACGTAGGCGCCGCGCCAGGCGTCCACGTTGCCCTCGAAGCGCTCCACGGCTTCCGGCTCGCGGGCCGCGCCCTTCACGGTCTCCACGCCTTCCAGCGCCTCTTCCAGAGTCGCGTTCATCTCGCCAAAGGCGCCGCGCACGCGCTCGGTGACCGGGTTGAGCTCGCGCATATAGCGCCGCACCGACCAGATGAAGGCCAGCACAAAGAGCAGCGGCACCACGCTCAGCTGGGGGTGGATGGTGGGCGTCAGGAAGAGCGGCATCAACAGAAAATTGCCGGAGCCCACCACCAGGTTGACGCCCGGGTTGAACATCAGGTTGAGCTCGCGCACGTCGTTGGTGGCGCGCGCCATCACCTCGCCCACCGGCCGCAGGCTATGGAAGGTCATGCTCTTGCCGAGCAGGCTGGCGTACAGCTCGGCGCGCGCGTCGCGTTCCAGGCGCTGCCCCAGCACTTCGGCGCTGAAGTTGCGGCCCAGCTGCCAGACGGCGCGGATGGCCTGGGAGGCCGCAATGCCGACCGCGGCCCAGAAGAGCGCCGGGTAATCCGGCGCCGGCGCCGCGATCAGGCTGTAGGCGAGGCCGACCAGCCACGGGATGGCCGAGGCCAGCGCCGCGTTGAGCGTGGCGCCCGTGAAGAAGATGAGCAGCGCCAGCTTGTGCCGGCGCGCGTGCGAGAGCACCCAGCGCAGCGCCGAGCGGCGGTCGCCGGGGACGATATCCGCAACCGTAAATTCAACCGCAGCCATAAGGCCTGATACCTCAGCCGTTTCTGGCAGGAAGGCTGACCGCCCTCTCCGCCTGAATAAGAACACAATTCGTCATAAATTGGGCCGGACGCGCTCCGGTAATCCTAGCGCAGCCCGCCGGCGCCGGCCTCAGCCGAAAGGCGGAGCGAAGTTCGGACCCCGGCCCGATGAGCGCTGGCCGGGAATCCGCGATACTGGGCACAGTCAAGGGCGCAGCGCACACCGCTGCACCACTGGCTCCTCGTGGTGGACATCCCGGGATTGGCGGTCCCGCGTCCACCACCGACACCCTCTCTCCTCCTCTGTCAGCCTCTCCAAGGCGCACAGCGGGCAGGCGAACGTCCTGGCGGCGTTACCTGCCCGCTGCGTCTTTAACGGGGGTCTTCAGAAGAGGCGCCGGCCGGCGGCTGTCAGGCCGCGGCCAGGCTCACAAACAGGCGGTGGAACCGGTCGTCGCCGGTCAGCTCCGGATGGAAGGCTGTGGCCAGCAGGCGGCCTTGCTGCGCGGCCACGATGCGTCCGCTGTCGGGCTGGCCGGCCGGGTCCGGCAGCCGGGCCAGCACCTGGACGCCCGGCCCGACGCGCTCGATCAGCGGCGCGCGGATGAAGACGGCGTGGAACGGCTGAGCGGAGTCGACCAGCGCCGGCACGGTCAGGTCGATCTCAAAGCTGTCCACCTGGCGTCCGAAGGCGTTGCGCTCCACGGTGATGTCCATGACCGCCAGCAGCGGCTGTTCGCGGCGCGCGTCTTTGGAGAGGAAGATGGCGCCCGCGCACGTGCCCCAGATCGGCCGCGCCGCGGCGAAGGCGCGCAGCGGTTCGATCAGGTGGTACAGGACCGCCAGTTTGCCGATGGTGGTGGACTCGCCGCCCGGGATGATCAGGCCGCTCAACTCATCAAGCTGATGCGGCAGGCGCACTTCGACGGCGTCCACGCCGACGCGGCGCAAGACGGCGGCGTGCTCGGCAAAATCCCCCTGCAGGGCCAAGACTCCGATTTTCATAGAGTGAGACGCGGGCCGGATGCCAGCCGGCGTTACCAGCCCCGCCCGGCCAGCTGCTCCGCCTCGGGCAGCGAAGCCGCCGTCCGCCCGACCATCGGCTCGCCCAGGCTGCGGCTGACTTCGGCGATGATCTTGGCATCGCGGCAGTGCGTGGTCGCCTGGACGATGGCCTTGGCGCGCTTGGCCGGATCGCCGGACTTGAAGATGCCCGAGCCGACGAACACGCCGTCCACGCCGATCTGCATCATCAGGGCCGCGTCGGCCGGGGTGGCGATGCCGCCGGCGGCGAAGTTGACCACCGGCAGGCGGCCGAGGTCCTTGGTCTCTTTCACCAGCTCGTACGGCGCGCCGATCTCCTTGGCGTAGGTGAACAATTCCTCGTCGGCCTTGGTCTGCAGGCGCCGGATCTCGCCCAGCACGGCCCGGCCGTGGCGCACGGCCTCGACCACGTCGCCGGTGCCGGCCTCGCCCTTGGTGCGGATCATGGCCGCCCCTTCGGCGATGCGCCGCAGGGCCTCGCCCAGGTTGCGGCAGCCGCACACGAACGGCACCTTGAAGTCGTGCTTGTTGACGTGGTGCTCCTCATCGGCCGGCGTCAGCACCTCGGATTCGTCGATGTAGTCGACGCCCAGGGCCTCGAGCACCTGGGCCTCCACAAAGTGGCCGATGCGGCATTTGGCCATCACCGGGATGGTGACCGAGTCGATGATGCGCAGGATCACTTCAGGGTCGCTCATGCGCGCCACGCCGCCCGTCGCGCGGATGTCGGCCGGGACGCGCTCCAGGGCCATCACCGCCACGGCCCCGGCTTCTTCGGCGATCTTCGCCTGCTCCGGCGTGACCACGTCCATGATCACGCCGCCCTTGAGCATCTGCGCCAAACCGCGTTTCACCGCGACCGTGCCGGTCGCTGAGTTCCCGTTTTGCTTGCTCATAGCGTCATCTCCTTTTCCAACTCGATTTTACCACTCGCATTTGGCCGCGAGCGCCAGTTGGTCGGGGGCTGCCTAATAAAAAAAGGTCCCGGCGGGAGCACCCAACCGGACGCTCCAACCGGGACCCGAGCCGGCGCGTTGTCCGCGGGCTTAATTGCAGGTCACGGCCAGCATGTTGATGCCGTCGATGGTGGCTGGCCCGGTCACGTCCGCGAGCCCCAGGTTCTCGCCGAAGGTCAGGTAGCCGGCCGTCATGCCGCTGGGGATTCGCACCGAGATGAGCTCGGCTGCCGAGAACAGGATCCAGCCGCCGGAGGCGCTGTCATAGCGCCAGAAGGCGGCCTGGCCGCCGAACAACTCAGCGGCCGCCGCCGGGCTGGCGGGGCAGGCCGGGGCGGCGGCGGCGGCCGCGCCGTCCGCGCCCGTCGCGCCGCGATGGATAACAGGAGTGGGGTTGGTCACTTGGACGCCCGGCGGGAGCAGAGTCTGCAGCGGCGCGGGCAGGTCCGCAGCGGGCGCCGTCCCAGAAGCCGCCGAGCTGGAAGCACCGCCCCCCACCGCGCTTTCGGCCAGCGACTTGAGCAGAGCATCGACCAGGGCGGCGGGCGCCGGGGTCTCGCCGGCGGCGGGCGTGCCGGGTGCGGCCACGCCAGCGGGCGCAGCCTGGGGCATGAGCCAGCGGAACAGCGTATCGGCCAGCGAGGCCGGCCCAGTTGTCGCGGCGGCGGCAGGTTGGCCGGCCGCTGGTCCGCCCACGCCGCCGAGCACCGGAGCGCTGCTGCCAGCCGGCACGGCGGCCGACGCGGTCGGGCGGCTGGGGCTGCTGAGCAGCGCCACCGCTAGGCCGCCGATCACGCACAGGCTTGTCAGCGCGCCCACAGCCCACCCCACCTGGCGCATCTGGCGCGCGCGCGCCTGGGCCTCGGCGCGGGCCAGCTCGGCCATGACGGCCTGGATCTGGGCCGGCGACCAGTCGCCGTAGCGCTCGAGCAAGGCCTGGATGTGGGGCAGGCTGTGGCGCAGCGCCAGCAGCTGGCGGCCGCGCGCCAACGCCTCGGCCGGTGCGCTGACGGGCTTCTGGGCCTCGCGGTTGACGGCGGGCGCAGGGATTGGCTCGTCCGCTGGCTCCGGAGCTGGCGCGCCGGCGTTCAGTGGCGCCAGCGCTGACGGCGCGCCCACGGCCGCCGGCGTCTCCGCAGTGTTGGCCGGAGCGGGCGTGGTCGCCGGCGGAGCTTCGGGCGGGGGCGGCGCGGCTGGCCTGGCGGCCGGCCGGGGACGCGCGGCTTGCTCGCGCACCCAGGTGCGGGCCTCGGCCGGGCTGCGCCAGACACCGTCCGGCGGCGTCTGCACCAGCGCGGGCAGCCGCACCAGGCGCAGGCGCGGGCCGCCATCTTCTACCTCAAAGGCGGTGCCGCAGCGCGCACAGTTCAGGCGGTCGGCCTCGAGTTGGCGTTCGATCTGGAGCGGGGCGTGACCGCAGATCGGGCAATGGGCGCGGGCGGCCCAATCGTCGGGGAGCAGGGCAAGCGGTTGAGTCATCGCTCGCATTGTGCGCAAAACTGCGGGCGGCGGCCAGAGGGGAACGGTTAGAAGCGCGTCCCGGCGTTAACGTCCGGATCAGCGCGGAAGGTTGGGGGAAGGTTACTCGTCCGGCGGGAAGACCACCACTTCTTGGCCCGCCAATTTGTCCTGGATGCGCTGGACGACGACGTCCAGGTGCTTGGGCTTGTGGACAAAATCCAGGTCTTCAGTGTGGATGGTGAGGACCGGGCACAGGCTGAAGCTTTGCAGCCAGTCTTCGTAGAACGAATCGAGCAGCGCCAAGTAGTCGGCGGAGATGCCGCTCTCCATGCCGCGGGCGCGGGCGCGGATGCGCCGCAGCAGCACCGGCACGGGCGCGCGCAGGTACAGAAGCAGGTCCGGGCGCGGCAGGCTGGCGGCCACCAGGTCGAACACGGCGCGGTAGGCAGCATAGTCGCGCTCGGCCAGGTTGCCCAGGTGGTGCAGCGCGCGGGCGAAGATGTAGGCGTCCTCGTAGATGCTGCGGTCGGCAATGGCCGACTGCGCATCGCGGGCCAGAAGCAGATGCTGCTGCGCGCGGTGGCCGAGGAAGAAGACCTGCAGGTGGAACGACCAGGCGCGCATGTCGCCGTAGAACTCGGCCAGGTAGGGGTTGTCCGCCACCGCCTCAAAGGCCGTGCGCCAGCCCAGCCGCGCGCCGAGGCGCTCGGTCAGCGAAGTTTTGCCGGCGCCAATGTTGCCGGCGACGAGGACGAGGTGTTTGGTCATAGTGGCTCAGCGCTCAGCGCCGGACCATGCGCTTGGTGGCGAAGACGCGCGTCTGGCCGGCCTGGAGATAAGTCTGCTCGAAGGACCAGGCCGGGCCGTCGGCTTCCCACTGAAAGCGGTTGGTGAACGGCCCGCTGGCGTATTGGAAGACGAACGGCAGCGCCTCGCCGGCGCGCCGGGCCCGGCCCACGTGGCAGTCCCCGCTCACGCCGAAGGTGTCCAGCAGGTGCAGCGTGTATTGGTCGCTGGCGTCGCTGTAGCCGACGAAGTAGACGGCCTCGTACGGCGGCCGCCCGTCCGGGGTGGGCAGCAGCGACTTGAAGTACAGCTCCACAAACAGGCCGCCGAGCCGCCAGCGCGCCTCGACGATCTGGCGCAGCGGCGTCTGGCCCATCTGCCCGGTCAGCTCCCAGTGCCCCACCAGGTGATCCAGGAACGCGGCGGCAGCTTGAGCGCTGGATGTCATGGCAAGCCCTCCCCGCTCTACCCTGCCCGCACCGGTGCCGGAACCGGGCGGGCTGGCCTACCGTCCGGGCGGACGGCGGTTACTCGTATTTGAGAGCCAGGACCGGCACCAGGGTGGCGGCCCGCAAAGCCGGATACAGTCCAGACAACAAGCCCACCAGCGTGGCGAAGATCAGCGAGCCCGCCATCAGCCAGACCGGCGTCTCCACGGCCAGCACCGTCGGCCCGCCAAAAAAGCCGCCCTGGCCGCCCTGGCTGGCCAGGTTGACCAGCGACAGGACACCCACCACCTGGCTGGCCGCCCAGCCGAAGGCCACGCCGCCCAGGCCGCCGATGAAGCCGATGCCGGCCGCCTCGCCCAGGAAGACGCTCAGGACGTCGCGGTTGGTGGCGCCGACCGCTTTCATCAGGCCGATCTCGCGCGTGCGCTCCAGGATCGCCATGGTCATGGTGTTGGCGATGCCGATGGCGGCCACCAGCAGGGAGATGGCGCCCACGCCGCCGAAGATCACCTGCTGGGTCAGGTAGTACTCGTTGAGCGGCTCCAGGAACTGCTGGTAAGTGCTGGCCTCGTAGCCCAGGTCCACGATCCGATCGCGCAGGTCCAGCACGCCGTCCGGTTCGGCGGCTTTCACCACCAGCATCGGGTAGCCGTCCTTGTTGCGGTTGATGCGCCGACCCAGCGCCCAGCTGTTGATCTGCGTGGCCTCGTCCAACGAGATAAACACGCTCCAGTCGGCCTCCTGGCCGGTCTGGGTGGTGATGCCGGCCACGCGCATGGGGATGTTCTTGCGGACTTCCTGGCCGTCTTGCGTGTACTTGATCACGGTCAGGACGATCTGCTTATCCAGCAGTTCGGGCGGGGTGGGCGGACCCTGACCCGGCCGCGGCTTGGGGTCGTAGAAGCCGTTCAGGGCAATCTGCGCGCCGATGATCAGCGTCCCCTTCTCGAGCACGGACGTGCCCTGCTCCACCTCCACGCCCATCGTCGCCAGGTCGGCGGCGCCGACGCCGATCAGGCCGACCCCGGCCTCCAGGCGCCCGGCCTTCAGGATCGTCTGCGCCTGCAGCCAGTCACGCGGGATGACGGCGGCCACGTCGGGCAGCGCCTCGATGGCGGCGATGGTCTGGTCTGTGATCGGCACCGGCGTGGGCACCGCGCCGCCCCCGCCGCCGCCCAGCCCGCTGCTCACCACCGGGACGCCCTCGAAGTTGTACTTGGGCGAGACGTCGATGCGCGTGAGGTCGGCGATGCCGAAGAGCTGGGTGGCGCCGCGCTGCAGGCCGATGCCCAGCGAGACCAGCACCACCACCGAGGCCGTGCCGATCAGCACGCCGATGGCGGTCAGGGCCACGCGCGCCTTGCGCCGGCCGAGGTTGTCCAGGATCAGGCTGAAGAGGTCGGTGAAGTGCATGGCTCAGGGATAGAACTGCAAGGCGTCCAGCGGCCAATAACGCAGCACCACGCGGCCGATGATCTGGGCCAGCGGCACCGGCCCGAACGCGCGCGAATCGCGGCTGTTGGGGCGGTTGTCGCCCAGCATGAAATACTCGTCCGGCCCCAGCGTCAGCGGCCCGCAGGGCGCGTAGCAGCTGGTCGTCAGCCCGGCGATGTAGGGCTCATCCTGGCGCTGGTCGTTGACGTACACGGCGCCGTCATGCACGGCCACCGTCTCGCCCGGCAGGCCGACCACGCGCTTGATGAGCGGCTCCTGCTGGCGCTGGGCGTCCGGATAAAAGACCACCACCTGGCCGCGCTTCGGCCCTAGCAGCGCGGCGGCCCGGCCGTCGGCGGCGTAGGCCGTGTCCGCCAGCAGCGGCGAGAGCACGCCGCCGAACTGGCTGACGACGACGCGCTGGCCCTCGTGGAAGTTTGGCTCCATGCTGATCTGGTGGATCTCAAAGCGGCCGACGAAGGTGGTGACGATGACGTACAGCGCCAGCGCCTGCAGCGCGGTCTGGACGATCTCCACCAGGGCGCGCCGGGCGCGCTGCCACGGCGAGGGCGCCGAGGGGGGCGGAGGCGTCTCCAAGGGCGCCGGATCTTGTGAGGGCTCGAGCACGCGCTAGCCTCCCTTGCCGGGTAAGATCACCGGCCCGCTCGGCCCCTCGAGGGCGGGTGATCCGGACCCGCCGGGCTGGCTCTGGCCGCTGCCCAGGCCGAACAGGCCGCGCAGGAAACGCACGACCATGTCCCAGAAGCTCTCCGGCTGGACGGGCTCCGGGAAGCCGCCGTCCGGCGGCAGCCCGCCGCCGTCGGTGCCTGGGTCAATGATGGCGCCTTCCAGCACGTCGACGGTCAGAGAGGCCGTGATCTTCTGCGGCTGGTTGAAGTCGTCGTTGTAGTCCAGGGTCACCAGCAGCTCCAACGGGCCGGGTTGGTCCGGGATGACGGTGGCGTCCAGCGGGAAGGTGCCGCCGGCGTCGAGGGCGCCGATGAGCAGGACGTTATTGCTGAACTGGCCGCCGGCCGCGGCGCTGATCTTCATGTTGCCGAGCACGGTGGTGTTGCGGCCCAGGTTGACCACCTGCACCGGCAGCAGGCCGGGCTGGCCGGCGAAGAGCGGGTCCGGCGGCCGGTAGAAGCTGATCTCCACCTGCGGCGTCTGGTAGACCAGCAGCGTGATGACCTGGTCGTCGACATAGTTCTGGCCGCGCTCGTCGGTGTAGACGAAGGACAGCTTGAGCGGGTAAGCGCCGGCCTTGGTGGAGGCGTTGACGATCAGCGTCTGCTGCGCGGTCAGGGCGGCCTCGGTCGAGACGTCGCCCAGCGATTGGACGTTGGAGGACTGCACGGGCGCGAAATCCGTGAACGAGCCGCCGCCGCCGGAGACGCCGCCCGGCCCGGGCGTGCCGTCGCTGGTGCCGCCGGACCCACCCCCGACGATCAGCGTCACGCGCCGCGCCAGCGCGTTGCCGACGTTGCGCACGTCCAGCGCCAGCGTGAAGAGCGAGCCGGGCTGAAGCTTGTCTACGTCGGTGCGGTAAGCGCTGACCACCAGCTGCGGCCGGATCACGGGCCGGGCCGTCGGCGTGGCGGTGGGCTGGGCCGGCCCGGCCGCGCCCGGCTGCACCACCGGGAACGTCAGCGTGAAAGAGTCGGTATAGGTGGTGCCGGCCTCGGTAGTGTAAGTCACCTTCACCTCCAGTGAGGCGACTTTCTTCTGGGCGACTTCCCGGATGGCGTACAGCGGCTGGAAGAAGCGGCTGGCCTGGCCGGGGGCCAGCGTGCCGATGGCGCGGATGCCGCCGGTGACGCGCGGCAGGAAATCCCCGGACACGAACTCGGCCACGACGTTGGTGGCGGCGCCCTGGCCGGCGTTCTGCAGCGTCATCTCGAAGTCGTAGTCCGCGCCGCCGGCGATGGCGGCGGCGCTGGCGCCGTAAGAGACCACCACCAGCTGCGGGCGCGTGAAAGCGGTGGGCGCCGGCGTGGCGCTGGCCGCGGGCGTGGCCGTGCCGCCCGTGATCGTCAGCGCGTTGGGCAGCGCCGCCGCGCTGCCGTCCGGATTGAGCACGCGCACGGTGTAAGTGCCGGCCGGTGCGTTGGCCGGCAGTTGGGCGGTGAGCAGCGAGGCGGCCACATAGGTGGTGTCCAGCGCGCCCAGCCCATCCACGATCACCACGGTGTTGGTCAGAAAGTCGGTGCCGGTGATGGCCAGCTGCGCGCCGGTGGCGTTACTGACCGTGCCGGGCTGGACGCCGGTGATGGTCAGCGCGGCCAGGGCGGTTTGGGCCGTGGCGAACAGGCCGGCCGCGGCGGCGAGCGGGAGCAACCAGCGGGCGAAAGTGAAGAAGCGTCTCATCATGGCAGGTGTGTCTCAACGAGAGCCAGGTTGGCGCGCGCCTCGTATTCCTCGGCACTGACGAGGCGGCCATCCAGGATGCGGATCGTGTCCGACGCGAAGCGCGTCAGGCGTGGGTCGTGGGTCACCATCAGCACGGTGCGGCCCTGGCGGTGCAGATCGGCCAGGAGCTGCATCACCAGCGCGCCGGAGGCCGAGTCTAGGTTGCCGGTCGGCTCGTCGGCCAGGATCAGGTGCGGGTCGTTGACCAGGGCGCGGGCGATGGCCACGCGCTGCTGCTGGCCGCCGGAGAGCTCGGTGGGCCGGTGATGGGCGCGGTCCGCCAGCCCCACCAGCGTGAGCAGCTCCTGGGCGCGTTCGCGGCGGTGCTTTAGGCTGGCGCGCCGGAAGCGCATCGGAAACATCACGTTCTCCAGCGCCGTCATGCTCGCGATCAGGTTGAACGATTGAAAGACGAAACCCACCATCCGGCGTCGATACTGGGCCAGCTGGTTTTCATCCAGGTCGTCCAGGGCGGCGCCCTCCACCTCGATGCGGCCCGCCGTCGGCCGATCCAGACCGCCGATCAGGTAGAGCAGCGTGCTCTTGCCGGAGCCGGAGGGGCCGATGACGGCCGAGAAGGTGTTGCGCGCGATGTCGGCATCCACGCCGGCCAGGGCGTGGACGGTCTCATGGCCCATGATGAAGCGCTTGTGCAGGCCCGTGAGGCGGATGAGCGGGTCGGCCATACGCCGTCAGTAGAGCGTCCGCAGCACGCTCAGGCCGCTGAACTGCACCAGCCCGAAGCCCACCAGCGCCTGCAGCGCGAGCACGATCAGCGTCGTCGCCAGCACGCCGGCGATCACTTTGCCCAGGGACAAGCCGGAGGCCAGGCGTGCGCCGAGAATGGCCAGAACGACGTACCAGAGCACGTAGGCGTCCACGGTGGTCAGGAATTCACGCAGGAAACTGCTCAGCGCGGTGCCGTCGGTCGCCGCGAAGCCGGACAGGCCCGGCCCGTTGACGAGCGCCTGCGTCGCCAGGGTGTAAGCGGCGATCACCCCGGCGCGCAGCGCGAACGGCAGCATGGCCCAGGCGACGACGTTGAGGGTATTGCGCGTCGGGCTGCGCCCGCCCAGCATCGTCAAACCCAGGTGCAGCAGGGCGGCCAGCAGCAGCCACCCCAGCCAGACGCCCATCAGCGCCACAAAGGCCGGCAGGGCATAAACAAAGATCGGGCCCTGCGTGGCCTGCTGGGCCTGCATGAACTGCTCCTGCATCTGCGGCGGCCAGTACTGGAAGTCCGGTGGCAGCGTCACCTGGCCGGTGGCGGCCAACTGCTGACGGATGTTGCCGACAGCCAGCACGCGCGCCACCTCGGCCAAAGTCACCACCAGCAGCGGCGTCAGCCAGATGTCGCTGGCGGCCTGGGCGATCTTGGCAAAGGTGGCCCGCGGCTGGAGCAGAGCCGGGAGGATCCAATCCAATTGCAGGCGGCGCGGCCGGTCGAGGGAAGGGGCGGCGGCTTGGGTCATAGGCTGATTTTACTCGGAACTGAAAGAGGGCTGTTCCTAGACCATAAGAACCCGCACCGGGCGGGCATCCCTAAAACGCGGCCGGACCAGTTTTGGTTCCCGGCCGCCGGCGCGGCGACTGATTTATACTTCGATCCATGACCCGCCTGCGTTCGCTGCTGGCGCCGGGCGTGCTGGCGCTGTTAACCCTGCCCGCCGCCTGGCCCTACTTTCAAGCCGGCCTGCCGCGCACCAATGACCAACTCACCCACTTCTACCGCGCCGTCCAGTTGAATGCCCTGGTCGGGGCCGGCGAGTGGCTGCCGCGCTGGGCGCCGGACCTCGTCTTCGGCTACGGCTATCCTGTTTTCAACTTCTTTCCATTTTTGTCGCATTTGCTGGTCGTCGGCGCGCACCGCCTGGGCCTGGATTTCCTGACCGCGTTTCAGGCCGTGTGCGCGCTGGTGCTGCTGGCTTCAGCGTGGACTGCCTACGCTTACGGGCGCGAGGTCTTCGGCACGGCCGCTGGCGTGGTGACGGGCGTCGCCTACCTTTACAGCCCCTACCTGCTTTACGACGCGCACATCCGCGGGTCACTGCCGGAATCGCTGGCGCTGGCGCTGCTGCCGCTGGCCCTGCTCTTTCTGCGCCGGGCGGCCCGCGGTCACGCCCCCTCGGTGGCCTGGGCCGGCCTCGTCATCGGCGCGATGCTGTTCTCACATCACGGCGTCAGTCTGCAGACGCTGCCGTTCCTGGGCGTCTACGCGCTCTTCGAGTTCGCGCGGATGTATTGGCGCGGCCGAGACTGGCGGCCGCGGCCGCTGGCGCTGGGACCAGGCGCGCGCCGGCCGGCGCCGCTCCTGGTGGAGCTGGCGCTCGCCAGCCTCCTGCCCTTCCTCCTGGGGATGCTGCTGGCCGCCTTCTTCTGGCTGCCGGCCCTGACCGAGTCGGCGGCGGTCCAGATTGAACGCGGCACCACCAACGGCGGGATGCTCTACACCGAGAACTTCCTGTCGCTGGCCGAGCTGACCGCCCAGCCGCGCGCCCCGGTCGATCCGGATCTGCTCAATCCGCCGGTGGTCCGCGCCCTGCCGCTGGCGGCCGTGCTGCTGGCGGCCCTGGCCGGGATGCGCGCCGTGGTGGCGCGGCGCGGCCGGGCCGAGCTGACGTTCTTCGCGCTGGCGGCCGGCTTGGCCGTCGTCCTGATCCACCCGGTCAGCCGGCCGTTGTGGGATTGGGTGCCCCTGCTGCGGCTGACCCTGTTCCCGTGGCGCCTGCTCGGGCCGGCGGCGCTGTTCTGCGCGGTGGGCGCCGGCGCGCTGTTCAGCCGGCGCGATCCCCCCTCACCCGCGCCGCTGAGCGCGAACTCCTGGCCGCCCAAACTGGAGGCCGGTTTCCTGGCCGTGGCCGTCGCCGGCCTGGTCCTGGCCGGCCTGCCCTTTGCGTCGCCGCCGTACGAGGCCGCGCCGCGCCAGGCGACGCTGGCGGACATGGCCGCCTTCGAGATCCCGCCGGATTTCATCGGCACGACGACGGTGGGCGAGTACCTGCCGCGCGGCGTGCAGCAGTTGCCGGCCGACGTGAACGACCGGCGCGCGGCATTGGCGCGCGGCGAGGCCGTGGAGCGCTTTACAGCGCCCGGCGCACAGGTGGCGCGCACTGCGCTTGGGCCAATGCGCGATTTATTTCAGGTGGCCGCCGCGCAGGCGACCGTCTTCACCTATCGCCAGTTTTATTTCCCCGGCTGGCGCGCGACCCTGGACGGCCAGCCGGCCGCGCTGCGCGTCTCCGCGCCGGACGGCCTGATGCTCGTCGAGGTGCCGGCCGGCACGCATACGCTGGTGTTTGCGCTGGAAGACACGCTGCCGCGCAGTATCGGCAAAGCCCTGTCCCTGCTGGGCGGGTTGGCGCTGGCGGCCTGGTTGTGGCGGGCGCGCGAGCGCCGGCTGGCCCCGCGCGGGGCGGCGCCGGTGGAGCGGCCCTGGGGCGCGGAGGCCTGGCCTGTGCTGGCCGGCGCGCTGGCGCTGGCCGTGGCCCGGCCCATTTTGTGGGACGCCGGCTACACGCCTTTCCTGCGGCGCGGCCTGTCCGCCGACGAGCTGCGCGGCGTGGCGCACCCGCTGCAGGAAAGCTTCGCCGACGAGCTGCTCTTGCTGGGCTGGGACGTCCGGCGCGCCGGCTCCGGCGCCGATGACCCGCTCACGCTCGACCTGTACTGGCGCGCGGCCCACGCCCTCGGCGTGCCGTATGGCTTCAACGTGCAGCTCGTGGACGCCGCCGGCCAGGTGTGGAGCGAGGCCGAGACGCCGCGCCCGCGCGATTGGCGCTTCAGCCCCGGCACCGACTTCTGGCCGCTCGACCAATACGTGCTCGAGCCTTACGTCCTCACACCCCTGGCCGGCACGCCGCCGGGACACTACCAGTTCCGCGTGGAGGTCTTCTCGCGCTACTCGCTGCAAAGCCTGGGGACCAGGCTCATCGGCGCCGTGACGATTACGCAGCCGGCACAGCGCGCCTGCGCGCTGACGCCGCTGGCGCGCTTCGAGGCGGTTGAGCTGCAGAGTGTGTCGTTCAGCGCGGGCGAGGCCGCGCCCGGCGACGACGTGACCGTGACGGTATGCTGGGGTCTGCCGGACGGCCAGTTGCCGCCGGCCGTCCAGCTCCAGCTCCTGGACGCTGCCGGCCAGGCGCATCTGGCGGCGCCGCTCACGTTGGCGCCGGACGCCGTCGCCGGCGCAGTCGGACGCTACACGCTGCGGACGCAAACCGCGGCGCCTCTGCCGGCGGACGTGCCGACCGGCGCTTACACCTGGTCGTTGATGACGCCAGCGGGCCGGACCGCTCTGGGCCCGCTGCGCGTCAACGCGCCGGAGCGCAGCTTCACGGCGCCGGCCGTGGGCGCCGCCCTGGACGCCGACCTCGGGCCGGTGGCGCTGGTGCGGGTGGACGCGCCCGCCGATCTCCAGCGCGGCCAGCCCTGGCCGGTGACGCTGGTCTGGCGCGCGGATGAGCTGATGAACGACTCCTACCACGTCTTCGTCCACCTGATTGGGCCGGACGGCGGCCTGGTGGCGCAGTCTGATGGCGTGCCCGCCGACTGGACGCGGCGCACGCCGGGCTGGCTGCCGGGCGAGTACGTCGTCGACGCGCGGACGCTGGCTCTGCCGGCCGACCTGCCCCCGGGCGAGTACACGCTCTTCGCCGGCCTGTATCGGCCAGGCGACGGCGCGCGGCTGGCCGTGGCCGCGTACCCGGAAGGGCGCGTCCAGGTGAGGACCGTCACCCTGCCCTGAGGCGCCGGGCCGGTTGTCTTTTCGCCCTCGTCCGTACTACAATCGCCGCGATGCGCGCAGTTCCGTTCTACCGCCAACCTCGCTTCCTGTGGATGCTCGGGACGCTGTTCCTGATCGTCCTGCTGCTGGGTCTCTACGTCGACGACCTGTTGGCGCTGTACGCGCCGTTCGACCAGTTCCTGAAGGCGCCGGCCGAAGGCCTGCGCTTCGGCCCCGATTTCTGGAGCGCCATCCTCTCGTTCCTGTTCGCGATGGCCATGCCCGTGGTGGCGCGCGAGCTCTTCTACCGCCTGGTCTCGCAATTCGTCCTGCCGGCCAGCACGCCGGACGAGCGCCGCTACGCGGTCGAGCATTTCATGCGCTACACCTCCGGCCTGCCGGGGCCGTTGGTCTTCGTGAAAGACGGCCAGTTGATCGCCAGCGCCAGCGAGAAAGGCAAGACCCAGGCCAGCGCCGGCGTGGCCTGGGTGGACAGCGCCAGCTGCCTGGTGCTGCGCACCGACACGGCGCTGACCCGCGTGCAGGGGCCGGGCCTGACCTTCACCCGCGGCGGCGAGTATTTCAGCGACGACACCACCCTGGACCTGCGTAAGCAGGTGCGCACGGCCGAGCAGGTGCAGGCCCTCACCCGCGACGGCATCGAGATCGTCGCGGACATCCGCGTGATCTTCGTGCTGGACAGCGGCGAGAGCCAGGCGCTGCGCAGCTGGCTGGACCCGGCCCGGCCGCCGTACGGCTTCAACAGCGCCAACGCGGCGGCGGCCGTCTATGGCAAACCCTATCGTGACCGCACCAACGGCCTGTGGGCCGAGCTGCCGCCGCTGGTGGCCGCCGACGTTTTCCGCGAGGTCGTCAGCGAGCGCGATTTTGAGGCCCTGTTCAGCGCCACCGCCAATGCGCTGCCGCTGCTGGCCGGCGTCGAGTACCAGATCGAGAAACGGCTGACCGGCCTGTTCTCCGATCTGATGACCCGCGAACAGCAGCTGCTGGCGGGGCGCGGCCTGCGCGTAATCGCGGTGCGGTTGGTGAACCTGCGTCTGCCCGAGGACGTGCGCAAGAAGCGCCTGGCCAACTGGCGCGAGGACTGGCGCAGCCGGGCCGGCGAACTGGCGGCGGACAAAGACCCGCAGATCCGCTTGGCCCGTCAGGACGGCGCGGACCAGGGCCGCCTGCAAGTGCTGGAGGGGCTGGCCAGCCGGTTCGCCGAACCCCTGCGCGCCGGACCGCGGCCGGGCCGCAAGGAGACGGCCGCCGGTCTGACCGCAGCCACGCGCCGGCTGGCGCAGGACCCGGCCCTGCAGGGCGCCGCCAACGTGGCCGAGGTCAAACGCCTGCTGGAAGACCTGGAGCTCTGGGTCAAAGGGTGGCGCGACCAATGAGAGTCTCGCGGGTGACCACGATTAACCGGGGCGACCCGTGGCGGCGGCTGCGCCTGCAATGGCAGCAGTTCCTGAGCGGCGTCCTGGCCCGCGACGAGAACGGCCCGCGTTTCCGGACGCAGGCCGTGGTGGGCTTCTTCATCCTGGTGTGGGGCGCCGCCGCGCTGATCGAGCGGCCGGCGCCGGCGCCCGAGTTGATGGCCAGCCTGCTGCAAGGCCAGGCGGACCTGATCGCCCTCTTCCTGCGCCCGCTGCTGACGGCCGGCTACGCCCTGATCCAACTGGAGGTGCTGCGCCACCTGGTGCTGCCGGGCATCATCGTGGCGCTCGGCGTCAACGCCGGGGCGCGTTACCTGGACGACCTGTTTGAGCTCAAAGACCTGGGCGCCGCCCGCGATTACCTGCTGCTGTCCCTGTTCGGCGGGCCGTACCCGGTGATGGTGATCAAGGACGGCGAGGTGACGCCCGAGTCCCGGCGCAGCACGTTGTACCGGATCGGCGGGCCCGGCTACGTCAAGATCCATCTCGGCAACGCCGCGCTGTTTGAGCGCGTCACGGGCGCCTCCGACCTGTACGCGGCCACGGCGGCCCAGTTCCTGGAGGGCTTCGAGCGCTTGCGGGAGGTGGTGGACCTGCGGGACCAGATCCGCCAGCGCTCGGACATGGAGGTCTACACCAAGGATGGCCTGCGCGTGAAAGCCATGGACATCCAGGTGCTGTTCCGGATCTGGAGCAACCGCCAACCGCGTGACCAGAGCAACCCGTACCCCTACGATCCGGTGGCGGTGCGGCGTGTCATCTACGGCAAGGCCGTCGGCAGCGCGCGCCAGCCCGTGCTCTGGTCCGAGGCCATCGCCGAGTTGGCCAGCTCGGCCGTCACCAACTACATCGGCGGCCGCCTGCTGCGCGATTTGATCGCCCAGAAAGGCAAGATCGGCATCCCGACGGCCAACCAGGCCGCTGCCCAGTCCGCGATCACCACTGGCCAGGTCATCAGCAGCACGCCCGTCCCGCCCGGCGAACTGCCCGAGAACACGCGCCGGCGCCTGTCGTTGACGATCTACTCCGAGGCCACGGCCCAGGACTTCGAGACGGCCGGCGTGGAGCTGGTCTGGATCGACGTCGGCACGCTGGACACGCCGGACGAGGTGGAGCAGGAACTGATCGACGCCTGGCAGGCCGACCTGATCGCGCGCGTGAAGAGCGGCCGTTACAACCTGGCCGACGACACGCGCAAGGCGCAGGCCCAGGTGCTGGAGAAGTTCGCGGTGGAAGTGGCGGATTGGTGGCGGCGCACGCTGCCGGGCCTGGCCGGCCTGCCGGTGCGCCTGGGGGAGGGCGGCGCCGAAGCCCTGCTCGGCCGGCGCGGCGGCCAGCGCGAGACCTCCGAGGACGTCCTCAAGCTGCTGACCTTTTTCCGCCTCAAGCTTGAGGACCTCGTGGACGAGCTCAAGGATCGGGCGGCCGTCAGCGACGACGTGCGCGCGTTGCTGCGGCACCTGAGTGACCTGACCCTCATCATCCTGGGCAACGGCCCGGTTGAGGCCGAGTCCGCGCCGGCCGCAGCCGCGCCGGCTCCGCCCGAGCCGGAGGCCAAAGCCCCGCCGGCGCCGCCCAGCGTGCCGTACGTCAACGCGGATGCCGTGACGGAGGGCGAGGTCTTCTGGTGGGGCGGCGTGCAGGGCCTGGTGCGCGTCACCGAGGTCGTCCGCGAAGGCGGGCGCGGTCTGTGGGTCGAACGCCAGAACGGCCGCGACTTTCCGGGCGCGGGCGGCCAGCCGCGCAGCGCGCGCCGCTTCTTCACCATCCAGGAATTTCAGCGGTTGCTCGACGCCGGTGATCTGCGCCGGGCCGCCTGACCCTTTGGTAACTTATGCCCGAACTCATCTTTCAGCCGGCCGTCCGCGCGGCCCTGGACGCCCAGCGTCCGGTGGTCGCCCTGGAATCCACCGTCATCACCCACGGCCTGCCCTGGCCCGAAAACCTGGAGCTGGCGCGTCGGATGGAGAGCACCGTCCGCGCGCATGGCGCCGAACCGGCCACCATCGCCGTGCTCGGCGGGCGCGTTCACGTTGGCCTGGCGGAGGAACAGTTGGAAGCTCTGGCGCAGGCCCCGCAGGCCGGGCGCGCCGTGTGGAAGGTGAGCCGCCGTGATTACCCGGTGGTGTTGGCGCAGGGCCGGGACGGCGCCACCACGGTGGCCGGCACGATGATCGCCGCGCACTGGGCGGGCATCCGCGTCTTCGCCACCGGCGGCATCGGCGGCGTGCATCGCGGCGCGGCCGGCGGCGCTCTGGCCACGGATATCTCGGCCGACCTGCCGGAGCTGGCGCGCACGCCGGTGCTGGTGGTGTGCGCGGGCGCCAAGGCTATCCTGGACCTGCCGGCCACGCTGGAGTGGCTGGAGACGCACGGCGTGCCCGTGGTCGGGTACGGCACCGACGAGTTCCCGGCTTTCTATTCCCGGGAAAGCGGGCTGACCCTGGATGCGCGCGCCGATACGCCGGCCGAGGCCGCCGCCATCGCGCGGGCTTTGTGGGGGGCGGAGCTGTCCGGCGGCGTGCTGGTGTGCGCGCCCTGCCCGGCCGAGCACGCGCGGCCGCGGGCCGAGATGGAGCGCGCCATCGCCCAGGCGGTGCGCGAAGCTGAGGCGCAGGGCGTGCGCGGCAAGGCCGTGACGCCGTTCCTGCTGGCGCGCGTCGCCGCGCTAACGCACGGCGAAAGCAAAACCGCCAACCTGGCGCTGTTGCTTAACAACGCGCGGGTGGCGGCGGAGATTGCGCAAGCGCTGGCGGCGGCTTCAGTGTGAGAACCTGAAGCTCCGGCGATCTCGCCTGAGCTTCCCGGGCGCCGCTTCAGGGCGTCGGCGTGCCGTCCGCGATCTGAAACTGCGCCGAGCCGAGCCAGGTCGGCCCGACGAAAATCTGCACCTCGTACGTCCCCAGTATCCACGGCTGGCCGCCGTTGTCGTAGTCGGCGAAGCCGCAGCCGCCGGTGCTGCCATCCCACAACAGCGTCTCCACCAACAGGATCTGGCCGTCGCGGCGCCAGACGTTCGTCCACGCCAGGCCGGGCAGCCAGTTATCGTAGTCGAACAGCGCATACAGCGTTTTGGCCGGTGAGTTGAAGACGACGCCCACGCCGCGTTCGCTGCGGCAATCGTTGAAGCGGCCGATGCGCAAGTTGGCGACGACGGCCGCTGACGGCGGCGTCACCGTGAGCGGGCCGGCCGGCGGCGTGACGCGGTCTCGCGGCAGGTCCGGCGTGGGGCTGACGGTGAGCGTCGGGCTGAGGGTGGGGTCGGGCGTGAGGCTGGGCGGCAGGGTAGCCGAGGGCGGCGGTGTGAGTGAGGCGGTGGCCGTCGGCGGGGCGGTGAGCGAAAACGTGGCCGTGGCGCTGGGCGGGACGGTGGCGGTGGCGGTGGCCGTCGGCGGCACGAACACCTCCAGCGCCGGTTTTCCAAAAGCCGCGGCCACGCCGGCCGCCAACAACAAGCCAACGCCCAGAGCGAGATTGCGCCAGCCGTGCAGGATAGCCTGGCGCCGGAAGCGGAAGTAGGTATGGCGGCGGGACCGTGCCAGGGTAATAACGCCAGCCAGCAGCGCGATACCCCCTCCCGCAAGCAACAGCACCACCGCCCAGACGACCAGGGTTTCTGTGGAGGCGGGCATATGGATAAGACGGAATTTTAAGACGGCGGCGCGATTATAACACGCCCAGCACCGCGAAGCGTCTATAATGCCCGCACCACTGTGACTCAACGCGGAGACGAGCGCATGGGATCGTTACTGCTGGAAGGCGGCGCCGAATTCGGCGGGCGGATGGCCGCGCCGGATCGGCTGGCGTTGGAGCGCGCGGGCGGCCCGGCCGCCGCCGTGCGCATCCTGCCGACCGCGGCCGTCCCGGACCACAATCATGGGCGCGCCGGCCGCAACGGCGAGCGCTGGTTTCGCGGCCTCGGGGCGCGCAATGTCGCCGTCGTCCCGCTGCTGGACGCGGCCAGCGCCGCCGACCAGACGATTACCAGCGAGCTCGCGCGCGCCCGGCTGATCTACCTGCTCGGCGGCTTCACGCACTATCTGGGCCAGACGCTGGCCAGCCGCGCGCCGGCCGAGGCGCTGCGCGCCGCGTTTGCGGCCGGCGCTGTCCTGGCCGGCAGCAGCGCCGGAGCCATGGTGCTGTGCGCCCATTACTACGACCCCGGCGAAGATGAAGTGCACGCCGGCCTGGGCTATGTGCCCGGCGCCTGCGTCATCCCCCATCACGACACGTTTGGCTTCAAGTGGGTGCCGCGGCTGGCGCAGCGTCTGCCGCAGGCGGTCCTGCTCGGTCTGGACGAGCAGACCGGCATGCTGGACGACGGCCGCGGCCAGGTCTGGCAGGTGGCCGGCGCCGGCGCCGTCACCGTCTACTGGCAAGGCCAGGCCCAGCGCTTTGCCGCCGGTGAGACGTTCACCCTGCCCGGGCGCGACCCGGATCGGGCGGGATGAGCGCCGCGCGCGACCTGGCCGCTAACCTCTTCGACGCCAGCCCGCTGGCGATGAGCGTTCTCACGCTGTCCGAAGGCCGCTTCCTCGACGTCAACGTCAGTTTTCTACGGCAGACCGGCTATGAACGCGCGGACGTCGTCGGCCGCACGGCCGCGGCGCTGGAGCTGTGGCCGGTGGAGACGGAACGCCGCCGTCTGGCCGAGGCGCTGCAGGCGCGCCGCCCGGTGCGCGAGCTGGAGCTGACCCTGCGCGTCAAATCCGGTGAGCGGCGCGAGGTGCTGGCCTATTTTGAGTTCGCGCTGCAGGCCGGCGAGCCGTGCGCCCTGGGGATGTTCCTCGACATCACCGAACGCAAGCGCGTCGAGGGCGCGCTGCGCGCCAGCGAACAGCGCTACCAGTTGATCGCGCTGGCCACCGCCGATGCCGTCTGGGATTGGGATTTGGTCGCCAACACGGTGCAGTGGAACCACGGCCTGCGGACCCTGTTCGGCTATCCGGCCGACACGATCCGCGAGCACAACTGGTGGATGGAACACGTCCACCCGGACGACATCGCCGCAACCGAGGCCGGCGTGCAGGCCGCCATCCGCAGCGGCCAGCCGTTCTGGAGCGGCGAGTATCGCTACCGGCGCGCCGACGGCTCGTACGCGCATGTCGTCGATCGCGGCTACGTCATCCACAGCGAGGCTGGCCAGCCGGTGCGCATGATCGGCGCGATGGTGGACATCACCGACCGCGTGCGGTTGGTGGAGGCCCAGGCGCGGGCCGCCCTGGAGGAGCGCCAGCGCCTGGCGCGGGACCTGCATGACTCCGTGACCCAGTCGCTTTACAGCCTGACCCTGCTGGCCGAGGCCGCGCGCCGGCTGCTGGGCACGGGCCAGACGCCGCAGGCGCGCGAGTACGTGGCGCGGCTGGGCGAGACCGCGCAGCAATCGCTGAAAGAGATGCGCCTGCTGGTGTACGAGCTGCGCCCGGCCGAGCTGGAGCAAGCCGGCCTGGCCGGCGCCTTGCAGCAGCGGCTGGATGCGGTGGAGAAGCGCGCCGGCGTGCGGGCCGGCCTGCGCGTGGACGGCGACCTGGATCTGCCGGGGCCGGTCGAAGAGACGCTCTATCGGATCGCGCAAGAAGCCCTGAATAACGCCCTCAAACACGCCGCCGCCACCACCGTGACGGTGACGCTGCGCGCCGAGGCGCGTCAGGTGACGCTGGAGATCGCCGATGACGGGCGCGGGTTCGACCTGGCCGCCATTCAGGACCGCGGCGGGCTGGGGCTGAGGAGTATGCGCGAGCGCGCGGCGGAGCTGGGCGCCGCCCTCCAGATCCAGGCCCAGCCCGGTGCCGGCACGCGCCTGCAGGTGACGTTGACCCGGCCGGCCAAGGAGGGCTATGTCTGATTCGATTCGCATCCTGATCGCCGACGACCATGCGATTGTGCGCCAGGGCCTGCGCGCCCTGCTCGCCACCGAGCCGGGGATGACGCTGGTGGGTGAGGCCGCCGACGGCGTGGAAGTGGTGGAATTGGCGCGCCGCCTCCAGCCGGACGTGATCCTGCTGGATATGGTGATGCCGCGCCGGGACGGCCTGGCGGCGCTGACCGAGCTGCAGCAGCTGGAGCGGCCGGCGCGGGTCCTGGTGCTCACGTCCTTCGCCGAAGATGACCAGATCTTCCCGGCTATCAAGGCCGGCGCACTGGGTTATCTGCTCAAGGACTCGTCGCCGGCGGAGCTGCTGCAGGCCATCCACTGTGTCGCCCGCGGCGAAGCCTCGCTGCACCCGGTCGTCGCCCGGCGGCTGATCCGCGAGCTCAACCAGCCGCCGGCGCTGCCGCCCACCGAAGCACCGCTGACCGAGCGCGAGGTGGAAGTGCTGCGCCTGGTGGCGCAGGGGCTGTCCAACGACGACATCGCCGCGCGCCTGGTCGTCAGCGAGCGCACCGTGCGCACCCACGTCAGCAACATCCTGGAAAAGCTGCACCTGGCCAACCGCACGCAGGCCGCGCTGTACGCGCTGCGCGAGGGGCTGGCCCGCCTGGATGATGGCCCGGGAGGCCTGCCATGATCACGTTGTCGGAGACGTACGCACCCCGGCCCATCCGCTGCCTGGAAGTCTGGGCCGTGGCTGGCTGGCGGCTGAAAGTCTACGGCCTCGCTTACCAGTTGGCCACGCCGCGCCCGGCCGTGGTCGCGGCCGGCAAAGCCGCAGCCCAGGCCCGGCTGCAAATGGTCTCGGGTCTGCAGCACTACGGCGTCGGTTTCGTCGGCGTGAACGACGGGCGCGGCGCCATCTTTGTCTTCGTGGATTTCTGGGCGGATGAGAACGAACTGCACCATCACGTCTACGTGGCGCCCAAGGACCAGCCAGACGCGCTCGTCTACCAGACGCCGAGCGGCCTGGCGGCCTGTGTCTGGGACCTGCGCGTGATCGGCTTTGAGCGTCAGGCCTGGCTGGACGCGGTGCTGGCCAACCCGGCCGGGCCCGATCTGGACCGCTACCTGGCCCTGCAGCTCAACGAGGACGTCTGACGGCGCCCGTCTTTCCGGCAGCGTCCGTCTTTTGGCCTAGCCCCGCCGCGACAAATGCCCCGCTCAAGACCGCTGCCGAAGCGGTCTTTTGTTTTGCCCCCGCTCCTGCCCCGGCCCGATGTTCCGGCGCGCGCACGGCGCTATGGTGTCGCCATCGGAACACACTCTCACTCACAGGAGCGACCGCATGAACACCTTCATCCGCACCCTCACCCTGGCCGCCGTTCTGGCTGTCACCCTGGCCACTGCCGCCTGCGGCAGCGCCGCGCCCGCCTCCGTGCCGCAAGCGCCGACATCCAAGCTGACCGAAGCCCAGGCGGCGGAGGTGGCCGAGAACGCGCTGCAGGCGCTCAACACCGGCGACTACGCCGCCTGGAGCCGCGATTGGTCCGACACGATGAAGGCCGCCATCCAGGAGGCCGATTTCCAGGCCTTCCGCCAGGAATTCCGTCAGCGCTATGGCGATTTCGTGGCGCTCGAGAAGATCGAGCTGATCCCGGGCAAGGCGCCGGGCTCGATCCGCTGGGCGGCGACCGGCCAATTCGCGAACGGCCGCGCGCGCCTAAACTTCGCCTTCCACAGCGACAGTGACCAGATCGACGGGGTCTTTCCCGAGGCCGTTGAGTAAGCGCCCTTTCGCCCGCCGCTGACCGGCCGGCCGGTCAGCGGCTTGGGCTTCACGGAGAGGCCGTCAGGGTCCTCGCCACCGGGTGGACCGACGACCGCGCCGCGCTGGCCCGACCAACCGCCGGTCCAGCGCAACCAAAACCCGCCAGCCTATACTCAGCTCAGAGCACAGGAGGTCACCATGACCGGTTCCCTGCTTGCCCTCGTTTCAGCGCTCATTGTCACTGGGCTTGTCGTCAGTGTTCTCATCGCGGGCGCCCTGGCTAAAGACGGCCTGCGCCGCCGCTATCCGCCGGCCGGACGGTTGGTGGATGTGGGCGGCTACCGCCTGCACGTGCGCGTGGAGGGCGAGGGCGCGCCTACCGTCGTGCTGGACGCGGGCGCGGGCGGCGTGGGCTTGCTGTGGGAGTTGGTGCGGCCGGCCCTGGCGCGCCGCACCCGGGTCGTCACGTATGACCGCGCCGGCCTGGGCTGGAGCGCCCCCAGCCCGCGGCCGCGCACCGCCGACGTGATGGCCGAGGAGCTGCACACGCTCCTGACGCGAGCCGCCATCCCCGGACCCTACCTGCTGGTCGGTTGGTCGTTGGGCGGCTCGGTGGTGCGCCAGTTTGCGGCGCGTTATGCGGACACGGTGGCCGGTCTGGTGCTGGTGGATTCGGCCCACGAACACCAGATGCGGCGTCTTCCGCAGACGCTGGTGCGGATGCTCGGTGCGATGACGACCCCCTTGCGTGGGCTGCAAGCCCTGGCGCGGCTCGGCCTCCTGGCGCTCAACCCGGCCCTGATCCCGGTGGACGGCGCCAACCGGCTGCCCGCCGACGTGGTCGCCGCGATCCGCGGCCGGATCGCCTCCGGCGGCGAGCACGTGGAAGCGCTGCTGGCGGAGACGGCGGCCGTGGCTGCGGCGCGCACTGAGCCGGTGCGGACGCTGGGCGATCTGCCGCTGATCGTGCTCAGTCACGGCCAACTGCCGCCCGAGGCCGTGCCGCCCAGCCTGGGTCCGTCCGTGCGCGCCGAATATGAAGAGACCTGGCAGGCGCTGCAACTGGAGCTGACGGCGCTGTCCACGCGCGGCCGCCGCATCGTGGCCGCCCGCAGCGGCCACAACATCCCGCTGGAGGAGCCGGAGCTCGTGATCGACGCCGTCCACAGCCTCTTGGCGGCGGCCTGAACGCGCCTGCGCCGCGTGCCGATCCTGATCGTGGCCCGGCCGGGGCCGGTGCGCGCAGGCTGTGCGCCTTGCTCTTGTCGCTGCCCGTGGTCGTCTGGTGGGTCGATGCGTTGGCGGCTGTCGGCTGCGGGGAGGCCGCCGGGCTGGGCGTAACCTTAACGGAGGCGTTGGCGCAGCGGGCCCGGCAGGCGCCGCCCGCTGCGCGCGTAATCCTAAGGCTATGACTGATTTGATCTGCACCTCTGTCATTCCGGCGAACCATGGCCCCCGAAGCGGAGCGAAGTGGAGAGCCGGAATCCGGGCGATGCCACAATGATCTGGACCGCGGCTTGTGCCGGGGTGACGCCAACCCAGACGGAAATCGCAATAACTGAGTCGGATGAGCCGCTGGCTTCCGCCGGCCTTGTGCTGCTGGTCGCGCCGCCGGTGAGACGTTCATCCTGCCGGCTCCCGATACAGGCCGGGCGCTCTGACGCTGGACTCCGGGTTCACGGCCGCAGCAGGTGATTGATCACAAACGCGCGCGTGCGCGCCCCCAGGCGATGGTTTCGGCTGTTCCGGGCGTAGTAATCGGGCAGGACGTACGCCGCGAACACCTCGGCCCAGTACTCCTCGGGCGAATGCCGGGCGTAGGGCTCGCGCGGATGGCCGGGCGCCGGCTCGGCGGCGGCGCTGACATCAAAGGTGCAATCCGCCATCGGCAGATGCGGGTGGCAATGACGCGCACCGAGAGTCGCCACCAAGTCCTGGGACAGCCGCCCGCCGCGGCGTGTGTCCAGGACATGCCCGAACTCATGCGCCGTTAGATAGAGGGCGTACAGGCGGCCGTGCTCAAAGTGATAGTCGGTCAGGACCACATCGCCGACGAGGGCGAGCTGGCCGGGCGGCGCGAAGGCGCGCAGACCCGCCACCGTCCAGCGGGCGACGCGCACATTCCCTCCGAACAGGTGGCGGAAGGACTCCGGGCCGCCCAGCGCGAGCGCGAGACGCCAGACGGCCTCGGCCGTCCATTCGAGTTCGGTCAGCGTGCGCCACGCCCCGCCATCGTCGGGGCCGGCCTGCCCGTACCCGGTGACGATGACGTGATAGCGCTCGCGCAGAACCGCGACGAGGTGGGCGGCCCGCGCCGCCTCGGCCGGCGAGAAACGCCCGCGGGTGCTGGCGCCCGGCGCCGCGCCGCCGGTCAACAGGCTGGCGGCCAGGAGGAAGATCAACAAGCGCTGCGACATAGGACGAGGCTCCGGCGCGTCCGGGTCCGCGCGCACAGTGGTCGCGCCCGGCTGGTTCACGCCACGCGCTCAACTTACGGCGCGCTCGTCCGGCCAACGCCCGCCGCACGTCCTGGCGGGTGTCCTTTAGGGTTGGGCAGTGGGAAGACGGTCGCTGCGAGGGTTACCCGAACGGGGGCGCGCTGATCTCCGGCGCGAAGCCGGCCAGCGGTGCGGAGGCCGACCCGGTCAGCGTTTGCAGGAGGCGCTGAGCCTCCGGCCAAAGCTCGCCGGCGTGGTCGGCTGGTGTGGAGGTGCTGGGCGGCGCGGGCAGGAGCAGCGCCGCCTGGGCCCGGGTCTCGTGCCAGGTGCTCGAGTGGCCCACCACCCGGGCCGCCAGGTCGGCGGCGGCGGCGGTCTGGCCGCTCGCGTTCAGCAGCTCGGCGGCGCGGGTCATGGCCAGCAGCAGGATGCCGCCGTCGCCGGTCTTGGCCGCTTTCGGCAAGGCCTCCACGAGGTGCAGGCGCGCCTGCTCGTGGTCGCCCTGAGCCAGCGCCGCGCGGCTCAGGCCGGTGAGAGCATAGGCGGCGCCCCACTCATGCGCCAGACGGCGCGCCCCGTCCAGGCTGGCCTGGAAGCAGCGCCGCGCTTCGGCGTGATCACCCAGGCTGAAAGCCAGGTCGCCCAGGCCGCGCTGATAGAAGAGTCCGCCGCCCTCGTCCTGCGTCTGCTCGAACAAGGTCCGGGCCTGGTCGTACCAGCGGCGCGCGGCCGCCAGGTCGCCCGTCACCCGTTCGATCTCGCCCATCTCCCAGGTGAACCAGGCCAGGCTGTACGTGTCACCGGTCGCCTGGGCCATGGCCAGGGTCTGCTGGCGCACTTGCCGGGCGTGGTCCGGCGTGCTGTAACGCAGAGCCAGGTAGCTCTCGCGCGAGAGCGCGGCGGCGGCGTTGCGGGCGTGGCCGCGCTCGGCAAAGCGCTGCGCCATCCGGCGCAGCCGCTGGAAGGCGCTGTCGAAGTCGCTGCGGCGCAGGTCGATGTCGGCCAGCAGCCAATCGACGGCGGCCGAGTTGGACCAATCACCGATGGCGACGAGCGCGGCCTGAGCGGCCTGCAAGCAGGCGGCGGCCTCCGGGAACTTCTGCCAGACTAGGTGGACGATGCCGAGGACACGCAGGGTGTAGCCGGCTTCGCGCTCGTCGCCGAGTTCCTGGAACAAGGCCAGGGCCGCCTGCAGGTGGTCACGCGCTTCCGCCAGCTGCGACGCCGGCGCCTCGTCCGGCAGGCGCGTGTGCAGCAGGCGCCCCAGGCTTTGCAGCGCGAAAGCCAGTTCCCACCGGCGCTCGGGTTCGTCTGAGTTGCGCAGCAGCGGCAGCAGCCAGCGCAGCTCCTGGACAGCCTCGGCCGGGTCGATCAGCCAGCCGTAGAGCGACGCCAGCATTGGCCCCCAGCAGCTTAAGGAGGCCAGCTGCTCGGCCGAGCCGGCCAGCGACCAGGCTTCCCGCAGAGCGTCCTGATGGGCCGGGGCAGCCGCCTCCAACGCCGAGATCCGGGCGGGCGCACCCGTGCGCAGGAAAGCGGCCTGGGCCGTCAGCAGGATCGTGAGCGCGCGCCGGCGGTCGGCGGCGGCCGTGATCTCGCGCGCCGCGGCCTGGGCTGTGACCAGCAGCGGCTGCAGCACAAAGCCCTGGAAATGGGCCTCGCAGTAGCGGTACAACGCCGGCAGCATCTGATACACCGCCACTTCGACCTGGCCTTGTTCCACGAGCCTCTGCCAAGCCGCGGTGATGTCGCCGAGGTGGGCGTCCACCAACGCGAACACGGCCGGCAGCTGCTGATCCCGCAGGCGCGGGCTGAGGCGGTGGAGGCTGTCGGTGAAGTAAGCGGTGTGCCGGGCCTGGCATTGCCGCCAGGCGGCGGGCTCCACGGCCTGGTGCTCCAGCAGATACTGGCGCAGCAGCGTGTGCACGCGGCATCGGCCGCCGGCCTCCGGCTGCAGCCAGGATTTGTTCACCAGCGCGAGCAGGGTCTTGGGCGCGGCGCCGGCGACGCGCTGCGCGGCCTCGCGGGAAAAGCCGCCTTGAAACACCGCCAGCTGTGACAGGGCGTCCCGCTCCGGCGCCGTCAACAGCCGCCAGGAAGCGTCGAAGACGCCGCGCAGGCTGCGCTGGCGTTCGGGCAGGTCGCTCAGCTCGGCTTCCAGAAAGTCGAGGTTCTGTTCGATCTCGCGCGCGATCTCGTCCGGCGTCAGCACGGCCAGCCAGGCGGCCGCCAGCACCAGGCCGAGCGGCAGGCCCTGCACGAGCTGGCAGATGCGAATGATGGCCGGCCGGTCGGCGGCGGTGAGCGTGAACTCGGGCGCGGCGCGCTGGGCGCTTTGGCGGAACAACTGCACGGCGCTGGAGGCTTCGGCGGCCTCGCCGGCGGCGGCCGTCTCCGGCCAGGCCAGCCCGCTCACGCGCAGGATCTGTTCGCCTTGCAGGTTAAGGCGCACGCGCGAGGTCACCAGCAGCGTCAGGCGCGGCGCCGATGCCAGCAGATCGGCCACCAGACTCGTGTTGGCGGCCTCCAATAGGTGCTCGAAGTTGTCCAGCACCAGCAGCAGCTGGCGCGGCCGCAGGTAATCCAGGAGCTGGGCGCGCGGCGTCTCGCTGGAATAGAAGGAAAAGCCCAGGGCCTGGGCGATGGCAGGGACCAGCTGCTCGGCCGCGGTGAGACCGGCCAGCGGCACGAAGCCGACGCCGTCCGGGAAGAGCGGCGGTTGGGTGTGCTCGGCCGCGGCGCGGGCCGCCTCCAGCGCCAGGCGGGTCTTGCCGGCGCCGCCCGGCCCCACCAGCGTCAGCAGACGCGCGTTGCCCAGCCACTGCGCGATCTCGGCCAGCTCCTGGGCCCGGCCCACGAAGGCCGTCGGCTGGAGCGGCAACGGCGCGGGCTGCACGGCCGCGGCCGGGAGTTGCGCTGGCGCGGCGGAGTGCGCCGGTGCGCTTTGCGACAGTTGTTGGTAGAGCGCCTGCGTCTCGGCCGACGGCGACACCGCCAGCTCCGCCTGGAGCGTCTGGAGGCAGCGCCGATACGCTAACGCCATGCCGGCCAGGTCACCGCGGGCCGCGCTCGCCCGCATGAGGAAACGAAAGGCCGGCTCCGGCACCTGCCCCAGAGCGATCCAATGGTCGGCCCAGGTCTGGACCTCCGCCCAGCGTCCCTGTGCGGCCAGCCTCTCCAGCAGCGTCTGCACGCGCTGCTCGAACAGGCCGCGCAGGCGCTCGCGCTCCAACTGCACCCAGTCGGCGTACACGCCCGGCAGCAGCTCGCCTTGATAAGCGGCGACCGCGGCGATGAGCGCGTCCAGGTCGTCCAGGGCCGCGCGATTGCTCAGCTGGGCCACGTCCAGCGCCAGGGGCGCCTCCGCCCGAAAGGCGAGGGTGTCCTTCTCCGCCTGCAGGAATTCCTCGCCGATGACTTTGCGCAGCTGCCAGACGGCGTTGCGCAGGTTTTTGCGGGCCGTGCTCTCCAATGACTCCGGCCAGAGCAGGCCGGCCAGCCGTTCGCGCCGATGCGCCGTGCCCGGATTCAGCAGCAGATAGGCCAGCAGCAACTGGGCCGGCCGCGACGTCAACGCGTCGGCGGCCTCGCCGCCCACCCGCAGCGCGAAGCGGCCCAGCAGGTGGACCTCGAGCATGGCTGGGCGCGTCGCCCAGAGCTGGTCGGTTGGTTTGAGTTGACGTAAATGCAACAAATCAACCTCGCTTGACACGATATTCATACTCCCTTCGTCCGATTAGGTCATCTGACTAAAGCCTGATTTTGGGGGGCGGCCGGGGTCGGAGGACGGTCTGAGGACGAACCGCAGGCGCAGCGCGCTTACCCTGGCGGCACGTTTGCAGACGGGCCGAAATCGTTCTAACGCGGCCCAAGGAGAGAGCACCATGCATACCTGGCAACGCATCCGTAACAGCCTGGTCGGGCGCCTGGCCGCCGACCGCCGGGACGCCCCGCGGCGCGCCATCGCCAGCGCCTTGGCCGCCTTTGCGCGCGTCCATCCGGATTGGGTGGAAGCCTTGTTCGACGAGCACTTCCTCAGCCACGGCGCGCTGGCGCTGCTGAGCGAGTACCTGGACCGGCGCCAGTCGCTGAAGGCGGCGCCGGGCCTGGTCGTCAATTGGCGCGCGCCCTATGCCTTCTGGCTGGCTGAGGCCTGGGGGCGGCAGGCCGTGGTGCGCGGGCGCGCTCAGCGGCAGGCGCGCATCGCGCAGGCGATGGGTGCGGCCAATGCCTTCCTGCTGGCCCTGGACGAGGCGTTCGCCGCCCAGACCCAGCCAGCGGCCGGCGCGGCGGGCGGCGGGCGAAGCGTCCTCTTCCGGCCGGCGCGGCCCGGCGATGTCCCGGGGCTGTTGGCCATGCACGCGCGCCTGTCCGCGCAGAGCCTGTACTTCCGCTATCTCGGGCCTTATCAGCCCACCGCCCGCGACCTGGAGCGTCTGTGCCGTTTGAGCGAACCGGAAGGCGGGATGTTCGTGGCTGAGACGAGCGGGGCGGCCGCTGAGATCGTGGGCTACGCCTGCTACGTGCGCGACCGCGATCGGCCGGAGTTGGCGGAACCGGCGCTGCTGGTGGAAGACCGCTATCAGCGCCGCGGGCTGGGGCGCGCCCTGCTGGACCGGATCAGCCGGCAGGCCCGCCAGGCCGGGATCACCCGCTTTGTGGCGCTGGTGGACCACGCCAACGCCGCCATGCTGGGCTTGATCCAGGCCAGCGACCTGGCCTACACGCTGGCGCCGGATGTGGACGCAATCGAAGTCCACATTCATCTGACGGCGGCCCCGGCGGCCTGGGTCCCGCTGCCGGCGCGCAACCCGCGCCTGGCCGGCCAGGGCCTGTGAGCGGCCGGGCCCCACGGAGTTGACGATGACGACCTTGCTCAAACTCATGGCCAGCCTGGCCCACCCCGACGACGAGTCGCTGGGCACGGGCGGCCTCCTGGCGAAGTCCGCGGCTGAAGGCGTGTATACGACGTTGGTCACGGCCACGCGCGGCGAGCGCGGCTGGACAGGGCCGGCTGAAACCTATCCGGGACCGGAGGCGCTCGGCCGTCTGCGTGAAGAGGAGCTGCACGCGGCGGCGCGCGTGCTGGGCCTGCGGCGGGTGAGCGTGCTCGGCTACGGTGACGGCGCGCTGGACCAGGCCGCGTCCTCCGAAGTGATCGGGCGCCTGGTGGCCGAGCTGCGCCGCAACCGCCCGCACGTCGTGGTCACTTTCGACCCGCACGGCTACTACGGCCATCCCGACCACATCGCCATCGCACAGTTCACGACGGCGGCAGTGGTGGCGGCCGCCGATCTGGACTACGCGCCGGCTCTAGGGCTGCCCGCGCACCGCGTGTCCAAGCTGTATTACCTGGCGCCGACGGCCGGGCCGCAGGCCGTACATCAGGCCGCCTTCGGCGATCTGGTCATGACCATCGACGGCGTTGAGCGGCGCGCGCAGGCCTGGGCGGACTGGGCCGTGACGACGCGCGTGGACACGGCCGCGTACTGGCAGCAGGTGTGGCAGGCGATCGCCTGTCACCGCTCGCAGCTGCCGGGCTACGAGCGGCTGCGCGCCCTGCCGCCCGAGCAGCATCAACAGCTCTGGGGCGCCCAGACGTTTTACCGCGCCTTCAGCCTGGTTAACGGCGGCCGGGACCTGGAACAAGATGTGTTCGCGGGCCTGCGGACAACCAAGGTGGAGCGCACCCCCGATGAACTCAACGCGACCGCTCATCTATCTGTTTCTATGTAACCTGGCCATCGTCTTCATCGGTCTGGGCCTGTTCCCGATCCTGCCGCTGTACGCGGCGCGCTTCGGCGCCACCCGCGCCCAGGTGGGTCTGTACTTGTCCCTGACCTATATCGCCATCGCGTCCGGCGCCATGCTGGCCGGCCGTCTGGCCGAGGCGCTGGGCGCGCGGCGCGTGTTCGTCGGCGCCGGCCTGCTCGGGCTGCCGGCGCTGGGGCTGCTTGCTCAGGCCACCGCCTTCTGGCAGGTGGTCGTCGGCACGGCCGGCCTGTGGTTCGCGGGCGGCGTCGGCCTGGCGCTGGTCAGCACTTTCACGGCGCTGACGGCGGCCAGCGGCCGCCGCGGCCGCTCCTTTGGCGTGCTGGCGTTGGCGTCACCCGTGGGCGCCTTGCTCGGCGGCGCGCTGGTGGGCGAACTGATCGCGCGCTTCGGCTACCCGGTGATGTTCGCGGGGCTCGGCGTGGTCTGGAGTGTCTGGCCGCTGCTGGCGCTGGTGGGCGGACCGCTGCCGGCGCTGCGCGCGGCGCGGCCGCGGCCGTCTTCAACCTCGGAACCGCAGCGCAGTCCGGCCGGCGGCGGGCGGGCCTTTGGCCGCCTGTGGCTGGGCTCGCTGCTGGTGGCGTTGACCATCAGCGTGGCTCGCCTGGGCACGTCCTGGTCGATGCAGGGCCTGGGCTTCTCGGCCAGCGCCGTCGCCAGCACGACCACGGTCAGCGGCCTGATCACGATCCCGACCACGTTGCTGGTCGGCGCGCTCTCCGACCGGCTCGGCCGGCGGCGTTTCCTGATGCTGGGCTACGGGCTGGCGGCGCTGGCCGCGCTGACGCTGAGCCTGGCCAGCCAGCTCTGGCACTTCTGGCTGGCGGCCACCCTCCTGCTGGTGGCGCACAGCGCCAACGGCACCGTCGCGTCCGCGTTCGCCACCGATCTGCTGGCCGCCGAGGCGCTGGGCCGCCGCCTGCCGTGGCTCAACGCCACCAACTGGCTGGCCGGCGTCCTGGCCTTCGCGGGCCTGGGCGCCGCGGTGGACGTCCTCGGCAGCGGGGTGGTGTATGCGGGTGCGGCGGTGGTGGCCCTGGCGGCCGCGTTGCAGCTGGCCCGGATTGGGCCGCTGCCGAAGCGCCCGGCGCCGGCGGCTTTCGAATCGCCTCATGCCCCGTCCACCTGAAAGAGATGGACAGGGGTGTCTGGCCACAGCGGCGCCAGGCGACACAGATCCATCCAGTTCAAGGGGACGGGGTACTAGAGCGTGATCGGCCTTAAGCCGGATGGCGTTTAGACAAAGCCCGTCTATCGTAGAGACCTGGGTGCGCCGACCGGTGGCGCGCCGCGTTGATCTGGCAAGGAGCTTGAAGCGATGAGCACTACTGAAGCACACACTGCGGCGGCCCCGTTGGGCGCGGACGCCGTCGTCATCGGCGGCAGTGTCGCCGGCCTGGTGATGGCGCGCAGCCTGTCCGCCTACTTCGAGCGGGTGACGATTCTCGAACGCGATGCGCTGGTGGGGCCGGACGAATTCCGCCCGGGCACGCCGCAGGCCCGGCACGCCCACACCTTACTGCCCGAGGGCCAGGCGGTGTTTGAGCAGCTGTTTCCCGGCCTCACCGACGAGCTGGTGGCCCATGGCGCGGTGCGCGTGGACCCGGTCACCGAGATGGCCGTCTGCATCAACGGCGTCTGGCGCGCGCCCAAGAACCGCGAGGCCGGTCAGCGTGTCAACTTCAGCCGGCCCCTGCTGGAAAGCGTGCTGCGCCGGCGGCTGTCGGCGTACCCGAACGTGGTCTTCCTGGCGAGCCAGGAGGTGATGGGGCTGCGCACCGACGCCGGCTTCGCCCGGGCGACCGGTGTCCGGCTGCGCCGGCGCGGGGCCTTGGGTGACGGCGTGGAGGAGTTTCCGGCTGACCTGGTGGTGGACGCCAGCGGCCGCGGCTCACAGGCGCCGCGCTGGCTGACCGACCTGGGTTACACGCCGCCGGGCGAGACGGTTTTCACCACCCACACCGGTTACGCCACGCGTCTGTACCGCCGGCCGGCTGGCTTCGACGAGAGCTGGAAGATCCTGTATCAGCGTCCGCGGCCCCCGGCCGACACGCGCGGCGGCTTGATCCTGCCGGTGGAGGGCGACCGCTGGCTGGTGACGTTGATCGGCGTGGCGCGCGATTATCCTCCGGCGGATGTCGCCGGCTTTGAGGCCTTTGCCCGTCAGCTCCCGCCGCGCTTCTACGCGGCGCTGCAGGCCGCTGAGCCGCTGGATGAGCCTTTTGGCTATCAGCTGACCGAGAGCCGCCGGCGCCATTTTGAAGTGCTCCCGCGCTGGCCCGAGAACTTTCTGGTCTGCGGCGATGCCGTGATGACGCTCAACCCTGTGTACGCGTTGGGGATGACGGCCGCCGCGCTCGGCAGCCTGACGCTGGACGACAGCCTGCGCCAGCAGCGCCAGGGCCGCCTCAGCGCGCGCGACCTGGCTCGCCATTTCCAGGTGCAACTGGCGGAGGTCACCGCGCCGTTGTGGGAGAAGGTGACGCGCGAGGATCGCAGTTGGCCGATGATGGAAACGCGCACCAGCGGGCCCGCGCCGCGCGCTTCCCAGTCGCTGGCCCTCACTCCGGCCGAGGCGGCCGGCGCCGCGATGTGAGCGCGGCCGTTCAGCGCAGGAAGTAGATCACGGCCACCACCACGCCCACGCCCACGACGATCCAGCGCAGCGTGGCCGGTTTGATCCGGCCGGCCAGCCGCCCGCCGAGGGAGCCGCCGGCCAGCGCGCCCACAGCCATCACCGCCGCCGCCGTCCAGACCACCTGGCCCGAAAACAGGAAGAAGACGGCGGCGGCGACGTTGACGCTGAAGGCGATGGACTGCTTCAGCGCGTTGAGCCGCGTCAGGGTATCGTCCAGCGAGAGGCCGAGCACGGCCAGCACGATGACGCTCAGGCCCGCGCCGAAGTAGCCGCCGTACACGGCCGCCAGGCCCACCGGCGCGGCCGCCCACGCTTCGGAGGGCGGCTTGGCCCCGGACTGCTGCGCGCGCCGGTTGAGCCAGGTCCGCACCGGGTCCTGCACGGCCAGCAGCACCGACGCTAGCAGGATCAGGAATGGCACCAGGTCGTTGAACAGCCGCTCGCCGGTGTTGAGCAGCAGGATCCCGCCGACGATGCCGCCCAGAGCGCCGGCCGGCAGGCACAGCCACAGCCGCTGGCGCTGCCCGCGCAGATCCGGGGCCTGGGCCAGCGTCGCGCCGAGATAGCCGGGCGAGAGCGCCACCGTGTTGGTGACGCTGGCCGCGATCGCCGGGACTCCGACCGCCGTCAGCATCGGGAACGTAATCAGCGTGCCGCCGCCGGCCAGGGCGTTCACGATCCCGGCGGCCACCGCCGCCAATCCCACCAGGACGTATTCAAACGGTTCGAGCATAGACGGGCTGAGGTCCTCTCTGTCTTCCAGGCTGCGCGCCGGCTGGGCCGGTCGCGTAGGCCATTTTAACCGCGATAAAGGCCCGGGCAAAGACGCGCCGGCCGGCCGCCTGTTTAGAAATCTTAAAGAGCGCGGCCTCGGTGTTCATGCGCTTCTCACCCAGCCGCCAAAGTTTCTAAACGGACCTCCGCTAAGGTGTGAGCAACACACCAAACCGGACGAGCTCCGGTCACACTGGAGGTTCCTATGTTTGCACACCCGAAGAAATGGGTCGCCGCTGGGATGGCGGTGGCCGTGGCCCTGGCCGCGCTGCCGTCGGCGGCGCTGGCCGCGGACGATGAGCCTGACCTGCACGACGTGGTGAGCACGCCGGCGGCCCGCGTGGAAGAGCGCGATTACGGCCTGGCGGTCATCCCGATCAAGACGTCGGAAGATGAGCAGCAGCTCTACGTCTGGTCGGCCTACTACGGCAGCTCGTACCTGCTGGTGGGCCTCGCCCGGGATGACCTGTACACGCTGGCCAGCACGCCCGTCAACACCACGATCACGTTCGCGGCCGAGGGCAGCCAGGGCCAGGTGACGCTCACCAACCTGGGCGGCGGCCACTTCAGCGGCACGTACAGCGATCTGGCCTTCGGCTTCTACCGCGACGACCTGTCCGAAGTGGCGGTCGGCGACGGCTGGGCTCAGGCGCTGGCCCAGGCGCGCGGGCCGGCGCTGCAATCGCTGGGGCGCACGCAGGAGGCGACGATCGCGCAGGCGATCCTGGCGAAGTTGGCGCGCTGAGTCCCTGACGGCGCCTTCCCCCTTTCAGCAGACGCGGTCGCGCTTCTTGTCCCGGCGCGGCCGCGCCTGAGTCTGGGGCGGCCGGGTCAAGTTGAGCAGCCCCTGAGCAGCGGCGGCCGTCTTCTCAAACAGCGCTAACCTGATCTGAAGCGGTTCTGAACCAGCCTCCGTTATCTTGGAGCCATCAACCAACCGGGCCAAATCGGTCCGGCCAGTGATGGAGGTAACGCAACGATGTCCAAATGGCAAAAAGTGTTCGGCCTGGCGACTCTGATCGCCGGGATCGCGATGCTCGGCGTCGGGCTGCTGGCCGTGCCCAAGGTGGTGTCAGCCGCCAACAGCGCCGTCAGCGGCAGCGCCACGCTCGCCCACCTGGGCGGCGGCATCGGCCTGGGCCGCGGCACCTGCGGGACGGCCGGCCAGGAGGCCGCCGCCAAGGCGCTCAACCTGACAGTGGACGAGCTGAAGACGCAGCTGTGGGCCGGCGAGACGCTGTCCAGCCTGTCGGAGGAGGCCGGGGTTGAGGTGGCCGATGTCCAGGCGGCCGTCCAGGCGGCGTGCCAGGCGGCGAACAAGGCCGCCATCGAGCAGGCGGTGACCGACGGCACGCTCACGCGCGAGCACGCCGACTGGCTCCTGGAAGGCCTGGAGAAGGGCTTCTGGGGCGCCGAGAGCGGCAATCTGGGCTTCGGCGGCGGCCGCGGGCACGGCCTCGGCGGGCATGGCGGGCGCGGCGGCCTGGAAGGCGTCACGCCGAGCACCCCGGCGACCCCGGTGGCGCCCACGGGCGGCAACTCGTAAGCTTCGCTCACCCCTTTTCTCCTCCCTTCGTTTGAGCGCGCCGCGGTTCACGGTGCGCTCCCCACACTGGCCGGCGTTCCGCGTGGACGCCGGCCTTTTTGCTCTCCTAACACGGTCTTCTCAATTCCTTCACAGCGGCGTGTTAAGTTGGCTTGGGCCAATTCTCTCTTCGGGAGTGTGTGGATGAAAAAGTGGCTGTGGGTGCTACCCGTGATCCTGCTGGTCGGGGCCGGCGGCGGCTATTACTACTACAACCAGGTCTACCTGCCGGCGCGGGCCGTGACGGCGACGCCGGTGCTCCAGACGGCCGCGGCCGCGCGCGGCGACCTGACCTTGAGCGCGTCCGGTGTGGGCAGCCTGCAGCCGTCCGCGGCGCTCGACCTCGGCTTCAGCACGTCCGGGCGTCTGATCGAGCTCAATGTGGACGTCGGCGACGAGGTCCAGGCCGGCGCTGTCCTGGCGCGCGTGGACGACACCACGCTCCAGATCCAGCTGCGCCAAGCCCAGCTCAACCTGGCGGCGGCTGAGCGCAACCTGGAGGAACTCACCTCGGCGGCCGCCCTCGCCGCGGCCGAGCAGACGGTCGCGGCCGCGCAGCAGACCCTGGCGGCGGCGCAGCAAACCCTGCACGCGCTGACGTCGCCGGATGTGGCCTACTACCAGGAGCAGTACGACCGCGCGCTGCAAACGTTCACGGCGGCCCAGCACGCGGCCGAGATCACGAGCTATCAGACCAGCCTGCGCTCGGCCAAGGACACCCTGGATAACGCCGCCAACAACCTGAAGAAATATCAAGACCTGGAGGCGCAGTGGCCCGGCTACAGCCAGCAGCATGGCAACGCGCTGGAGAACGCTCAGAAGGCCTATGACCGCGCCCTCCAGGATTACCAGGCCGCCGTCTACAACGCCGAACAGGCGCAGAACACCAGCACCAACTCCGTCGCCGACGCGCAGGACGCGCTGGCGGCGGCCAAGGCCAACCTGACGGCGGCCACCGCCGCGCCCGATGCTCTCGAGCTGGCGCAGGCCCAGGCCCAGGCGGCCGTGGCCGAGGCCGATCTGGCCCAGGCCCAGGCCCACCTGACCGAACTCCAGAACGGAGCGCTTACGGCCGGCATCCCCTCGATCCTGGCCGACGCCCAGGCGCAGGTGGAACAGGCCAAGCTCTCGCTCAAGACCGCCGAGCTCAACGTCGCCAACGCCGTCCTGACCGCGCCGTTTGCCGGCACCATCACGGCCGTCAATGGCCTGGTCGGCCAGACGGCCGGCAACAACCTGCTGTCGCTCGCGGCGCTGGATCACCCCCTTGTCCGCTTCTACGTGGACGAGACTGATCTGGGCAGCGTGGCCCCGGACTATCCCGTGGCGGTGACCTTTGAGGCCGCGCCGGACGTCACCTTCACCGGCCAGGTCACGCGCGTGGACCCGGCCCTGGTCACCGTGGGTAATTCGGCCGTGGTGCAGGCCTGGGCGGCGCTGGACCCGAACGAGACCGTCGTCAAGCTGTTGGCCGGCATGAACGCCGAGGTCGACGTGATCGCGGGCCAGGCCAAGAACGCCTTGCTCGTGCCGGTCCAGGCGCTGCGTGAGCTGGCGCCCGGCTCGTACGCCGTCTTCAAGGTGCAGGCCGACGGTCAGCTCAGACTGACGCCGGTCACCGTCGGCCTGAAAGATTTCGCCAGCGCCGAGATCCTGTCCGGGCTGAACCCCGGCGATGTGGTGAGCACCGGCACGGCGGAGACCGGCGAATGAGCGCGCCGCTGATCCAGCTGGAGGCCGTGGGCAAGGTCTACGGCCAGGGCGAGGCCGCCGTCACGGCCCTGAGCGCCGTGACCGTCACGATCGAGGCGGGCGAGTTCATCGCCATCATCGGGCCCTCCGGCTCGGGCAAGAGCACGCTCATGAACATCATCGGCTGCCTGGACCGCGCCACGCACGGCCGCTATGTCCTGGACGGCCAGGATGTCGGCGGCCTGCGCCGTGAGCAACTGGCCGACCTGCGCAACCGCAAGATCGGCTTTGTCTTCCAGTCTTTCAACCTCTTGCCGCGCGCCTCCACGCTCAAGAACGTGATGCTGCCGCTGGCCTATGACCGCCGCCGCCCGCGCTCCGAGAAGGAGCGCCGAGTCCTGGCCGAGGCCGCCCTGGCCGCGGTGGGCCTGGCGGACCGGCTGCACCACAAGCCGCCGCAGCTCTCCGGCGGCCAGCGCCAGCGCGCGGCCATCGCCCGCGCCCTGGTCAACGATCCGCTGCTCGTCCTGGCCGATGAGCCAACCGGCAACCTGGACTCGCGCTCCGGCGCCGAGATCATCGCCCTGCTGCACGACCTGCACGCCCGCGGCCGCACCATCATCGTGGTCACGCACGACGCCGCCATCGCCGCCCACGCGCAGCGCACCATCGTCGTGCGCGACGGCCGCATCAGCGTGTCCACCAACGGCAGCGCGGCCGCGGCGCTGCCGGCCTCCCTGCCGCTGCCGGAGGTGCTCCATGAACGTGGTTGAGACCCTCCGCTTCGCCTGGGAAGGGCTGACGGCCAACAAGCTGCGCGCCCTGCTGACCATGCTGGGCGTCATCATCGGCGTGGCCGCCGTCATCGTCATGGTCGCCGTCAGCGCCGGCACCGAGGCCACCATCGCCGAACGCATCGAGGGCCTGGGCACCAACCTGCTCTTCGTCACCTCCAACGCCGGTTTTGGCGGGGCGCGCGGCGGGCCGGGCTCGCCCGGCCAGGAGGCCCAGAACAGCCTGGTCTACGACGACCTGCTGGCGATCGCGGGCTTGAAAGACGTGGCCGGCGCCGCCACTGAACAGAACTCGTCGCAGACCATCAAGGCCTCGGGCAGCGCCGGCGCGGTCACGCTCGATTCCGTGCCCGTGGTCGGCACCTCGCCGGATTATCCCTCCGTGCGCGACGTGCCCGTCGGCGAGGGCCGCTTCTTCACCGAAGAGGAGCTGGACCGCACCGCCAAGGTCGCGGTGCTGGGCTACAGCCTGGCCCAGGACCTCTTTGGCGACACGTATCCCGTGGGTCAGAAGATCACGGTCGGCAACAACGTCAAACTGACGGTGGTGGGCGTGGCGGCCGAGAAGGGCACGGTCAGCGGCGTGGACTACGACGAGCGGCTGTACCTCCCCATCACCGTGCTCTTCGATAAGTTTCAGCCGACGCCGCTGGGCCGCATCGTCGGCAACCGCGTCGGCCTGATCTACGTCGAGGTCGCGGACGGCGCGGATCTGGACGGCGTCATCAGCCGCATCCAGCGGGCCTTGGCCGAGCGCCGCGGGATCACGGTGGAGACGCTCAACTTCTCCGTCCGCACCCAGGACGACCTGATCGAGACGCAGGAGTCGACCACGGCCTCCTTCCGTTCGCTGCTGGCCTGGGTGGCCGGCGTTTCGCTCATCGTGGGCGGCATCGGCATCATGAACATCATGCTGGTCTCGGTCACCGAGCGCACCCGCGAGATCGGCGTGCGCCAGTCGGTGGGGGCCACGCCCGGCGACATCCGCGGCCAGTTCCTGGCCGAGGCCCTCGGGCTCAGCCTGGCCGGCGGCCTGATCGGCGTGGTGGCCGGCGCGGGCGGCGCCTGGCTGTTCGGCCAGTTCGGCGGGATGCGCACCGTCATCCTGCCCGAGTCGATCCTGCTGGCCTTCACTTCGGCCGCCGCCGTCGGAGTCTTCTTCGGCTACTACCCCGCCAACGCCGCGGCCCAACTCGACCCCATCGAGGCTCTGCGGCACGAATAGCGCCGCGGCCTGACCAAGGAGTGACTGTGAAAAAGCCCTTATCTCTGATTGTGCTCTTACCGGCGGCGCTGGTCCTGACGGCCTGCGCCGCCGCGGCCCAATCCGCCACCGACCCCACCGCCCTGGCCGTGGGATCAGCCGGCGCCGGGACGCCCAACCCGGCCGGCCAGACGCTGCCGCTGTCGACGCAGCTCCTGGTGGGCATCTTCAAGCTGGAGGCCACGGACCAGGCGGTGACGCCGGAGCAGGCGCGCACGCTGCTGCCGTTGTGGCAGGCCGTGCAGGCGCTGAGCAGCGCCACCGATGCCGCGCCTCAAGAGCTGGAGGCCGTGGTCACGCAGATTCAGGACAGCCTGACGGCCGACCAACAGGCCGCGATCACGGCCATGAACCTGACGGCCAACGATCTGCGCGCGTTGTTTGAGGCCTACGGGCTGGCGCCGACCTTCCCGCAGGACGGCACCCCGCGCCCGCAGCGCACGCCGGACCCGAACGCGACGCCCGGCGCCGGCGGTTTTGGCCCGGGCTTCGGCGGTGACGGTGGCGCTTTCGTCGGCGGCGGCGCGCCGCCGGAGGGGTTCGCCGGCGGGCCGCCTGGGGGCTTCGGCGGGCAGGGCGGCGCTCAGGGCGAATTGAGCACCGACCAACTGGCGACGCTGGAAGCGCGGCGTGCGGCCGGCGGCGGCCGGGCCAACGCCGGCGTCAACACCGGCCTGGTGGCCGAGCTGATCAAACTGCTCGAAGCTCGCGCCGGGGCGCAGTAAGGTATCATCGCCGCATGCCGAAATCGGTGCTGGTCGTTGACGATGAGGAGCGCCTGACCGCGCTGGTGAAGTCTTACCTGGAGCAGGAGGGCTTCCACGTGGCCACGGCGCGCGGCGGGCGCGAGGCGCTCTTCCTGGCCCGCCAGGAGAAGCCGGACCTGATCGTCCTGGACGTGATGATGCCGGAGATGGACGGCTACGAGTTCATGCGCCTGCACCGCAAGGAGCGCGAGACGCCGATCATCCTGCTGACTGCCCGGGTGGCGGACGCCGACCGCGTGCTGGGCCTGGAGCTCGGCGCCGACGACTATGTCCCCAAGCCGTTCAGTCCGCGCGAGCTGGCCGCGCGCATCCGGGCCGTGCTGCGCCGCGCCGGCAAGCTGGCGCCGGAGCCGGACCTGCTGCGCGCCGCCGATGTGACGCTTGACCGGGCCGGGCACGTGGTGCTGGCGGCCGGCCGCCGCGTCGACCTGACGCCGTCCGAGTTCGATCTGTTGGCGACTCTGATCGCGACCCCGGGCCGGGCCTACTCGCGCCTGGAGCTGCTCGACCGCATCCAGGGGACCACCTACGAGGGCTACGAGCGCACCGTCGACGTGCATATCAAGAATCTGCGCGGCAAGCTGGAGCCGGACGCGGGCCGGCCGCGCTACATCGAAACCGTCTACGGCGTCGGATACCGGTTTGCCCCGGAGCTGGAATGAGACGCTCGCTGGCCTTCAAACTGACGCTGGCCGTCCTGGTGGTCAGCCTGCTCGGGATCGCGCTGGTGGCGGTTCTGGCCGGCCAGTTCACGCGCCGCGAGTTCGGCAATTTCACCCTGCGCCAGGACGAGCCGGCCATCCGCGCGGCCCTGGCCGACTACTACCGGGCCCGGGGCAGTTGGGACGGTGTGACCACCAGCGGCGTCCTGGATTTTCTAAGGCCGGCTGGCGCGACCTCCGAGCCGGCGCGCTCCTGGCCGTTTGGCGTGCTGCTGGCGACCTCAGACGGCGCGGTCGTGGCGCCTCTGCGCGAGGCGTCCCCGGCGCTGGTGCTGCCGGTGGCGCGCCTGGCGGACGGCAGTCCCATTGAGGTGGAGGGCGTCGGCGTGGGGGTGCTGCTGTTTCAGCCGGAGGAACCGCGCGCGTTCTCGCCCCCGGAGCGTGCCATGCTGGACCGCATCAACTGGGCCATCGCATTGGCCGCGCTGGCGGCGGCGGCGCTGGCGCTGCTGGCCGGCGGCCTGCTGGCGCGGGCGCTCACCCGGCCCGTGGAGGCGTTGACCGGCGCCGCGCGTTCCCTGGCGCGCGGTGAACTCGGCCTGCAGGTGCCGGTGCAGTCGCAGGACGAGATCGGCGAGCTGGCCGCGGCCTTCAACCAGATGAGCGCGGACCTGGCCCGGGCCAGCCAATTGCGGCGGCAGATGACGGCCGATGTGGCCCATGACCTGCGCACGCCGCTCAGCCTGATCCGCGGGCACGCCGAGGCGCTGCGCGACGGCGTGCTGCCCCCCGCCGTGGAGACCTTCAGCCTGATCCACGATGAAGCCGTACGGCTCAATCGCCTGGTGGAGGACTTGCGCACCCTGTCGCTGGCCGACGCCGGCGAGCTGACACTGGTGCGGCGTCCGGCCGCGCCCGGCCAGCTCCTGGAGCGCGCGGTGGGCGCGCAGATGATCCGGGCGCAGCAGCAAGATGTCGCTCTGACGGCGGCGGTGGCGCCGGATCTGCCGGAGCTGAACGTCGACGCCGACCGGCTCGCGCAAGTGCTGGGTAACCTGTTGGACAACGCCCTGCGGCACACGCCGGCCGGCGGCCGCATCGCGTGCGCGGTGGCTGCCTCCCCGGACGGCGTCACCTTCTGCCTGGCCGACAGCGGCCCCGGCATCCCGGCCAAGGACCTGCCCAACGTCTTCGAGCGCTTCTACCGCGCCGACGCCTCGCGCCAGCGCGACGGCAGCGGCTCCGGGCTGGGCCTGGCTATCGCCCGCTCATTGGTGGAAGCCCACGGCGGCCGCCTCTGGGCTGAATCCCCGCCGGGCTCCGGCGCCCGCTTTTTCCTGACACTCCCCGCGCGCACCTCCGCCGCAGATCCTGCCTGACCCACGCTGACCGCCCGGTGTCTGACGTCCCCGTGGCGGCTGTCCCGGCCCGGCCGGGCCGTGGATTGACAACGCGGCCAGGCTGGCTCAGACTGGGGCTGAGCACCGAGACTTGAATCAACCCGACGGGGAGGCCGCCTGATGCAGACGTTGTCCAGAGAAACCAGCACCGGCGATGTCGCTGAGCGCGGTTTGTATCGCTGGGGCGGCTATGCCGCGCTGACCATTGGGGTGGCATACATCGTCATCATCGGACTGTATGCGGCGGCGGGGGCGCCGCCAGTAGGCGGCGAAGCCTGGCTGGAGTATCTCGCCGGCAAGGCGGCTGTTTGGTGGGGGATCGTCGGCGTCTCGGTCCTGACGAACTTTCTGTTCGTGCCCGTCGCCTTTGCGCTCTACTTTGCCTTGCGCGGCCTCAACCGCGGCGCGATGCTCATCGGCGTCGCCTTTGTGGGTTTGTTCATCGCGCTGGAGTTGGCCGTCAACTGGGCCGGCTACGCCGCCCTGATCATGTTGAGCGACGAATATGCCGCCGCCGCCGAGGCGCAGCGCGTGATCCTGATCGCGGCGGCGAGCTACCCCTCCGCCGTCATCGCCTCGCCCCTGGCGCTCGTTTACGCCATCGGCACCCTGTCTTTCGCCTTCCTGATGATCGGGCTGGTCATGCGCCAGGGCGTGTTCAACAAGGTGACGGCGTATGTGGGCATCGTGACCGGCCTGCTGGGGCTGGCGGCGGTGGCAGGCCTCAGCCTGGCCGTGATCCTGAACGCCGTGGCGGCCACCGTCTGGCTGTTCCTGGTCGGTTACCGGCTGGTCCAACTGGCCCGGTAAGCTGCGCGGCCTCGGGGAAACTAAAAAAGCGCGCCCTGACGCTCAAGTCGTCAGGGCGCGCTGTCGTTAAGGTTCTTGTTTTGCGGCGCCAGCGGGCGGCTCAGTCCTGGGCCGCTTGGGCGACGAAATCGAGCGTCAGCACGACGTCCTCGCTGACGTTGGCGACCTGCGGGACGCTGGGGATGATCAGGTTGAAAGCGCTGCGCTGCACGGTGGCCGTGGCCGTGCCGGAAAGTTGCGTCGTGGAAGCGCCCGCGGCCGAGACCTCGAAAGTGATCGTCTGGGTCACGTCGCGGATGGTGAGGTCGCCCGTGATCTGGAAACTGAGCGGCTGGCCGGCCGCGGCAGCGCCGCTCAAGCCCGTGATGGCCGTCGGCGTGAACGTGATGGTCGGGAATTGGCCGGCGACGAGGATGAAGCGGCGGATGGCCTGGTTGCGGAAGTCGTTGTCCGTGGTCAGGCTCCCGGCGTCGACGGCGATCGGGCCGATCTGGGATTGGCTGAGATCGGCCAGGTCCAGGCGCAGCTCACCGGACACCAGTTGGGTGGCGCCGATGACGGTCGTCGGCTGGCCGCGCAGTTCCTCGGTGATCAGGAAGCGCGCCTCGGATTGATCCGGGATGATTTGGAAAACCACCGCGCCGGCCTCCGCCTCGGCGGTGGGCGTGGCAGCCTCCGGCGACGGGGCGGCCTCCGCGGTCGCAGTGGGCGCGGCCGGGGTTGGGCTGCTGGCGGCCGTCGGCTCAGCGGGCGCGGCGGTCGGCTGCGCTGGGACAGCGGTGGCGGGCGCGCTGCCGCAGGCCGTCAGGGTGACGAGCGTCAACAGCAGCGCCCCTACCCGCAGGCGGGTCGGCGTCAAGCGGGACAACATCCTTCTTCTCCTTGGATTTTCTGGTTTACCGGTTGGGCTCCTGGCCGGGGCACCGGCCGCCCAATAGACGGCATTTTAGGTAGGGGTTATTTAGAAACGGACAAATCTGCCTGAGTGTTGGATAAGAACAGGCCGGCGCCCGGACGCCGGCCTGGAATTTTCTTCTATTGACTGATTGGGCCGCCCCAGATGGGTCAGAGCGGCCTCTCGGCTGACACGGCCGGGTCCACCTGGCGCGTCAGGAGCGCGATGACGTGCAGCGTGCTCAGGCCGCGAAGCTCAGAGCATGGACCCAGCGCCAGAGTTTGACGCCGATCCAGCTCTGCCCGTAGAAGAGGATCGTCACCGGCAGCAGCAGATAGAGCGCGCTCTGCCCGGCCGCCACCCACACCGGCCCATCTGCCAGGTTGGCGAAGGGCACGAGCACCTTGGCCTCGGTGACTGGAGTTGCCTCAAGCGGCCAGGTATTGGCTCAGACGCCGGCTGTGGAGCACGCGGCCATCGTCCAGCACGAGCAGGGCCGCCAGCGCGGCCTGCTCTTCGATCCAGCGTAAGCCCGCCTCGCCTCCCAGGATCAGGGCTGTCTTGGCGGCCGTCTCGGCCGCGAGCAGCGAGGGAGCGAGGACGGTGACCGCGAGCGCGTCGGTGACGGCCGGCAGGCCCGTGCGCGGGTCGATCAGGTGATGCTGCCAGCGCCCGTCCTTGCGCCAGCGCCGGTAATCGCGCCCGGAGGTGGCCACGCCGCCGCGTCCGAGAGCGATCAGGGCCAGGTCGGCTGCGGGCCATTGCGGATCGCCGACGGCGATGCGCCAGCCCGCGCCGTCGCGCAGCGGGCCGCTCACGGCGATGTCGCCGCCGGCCTCCACCAGCGCGGCGCCGTGCGCGCTCAGGCGGCGCGCGGCCTGCTGGGCCGCCCAGCCCTTGGCCACGCCGCCGAAGTCGAGTTGCGCGCCGGAGAGCAGCTGCACGGTGCGCGCACGCGGGTCGCGGACGACCACGGCCGCCAGGTCCTCCACTGGCCGGGCCGGCGCGTTGAGCCAGAAGCCGCCGGCCAGCGGCGCAGCTTCATCCGGCGCCTCGGGCAGGAGGCCGAAGGCGCGGTCGTAGCCGGCGGCCGCCAGCGCGGTCAGGAGCGTGGGCGTCACCAGGCCCTGGCTGAGCGTGTGCGCGTCGAACGCGGCCGCGAGGACGTCCCACAACACCGGGCTGACCGTCACCACTTCACCGGGGCGGTGGTTGAGCCGCATCAACTCGCTGTCGGCGCGGAAACGGCTTAGGTGCTGCTCCGCGGTCTCGAACCAGGCCGGCACCTGGACCAGCGCCAGCGCGGCGGCTGGCTCATCGCTGTCCACTTGCGCCAGGATCTGGCAGCCCATGGCGCGAAACGTGTGCTGCATCATGGCGGTTACTGGGAGGAGCGCGTGCGCGGCAGGGTGGATTGCGAGCCCGGCGCCTGGTCCGGGCTGAACCAACCGGGCTGGTCGCCGAGGGTTTCGCCGCCGTGGCGCGGCCGCAGGCGGCCGGTGGCCTCGAACGGCGCGGCCGGCGTTGGCGCGGCCTGGGCCGAGTCCGTGGTCGTCGTCGTGGCCGACGAGGTCTCGCCCGCCTCGGTCTGGGCGTTCTGGCCGGCGAGGCTGATGAGACCCCAGCCGCCCAGCACGGCCACGATGGAGGCGGAGGTGAGGATGGCTTGCAGGCTGGTCAGGCCGGCGAACCGGCGTTTGGCTTGGTGCGAGTTGTCCATGGAAGCGTCTCCTTGTCGGTGGGCGAAACGGTAAGTAGGCGTGTTCAGGCGGCGCGCGGTGCGCCGCGCTGCTGCCAGCGGCGCGCCAGGTCCCAGACCGTCGTCACGGCGGCCACGGCCACGGTCAGCGCGGTGACAACGCCGACGTTCTTGAACAGCGCGCCGAGCGCGGCCAGGCCGCCGGAGGCGCCCTCTTCGGCGTGGCCGCTGAAGGCGGCTGGCGCATCACCGGCGCTGAAGCGTTCTCCGGTCGGCGGTTGCCGCTCGGCCTGGCTAGCGGTGGTGTCGCCTGAGAGTTGGTTCCAGGCCAGGGTGCCGGCCACCACCAGCAGGGCGGCGGCCAGGATGATCAGCAGATGTTTGAGGGTGTTCATGGTCAGTTCCCTTCCGGCCGCCCGATCACGGCCACGGGCGCGGCCTTGGGTTGCGGCGAGTTGCGCACCACCCAGCGGACCAGCGGGCCGGCCACGTAGCGCCGGGCGGCGCTGAGCAGCCACTTCCAGTGGACGGCCACGTGCAGGCCGGTGATGATCAGGCTGAGGTCGGCTGCCTGCGCGTGCAGGCTTTCCCACTCGCGGCCGCCCGTGGCCGCCAGGCCGAGCAGAGGCAAGGCTTCGCGCGAGATCATGACGCCGGTGAAGATGACGATCACTAGATCGATGAACAGGGCCGTGTTCAGAAGCAGGTTGAGGCGCGCGGACCACGGGATTTGACCGAAGAAGCGCCGGATGACGGAGACCAGCCACTGCCAGTGCAGCAGCAGGTGGACGGCGAGGCCGGCCGCCAGGCCGAGGCCCAGCCATTCGTGCACGCTGAGACCCGTGAACTGGGGCGCCAGGGCCAGCATGACGGCCGAGAAGATGGCCAGATCGACCCACCAGTTGACCTGGGTGCGATTGGCCGGACGAGCGGTGTTGGCGTTCACGAAGACCTCCTGTCAGCGCCGTATTGCACTGACAGGAGGCATTCTGGGTCAGCGTTGTTCAGAATCAGACTATTCCGCATAAACATCTGCTGAGAGAACCGAAGCCCGTGCTAAACGCGGGCTGAGGGTTCTTCGGGCTGGCGTGGGCGGTGCGGTGGGCTTAGCGGCGTTGCCGGCGGTGGGGCCCGCTGTGAGGGTCTGCCCAGATCGTGGGCTCGGTCGCGGGGAACAAACGGGGTGGTCGGCTGACCCGGTTGGGCTGGATACCGGCCGGGTCAACATGACGCAGGGCCTGAAGATTTGCCGGAAGCACCGCTGACCATGCTTTGCCCCTCGGCATGGACCACTGCGATTAGGGTGCGCAGCAGCGCTTGAAGACCGAGGCGTCCCTGGCTGCGCGTCAGCGCCGGCGCCGCGCCATTGCGGCTATCGAGTGGGCAGCCCCTGCAGAGCGCCTGGGCTGCGCCGTTAAGGCAAGCCAGTCAGGCCGCTGCAGTCCCCCTTAATTTGTCGTAACTGACGCTGCTGAAAGGGCAATGCTTTATGCACAAAGTACAACCATTGTCATTGGAAAACGGCAGGGCGCATTGGGTGTGGTCAATGAAAGCCGGCCCGCCATCGGCCAGGATTTTCGTAACCGGGTAAATGGCATCCGCCGGGCACTTCCGGATGCAGATGTTGCAGGTTTCGCAATAGTCCCGCACCCAGGCATGCGGGTTCTCCTGGGCAAAGGGCAGGTTTTCGATGTCGGTATAGACTGCCGCCAGGCGCACCCGCGGCCCGCTGTGGCGGGTGATGAGCAGTCCGTTTTTGCCGGAAATGCCCAACCCGGCATCGATCGCCACCGGGATGTAGTTCACGTCCCCGCCCACGGCTGGCCCGGCGTGGGCGTTGAAGCCGCGCTGGCGTAGAAAGTCCGCCACTTTGTTCACGATCACGCCGACTTCATAGTAAGTTCGCCAGATCTCGATATAAGAAGGCAGCGAGGGGGCTTGCCGGATTTTTTCTCGATCCATCTCGATCGTGAAAACCATCGCATTGGGGAACAGGATGCGAAAGCCGCGAAAGATGTAACGCGGGTTGACCACGGTATAGCCGATCTCGGCAATGCCCAGGTTTTTGGCGTAGGCCTCCAACTCGGCCAGAGTTTGGGGGTCAATCATCCTTTTGCCGCTATACGGATTCTGGCGGATGCTGCGGGCGCTTTTCCACATTTCGCCAACGGAATTAAACAAAAACTTGCCAACGTGTTTGATTGTCTTGAGACGCGCCGCAACACTTCCGTAATCAATGACGACCAGCGGCACCAGGCGCGGCTCACGCGCTTCGGGGTGGCTGGCGATGGGTTCATCCTGTTGGCGCAGGTAAGGCTCGATGGTCAGAAAGGGCGGGGCTTTCTTGATTTTTTCGGAGAGCAGGATGCGTTTCATG
>CALFZO010000193.1 GCA_937952305.1 uncultured Anaerolineales bacterium | reverse complement strand
CCGCAGGCGGCTCAAGCCGAAACCATGGTCTTCAAAAGTGTCCGGTAGTCAAATCGCACAGCAAAGATATTGTTGGTTTGACCTCATGTTCGAGCCAGCCGCCGACTCCCAACTCTCTGACGCAATGGCACGCGCACTGCAGCGCTGCTACCTGCGGGCCGCTCAGCGGGGCCGCGCAATCCGCCTGGCGCTTTTGGGTGCCCAGGCGGGTATCGGGTCCGAGCTTTCAGCCGGGGAGTCGCCGGTGTTTGAGGGTCTTGAGGTAGATCGCCGACCAGACGACCCGATCGACCGCCAGCCAGAAGACGTTCGGGGCGAGTTGAAGCCACAACTCCTTGACTAACCTGACTCTGCAGCGGCTGCTCAGTTCGGGCCGAGGTTTGAAGCGATCGGCGCACCTTGACAATTGCATAGTCCGGGGCATGCCCAACGCGTTGTAGAATACGCGTAGGAGTCATCATGGCAAGCGACTGGATCACTAGCGGCGACGCCGCGCAATTGAGTGGCTATCACCGGGTCCATCTGCTGCGGCTTCTGCGGGCCCAACTCATTCGAGCCAAGAAGTTTGGCGGCGTCTGGATGGTAAGTCGCTCTAGCTTACTCGCGTATGTGCGAGCGGCCGAGCGGGCAACGGACCGGCGGCGCGGCGCGCGCCACGGCCGCGGTTGACAAGCTTGTGGCGAGATGTATAATATGTTTTGACTCTGAACATATATAGCGACTGAAGCGGGCCGCGTAGGTGCTGGTAACACCCGCGCGACCCTGACCCAACCCACCGTAACAGGCGGCGGGCGGGGCTAATCCGCATTCTAACACGCGGGCGGCTCTGCCTATTTGACGGCGGGGCCGCCCTTTTTCTTTGGGGCGAGCCGGGGTGGAAAGGAGAAACAACGTCAGCGCCGGCCTACTGCCAACCCTCGGACACGAAGCGAAAGGATGAGGTTACCAATGTTGGATTTGATGGCCCCAAAGAAACTGGTCCCGGCGTCATCGGCCTCCCCCGTGGAGCAACTGCGCCGCCTACGCCAGGAGATCGAGGCGGGCGCTGGCTGCTTGGAGCAAGTCGATCTTAATGCCGCGCTGCTGCTGGCTGATGTGTGCGCCGCCCTTGGGATGAGTGACGCCGACCGCCGGGCGGTGCTGGGGACCCGTGCGACGCGTTTTGTGGAGCGGCTGACGCGTTGATCCTGCCGTCCAGGGCGGTCTGGCGGGGCCGCCCTGGGCCAGATCAGAGTGTCTGATGGTGGTGCAAAGTGACCAGCAAGAAAGCCGTTTTGTATGCTCGGGTGAGCACGTCTGAACAGGAGGAAAAGGGGTTCGGCCTGCCGACCCAATTGGAGCTATGCCGCCAGTATGCCGAGCGGCATGGGATGGAAGTGGTTGCGCAATTTGCCGAAGATGTGAGCGGGGCGACCCCGATCACTGAACGGCCGGAAGGCCGCAAGGCCATCGACTTGTTACGCAACCGTCAGGCCCAAGCCCTGATTGTGCATGCCGTCGACCGCCTCTCGCGAGATCTGGTGGATGCCCTGGCTTCCGTGCGCGACTTAACCCGGGCTGGTATAGAAGTCTATGTTTATGACGTTGGCCGGATCGGCGACGAGAACGACATCATATTGGTGATCAAAGCTTGGCAGGCCAGTGATGAACGCAAGAAGATCGCCGAGCGTACTGCCCGTGGGCGCAACGCCAAGGCGAAGGAGGGGCTGGCCGTCGGCCAAGGTAAACCGCCGTATGGTTATTCCTACAGCGAAGACGAGTTATTCCTGAAAGAGGACGAGGCCGCAATTGTCCGGCTCGTCTATCAGTGGTATGCGGAGGGCGATGAGGTCGGTCGCAAAGCCAGCGAGCGGGGGATCGCCCTTCGGCTGAGTGAACTGGGCGTGCCGACGCCCAGTGAGTCTAAGCAGCTAAAGCGCCGGCAGAGACTGGCCGGCGTATGGAGCCCGAGTTCCATTCACTGGATCTTGACCTCGGAAGTGTACTGCGGCGTGCTGCGCTACGGCCGGGCTATCGGCTACGGGGGCAAGGGCGGCAAGCGTCCCCTGAGCGAGACTATCAAGATCGACGTGCGGGCCATTGTCAGCCGCGATTTGTGGGAAGCGGCCCAGGCTCAGCGAGCCTACAACAGCCGCATGTCGAAGCGGCGCGGCAAACGTGAATACCTCTTGCGCGGCCACGTCAAATGCGGTTGCGGCCGCAGCCTGGTGGGTTCCAAGGGGGGCTACATCTGCACGGAGAATTCGGAACTGTATCGGCGCTGCCAGGCCTCGCGTGTGCCTGGCTTGGCGGTCGAAGAGATTGCCTGGAAGTTTGCGTTGCGGGTGATGATAGATCCGGTCTACTTCGAGAGCGAGTGGCGCAAGGCCCAGCAGGCCGAGCGCGAAGCGATACGGCCCAAGCAGGATCAACTCCAGACGGTTCTGGCCCTGCTCGCAGATTGCGAGGCGGAGGCGTTGGAATTGGCTGAGGCCCTGAGGCGGGCCAGCTCACGCCGAAACAAGGCCAGTCCCCGCCGTGGTAAGGTCGCCCAGACGCTCGAAGCCCAAGTGGCCGCCACCGACGATCGATATGAGGCCCTGTGCAAGAAACGGGATACGTTGCAGGCGGAGATTGCGGCGGGCGTCACATTGACCGACGAGGCCTTGGCGCGAGCCTTGCAGTTCCGCCAGGATGTGGACTTGGGCTTCCGTAACCCGACTTTTGAGGACAAGCGCGATTACTTTGCCTGGCTGCAGTTGGAGGTCACGGTCGCCAATGGGAAGGCGGTGGTCGCCTGCCTGTTTCCCATAACGGAGACATATGAGATTGAAACTTCAAGAAGTATGAGGCCGGGGCGCCGCCGGAGGTGCAAGCCGCCGGCCCGCGCCTGTGAGCGCGGCCACCCGCTCGACGCCTGATCGACCTTCCGCCGGAGCCCTGCGCTCCGGCGTTTTTTTGGTCAGCCCGGGCGCGCCGGATGAGGCCGGGGTCAGAGCCTTTGGAAACCTCAGGCCGGCCAGCGCCGGCCGCCTCTCGCGGCCAGTGGGCCGGCGGATTTTCGCTGGGGGCGGTGCTTACGCCAGCGCCTGTCGGTTGGAACCACCCCGGCCAGGCCAAGGCCCGCTGGGGAAACAGAAAGCCCGCCAGGGCGCCTGGCGGGCTGGATGGGGCGGCGTTGGCGGGGGCGTTCAGTCCGCGCCAGCCACCACGGGCGGGCTCGGCTTGTGCGGGCGCAGGCGCCGGGCCGTCCATAGACCGCCGCTGATCAGCAGCGCCAGCACGGCCACGCCGATGTAGTCGATGGCCGGGATGCGGATGATCTCGTTCAGCTTGTCCCAGCCGCGGTCGTTGTAGACCCAGAGCACGCCGCCGATGTAGGCGGCCAGGATCCCCAGGCGGATGGGCAGGTTCAGGCCCAGGCCGTGCATCTGGGTGATGACGAACAGGCCCGCGAAGCCGAAGAAGAACATCGGCCAGATGTCGGCGCCCTGGTTCACGGCCACCCATGTACCGTGCACCAGCACCATCACCTCCAGCGCCGTTGTCCACCAGCGGTTGACGTGCGCGCGGGTGAAGAACAGGCTGCCCTGCAGCAGCAGGAAGAACATGTACAGGAAACCCACCAGGTGGCCCGGCGTGGACACCGTCGGGTGATACCAAAAGGTGAGCACGGCCGCCCAGGAGAAGACGTAGCCGTGCCACTTCAGCGCCCAGCGCGTGGTCTCCGGGCTGATGGGCGCTTTCTTGCCCCAGACCAGGCCGCGCCGGCCGTTCTCCATCAGCAGGACCCAGATCAGCAAGACGATCACCGAGCCCTGCGACATGAAGATGGAGATGTCCTGGGCCAGGCCGTCGTAGAACAAGTGCGTCTGGACGACGTGCAGGGCGATGAAGCCAGCGTTGCCAAGCAGGGCCACCCAATTGATCCAGTGCAGGCCGCGCGTGTACTTCAGGCCGCGCGTCTGAGCGTACCAGATGGTCCAGAACATGAACGCCTGGTGCAGGAAGTAGCCGCCCCAGGCCGAGAGCCGCGTCCAGAAGTTCGGCTCGGGCAGGCGCCAGTAATACCAGTCATAGCCGGTGTCCGGCAGCAGGCGGATGGCGTCCAGCCGCGGCCCGGCCCAGGCGATCAGGGCCGTGAAGGCCAGGCTGAAGAGCACGCCGCCGGCCAGGGCCAGCGAAGCGCCGCGCTCACGCGCGGGGGAGGTGGTCGTTGAGGTCATCGCATTCGTCTCCGTATTCGGCATGCCTGTACTTTACCGGGTCAGTGAAGTTTTGTCTAATATTTGTATAATGTTGCCGGACAAAAACAAAGCCCCTTTCCCGGTTTGCGGAAAGGGGCGGAAGGCCTCAGGCCGGGCGTGGGAGGGCGGCCTGGCCGCCGTTGAGGCCGGGCGCCTGGGCCTGCTCCTGCGCCCGCTCCTGCGCGCGCTCCTGCGCCCGGAACTGGCTCATATACAGGTCGTAGAAGAAGCCGCGCTGCGCCAGCAGTTCGTCGAACCGGCCGCGCTCGATGATCTCGCCCGCCTTGAGCACCAGGATCAGGTCGGCGTTGCGGATCGTGCTCAGCCGGTGGGCGATGACGAAGGAGGTGCGGCCCTCCAGCAGTTCGTCGAAGGCTTTCTGGATCAGGCGCTCGGTGCGCGTGTCCACGCTGGAGGTGGCCTCGTCCAGGATCAGGATGCGCGGGTTGGCCAGGGCCGCCCGGGCGATTGAGATGAGCTGGCGCTGGCCCTGGCTCAGGCCGCCGCCGCGCTCGCCCAGCACGGTCTGGTACTTCTCGGGCAGGCGCTCGATGAACGTGTCGGCGTGGGCCAGCCGGGCGGCGGCGATGACCTCGGCGTCGCTGGCGTCCGGCCGGCCAAAGCGGATGTTCTCCATGACGGTCGCGCTGAACAGGAAGGTGTCCTGTAGCACGATGCCGATCTGGCGGCGCAGGCTCTCGGCGGTCACGCCGCGCACGTCCTGGTCGTCGATCAGCACGGCCCCGCCGGTGACGTCCCAGAAGCGCGGGATCAGGTTGATGATGGTGGTCTTGCCGGCGCCGGTCGGCCCGACGATGGCGATGGTCTGGCCCGGCTCGGCCCGGAAGTTGACGCCGTGCAGCACCGGCACACCGGCCTTGTACTCGGCCGACGCGCTCTGAAACTCGACCGTGCCCCGGATGGGCGGCATCTCCCGCGCGCCGGGCCGATCCTGCACGGCCGGCTGCTCGTCCAGCAGGCCGAAGATGCGCTCGCCGCCGGCGATGGCGTTCTGCACGTTGGTCCACAGCAGCGCGATCTGCTGGATGGGCTGGTTGAAGCGCTGGCTGTAGCTCAGGAACGTGATCACCACGCCCAGCGACACGGTCGTGCTGGCGCCCGCGAATTCCAGCGCCTGGCCGGTGAGCAGGAAGTAGCCGCCCACGCCGGTCACCACCGCCAGGGCCACGTAACCCAGCGCTTCCAGCGTCGGCGCCAGCGCCGCCGTGTAGGCCACGGCGCGCACGTTGGCGTCGCGGTTGGCGGCGTTGGTGACCATGAAGCGCTCGATGTTCTCGTCGGCGCGGTTGAAGGCCTGCACCTCGCGCACGGCCGCGATGCTCTCCTGCAGTTCGGCGTTGACGCTGCCCATCTCGCGCCGCGACCGGCGGAACTCGCGCCGGGCCTGCTCGGAGAACCAGAAGGTGGCGATGGCCATCACCGGCATGACGATCATGCTCAGGAGCGCGAACGGCACGCTCTTGGCCAGCATGTTGTAGGCGATCCAGACCAGCAGCAGCGCGGCCCCGAAGACCTGGATGAGCGCGAAGCCGAAGGCCTGCTCCACGGCCGAGGCGTCATTGGTGATGCGGCTCATCAGGTCGCCGGCCTCGTGCTCGGTGTAGTAGCCCTGCGAGAGGCGGTGCAGATGGCGGAAGACGTCCAGGCGCAGGACGCGCAAGACGTGCTGGCCGGCCCAGGTCATCACGAAGAAGCCGGCGCCGGTGAGCAGCGCGCCGCCCACGTACAGGGCCACGATGGCCAGGATCACGCGCGTCAGGCCCGCGATCCGGCCGGCGGCGTCCAGGGCGGCCAGGTCGGCGTTGGTGGGGACGCTGGTCCCCAGGTAGACGGCGTCGCGCAGGAAGCGCTGGGTGAGGTCCTGCGTGCCGCTGTCGGCGGCCAGCCAGCAGTTGGATTGGGCCGCGCCTTCGGCCGTGCCGCCGCCCAGCGCGGCGCTGAAGTCCCCGAACGCGCTGGCCGCGGCCGGCGTCAGGTAGCAGTCCACCACCTGGCCCACCATCTCCGGCGTGGTCACCTGCATCCAGGTGGAGACCAGCACCAGCGCCAGCACCACCAGCAGCGCCGGCCAGTAGGCGCCGAAGTATTTCCCAAAACGCGCCAGCGTCTCGCCCACGTTCTGGGGCTTGAGCTGATCGCGGCTCAGCATTTCTCGCATGCGGCTTGGATCACCGAACATATTTGCTTCTCCAGTTACCGGTCACCCGTCTCGGATTAGCCGAGACGGGCGACTAAGGGGTCTGCCCTAAGCGGCGGCCAACTCCGGCTGGGCCGGCGCATCGCCCACCAGCTGTGAGCGGTAGATCTCGGCGTAGATCGGGCTGTCTTCCATCAGTTCCGCGTGCGTGCCGCGCGCCACCACGCTGCCCTTTTCCAGCACGATGATCTGGTCCGCGTTCATCACCGTGCTGATGCGCTGGGCGATCACGAACGCCGTGCGCCCCTTCATCAGCCGGTCCAGCGCGTGCTGGATCTGGGCTTCGGTCTGCACGTCCACGCTCGAGGTCGAGTCATCCAGGATCAGGATGCGCGGGTCCAGCAGCAGGGCGCGGGCGATGGCCAGGCGCTGCTTCTGGCCGCCGGACAGCGTGGCGCCGCGCTCGCCGACCGGGGTGGCGTAGCCGTCCGGGAACGCGACGATGAAGTCGTGCGCGGCGGCGGCCCGCGCGGCGGCCTCGATCTCGGCGTCGGTGGCGTCCGGCTTGCCGTAGGCGATGTTGTCGCGGATGGTGCCGCTGAAGAGCGTGGTCTCCTGCAGCACGAGGCCGATCTGCGTGCGCAGCGAGTCGAGCGTGACGTCGCGCACGTCCTGGCCGTCGAGGCGCACGGCGCCGCCGGTGACGTCGTAGAAGCGCGGGATCATGTTGATGATGCTGGTCTTGCCGGAGCCGGTCATGCCGAGCAGGGCCACGGTCTGGCCGGGCTCGGCCGTGAACGACACGTCGCGCAGCACCGGGTCGCCGCTGCCGAAGTAGCGGAACGAGACCTGGTCGAACTCCACGCGGCCGCGCACCGGCGGCAGCGGCTGGGCGCCGGGCTTGTCGGTCACGTCGCTCTGGGCGTCCAGGATCTCGAAGATGCGCGTGGCCGAGGCCGCCGCCTGCCCGAGCTGGGTGATGATCAGGCCGAACTGGGCGATGGGCAGGAACAGGTAGATCAGGTAGAGCGAGAACTCCTGCCACTCGCCGATGGTCAGCGTGCCGTCCACGATCAGGCGCCCGCCGAAGTACAGGATGCCGGCCTGGCCGAGGTTGGCGATCAGGAAGATGAACGGGAACAGGAAGGTGAAGACGCGCGTGACCGCGATCTGCTGCTCCAGCAGCCGGTCGGCGGCGGCGCGGAACTTGCGCTGTTCCTGGGCCTCGCGCGTGAAGGCCTGGACGACCTTGATGCCGGCCAGGTTCTCCTGCAGGATCGTGTTCAGGGCCGACAGACGCTCCTGGACCTTGGCGAACAGCGGCCCGCTGATGGTGCCGAAGATCACGAACACCACGAAGGCCACCGGCAGGATCGGCAGGGCGGCCAGCGCCAGCGCGGCGTTGGTGGAGAACAGGATGATCAACGTGCCCACGATCAGGAGCAGGGCCGAGACCAGCTGCACCAGGCCCTGGCCGATGAACAGGCGCACCTTCTCGACGTCGTCAGTGGCGCGCACCATCAGCTGGCCGGTGCGGTTGCGGTCATGATAGGAGAAGGACAGCCGCTGGATCTTGGCGAACAGGTCGTTGCGCAAGTCGAAGGCCACGGCCTGGGAATTCTTTTCCGCCCAGTAGGCCTGCAGAAACGCGAACACGCCGCGCAGCCCGGCAAAGCCGACAATGGCCAGGGCGGCCACGAGCAGGGCTTGGGGCGCGCCATCGCGGCGCGCGGTCAGCTCGGTGGTCAGCTGCTCCAGCGACCATTCGGCCGGGAAATCCAGGAACGCCAGGATCTGCGGCAGGGCCAGACCCACAAACTGCTCCGGGATCTTGCCCAGGTTCTCGAGCACGGTCCGGGCGATGGCGCCATCGGTGACGGCGTCGATGATGCTGCGCACCAGGCGCGGCACGGCCAACTGGGACAGGGTGGCCACGATCAGGAAGAGATACGGCAGCACGGCCTGCCGGCGGTAACGGCCCAGATACTGGATCGCGCGCTGCAGGGCTTTGTTGTCGGGGCGCGGCTGGCCGCCGCGCCCCCGGGGTCCACGAGGTGACTGCATAGATAACTCCTTGCGTTCGTCGGCTGGCCGCGTCAGGCAGGTGGCCGCTGAGCGGCCCGGCGGCCCGGCCGGCTTCACTCCACCGGCAGGGCCGGCGGCACGGTCTCGATCGTCAGCGTCACCGGGGCCTTGGACCGCCCGGACAGCCGGCGCCAGCCGGCGCGCACCACGCCGGCCAGCATGGCGCCCGGCCCCAGGACGTTCTCGGCTAAGCCGGTGCGGCCGTCGGTGGCGGAGGAAGCCAGCCACAGCGCGCGCTGGGCGGCCACTTCGGGCGGATTGCCCCACAACTCCACCACCCATTGGAGCGGCCGCATCTGTTGCTCATAGCCCTGGATGGCCTGCGGCTGGCTGAGCATCTCGGTGGTGACCAGGCCGGGATTGAAGCTGAAGATCCCGACACCGCTGGTGCGGTATTCGCGGGCCAGCGCGCCGGTGAATTGGCGCACCCACACCTTGCTGCTGGAGTAGGCGTTTTGCAGAGGGACGGCGCCGGTCTCGCCGCGGCCCACCAGGTTGATGAGCTTGCCGCGCCGCTGCGGCAGGAAGTGCTGCAGTGCGGTCAGCGAGCCATGATAGACGCCGAGGATGTTGGTGTCGATGACCCGGCGAAAGGCGTCCGGCGGGACGTGCGCCGTGGGGCCATACGGGGCGCCCAGGCCGGCGTTGTTCACCCAGAGCGTCAGGCGGCCAAACGTGGACAGCGCGTGCGCGGCCACGGCCTGCACTTGCTGCTCATCGCTCACGTCACACGCCAGGCCTGTGGCGCGGGCGCCGGCGGTCCTGAGCGCGCGCACGGCCGTTTCGACCGAGGCGCGCGAGCGGGAGGCCACCACCACGGCGGCCCCGGCGCGGGCATAGGTTTGGGCGATGGCCAGCCCCAGACCACGGGTTCCACCCGTGATCACGGCCACCTGACCCTCCAAGGGCAATGTCGTCATCGTAGTCGTCCGTTGAAAAGGGCTGAACGCCGCTCAGTCGCCCAGGTGGAAACGCACAAAGACGCGGGTGGCCAGCGCCGGCTCCAACGCCTCCGCCGGCGCGTCGGCGGAGGCGCCGAAGAGGCGCGGGAAGTTCGCGCGCCGCTCGCGCTGATACAGGGCGAAGAGACGCTGGCGTTCAGCCGCGTCTTTCACGGGCACGGCGCGCGCGCGCAGCGCCTGGCCCTTGACTTCCAGGGTGACCTCCGGATTCTGGAGGACGTTCCGATACCACTGCGATTCCCCTTCCGCGCTGGTGAGCGCCACCAGGGTGGCGCGGCCGTCCGCGCTCAGCACCGCCGGGTCGGGCAGATAGCCGATGGGCGTCGAATAGCGCCGGCCGGTCTTGCGGCCGGTGACCGTGATCACCATGACCTCCTCGCCCAGGGCGCCCAGCCAGTTTCGGCGCAGCAAGAAGGCCTGGAAGCGCATCATGGCGCGGGCAAAGGCCGGCAGGCGGCGGCGTTGGGTGGGTGATGTGGTGGAAGTGGTCATGTTAGTCCTTGGAGTCATCGAGTTGACGGGTAGCCTGGGTGAGCGTGTGCAGGACCTGGCCGATAGCGGTGTGCTCGGCGGCGGCCAGGCGCTCCGCGAGCCTTTCCGTCCAGCGGTTGCGGACGGCGATGCCCTCCATCACCAACTGGCGGCCACGCTCGGTCAGCGTGATTTGCCTGGCGCGCCGGTCGTTGGGATCTTCCGTGCGCGCCAGATAGCCGTCGCGCACCATCCGGTCCACCATCTGGCTGGCGGCGGCCGCCGTCACTTCCAGGTCAGCGGTGATATCGGAGAGGCCGCAGCCGCCGTGATAGTAAAGCCGCATCAGGGTCGAGAACTGCGGCATGGACAAGCCCGTGCCCCGCACGTAGCGCATCCACTCGCGCATGGACCGGGCCATGAAGGCGTCGGCCCACTCCTGCAACACGATCTTGAGATCTTTGGTCTGATACATAAAATAAACCAAAGTGAAAAGTTAAACGACGTGTAATTTATCACCTGATTTACCTTCGATCAACTCCCTGTACGACCTTCTCATCGGATTCTCATCCTCGATAGGCGAACGCCAGCTCAAAATGATACCGACCGGTCGGTATCATTTTGGAGGCAGGGTGCCTGTTCAAGTGAGGGCCGAGGAGACACGTGAACGGATTGTTCTGGCGGCCCGGGCCTGTTTCGCCGAGCACGGCTATACGGCGACCGGGACGGCCGAGATCTGCCGGCACGCCGGTCTGAGCAAAGGCGCCTTCTACCATCACTTCCCGACCAAGCAGGCGGTCTTTCTGGCATTGCTCGACCGTTGGCTGGCGGATCTGGATGCCCAACTGGCGGCGGCCCGAGCCGGAGCGGCCTCCGTGCCGGACGGTCTGCGCGCGATGGCGGCCGGCGCCGCGCCGTTCTTCCGTGACGACGACGGCCAAATTGCGCTGATCCTGGAATTCTGGAGCCAAGCGGCGCGGGACCCGCAGGTGCGCCAGGCGGCGCTGGCGCCCTATCACCGCTACCGCGACGAGATAGCGGCCCTGATCCGGGCGGGCCAGGCGGAGGGCAGCCTGGGCGCCGGCGACCCGCAGGCCGCGGCGCACGCCATCGTCTCGCTGGCCATGGGGGTGTTGCTGCAGAGCCGGCTGGACCCGGGCGGCGTGGATTGGGGCCAAGCCGCTCAGGCCGGACTAGACGTGATCCTGGCCGGCCTGGGAGGAAAACGATGAAGATCTTACTGACCGGCGCTTTTGGCAATATCGGATCGCAGGTCCTGCGCACTCTGCTCGAACGCGGCCACACGGTGCGCTGCTTCGACGTGCCCACCCCGGCCAATCTGCAGGCGGCTGCGCGGCACAACGCGCGGCCGGGCCTGGAGCTCCACTGGGGCGATCTGCGCGACCCGGCGGCGGTGGCGGCCGCTGTCACGGGTCAGGACGTCATCATCCACCTGGCCTTCATCATTCCGCATATCTCCATCACGGGCGTGGACAGCGAGACGCAGCCGAATTGGGCGCGGGCCGTGAACGTGGATGGGACGCGGGCCGTGCTGGAGGCCGCGCGCGCCGCGGCCGAGCCGCCGCGCCTGGTGTTCGCGTCGTCGCTGCACGTCTTTGGGCGGACGCAGGACCAGGCGCCGCCGCGCACCGCCGCCGACCCGGTCCGGCCGGTGGAGCACTACGCCCATCACAAAGTGGAGTGCGAGGAACTGGTGCGCGCCGCCGGCCTGCGGTGGGCCATCCTGCGCCTCCCGGCCACGCTGCCGGTGCGCCCGATCCTGGATCCGGGCATGTTCACGGTGCCGCTCGCCAACCGCATCGAGTTCGCGCACGTGAAGGACGTGGCGCTGGCTGTGGCCAACGCCGCCGACAACGAGGCGGTTTGGGGCCGGGTGCTGCTCATCGGCGGCGGGCCGCGCTGTCAGTTCTACTATGGCGATATGGTGCGCCGGGTGCTGAAAGCCGTGGGGGTGGGGATGCTGCCGGCCGAAGCCTTCGCCCTGACACCGTACAGCACGGACTGGCTGGATACGGCCGAGAGTGAGCGCTTGCTGCGTTACCAGCGCCACACGCTGGACGATTACCTGCGCGACCTGCGCGCCGCGCTCGGCTGGCGGCGCTGGCTGATCCGGCTCTTCCGGCCCTTCATCCGCCGCTGGCTGCTGGGCCGGTCGCCATACTTCGGCGCCGCCTAAGAGGCAACCCATCCGGACGGGAGGCCATCGCGGTGACGGTGACCCCGCCGCCGGGCTCGGCCTGCGGGCGTCCCCAGCCAAAGACACCGCCCACGGAGACTCCGTGGGCGGTGGTTGATTTTAGCGGGGTGGAATACGACCCGAATTCCACCCGGCTGAGGAGGGAGAGCGGGTGGTGACCCGCCGTCAACCGGCGCCCGCTGGCGTCGACTGAAGGCGATGCGCCACCCGCGGCGGCGCTACCGCGGCACAGCCGGCCGCAGGCCTACGTCCGGAACCACGATGTCAGGGCCGTAAGCCGGGCCGCGATCAAGCGGCATGACAACCAGCGCGCTGGCCGTCTCCGGCAAGTCGGCCTCCAAGAGCCAATGACTCCGATAGTTCGTCGCCGGCAGGCTGACGGCCACGGGGGCGGCCGGGGCCGCCAACTCGGCCGCGGGCTGGACGGACGCCGGGGGCGAGAGGTGCCCCATCCGCAGCACCAAGAGCGCCAGCACCATCAGCGAACCGGTCTGGGCCAGCCCGCTGCCCAGGCTCCGCCACCATTGCCGCGCCTGGCCGTCGTTCAGCTTGCGCCGCACCCGGTCCGAGAGATCCGGCACCAGCCGCGCCTGGTGGCGGTGGCGTTCAGCGACCTGGCGCAGCGTGACCTGCAGGTGGCGCAGTTCATCGGCGTAGAGCCGGCAGTCCGGGCAGTGCCCGAGATGGGCGGTCAGGTCGGCTTGGTCCCGAGGCGGCAAGTCTTCGTCCAGGGCGGTTTGGATCAAGCGGTGTGCGTCGTGATGAGTGAACTCAGACATGGTCAGGCCTCGGCGGCGGGCTCGGCCGGCACTTGCAATGCCAGGCGCAGGCGCTCACGCGCCGTGAAAAGCCGGGAATGCACCGTGCCTTCGCTGAGACCCAGCAGACGCGCGATCTCGGCGACGGGCAGGTCATGATAGTAACGGAGCACGACCGGCATCAAGTGCTTCTCATCCAGGGACCGCAGGGCGCGCGCGAGGTCGGTGTTGACCTCCGTCCGCAGCGTCACTTCTTCAGGCCGGCCGGCGGGCGGTTCACCGCGCAGGTGGAAGATCCCCTGCAGGAGCGCCAGCAGCCGCTCGCCGCGGCGCTGCCGGTTGAGATGCTTCCGGCAGACGTTCAGCGTGATGGCGTACAGCCAGGTTGTGAACGCGGCCTCGCCGCGGTATTTGTCAAGGTTCAGCAGCGCGGCCACGAGCGCGTCCTGGGCCGCGTCTTCGGCGTCGGCCGGGTCACCCAGGATCGACAGTGCGAAGCGGTAGACCGTCGGCTGATGAGCGTGCACAAACGCCTCGGCCGCCAGGGCGGCGGTCGCGTTTGAGGCGCTGTCTGCTTGAACCAACGGCCATACGTCGTTCACTGTGGATACTCATTAGATACGGTTGGCGGCCCAAACCTTCAGTGCGGCGGCGTGATCTGCTGTATATAGTCCGCTGGATCGGCCGCGGTTCACCGGGCCGGGTCTGGATTCATCGGATGCTCACCTGAAAATGCCGCCGGCGGGGTTGAACTTTTGAACCAACCACCGGGTAATGGTGTCTGGTGGGCCGCAATCCGCCTCGCCCAGGCCCGTCCGGTGCGCGTGGCCGGCGCGGCGGCGGCGCTGCGCGAGCACACCCAGGCCGGGTTGAGGACGGGCGCCGGTTCGTGTTGGGGTGGCGCAGGGGATGAAGGACCTGAACGTGGGGGATCTGGGACCCGGTCACAGGCCGCCGCTGCGCGGCCGGCGTGTCAGGGCGCGGTGGCAGCGCGCCAGGCGCGCAGGACCTCGGCCACGCTCCAGGCCTGGGCCAGACACGCGCCCGGCGCGTGCGGCGGGTCGCCGTCGAAGACTTCGCTGAGCGTGCCGAGGCCGGCGGCGGCCAGGTGCTGCAAGAGCGGGCGCAAGAAGGCGCGGGCCTGGCTCTGGTCCCCATACACCCGCAGATGCGCGCTGACGAACGGGCCGATCAGCCAGGCCCAGACGGTGCCCTGGTGATAGGCGGTGTCGCGCGTGCGCCGGTCGCCGTTGTAGCGGCCGTGGTAGCGCGGGTCGTCGTCCGGGAGCGTGCGCAGGCCGTGCGAGGTGAGCAGGCGGCGCGCGCAGACTGTCACCACCGCGCGCTGCTGGGCCGGCGTTAATGGGCTGTGGGGCAGGGCCACGGCCAGCAGTTGGTTCGGGCGCAGGGTGGGGTCGGGGCCGCCGTCCGGTGTATCCAGGACGTCGTAGCAGCAGCCGGCGGCCGGGTTCCAAAAGCGGGCGAAGCCGGTGTGCGCGCGCTCGGCCAGGTCTGTGTAGGGCTCGGCCGGCGCCCCCAGTTGCCGCGCCCAGCCGGCCATCACCCGCAGGGCGTTGTGCCAGAGCGCGTTGATTTCCACGGCCTTGCCGGTGCGCGGCGTCACCACCCACTCATCGATCTTCACGTCCATCCACGTCAGCTGCACGCCGGGCGCGCCGGCGCGCAAGAGGCCGTCGGCCTCGTCCAGGCCGATGCCATAGCGGGTGCCGCGCGCGTGCCAGGCCACAATGTCTTGCAGGACCGGGAACAGCTCGCGCACGAGCGCGTCGTCGCCGCTGGCGGCCTGGTAGGCGCGCAGCGCTTCGAAGTACCACAGCGTGGCGTCCACGGTGTTGTAGGCGGGCGCCTCAGCGGCGTCGGGGAAATGGTTGGGCAGCATCCCCTGGTCGACGTAGCGCGCGAAGGTGCGCAAGATCTGGGCGGCGACGTCGAAGCGGCGCGTGGCCAGGGTCAGGCCGGGCAGGCTGATCATCGTGTCGCGGCCCAAATCCGTGAACCACGGGTAGCCGGCGATCACGGAGCGGCCGGCCTCCGCGCCGAAACCGCGCCGCACGATGAACTGGTCGGCCGCCAACACCAGCTGGCGCACGGCGGCGCGCTCGGCCGGGTCCGCCGCGGCGTCCGCGTGGTCCAGCCCGCTGTGCGTGATCAGGTCCTGCTCGTAGCGGCGGCGCGCGGCCAGCAGCGCCGCGCCGTCCAGGCTGGGCGCGGGCGCCGCGGCGCCGTCGGCGCTGGCCGCCAGCGCGAAGGTCACGGCTTCGCCGGGCGCCAGCGTCACCGCAAACTCGCCGGCGCAGAAGTTGGCGTCGATGGGGTCTTCGCCGCGGCCGGCCTCCACACTCAGGAAGTAGTTCTTGCGCCAGGCGGCGTGCGGCGTCGGCGCGGCCCGGTCGCTGAGCAGGTCCAGCGCGGCCCTGCTCTCCGGCAGGCGCACGCGCAGCCCGCCCGGCCGGGCCTCGACGACCAGCGGCGCGCGGCCAGGCGGCGTGTTGCCGTGGTGGTCGCGGTCGTTGACCCAGGCCTGGAGCGTCAACTGCACCGGGAGCGTGGCGCGGCGCAGCGTGTACAGGACGTAGGTGAGGTTCTGCCCGGCCTGCATCCACACGCGCTTTTCCAGCAGCGCGTCGTCCAGCGCGTAGGTCCAGACCGGCAGCGTGCCGTCCAATTGAAACCGTTCCAGGTAGATGTGACCGGACGGCGCCGAACGCCCGTCCGCCCAGCGGTCGCAGGCCAGCGCATAGGCGCGGCCGGCGTAGACGGCGACCTCGTCGAACTTGGTCGCGGCCAGGACGCGGCTCACCGGCGGCCGCAGGGCCGCGATCAGCAGGCCGTGATAGCGGCGCGTCAGCGTCCCCGCGAGAGTGCCGGAGGCATAGCCGCCCAGGCCGTTGGTCACCAGCCACTCACGCTGGGTCGCCGCCTCCAGGTCGCCGCACACCTCGCGTCCGAAGTCCACCATAGGCCTGCCTCCTGCCGCCACTCTAGCGCCCGCCCGCGCGATCTGTCAACCGCTGGTCCGCGCCGGCAAGCTCAAGCCGATTTGAACAGATCCGCCGCGCCGCGCCTCAGCCTCGGTGCAACTCACCGGGGATGGCCTGCGTACAGAAGGATATGACTTCCACGGCACCGCTCGTCCACGTCGATCAGGTCGTCAAGAATTTCCAGGGGCCGGCCGGCACGATCCAGGTGTTAAAGAGTGTCAGTCTGACCGTGCAGCCGGGCGAGTTTGTGGGCATCCGCGGGCCGAGCGGCTCCGGCAAGTCCACGCTCGTGAACATGATTACGGGCATCGACCGGCCCACGCAGGGCCGCGTGCGTATCGCCGGCCGCTCCATCGAGCAGATGAACGAGAACGAGCTGGCCCGCTTCCGCGGGCGCTCGATCGGCGTGATCTTCCAGTTCTTCCAACTGCTGCCCACGCTGACCGTGCTCGAGAACATCCTCCTGCCCATGGATTTCTGCCGGATGTGGAAGCCGCGCGAGCGCCAGACGCGGGCCCTGGCCCTGTTGGACCAGGTCGGTCTGGCGGACCAGGCCCACAAGCTGCCCAACACGCTCTCCGGCGGCCAGCAGCAGCGCGCGGCCATCGCCCGGGCACTGGCCAACGACCCGCCGCTGCTGGTGGGCGACGAGCCGACCGGCAACCTGGACAGCCAGACCGCGGACATGGTCTTTAACTTGTTTGAGCAGCTCGTGGCGCAGGGCAAGACTTTCCTGATGGTCACGCATGACAACGATCTGGCCCGGCGCATGCGCCGCCTCGTCCAGGTGCATGACGGCGTCTTGTCCGAGCACGCCCACGGCGCGGCGGCAGCCGCGGTCGGCCCATGAACATCGCCTTCCGCAAAGTCGGGCGCGACCTGTGGAACCACAAGGGCCGCACGCTGCTGGTGGTCCTGAGCATCGGCGTGGGCGTGCTGGCCCTGGGCATGATCACGGCCAGCAACACGCTGCTGGCGCGCCAGATGACGCTGGCCCAGGCCGCCAGCCGGCCCACCAGCCTGCACCTGTATCTGAACGGGAGCGTGGACGCGGCCACCGTCCGCAGCCTGGCGCGCCTGCCCGGGCTGAGCGGCGGGATCGGCCTGGCCAGCTTTACTATCCGCTGGAAGTCTGACCCCGCGGCCGAGTGGCAGGACGCCAGCCTGATCGCGCTGGAGGACTACACGCGCCAGACGCAGGACCTGGTCACGCTGCAGACCGGCGCCTGGCCGGGGCCGCGCACGGCCGCCGTAGAGTTCAACCACGTGGCCGGTTTCGGCGCGCCGGCCGCCGGCGCAACCGTGTACTTCGAGGTCAACGAGCGCGCCAAGCCCTTTCGCATCAGCGGCACCGTGCGTGACCCGTACCAGTTCCCGCCGCCCTTCAGCGACCGCCCAGCTTTCTACGTGACGCCGGCCACGCTGGCGCAGATCGGCCTGCCCACCGGCTTCACCCAACTGCGCTTTGCCGTGACGGACTATGAGCCGGCCGCGGCGCAGGCGCAGCTGGAGATGCTTAAAGACCGGCTGGAGACGAGTGGGGTGGGCGTGGGCTTGTCCGAGACCTATGACCCCGACCGCCACTTCCTGCAAGACATGATGGACGGCGTCGGCCTGGTGCTGCTGGTGATGGCCGTGCTGTCGCTGGGTATGAGCGTCTTCCTGGTAGTCAACACGCTCAACGCCTTGCTGGCCCAGCAAGTGCCGCAGATCGGCATCATGAAGACGGTCGGTGGCGTGCGCGGGCAGATCGCACAGTTGTACCTGGCCGGTGTGCTCGTGTACTGCCTGTTGAGCCTGATGCTGGCCGTACCGCTGGGGGCCTGGGGCGCTGACGCGCTGACGCGCTGGATGCTGGCGCTCCTGAACGTGCCGGCTGGGCCATTTGAGTTGATGCCGGCCGCGCTCGCGCTGCAGGGCCTCACCGGCCTGCTGGTCCCGCTGCTGGCGGCCCTGTGGCCGGTGCTGCAGGGCGTGGCCATCTCGGTGCGCGAGGCCCTCAACGCCTACGGTCTGGGCACCGGGCACTATGGCAGCCGCTGGCTGGACCAGCTGCTCGGGCGCATCCGGGGCCTGCCGCGCGCCGCGGCGCTGGCGCTGCGCAACACCTTCCGCCGGCCGGGGCGCGTAGCTTTGACGCAGGTCACGCTGATCAGCGCCGGCGCGATCTTCATGATGGTGCTCAGCGCCCAGCATTCCTTCAACCGCACCGTCCAGACGATCTTCAGCAGCTTCGGCTACGACGTCATCCTGGGCTTCGAGCAGCTCCAGCGCACCGACGAGATCGTGCCGCTGCTGGCATCCCGCCCGAACGTGGCGCGCGTGGAGAGCTGGACGTTCTACACCGCCCAGGCGCGCCGGCCCGGCGCCTCCGAACCGGGCGCCGAGCACGAAGTCTTCCTGCGCGGCATCCCCGCGGACACGCAGCTCTTCACGCCGGAATTGACGGCCGGCCGCGGCCTGGACCCGCGGGACGGCCATGCGCTGCTGCTCAACCAGAAGTTGGCGCGCCAGATGGGCCTGACCGTCGGCGACGTCGTGGAACTGGACCTCGGCCTGTCCGGCCAGTCGGCGTGGACGATCGTGGGCCTGATCTTCGACCTGGCCGGGCGCGACCAGAACACGGCCTATCTGAACCGCGACACGCTCAACGGCGAGCTGGGCTGGACGGGCCGGACGGGCGTGGTGGAGATCCGCGCCCGCGATAACTCGCTGGCGGCGCAGCAGGCGCTCGAGCGGGACGTGCGCGCCTTCCTGGCCGCGCAGAGCATCACCGTGAGCTTCAGCGAGGTCGCGCGCGCCGAGCAGGAGCAGGCCAACGCGCAGTTCAGCGTGCTGACCACGGTGCTGCTGCTCATGACGGGCCTGATCGGCGCGGTCGGCAGCATCGGGCTGTCCGGCACGCTCTCCATCAACGTGCTCGAGCGCCGGCGCGAGATCGGCGTGCTGCGGGCGGTGGGCGCTTCGTCGGCCGATGTGGCGGCCGTCTTCATGGGTGAAGGTCTGCTGCTGGGCCTGCTGAGTTGGCTTGGGGCGATCCCGCTCAGCGCGGTCGCCGGCGGCGCCTTCGTGGACGTGCTCGGGGCCGCCATCGACTTCCCGGCTGTCTATCACTACGCCTCGGACGGCGTGTGGCTGTGGCTCGCCATCGTGGTGGCGCTGGCGCTGCTGGCCAGTTGGCTGCCGGCCCGCCGCGCCACCCAGGTCAGCGTTCGTGAAAGCTTAGCTTATGAATAGGCGTCGGTAGGACTATTCGCCGACGGCTGGCCGATCAAACCGGTGTAGGATAGCGATAGAATTCTTCGGCCGCGCCGGCGGGGCAGAGGGCCGAGCGGCTTAAGAATGTCCTCCAGAAAGGGGCTCGGTATGCTCAAGCGGAAATTATTCATGCCTGTTGGGCTGGCGCTGGCAGCGGTGATGCTGGCGGCGTGCGGGACCGGTGGCGGGGCGGCGCCCACGCCGGCGGCGGATATCCCGCTCGTGTTAGACGGCGGCGAGGTCATCGCCGAGGGGCGTCTGGAACCCGGCGCCTACGCCCAACTCTCGTTCCTCACTGGCGGCAGCGTGGCTGAGGTGCTGGTGAAGGAGGGCGACGCTGTTCAGGCCGGGGACGTGCTCGCCCGGCTCGAGAACCGCGAGTCGCTCAACGCCCAGGTGGCCCAGGCCGAACAGGCGGTGGTGGATGCCGGCCAGGCCATCAAGGACCTGAACGACAACGCCGCGCTGGCGGCGGCCAGCACGCAGCAGGAGCTGGCCCAGCTGCGGGAAGAGCGTGACCGCGTAAACAAGCGCCTGTTCAACCTGACCAACCCGGATATCCAGTTTTACGAGGAACAGGTCCAGAAGGCCCAGAATGCGCTGACGACCGCCCAGGAGAACGCCGAGATCACGTCTATCGGCGATACGCAAGCGGCCTTGACGGCGGCGCGGGACCGGCTCAAGACGGCCACCGACATCTATAGCGACGCTCAGAAGTCGCAGGCGGATTGTCCCGACTGCGAGTTCGTCTATGCGGCGGCGGCCGGCACTTTGGTGAAGCTGGAAGACGCCAAGCGTGAATTCGACGAGGCCACCAACGCCGTCAAGGTGCTGGAGCTGCGGATCGCGCAGGCGCAGCGCTCGGACGCGCAGACCATCGACGATCTGCGCGAACGGCTGCGCGAGGCTCAAGCCAACCTGACCTATGCCCGGGACCCGGACCCGGATGATTTGGCCAAGGCCAATGCCGACGTCGCCTATGTGAACGCCCAGATCGTGGACGCGGAGCGGCGCCTGGCCAAGCTGGCGGATGGGCCGGACCCGGATCAGCTGGCCGTGGCCCAGGCGCGCCTGGCCGCAGCCGAGGCCAATCTCGAATCCGCGCAAGCCGCCTTCGCCGACGCCGAACTGCGCGCGCCCATCGCCGGCACCGTGGCCGAGCTCAAGCTCAAGGTCGGCGAGCAGGCCGCGCCGGGGGTGCCGGTGGTGACGCTGGCCGAGTTCGCGCGCTGGGTGGTGAAGACCAACAACCTGACCGAGATCGAAGTGGTCAAGGTGAGCGAGGGCCAGCCGGCCCAGATCGTGCTGGACGCCCTGCCCGAGGTCACCCTGAGCGGCACGGTCAAGGCCATCAGCACCGTGTTCGTGGAAAGCCGCGGCGACGTCACCTATACGGTCACCGTGGAGCTGGCCGACACCGATCCGCGCCTGCGCTGGGGGATGACGGCCCAGGTGACGCTGGCGCCGTAGCCCTCCGGCTCACTGCCGCGCCAACGAAAAGGACGGGCCGGCGCCCGTCCTTTTGCGTTCTGGAGCTCCGCCGCCGCTACTGCGGCAGCGCGTAGAGCGCGCCGTACTTCTCGCGCAGGTAACGCAGATACGGGCCGCTGTCCAACGGGCCGCCGGTGACGCGCTGGATCAGCTCCGGCGCCGTGTATTTGCGGCCGTGGCGCAGCACGTTCTCGCGCAGCCAGCCGTGCAGGGCGCCGAACTCGCCGCGCGCGATCTGCGCCGGCAGATCCGGCCGGGCCTGCTGCGCGGCCGCGTAGAATTGCGCGCCCATCAGGTTGCCGAGCGTGTAGCCCTGGAAAGCGCCGCCGATCGTGCTGCCGAACCAGTGCACGTCCTGCAGACAGCCGTCGCGGTCGTCGGGCGCGCGCACCCCCAGATCCGCCTGGTAACGGGCGTGCCAGGCCTCCGGCAGATCCTGGATGGCCAGCGTGCCCTCCAGCAGCGCCAGCTCCAGATCGAAGCGGATGAGGACGTGCAGGTTGTAGGTGACTTCGTCGGCGTCGGTGCGGATCAGCGAGCGCTGGACCTTGTTGATGGCGCGGTGGAACGTATCCAGCGACACGGCGCCCAGCTGCTCGGGGAAGATGGCCTGCAGCTCCGGGTAGAAGTGCTCCCAGAAGCCGCGGCTGCGCCCGACGACGTTCTCCCACAGGCGCGACTGGCTCTCGTGGACTCCGGCCGAGGTGCCGTTGGCCAGCGGCGTGCCCTCGAAAGCCGGGTCGATGCCCTGCTCGTACATGGCGTGGCCGGCCTCGTGGATGGTGCTGAACAGCCCATCGCTCAGGTCGTGCTCCTGGAAGCGCGTGGTGATGCGCACGTCACCGAGCGAGAACTTCGTCATGAACGGATGGTGGGTCTTGTCCTGGCGGCCGCGCGTGAAGTCGTAGCCCAGCTGCTGGATGACGCGCTCGCCGAACTGGCGCTGGGCGTCCTCAGGGAAGTGCTGGCGCAGGCAGCGGTCGTCGGCCGGCGGCTGGGCCGTGAGAGCCTGGACGATTGGCACCAGGGCCGCACGCAGCTCGGCGAAGAGCGGGCGCAGGCTGGCTACGGTCATGCCGTCGTCGGCGACATCGATCAGCGGGTCGGCGATGTGGGCGTAGCCCGGAAAACAGTCGGCGATGCGCCGGCTGAGGTCGAGCGTCTTCTGCAGCAGCGGTGCCACGGCCGTGAAGTCGGCCTTGGGCCGGGCCTGCGCCCAGGCCTGGTAGGCGACCGACGAATGGGCATAGAACTCGGCCAGCAACGGCGCCGGGACCTTCACCAGGCGGTCATAGTTGCGCCGAGCCGCGCGCACCAACCCGGCCTCGTCCGAGTCGTACGGCTGCGCGGCCGCCCAGGCCTCCAGCTCGTCCAGCAGGCGCCCGATCTCGGGCGCGGTGCTGCGCTCGTGCGCCAGCCGCCCGATCAGGGCCATCTGCCGGCCGCGGGCCGGCCCGCCGCCGGGCGGCATGTAGGTGGCCTGATCCCAAGACAACAGCGAGCCCACCAGACCGAGGTCGGTAGCTTCCTGCAGATGCGCTTTGAGAGCTTGGAGTTTGTCGTCCATAGGGTAAGTGCGGCGGGCGGGATGGCTGGTGTGAGGCGGCCGCGCGCTGAAGAGCGTCAGGCACAACGCCCACGGGGTGATGGCGCAAGAGTGGGCCCGGCAGGATTCGAACCTGCAACCAAGCGGTTATGCATCCCACCACGGCTTTCGCCGCCCCTTTCGGGTTCGTGGGCTGGACTATCTCTTCACCCCAGTGGGGTGCCTGCCGTTTAGTCTCTACACCTTCCCGTCGCGCCACTGGGTGGCGCTTGCCCGGGCTTGGCTCGGGATTACCGTATCTTGCGACTTAGGCTTCCCCGAATTTGGCAGGTGATCACCTGAAGATTGCTCTCCAGGCCGCCCGTTGCGATCGGCCCCAGCAAGTTTGCCAGACAGACTGTGAACAAGGGCCTGTCTGTCTGGTGTGCGGATCCCTCCGGCAAGGACGGCAGACTCGTTTCTGCTCTGAGATCCTCAACCCTCAACTTGAATTGGGCCGATTGCCTTAAGCCGCGTGCTCTGCCATTGAGCTACGGGCCCGGTCACGCCGCGCTGCGGCGCTGACGGCGAAGGGCGCTGCCGGTCGCGCCGCTGTGCGCGTCACAACACGCGCTGATTATAACGGCTAATCGTTCTGGGTGACGCGCCAGCGCGGTTCGCGGCCCTGAAGCACGGCCAGCACTTCTTCGGCGATGGCGACGCCGGCCCGGGTCTGGGCCTCGGCCGTCTGCGCGCCGATGTGCGGCGTGGCCACGACCTTGGGATGCATGGCGATGGAGCCGGCCGGCGGCGGCTCGGCCGCGAAGACGTCCAGACCGGCGCCGGCCAGGTGGCCGGAGTCCAGGGCCGCGCGCAAAGCGTCCTCGTCGATCACACCGCCGCGCGCCAGGCACAGCAGCCGCGCGCCGCGCTTCATCTGTGCCAGGCGCGCTGCATCCAGCAGGTTGCGCGTCTCGGCCGTGAGCGGCAGATGCAAAGAAAGGTAATCCGCCTGCGCCAGGGCCTGGTCGAAGCTTACCGGCGCGGCGCCGCGCTCGCGGATCTGGGCCTCGTTCAGGTAGGGGTCGTACGCCACGGCCGTCATGTCGAACGCCCGAGCGCGCTTGACCACCTCGACGCCGATGCGGCCCAGGCCAAGCAAGCCGAGCGTCTTGCCGTTCAGCTCGCTGCCCATGAACGCGCTTTTCTCCCAGCGGCCTTGCTTGAGCGCGGCGTCGGCGGCCGGCACGGCGCGCGCCAGCGCCAGCATCAGGCCGAGCGTCAGTTCGGCCACGGAGACCGAGGCGGCCAGCGGACTGTTAACGACCGTGATGCCGCGCGCCACCGCCGCGGCCACGGCGATGTTGTCCACGCCCACGCCGGCCCGGCCGATGACCGTGAGCGCCGGCCCGGCCGCAATGACGGCCTCGGTGACCTTGGTGCGCGAGCGCACGATCAGGGCCTGATAATCCGGCAGGGACGCCGTCAGCTCGGCGGGCGTGATCTTGGGGTTAACCACCACCTCGCCGATGGTCTGCAGGAGCTGGAGGCCGGCCTCGGACAGGCCGTCGGCGATCAGGATTTTGGGCGGCATGGCGTTATCCGTTCTTGCGCTGGAATTCGACCATGAATTGCGCCAGGGCGTCCACGGCCTCCGGCGGCAGGGCGTTGTAGAGCGAGGCGCGCACGCCGCCCACGGAGCGGTGCCCCTTGAGGCCGTCGAGCTTCTCCTTGGTCGCTTCCTTGGCGAACTGCGCGTCCAGGTTGTCGTCCGGCAGGCGGAAGGTGACGTTCATCAGCGAGCGGCTGTCCGCGCGAGCCAGGCCGCGGTAGAAGCCGCCGCTCTGGTCGATGACCGCGTAGACGCGCTCGGCCTTGGCGGCGTTGCGGCGCGCGATCTCGGCCAGGCCGCCCAGCCCGCGCAGCCACTTGAACACCAGGCCGACGATGTAGATGGCGTAGCAGGGCGGCGTGTTGTACAGCGATTTGTTCTCGGCCTGCAGCCGGTAATCGAGCATGATCGGCAGGTCGGCGGGCGAGCGCGCCAGCAGGTCTTCGCGGATGAGCACGATCGTAACGCCGGCCGGGCCGGCGTTCTTCTGGGCGCCGGCGTAGATCAGGCCGTAGCGCGCCACGTCCACCGGCCGGCTGACGAAGTCTGAGGAGGCGTCGCAGACCAGCGGCACGCCGTCCGGCGGCACCGGCTCGGCCGCGCTCTCGACGCCGTGGATGGTCTCGTTGGAGCAGAAGTGCAGGTAGGCGGCGGCCGGGTCGAGCTGCAGCTCAGGCTGGGCCGGGAAATAGGCCGGCCGGTTGGCCTCGCCGTCGAAGGCGGCGCGGGCCAGGCCCAGCTTGCTGGCCTCTTTGTAGGCGGCTTTGGACCAGGCGCCGGTGACCACGTAATCGGCCGAGCGGCCGGCCGGGCGCAGGTTGAGCGGCTCCATGGCGAACTGGAGCGTGGCGCCGCCTTGCAGGAACAGGACCCGGTAGGTGGCCGGGAGGTTGTACAGGGCGCGCAGATCGGCCTCCGCCTCGCCCAGGATCGTCTCGAAGGCGGCCGAGCGGTGGCTCATCTCCAGCACCGACATGCCGGTGCCGCGCCAGTTGAGCAGCTCGGCCTGGGCCTGTTCGAGCACCGCCAGGGGCAGGGTGGCCGGGCCGGCCGAGAAGTTGAAGAGACGCCCGTGAGGTTGCGCAGGGTAGGTGGGCATAGAGACCTATCGCTTGAATCGGGAATCGAAGCCGCGCCCGATTATAACGCAGAGGCCGCCGCCCGGACCTCTATGGATTGGCGAGCCGGCCGCCGTCGAGGGACAGGAACGGCACTAACGAGACGTTGAATGGGCTGAGACGGTAGCCCTGGATATAGGGCTTGACGAGCACGAACGACTGGCCGTGCGTGAGGAAGAGCAGCGGCGCGTCGTCGACGATCTGCTGTTCGGCCTGCTGATAGAGCGCCAGCCGCTGGGCCACGTCCGGCTCAACGCGGGCCTGCTCCAGCCAGGCGTCGACGGCCGCGTTGGCGTAGTGGCCGAAGTTCTGCTCGGCGCCGCTGTGCAGCAGGACGTCGGCGAAATTCTCGGGGTCCGGGTAATCGGCGCACCAGCCCCATTCGAAGAGCTGGCCGTGCCGGCCGGCCGTGATCTCGTCGGCGTAGCGGTCCGGTTCCAGGTTCTCCACCGTGAGCGTGACGCCCAGCTCGCGCTGCCACATCTCCGCCAGCGCCGTCACCAGGCCGCCCAGGTCGCTGCCCAGGCCGGCCGTCGTCAGCGTGATCGGCGGCAGGCCGGCCGCGCCGCCATAGGTGGATTCGGCCAGCAGTTGCCGGGCGCGTTCCGGATCGTAGTCGAGGCCGCGCAGTCCGGGGGTGTAGCCGGGCAAGCCCGGCGGGAACAGGCCGCGCGCCGGCACGCCGATCCCGTTCAGCACCACGTCCACGTAGGTCTGGCGGTCGAAGGCGAGCGTGAAGGCCTGGCGCACGCGCGCGTCGTCGAAGGGCGGCTGAGTCACGTCGAAGACCAGGAAATCTGTGCACAGTGTCGGGCCCTGGCGCAGCTCGGCGTGCATGGGTTCGTCCGGGTCGGTCAGGCGCGGCAGGTCGAAAGCGCTGACACTAGTGAGGTCGATGGCGCCGGTCTCGTACAGGCGCAGGCCGTAGCCGGCATACAACTCAAAGACGACGTAGGGGATGGCCGGCGCCGGGCCGTAATACAGGGGATTGCGTTCCAGGATCATGACCTGGAAGCTGTCCCAGCGCGCCAGGCGGTACGGTCCGCTGCCGTTGGGTGCGCGATACCAGTCTGGGCCGGCATCCACGTTGGCGCGGTCCACGATCAGCGCCGGCGCCGACGTCAGTTTGAGCAGGAAATACGGCTTGGGCGCGTCGATCGTCACCGCCAGCGTGTAGTCGTCGAGGATGCTCAGGCCCGTGATCCGGTCGGCGCGGCCGGCGCGGCGGTCAGGCACGCCGACGATGTCGCCCAGATAGGTGAGCACCGTGTCGGAGGCGGTGTCCGGGGCGGCGGCGCGCTCCCAGGAGTAGACCACGTCGCGCGCCGTGATCGGCCGGCCGTTGTGGAAACGCGCCGTGGGGCGCAGATGGAACACGTAGCGGGTACCGTCGACCACGTCCCAACTGGCGGCCAGGTCCGGGACGACGTTCAGGTTGGCGTCGAAGGCCACCAGGCCGCTGTAGAGCAGGTTGTCCGGGCCGCTCTGAGTGGTGGCCGGGTCGTAATCGCGCGGGTTGGTGCTCTCGCCGCCGGCCAACACCAGCGTCTGGTCGCGCGGCAGGCCGTGGACTTCCGGCGGCCCGGCCTGCAGCGAGGCGAGCAGGGTGTTGATCTCGGCGGCGCGCCCGTCATAGGCGCTCGCCTCCGCGAAGGTCAGCAGCGAGAAGAGATAGCGGCCGAAGCTTGTCGTCGTCAGGCTGAGCTTGAGGCGCGTCTGGTCCTGCAGGCCGATGCCCAGTGTGGTCCAGCCCATGCGGCCGTCGCCCAGGATGAGCGGCTCGTTCTTCAGCAGCGTGAGATCGGTCATCCCGTCGCTGACGCCCTCCCACATGGCCAGCGCGGTCGTCTGCAGGCTCTCGTCGGCCGGCCGCGCGCTGACGAAGAGCAGCGCGAAGACCTCGTCTTGCGGGCTGATCACCCAGGTGAGCACGTCCGTGCGCTCGTCGGGCTGCAGGCGCCAGCCGTCCGGGTAGCGCAGGCGGACGCCCAGGGCCGGGTTCGTGTAAGCGCCTGGCTCCGGCGTCGCTGACAGCAGCGGCGTGGCCGTGGGCAGCGGCGCGAAGACGCCGGTGGCCGTGGCGGTCGGCAGCGGCGCCGGCGTGTCCGTGGGCGGGCGCGGCGTGAAGGTTGGCACCAGCGTGGGCAGCGCCTGCGTGGAACGGCAGGCGGTGAGGGTCAAGGCGGCCAGCAGGACCGCGCACGTCAAGCGGTTGAGCGAAGGTTTCATGGCGAGTTGGGAGCAATCCCCCTGAAACGGCTAAGGCTGGCGACGCGGTCGGAACGCCAGGACGAGGGCTGCACCGCCCAAGCCCAGGCCGATCACCAGGACCACCGCCAGCCCGATGAGGGCGGCCAGGCGCAAGCCGGAGTTTCCGGCGGAGGCGGCGGCCGGCTGGGGCGTCGCCGCGGCGATGTCGGGCGTTGACGCCGGAGCGGCGGCGGTCGTTGGCAGGGCCGCCACCGGCACAAGCGTCGGCACCACGGTCGGGACCGGCATCGCCGTGGCGTTGGCGCGCTGGCGCGGAGCCAGGCCCAGGGCCGCGCGCCACTCGGCCTCGAAGCCGTCGAGGTCGAAGCCATACGCGGCCTGCAGCGCGGCGTCCACGGTGGCGCCGTCGCGCAGTTGGCCCAGCAGATCCAGCATAGCGGGCTGGCCGTATGTGTCGATCAGGTACTGCGTGAGCCGGTAGGATTGGCTGTAGGAAAGGTCGGCCTGGGCCGGGTCCTCCGAAAAACCTCCGCTTAGCGCCCGCACCGGCAGCACGGCGTCGGCGGCCACAGCTGCGTCGAACTGTTCCAATGAGGCGGCCTCCGGCCCGCCCTCGCCGTACACGGCCAGGCCCTCGTTGAGCCAGGTGGGCACCACGCCGAGACAACTGAATGTCCGGTGGCCGACCAGGACGTGAGTGAGCTCGTGCGCCTGAGTGCGCTGGCCCCAGGCCAGATCCTCCGGCGCGATGCCGATGATGACGACGGCGTGGGCGGGATAAGCCAGCCCGCCCGTCCAGCCGGGCTCATACAAGACGGCCGCGCGCATATCGTCGGTGTTGGCGTAGATATAGAGGTCGATCGGGGCTTCCGCGCTCAGTCCGGTGCTGCGCTCCAGCGCCGCGAGCGAACGCACCGCCGAGTCATGCAGCTGCCGCCCAAAGCTGGCGCCGCCGCTGTACCAGTGCAGGTTGAGGCCGCCCCCGCTGACCGTCTGCCAGGCGTGCTCGGCGTCCAGCCAGGTGATGGTCTGCGGCTCGGTGACGGTCTCGCGGCCATCGGCCTCCGTCACGCGCCAGCGCCACCAGACCTGCGCGCCGGGCGGCAGCGAACCAGACTGGCGCATCTCCCAGGTCCACGCCACGCTCACAGACAGGCCGGGCGTGAACTCCGGAAAGGCCTTGGCCACCACCTGGCTGCAGCTGAGTTGATCCGCGCCATACTCCAGGACGACCCGCTGAATTTCAGCCTGGCCTTGCAGATCGGCGCTGAAGGTGAGGCGCTCCGGAAACTCCGGCGTGGCGCGGTCATTGGCGACGGCCAGCGGCGTTTGCGCGCCGGCCGGCGTCGGCCCGGCCAGCGCCAAGAACATGAGCACAGTCAGCAGCCGCACGCAAAAACGTTGCACAAGTCTCTCCTGAGCGCTATCGCAGTATACGGACGCGCTTCGGTAAGCGTCAACGACGGAATCGGTTAGAAGCCGCGCGCGGTTGCTGGAAACGCAGCTTCGCGGTAAATTAGCGGTATGCCCATTCAGTATCGGTCGGACGCCTTGCGGCGCAGCTTGCAGACGTTGCAGCGCAATGCCCCCGCAGTTCGAGGTTCGGCCGTGATCACCCACGATGGGCTGGTGATCGCGGCTTTCCCCCCCGGCTGGGACGAGAACATCCACGACCCCAGCGGCGGCGACCACGTGGCCGCGCTGGCGGCCGTGGTGGCCGGCCAGGCCGAACGCACCCTCTCGCGTTTGGATCAAGGCAAGATGCAGCGCGTGTTGATGGAGGGCGAGCGCGGCACCATCGCCGTGCTGCCCATCACCCACGACGCCGCGCTGGCCGTGCTGGTCCAGAAAGACGCCAAGCTCGGCTTGACCCTGCACGCCGCCCGCCAGACCGCCGACGAGATCCAAGACGTCCTCAACAAGACGCGATGAGCTCGCCAGCCGGTGAGCGCCGCGAGGGCGGCCAGCCGGGCAGTGCGCCGTCGCTGGCCGTCCTGCTCCTGGTCACCACCCCCGTCCGTATCCTCTACAACACCGCTTATCGGATGGTGTATCCGTTCCTGCCGGAGTTCAGCCGCGGGCTGAACGTCACGCCGGAGACGCTGACCCAGGTGCTGGCCCTGCGCGGCGTGCTGGGGCTGGCCGGGCCGGTGTTCGGCGCCGTGCCGGACCGGTTCGGGCAGCGGCTGGCTATTCTGCTCGGCGCCGCGATCTTCATCGTTGGGGCTGCCGCCGCGGCGCTCTGGCCGTCGTTGCCCACCTTTGCGCTGCTGATCTTCGCTGTCCTGATCGCCAAGGCCCTGCACGACCCGGCCTTGCTGGCTCACCTGGGCGACCGGACCCCCTACGCCCAGCGCGGGCGCGTGATGGGCCTGAGCGAGTTCGGCTGGTCCGGCGCCACCTTCATCGGCATCCCGCTGCTGGGCCTCCTGATCGCGCGTTCCGGCTGGCAGGCGCCTTTCTGGCCTTTGGCCGGGCTGGGGGTGCTGGCGTTCCTGGGCTTGCGCCTGGTCATCCGCCCCCGCCCGGCGTCCGGCGGTCACGTCCGCGCGCCCTTTCAATGGCGCGCCCTGCTGCGTCCGCACGTCCTGGCGGTGTTGAGTTACGGCGGCCTGACCTCCGGCGCCAACGAGATGCTCAACGTCGTCTACGGCGGCTGGCTGGAGCGGGACTTCCACCTGAGCGTGGCGCAGCTGGGGCTGACGGTGACCGTGATCGGCGCCGCGGAGTTGGCCGGCGAAGGGGCGGTGGCGGCGCTGGCGGACCGGGTGGGCAAGCGGCAAATGGTGCTGGGCGCGACCGTGCTGGCGGCCGTGGCCTACGCGGCGCTGCCGGCGTTAGCCGGCAACCTCTGGCTGGCGCTGCCGGGCGTGTTCCTGGTCTACCTCGGCTTTGAGACCGGCATCGTCGCCAACATCCCGCTGCTGAGCGAGCTGGCGCCGGAGGCGCGCGGCACCATCCTCAGCACGAGCGGGGCGCTGCATGGGCTGGGGCGGATGGCGGGCGCGCTGCTGGGGGCCTGGCTGTTCAGCCAGGACTTCGCCTGGGTGGGCTGGGCGGCGGCGGCCGTCAATGTGTTTGTGGCCGCGCTGGTGTGGCGTTTCGTGCGCGAGCGCGCCGACCACGCCTGACGCCCCGTGCGGGCGTGCTAGAATCCTCCGCAGAGGAGTCTCATGGAAGTCAATCAGGTGGATTGGGTCAGCCTGGCCGCCACGCTGGTGGCCCTGGCCCTGGTCTGGGCCGTCGTGCGCGCGGTATTGCGCATCACGGCCCGCGTGTTCGCGTGCGGCTGCGCCGTCATCGGCGGGCTGGTGCTGGCCGGCTTCGCGGTCCTGTACTGGGACCGCCTCGCGGCGCTGGTGGGTTTCTAAACGAGGCGCGGCCGGCCAGGCGGCGCGGGCCGGGCCGCAGTCCCGGACATCGCGCCGCCGGACCGGCCGGCTGAGGCGGGCGTCACGCGCCCCGCTTGCGCGGGGACGTTAGCCTTTCGGCATGATCAGCCACAGCAGCAGGTAGAGGCCCAGGCCGGGGACGCCGCCCGGGATGGCCGCGATCAGGAAGAACAGCCGGAACCAGAACGTGCTGATCCCCGTGAACTCGGCCAGGCCGCCGCAGACGCCCAGCAGGACGCGGTTGTGGCGTGAGGTGTGAAGCTGCTTGGTTTGCGCCGTCATCGTCTTGTTGCTCCTTCGCTACAACTGAGAGGCCGCCCCACGCGGCCCCGCGCTCACTATCTTCTCTACGCGGCCGCGGCGGCGCGGTTGCTGACAGCCGGCCGACCGAAAGGGAACAGAAACAATAACGGCCCCTCGTTTTGGCGAGGGGCCGTTGGGTTAGCAGCGTCCGGCTGGGCTTAGAAGTCGCCGCCCATCCCGCCGCCGCCGGGGGGCATGGCCGGGGCCTTGTCCTTCTCCGGGGCGTCCGTGATCAGGGCGTCCGTGGTCAGGATCATGGCCGCGATGGAGGCCGCGTTCTCCAGGGCGCCGCGGACCACCTTGACCGGATCGATGATGCCGGCCTTGAGCATGTCCACGTATTGCCCGCTGAGCACGTTAAAGCCGATGTTCTTGTTCTTCTGCTCCTTGGCCGTGCGGCGCACGGTGTCGATGATGACCGAGCCGTCCTGGCCGGCGTTCTGGGCCAGCCGGCGGATGGGGGCCTCGAGCGCCTTGCGCACGATGTTGATGCCCACCTGCTCGTCTTCGTCCTCGACCTTGAGCTTCTCCAGGGCCGCGCCGGCGTTGATCAGCGAGATCTCGCCGCCGGGCACGATGCCCTCCTCAACCGCGGCGCGCGCGGCCGAGAGCGCGTCTTCGACGCGGTGCTTCTTTTCCTTCAGCTCGGTCTCGGTGGCCGCGCCCACGCGGATCACCGCCACGCCGCCGGAGAGCTTGGCCAGGCGCTCCTGGAGCTTCTCCTTGTCGTAGTCCGAGGTG
>CALFZO010000192.1 GCA_937952305.1 uncultured Anaerolineales bacterium | reverse complement strand
CGGCTTTATGCCGGCACGCAGGGCCAGGGGGTGTTCAGTTCGGTGGATGGCGGGCAGAACTGGCGGCCAGCGGGCCTCGCGGGCGTGATCGTCAAGGCGCTGGCCGCCAGCCCGCATGAACCCGGCGTGGTCTACGCTGGCACCAAAAGCCCGCCGCTCATCTATCGCACCGCCGACGCGGGCGCGCACTGGGAGGAGCTGACAGGTTTCCGGCGCGTGCGCGGGCGGTGGTGGTGGCGATCCCCGGCCGAGCCCCCCTTCACGGCCTACGTGCTGGCCCTGGCGCTCTCGCCCGGCGATCCCAATATTGTTCTCGCCGGCGTCGAACTGGGGGCGGTGGTGCGCAGCGCCGACGGCGGCCGGACCTGGAGCAACCACCGGAAGGGCGCGGGCCGGGACTGCCACCAGTTGTTCTTTCATCCCCGCCAGAGCGCCTGGGCCTACCAGGCCCATGGCGGCGGGCCGGCTCTGAGCCGAGACGCGGGCTTGACCTGGACGCAGCCCCGGCCGGGCCTGGACCGGCGCTACTGTATCAACGTGGCCGCGGACGCGGAGCAGCCAGATCGCTGGTATGCAGTGGTAGCGCCTGTCCTCAAAGCCCACAGCGCAGACTCACAGGCTAGGCTGGTTCGCTCAGTGGGGGGCGGCGCCTGGGAGACGCTGGGCGGCGGCCTGCCGGCCTCCTTTGACCGCCTGCCACTATTGGCGGCCGACCCGGCTGAGTCAGGCGGCCTGTATCTGGCCAGCGGCCACGGCGCGGTCTGGCATTCGACCAATGGCGGCGATGCCTGGCGTCCGTTGCCGATCAATCTGGGCGAGGTCTGGTTTCGCCTCATCGTTTCCAAAGGCTGAAGTATGACCACAAGGAAATTGCCGCTAGGCGCTTCCGCCCTTTCTCCGGCCCTGGCGGGCGCAGTCTTCACGGCTCTGGCGCTTGTCGGCGGCCTGGTGCTCGGTATCGCGGCCGGCAACCTCGTCTTCAACCTGCTGCCGGGACACAGCTTCACCAACCCGAGCCCGGCTCCCATGGCCGTGGCGGCTGTTCCGGCGCTGGCGGGGATGTTCCTGGGCAGTGCGCTGTGGGGCGTGCTGATGGGCCGCCTCGCCCAAACCAGCCAGGGGCGGCGGATGGCCCTGGCGGGCGGCCTGGGCTTTGCGCCCCTCGCCATCGGCCTGGGCATAACCCTGCAGATCGTTGAGCCCATGGCCCTAAATGCGGTTGGCGCCTGGCTTCCCATTCATCGGCTCTTCACCGTGTTGTTTGTGCCAACCGCCTTTGTGATTGCCGGGGTCAGCGCCTGGAGCATCGGCCTTGGGTTGAGGGACCGAGCTCTGGCCTGGCAGTTGCTGTGGCGCGTGGGGCTGACGGCCGCCCTGGCCTTTCTGGCCGTCAATCTGGTCATGGAGTCGCTCGGCTGGGTGGTGGGCGCGCCGCGCGCCGCCGAACGCTTCACCATGCTGACAGTGATGACGCTCGGAAACCTGGGCGCCGCGTTGGCGGGCGGCGCGGTGATGGGAATGACTCTTGCGCGCCGGCCAGTGTCGGAGGAGAACTGATGGCTGACCCACGCTTTTGGAGCCTCGAACGCGCCGCTGGGTTCGTCCTCGTCCTCGGCACGACCGTTCAATTTCCCGGCCTGCTGATGTTCTGGATCCGCGGCGGCCAGCGCGGCGGCTTGCCGCCCACGCCCGCTTATTATGCGTGGGAACGGGGCTTCGTCCTGGCGGCGATCATCCTCACCGCCCTCGGCTTCGCGCTGTTCGAGGCTCAGCTTCAAAACACCGGCGGCCAGATCCTGGCCCGGGTGGGGGTGACCGCGTGTGTGTTCGCCGGGATTCTCGGGGTGGCGGCCGAGGCGCTCAATCTGTCGCGGGCCGGGCCGGGCCTTTATCCCGTCATCGTCGTCTATGTGGTCCTGACGTTCCTGGCTCAGGCCGCCATCGGGGGCGGCCTGCTTCAAGCCGGGGCGGTGGCTCCCTGGATCGGCTGGGCCACCCTCATCTGGAACAGCGCCTGGCTGGTGGTGCTCCCCCTGGTGACGCCGCGCGACATCTATTTCCCGGTGCTGCATCAGGTCGCGCCGCTGGTGATCGGGATCGCCTTGTTGTGGAAAACGCCCTGACCCCGAGCCCGGCACTCCCGAGCCGTATTGATCTGGCCCGAGACGCTATGAGCGAGCCGGTATAATCGGAACGATGAACAAGACAAATTTTGTCCGGTCGCTGGGTTGGGCTCTGGCTGGCGCCGCCATTATCATGGGAAGCCTGGGTACCACCCTCAGCCTGATCTACATCCTGCAGACCGGCAACCTTCGGCCCCTCATCTCTCACCAGGCACTTGTCCCTTTCATTACTGTGATGTATGCCTTGCTGGGCGGCTTGATCGTGTCCCGGCATCCTGGGAACGTGATCGGATGGCTCTACGCCATCACCGCGGTCTTGTATGGCCTTCTGGCCGTCGCCATTGGCAACACGGTCTTCCAATCACTCGCTCAATCGGTTTGGCTGCCCTGGTCGGAGGCCTTGATCTGGCTCAGCCGCTGGATCTGGATCGTGGCCCTCACCCTGCCTTTCAGTTTCGCCCTGCCCTTTTTCCCGGACGGCCGCTTGCCGACCCGCCGCTGGCGGCTGCTGGTCGGGATCGGCGGGCTTGGTCTCATGGGGGCGGTCGTGGGCGTGGCGCTCCATCCCGGCCCTATCGAATCCTGGAGTATCCCCGGCGTGAACGCTTCCGGAGTTCCGGGCGCCGGCCCCGTTCTGGAGCCGCTCATCAACGTGAGTGGGGTCCTGCTGGGGCTCTCCATGCTGGGCGCCTTGCTGGTCGTGGGCCTGCGTTTCCACCGGTCGAGAGGGGTTGAACGCGAGCAGTTGAAGAGGGTCGTCTACACCACGCTGGTGCTTTTCCTGGTTTTCGGTCTGGCCTCAGCGCTGGCCCCCTTCTTTCTGAGCGAGCCCGACGCCACTGAGCTCAGCATCGTGCTGACCGACTTGTTTATCCTGGGTATTGCCGTGTCGGTCACCATCGCCATCCGGCGCCACCGACTTTACGACATCGATCTCGTCATCAACCGCACGCTGGTTTACGGGGCCCTGACCGCCGCCGTCGTCGGGGTGTATCTGCTGGTCGTCGGCGGGCTGGGCGTGCTGCTGCAGGCGCGCGGCAGTCTGGCCCTCTCTTTACTGGGGGTCGGGTTGGTGGCGATCGTGGTCCAGCCGGCGCGGGACCGGTTGCAGCGCGCTGTCAACCGCCTGATCTACGGCGAGCGGGATGACCCGTATGCGGCGCTGGCCCGCCTCGGCCGGCGGCTGGAGGGGACGCTCGCGCCCGAGGCCGTGCTGCCGACCATCGTCGAGACGGTGGCCCAGACGCTCAAGCTGCCCTATGCCGCCATCGCGCTCGCCGCCTCGGCGGAGGCCGCTGGCGCGGACTCGATCATCGCGGCCTATGGCGCGCCCGCCGCCGACCCTCTGCGCCTGCCGCTGATCTATCAGGCGGAGACCATCGGCGCCCTGATCGCGGGTCCGCGCGCGGGTGAGAGTTTCTCCGCCGCCGACCGCCGCCTGCTGGAGGCCCTGGCCCGTCAGGCCGGCGCCGCCGTCCACGCCGTGCAATTGACCGCTGATCTGCGGCGCTCGCGTGAGCAACTGGTCACCGCGCGCGAAGAAGAGCGCCGCCGCCTGCGCCGCGACCTGCACGACGGGCTGGGCTCGCAGTTCGCGGGCCTGCATCTGCGGGCGGACACGCTGCGCGGGCTGATTGCCAAGGATCCGGCCGCCGCCCAGGCGGTGGCAGTTGAACTGCGCGATGAGATCCGCGCGGCCATCGCCGACATCCGGCGCCTGGTGTATGCCCTGCGCCCGCCGGCCCTGGATGAACTGGGCTTGGCCGGGGCGCTGCGCGCGCTGGCCGGCCAGTGCACGTCGGCCGATGGCCTGCAGGTCAGCATTTCCGCGCCCGAGGCCAGCCCGCCCCTGCCGGCGGCGGTGGAGGTGGCGGCCTACCGCATTGCGCAGGAGGCGCTGGCCAACGTGGTGCGCCACGCGCATGCCCGTCGCTGTGCCATCCGCCTCGTCTTGGCCGGCGAGGTCCGGCTGGAGGTCAGCGACGACGGCCGGGGCCTGCCGGCCGGCCCGCATCCGAGCGTGGGCCTGCGCTCGATGCGCGAGCGGGCGGAGGAACTGGGCGGGACCTGCCGGGTGGAACCGAACGCCGGGGGTGGAGCACGGGTGGTCGCCCGGCTGCCGTTGGCGCACACGGCCGGGGATGCGTCTGCCCCGGCTGTCCCGCACGCCTCTTATGGATAAAATCCGCGTCCTCATCGCCGACGACCACCCGCTCTTCCGCAAGGGGATGCGGGCGATGCTGGAAGCGCTGCCGGAGATGGAAGTGGTCGGTGAGGCGGCCACCGGCGAGGCGGCCATGGCGCTGGCCGGCGACCTGGCGCCGGACGTCATCGTGATGGATCTGCAGATGCCAGGCGGCACCGGGCTGGCCGCCACGCGCGCCATCCTGAGTGCCAGTCCCCACATCCGCATCCTGATGGTCACGCTGTTCGACGACAGCGAATCGGTCTTTACGGCGCTGCGCGCCGGGGCGCGCGGTTACATCTTGAAGGACACCGACGCCGGCGAGATGGCCCGGGCGGTACAGGCGATCAGCCGGGGCGAGGCGATCTTCAGCCCCGCGATCGCCAACCGCCTCATTGACTTCTTCGCGGCGCCCCACCCGACGGTGCCCAAAGAGGCCTTCCCCTCACTTACCGAACGCGAGCGCGAAATTCTCGGACTGCTGGCCCAGGGTCAGCCCAACGCCGATATCGCCCGGCAGTTGTCGCTGAGCGTGAAGACGGTGCACAACTACGTCTCTAACATCTTCAGCAAGCTGCAAGTGGCCGACCGCGCGCAGGCCATCTTGCGCGCGCGCGAGGCCGGGCTCGGCTAGGCAGCCCAGCCCGCCCATCCGCACTGCCGGGGGCGATTCCCCTTCCAGTATTGCCTTCGCCAACTGGCCCCGTTGCCGGACACTCCGGGTTTGCGCAAATCCTGTGAGCGGGTCCATCGGCACCTTCCGTTTCCTCGACAGAAGGGATTGTGCTGATGGTCCGGTTCGTTTTCAAGCCCCATTACCTGAGACCGCGGCTAAAGGGAGTGCTACAAACGTCATTGTGACTCAGTGACATCCGGCAGGGACGCCCGCCCCAATCCGCCGCTAAAGTCACATTCGGGTATTTGAATATGGGCCTTGGGAACACTCCTGCTCAACTCTTCAAGCTCTTGGGACATCCAGCCCGGCTGGCTATCCTGAACATCCTGCGCGATGGCGAGCAGTGCGTTTGCCATCTGGAGGCCGTGTTGGGCTACCGCCAAGCCTACATCTCCCAGCACCTGATGAGCCTGCGCGAGGCCGGCCTGGTGCAGGATCGGCGCGAGGGCCCCAACGTCTTCTACCGCGTGGCCGAGCCGGCGATCTTCCGCGTGATTGACGCGGCCAGTGCCGCAGGCCAATCAGCCGTCGCGCCGGCGGCCCGCCACGCCGATTGCCCATGCCCGAAGTGCCACCCCGTGGCCGAGCTGACGTCCGCCTGACTCTCTTTTTTGCCGGGCAGCATTCGGAAACCTGAATACAGCGCTCGCCCGGCGGCGGGCGACTGGAGACTTACCCAATGGATTTTGTCACCACCCTGCTCCAAAGCGGCCTCGGCAACCTGGGCGCCTACCTGGCCGCCCATGTCCTGCTCTGCCTGGTGCCGGCCTTCTATATCGCCGGGGCCATGACGGCCCTGATCCCCAAGGAGACGGTCACCCGCTTCCTGGGCCGCAACACCCCCAAGTTCATTTCTTACCCGGCCGCGGCCCTGGCCGGCTCGGTGCTGGCCGTGTGCTCGTGCACCATCGTCCCGCTCTTTGCCGGCATCTACAAAAAGGGCGCCGGGCTGGGGCCGGCCATCACCTTCCTGTTCTTCGCCCCGGCCGGCAACCTGCTGGCCCTGGCCTACACCGGTGTCGTCATCGGCCCTGACCTGGCCGCCGCGCGGTTGGTGTTGTCCCTGGCCTTCGGCATTGGCATCGGCCTGATCATGGCCCTGATCTTCAGCCGCGCCGACGCCGCGCATGATCAGGCCACCGACGCGCTGTTCGCGGGCCGCGGCGCCATGAGCCGGCCGGCCCTGGCCTTCCTGCTGGTGCTGGTGGCGCTGCTGATCGCGGGCACGCTCAAGGTCGAGGTGCTGACCAACACCTATGCCCAGGTCACGGTGCCGGTGCCCGGCGTCGATGGTTTTCAGGCGTTCCTGTTCCAGCTGGCGCCCTTTGATCCGAGCAAGGGTGAAGAGGGCATCACGGCCCAGGGCGCGCTGCTCATCGGCCTGCTGGCCCTGATCGGCGTCACCGCCTGGCGCGGGATGGAGGACGTGCTGGATGGCCTGAACTACTGGACGTTCGCGGCGCTGGCCCTGACCGCCCTGACCCTGCTGGTGGCCGCCCTGGGGGTGAAGCCGCAGGCCGAGGGCGTGACCCTGGCCTTCACCGGCCGTTTCTTCGCCGTCGCGCTGGGTTTGCTGGCCCTGGTGGTGATCGTGCGCCGGATCGAGCCCTATGCTCGGCAAGAATGGTTGTGGGAGTCCTGGCGCTTCGTCAAACAGATCTTCCCCCTGCTCGTCGTCGGCGTCTTCGTCGTCGGCGTCCTGCGCGCCCTCATCCGCCCGGAGTGGATTGAGACCCTGGCCGGCGCCAACACGCTGCTGGGCAACCTGGCCGGCGTGCTCTTCGGCGTCTTCATGTACTTCCCCACCCTGGTGGAGGTGCCCATCGCCAATATGTTCCTGAGCTTGGGCATGCATCGCGGCCCGCTGCTGGCTTACCTGATGGCCGACCCCGAGCTCAGCCTGCAGAGCATCCTGATCATCGCCACGATCATCGGCCGGCTGAAGGCCTGGGTCTACGTGGGCTGGGTGGCCGCCTTCAGCGCGCTGGCCGGCCTCATCTACGGCGCCTGGGTCGACGGCGCCAGCGCCTGGCGGCTGGGCGGCTACCTCGTCGCCGTGCTGGGCGCGCTCGCCTTGGCCCTGTACCTGCTTAACCGGCGGAACGCGCGCCACGCTCTGGCGCACTCCGCGTCAACCGACTGATTTCACCTCAAGGAGAACCCTCATGTTGACCGTCAAAGTCCTCGGCTCCGGCTGCGCCAACTGCAAGAAAGTGGAAGCCGTCGCCCGGCAAGCCGTCGCCGGCCTGGCGATCGAGGCCGAGATCATCAAGGTCACGGACTACGCCCAGATCACGGCCTACCCGATCCTGTCGACGCCGGGCCTGGTGATCAACGAGCAGGTGGTCTGCTCCGGCCGCATCCCCACCCCGGCCGAGGTGACCACCTGGCTGACGAATGCGCTGGCCACGGCCTGAGGCCGGCCAGGCTGCACGTCAAGGTGTTGGGACCGGGCTGCCCGCGCTGCTTCGCCCTGGAACGCGCGGCGACGGCGGCCGTGGAGAACGCCCGGCGCAGGCAGCCCGGCCTGGAGGCGCGCCTGGAGCATGTGCGTGATCCGCTGGTGCTCCAGGCCTACAACGTGCTGTTCACGCCGGCCCTGATCATCAACGAACGCGTCGTCTGCGCCGGCCGCGTGCCGCGCGCGGCGGAAATCGAGGGCTGGCTGACGGAGGCGCTCACTCCAGCCTGAGGTCACGACGGCACAGAAGGTGGGGGCGCGGCGTGACCCTCTGGCGGAGCGAGTTGACCGCCGGTGCGCGGCGGGCCGGCCGTCCGGCGCATCAGTGAAGGCCATATCAATCGGGCGATCACACCACCGCCAGCACGCGCGGGATCCCGGGGTGTGGCAACCGCCGGCTGCCCGCCAATGCCGATTGGGCCGACGAGGTGTTTGACGGCCTCGACCTGCTCCGGGCGCTGGTAGTCGGGATTTCAGGCGGCGGCTGGAGGGCCCTGAAATTCGCGGCCCATTACCCGCAAAGAGTCGTGCGCGGTGGCCATTGGGCGGATCCAGGGCGACGTGACTTCACTGGCCCACCATCCGCCTGGCATCCTCATACCCGAGCTTGATCAGATAATCCGTGTTTTGAGGGTCGTACTTCAGGATCCAGGCCGCCGGGATGTTCTCGCTCGGCGCGATGACGCGCACGTTGACGACGTGATGGCCGCTGGCGTCACGGCCCTCGCGCACGCGCCGGTTGACCTTCTCGAGCATCTTCAAGTCGACCTCGAACGAGGCCAGCAGCGCCATGTCGAAGGCGTGGGCGGCGGCATCCAGCAGGTTCGGCGGGGGCGGCAATTCACGAGCGCCGGCCGGCGAGAGCAGCACCACGAAGATCTCTTCGGCGCCCTCGTCGATGGCCGGCCGCAGCGGGGTGTTGGCCACCACCGCGCCGTCCCACAGCAAATCCCCGTCTAGATCCGTCCACGGATAGACCACCGGGATGCTGCAGGAGGCCAGGATGTGCTTGACCGTGAGCTCGGGGTTGCGGAAGACGCGCAGCTGGCCGCGGCGGATGTCGGTGCTGGTGACCAGGAAGGTCTTGGCGCTGGTCCGGACGCGGTGGAAGTTGATCTGGCGCTCCAGCGTCTCCCGCCAGGGGCTGTTGTCCAGCAGGCTCGGGCGCTCCAGGTATTCGAGCGGGTTGAGGCGCACGCGCTGGACCATATCGGAGGTCATCCCCCGCCACTCGCGCTCCAGGTCGGCCGCGTTCAGGCCGGCCGCCAGCATGGCGCCGTTCACGGCCCCGATCGAGGTGCCGACGATGATGTCGGGCTCGAGCCCTCTTTCCTCCAGGTACTTGTAGACGCCCACATGGTAGGCGCCGCGGCCGCCGCCGCCGGATAACACCAGGGCACGCTTGTTGAGATTGGGCATCGGGGACCTCGTCTGGCTGGTCTGGGCAACTGATGGGAGTGTACAACAACCCCGGGCCGGCGCCACGCGCCGGCAGCGCCTGGGCGCCCGTTCGCGTCGGCGGCCCGGCAACCATAAGCCGGTCCTGTGCGCGTGATAGCGCGAATCAATGGTTGCCGGCGCGGCGGAGGCGGTAGACTCTCCTCCAGGCGGTGCGCTCACTGGAAAGGAGTTTGGGATGCAGGCGGTCACTTGGATTAAGACGGTGGATGTCCGGCTCACGCGCTGGATGGCGCGCTATGGCGTGGCGGCCCTGCGCATCAGTCTGGGCGTCGTGTTTCTGTGGTTCGGTGTGCTCAAGTTCTTCCCCGGCCTCAGCCCGGCGCAGGACCTGGCCACGCGCACGATCGAGGTGTTGACCTTCGGGTTGATCCCGCCCGCCGTCAGCCTGTTCATCCTGGCGGCCTGGGAGAGCCTGATCGGCCTGGGTCTGATCACGGGCTGGTTCATGCGCGCCACGTTGCTGCTGCTGATCGCCCAGATGGTGGGCACGGTTACGCCGCTCTTCTTCTTCCCGGCCGAGACGTTCACGGTCGTGCCGATCGCGCCGACCCTCGAGGGCCAGTACATCATCAAGAACCTGGTGCTGGTCAGCGCGGCCGTGGTCATCGGGGCGACGGTGCGCGGCGGTGACCTGGTGGCCGACCCCGAGATCGCGCGCCTGGCCGAGAAGCCCGGCCCGGGCTGAGTCAGCCTGGGCGCTTCTTTGCGGAGGCGGTGTCCCGCGCGGCGCCAGCGCGGGGCACCGGCTCTAACCGTTAACGTCAACGGGGCGGCCGCCCGGCCGCCCCGTAGGGGTGTCACGTCCCCGCCGCGCGCTCAGGACTTCGGCGCGTCGGCTGGCTCGTCCTCGTCGTCGTCCTCCCAGCCGATGATCCACACGCACAACCCGGCCACCAGCGTGGTGGCGACCACCAGCGCCGCCCATTGGCCGGTCTGCAGGCCCACGTCGCGGGCCTCGTAGACGACGATGGCGTTCATGCCCAGCGCCAGCACAACCCAGGCGGTCAGGCGCGGATGGCTCTTGACCCAGTCGATCAGCTTGCTCATGACGCGGTTCCTATCTCAGACGGGCCGGAGCACCCGGTCCTCGCGAAGTTTCTTCCACAACATGCCGGTCCCGGCTGGCATGCTCTCCTTGGCCGCCTCGCGCCAGGCGTCCACGCCCAATTTCTCCGGCGCCAGCGGCGCGTAGCCGTTGCCGGCCAGGGCCTGAGCGGCGGCCGGCGCCAGGCTGAGCGGGAAGAACAGCAGCGCAGCCTCGCACTGCAGTTCTTTGGACGCGTTCTCCACCGCCTCGAAGAGCGGGCTGGCCACGGTCTCCAGGGCCAGGCCCGGCCGCAGGTAGACCTCGTCGATGCGCGCGACCAGGTTCTCGACTTTGAAGCCGGCCAGGGCGCCGAGCTTGCCGTCGTAATCGGCCACCATGTAGGCCTTGTCGCCGAAGGCCGCGATCACGTCACCGCGCGTCAGCGCCCGCTGGCCGTTGGTGGCCTGCTTGATGAACTCGGCGATCACGCCGGCATCGCTGGGCTTGCCGCGCCGCACGCGCAGCGTTGGCGTGCCGGCCGGGCCGGGCGCGGCCGGGGTTGGTTCGGGTGCCGCCGGCGCGGCGGCGCCGAGCTTGTTGAAGGCGGCCTGCACCTGGGTCCAGGTGTCCTCGAACGAGCCGCTGTTGTCGATGACCAGCGTCGCCGCCTTGAGCTTATCGGCCTGCGGCGGCTGGGCCGCGATGCGTTGGCGGGCCTCGGCCGCGCTCAGCTTGCGCTTCTCCACCAGCCGCAGCTCCTGCACGGCCTCCGGCACGTGCACCACCCACAGCGCGTCACAATCCTGGGCCGTGCCGCTCTCGATGATCTTGATGGCTTCGATGACGGCCACCGGGGCCTTGGCACGCTTAATCAGGATGTCCACGGCCTGGCGCACGAACGGGTGGATGAGGGCCTCCAGCCGCGCCAGCGCCTCCGGGTCGGCGAACACCAGCCGGCCCAGGCGCGCACGGTTGACCTCGCCCTCGGGCGTCAGAATCCACTCGCCAAAGGTCTTGACGACGGCCGCGTACGCGGGCCCGCCTTTGGCCAGGGCCTGGTGCGAGAGGGCGTCGGCGTCGATGCTGAACGCGCCCAGATGCTCCAGCATCTTGCGCACCACGCTCTTGCCGGTGCCGATGTTGCCCGTCAGGGCGATGACGTACTTGCCGGGCCAGCGATTGCTCATCTGTCTCTCAGCCGAGAAGGGTGCCGCGGATTCTAGTCGGCGCAGGGAGAAGTGGCAAGAGCCGCGCTCACGGCCGGGCCGCCACGTAGACGCCGTCGCGCGTGGTGACGAAGAAGCGCTTGGCCGGGTCAATGGCGACCGCGCTGATCGGCGTGGCCAAGACCTGGTTCGGCTGGAACTGGCGCGTGAAGACCAGCTTCAGGCTGAGCTGGTAGAGGCCGTTGTTCTCCGGGTTGAGCACGATCAGCGACGGTTCGGGGGGCTGGTCGTATACCAGCCGCCTCGGTGCGGTCAGGTCGGCCAGGCGGTCGCCGCCGGTGCGGCCCGGGCGCTGGTCTGTGTACTGCGCCGTCTCCAGGCAGGTGGCGGTGTCGAAGGCCTGGGCGCGGCTGCAGACCGAGAGCCGGCCGTCCTTGCGCAGCAGCATCAGGTCGCCGCCGGCGATGGTGAACTCGACGACGTCCTTGAGGTCGTACACGACGCTGCTGAAGTACCCGCTGGCCGGTTGGTTGAAGACGCCGCCCGTGCCCGGGTACTGCCAGATCTGGTTGCGGCCCACGTCCAGCACGTACAGGCTGTCGCCGAAGAGTTCCATGGCCACCGGCTGAGCCAGGCCGGTATCCGGTTTGGGCAGGTAGCTGCCCAGCGGCGGCTCGCCCGGGGTGCAGTACATGAGCGCGCCCAGGCTGTCCAGGGCGATCACGGCGTCGCCGTCGCGCACGTTCGGGCCGGGCACAAAGCCGATGTCGATCAGCGGGCCGATCGTCACCGGGCCAATGGCGCCGCTGGCACACTGGAAATCCGGGTCGACGCTGTAGACGCCGGAGGTGTTGGGTGTCAGCCGCCAGACCCGGTTCTGGCCCATGTCCAGCGCGTACACGTCGCGCCCGCCCAGCACGATCTGCTCCAGGCGCGCGTCCGGCCCGAGGCCGCCCGGCACCAGCGGGATGAAGTCCAGGCGCGTCGTGGCATTCAGCTCGTCCAGCTTGGTCTGGGCTTCCAGACGCAACTGGGCCACCTGGGTCTGGTCAGGGCGCAGCTGCTCGGCGCGCGCCAGCCAGGTCAGGGCCGTTTCCCAGTTCGGGCGCGCGGCCACCGGGTCGGCCGCCAGGCGGCCCTTGGTCACTTCCACCTGCGCTTCTTGCAGCGCCTGTGCGTATTCCTCGGCCTGGCCGCGCTGGATGTAAATCAGGCCGGCCAACGCCACGATCAGAATCGGCATCAGGACCGCGATGCCGATCAGGGCCGAGGCTGGCAGCGTGAACAGCCCTTCTTTTTGGAGGGTGCCTTCCGGCAGGGCGCGCGCCATCAGCCGGCGCAGGCTGCGCGCGGTCTCGGTGAGGGTCACGCCGAAGGCGCGCCCAAAGGAGCGCAGCCCGCGCTGGGCGCGCTCAGCGACTGCGCTGGCGCCGGCCCCGAAGCGGCGCGCCGGCTCGCGCTGAAACGGCTCCGGCTCGTCCGCGGCTTCACCGGCCTCAATTTCGTCGGCCTCGGCCTGGGCGGGTTGGCTGAGCGCCGGTGCCGGCGCCGGCGCGGGATAGGTTGGCGCGGGGGCGGGCTCCGGCGGAGCGGCCACATCGGTTTCGCCGGCCCAGCGTTCGGTGCGGCGCAGCAACTCCTGCCAATTGGTCTCAGCCGGCGCGGCTTCGCTGGCTGCCGGTGCGGGCGTCTCAGGCGACGCCGGGCCGGGCTCGGGCGCGGCCTGGGTCGGTGCGGCGGCCAGGTCAGGCAGGCCGGCTGGGGAGGCCGTCTCCGCTGAGGCGGGTTCCGGCCTGGGTTCAGGCTCGGTCCGAGCGGGCCGGCGCAGCCGTTCGGCCACGCCGGCCAGCGACGGCAGCGCGAAGGCGCTGGGCGCGGCGCCGGCTGGGGAGGCTGGCGTGTTCGCCAGACTGCCTTCCGGCTCCAGGCGCGCCACCAGCGCCAACACGTCTCCGCCTGCGGCCTGGCTCAGGCGTTCGGCCGCGCTGCTTAAGGTGACCAACTCACCCAGGCCGGCCAGGGCGCTGTCGGTCCAGCTGGCGGCCGGGCTGAGCGCCAGGTATTCGCCGGCCGCGACCTTGGTGTGGAAGTACTGGGTCTCGAGGACGTCGCTCAGACCCAAGGGCCGGCCCGCTGTGGCCGGGAAGCGTTCCGTGGCGGTAGTGTGGGCGGCCACCAGGCTGCCCGGCCCGCACTGGACGGCGTAGAAGTCGTCGCCGCGCAGGGCCGCGCAGATCAGGCCGCCCTGCACCGGCGCGCCCTCGCGCAGATTGCCTTCCAGCAGGCGCTGGTTGACGGCGGCCAGCGCCTGGCGGGCGGCGGCCGTGATGGAGCCGGGGACGCCGAAGAACGTGGACGCGGCCAGCTGCAACAGTTCCGCGCTGAGCTCAGCCGTGCGGCCAGCCGGCAGCGGCGCCCGCGCCCGCAGGCTCAGGCACAGGAACACGGTGTCGCGTTCGCGGCCCCGGGCCGCCTTGCGCGGGGCCACAAAGGTGGCCAGGCCGGGCGGGTCTTCAGGCAGCGGCCGCCCGCCGGCGAGGTTGAGATAGACGATATCGGCTTCTAGGCGCGAGGGCATGATCGGATTATAGAGCACGCTCGACGGTGCGCAACTCAGGCCATCCAGGATGCAAGGATTGTGCCGCCTGGCGCGGCGCCAAGGTATAATGACCACACGGTCGGCGTATCTCATCCCCGAGAGAACCATGCAACCTCAAAAACGCGGCACCGGCTCCCTCGACGAGCAAAAAGCCTGGGACAAGTACTTCGACTACCTGATCAAGACGCTGCAGGACCCGGACGCCAGCGTGCGCTCGCGCACCGCGCGCCTGTTGGGCGAGAACCGTGAGCCGCAGGCCGTGGCCGCGCTGTCCGAACTCCTGTTGGACGACCCGGATATGGGCGTCCGGCAGCAGGCCGCCGCCGCCTTGGGTCAGTTGGGCGCCGTGGAGGCCCTCATCCAGGCGCTGGCCGTGCCCGATCTGCGTGTGCGCCAGCTCGCCGTTCAGGCGCTCGGCGCCATGCGCGACCTGCGCGCCGTGGCCCCGCTGATCGCGGCCTTGCGCGACACGCACTCTGAGATCCGCCAGCAGGCGGCCTTCGCGCTGACCAAGTTCGGCGCGCCCGCCGTTGAGCTGTTGGTGGCGGCGCTGCGCTCGCCGGACCCGTTCGTGCGCTGGAGCTTGGCGCGCGTCCTGGGCACCATCGGCGACAAGCGCGCCCTGCCGGAGCTGGACCGGCTGGCGGCCGAGGACCATGCCTCGGTCACGTCCGGGACCGGGCTGCTCGACGACGGCAAGACGACGCGCCCCACCGGCACCGTGGCCATCGCGGCCAAGCAGGCCGCCGACAAAATCCGGCGCGGGTTCGCGCACACCGGCCCGCTGAAAGGATCTTGA
>CALFZO010000191.1 GCA_937952305.1 uncultured Anaerolineales bacterium | reverse complement strand
GCGCCCACGGCTGCCAGGGCCAGCGTCGCGATGGAATAAGCGGCCAGCAGATAGACCGGGTTCACGGCTGAAACACAGGGCTCCGAACGACAATTCTAGCGCATACAGGCATTGCAACAATTGGGTCGCGGTTAACCCTCGGCAGGCCCTGAGTCAGATGAGTTCGTCGAGGAAAGCCTGGCAGGCCGTGGCGACAGCGGCGGGCTGCTCCAGCGGAACAAGGTGGCCAGTGGCCGGGATCGGCTGCAGGCGGGCTTGCGGCAGTAAGCGCTGCAATTTGCGGGCCGCCGGCCCGCGAAACGTGTCCGAGTCAGCGCCATACACCACGAGCACCGGCAGCTTCAACTGGGGCAGCCGGGCCCACAAGTTCAACGGCCCATGCCGATAGATGGCGGCCTCCCATTCCGGCGGGTAAGTCAGTTCCACCTGGCCATCCGGGCGCGGGCGGACCAGCGCCTCCACATAGGCGCGCAGGCCGCGGTCGTCGATCCGGCTGAACACTGGCGCGCGCCGGTAACGCGCGAACATTTCGTCGACGCTGGCGAAGACCCGGCGGCGGCGCAGGGTGCCCGGGATGAGCGGGTGGAGGCGGTCGCCGAGCCCGAGCCCCTTGAGCACCTCCCACAACCACAGGAAGCGCTGGCGGAAGATGACGGGGTCGATCAAGATCAGCGCCCGGAAGAGCTCCGGACGCTGCAGGGCCGCGTCCAGGGTGCTGACGCCGCCCAGCGAATGGCCGACGCCGATTAACGGGAAGGTCAGCCCGGCCGCGCGCCGCTCGTCCAGAAAGCGCAGCAGGTCGGCGGTGAGGGGCGTCCAATCGCGAAAAGCCGCCGGCGACAAGGCGTCCGGGGCAGCCACCGGACTATCGCCCGAGGCGGCCGACTTCACGTCGCCCGAGGCGGCCGACTTCACGTCGCCCGAGGTGACCGACTTCACGTCGCCCGAGGTGACCGACGTAAGGTCGCCCGAGGTGACCGACGCAAGGTCACCCGAGGTGACCGGCTCCCAAAGAGGCCGCGCCCGCATCGCGACGATCCGGTAATGCTCGGCCAGCCGTTCCAGCAGCGGGGTATACGTGCGCGGCGGATAGCCGTTGGCGTGGGCGAAGTGCAGCGGCGCGCCGACGCCGCCGAAGTCGTCGAACGGGATCAGCATAGGGTGTCCACGGCGGCCCGCTACTCCAGGGCTTGCTTGAGCTTGGCCACCGTGGTCTGCAGGACCTTGATCCGGGCGTGGCGCTTGTCGTCGGCCTCCACGATCGTCCATGGCGCGCGGTGCGTGCTGGTGCGACGGAGCATCTCCTCGGCCGCCTGCTCGTAGTCCTCCCACTTACCGCGGTTGCGCCAGTCTTCGTCCGTGATCTTCCAGGCCTTGTAGGCGGTGCGTTCGCGCGCCTTGAAGCGGCGCAGCTGCTCGTCGCGGCTGATATGCATCCAGAACTTCAGCACGATCGTGCCGAAATCGAGCAGCTCACGCTCAAACTGGTTGATCTCGCTGTAGGCGCGCCGCCACTCGGCCTCGCGGCAGAAGCCCTCCACGCGCTCCACCAGCACCCGGCCGTACCAGGATCGGTCGAAGATCGCGATCTGGCCGAGTTCGGGCAGCCGGCGCCAGAACCGGTACAGGTAATGGCGCACCTTGTCGTCGCCCTGCGGCGCGGCGATGGGCCAGACCACGTAGCCGCGCGGGTCCAGGTGTTCGGTGAGGCGCTTGATGGCGCCGCCCTTGCCGGCCGCGTCCCAGCCCTCGAACACGATCACCACCGGCCGCTTCTGCAGATAGACCTGGTAGCCGAGCAGGTGCAGCTGGTTCTGCAGCGGCTCCACCTGCTGCTCATACGCTTCGCGCGACAGGCTCAGACTGAGGTCGATCTTCTCAAGCATCGGCGGCCTCCTCCGCCCGCGCGCGGCGGCCGGCCGGCGCCGGGGGCGGCGCCTTGTCGCCCAGGCCGGCCTCCAGGGTGCGGATGAGCGTCTCGCAGACCGCCAGCCGCGCGTAGTAGCGGTCGGTGGCGGGCACGATCACCCAGGGCGCGTGCGGCGAGTCCGTGCGCGCCAGCATCTCCTCCACCGCGCCCGCATATTTGGCGTACTGCTTGTGCTGCCGGGCGTCCTCCTCGGACACCTGCCAGGCGGTCAGCGGGTCGGCCAGCAGCTTCTTGAAGCGCCGGCGCTGCTCCTTCCGGCTGATGTGGAACCAGAACTTCAGAAAAAGCACGCCGTCGGCGGCCAGCATCTCCTCGAAGTCGTTGATGTCCTGAAAGACGTTCTCCAGGTCGCGCTGGCGGACGACCTTGGTCAACCGGTCGATCAGCACCCGCCGGTACCAGGATTGGTCGTAGACCACGATCTGGCCGCGGGCCGGGACCTTGAGCCAGAAGCGCCACATCCAGGGGTAGCGCGTCTCGGCGGTGCGCGGCGGCGAGATCGGCACCACGCGAAAGCCGCGCGGGTCCAGGCGCTCGGCCAGCACGTTGACGAGGCTGCCTTTGCCGGTGGCGGCCCAGCCCTCAAACACCACCATCACCGGGATGTTGGCGGTGAAGACGGCATGCTCCAACTCGTACAGCCGGCGCTGCAGGGCGGGCAGGCGCTTCTGGTATTGCGCTTTAGTGACAGTCTGGTCGAGGTCAACTTGTTCGAGCATGGGCGGCTTCCCGCTCCTCGGTATGGGGCGCCGGTCCGGCCGAGCCTTCCGGTGTGCGCTCAGAACTCGCCGTAGTTGACCGGGGCGCTCCAGCGCGGCTGGACGGCCAGGCGGGCCTGCGTCTCGACGCCCAGCTTGGCCCAGTAGGCGGCGCGGTCCGGCACGCCGTAGACCCACTCGTCCAGCCAGGCGCGCGTGGCCTCCGGCGCGGCCGAGATCTGGTCCCACTCCAGGTAGAAGGCGTTGTCGCGGTCGTAGTAGCCCTGCGTATAAGACGGGTGGGCGCAGTAGGGCACGTGGCAGACCGCCGTCACCACCATGGCCGGGATGAGCGTGCGGTTGGGATCGGACCGGATGACGGCCTCGTCCACGATCTCCTCGGCGGTGACGATGACGCGCCGGGCCGCGAAGGCGGCCTCTTTTTGTTCGCCCAGGATGCCCCAGATGTGGGCGTTGCCGTGGATGTCGGCGCGCTGAGCGTGCAGGATGGCGACGTCCGGGTGGAGGGCCGGCACGGTGTTGAGGACCTCACCCGTGTACGGGCACGTCACCGTGCGGTACTGCGGGTTGGCGCGCGCCAAGTCCGGCGTGCCCACCGACTTCATCGGCAGGAAGGGCAGCCCGGCCGCGCCGGCCGTCAGCCGCGTGATCATGGCGAAGTGCGAGTACTCCTCGTAGGCCAGCCGGCCGGCCTCCAGCTCGGCGCGCACCAGGCGCAGCGAGCCGACGCCGGGGTTGCCGGAGTAGGAGAAAATCAGGCGGCGCGCACAGCCGGCCGCCACCATCTGGTCATAGATGATGTCGGGCGTGGCGCGCGCCAGCGTCAAATCACGCTTGCCCTGGCGCATGATCTCGTGGGCGGCCGCGAACGGGATCAGGTGCGTGAAGCCGGCCGCGTAGACGAGGTCGCCGTCGTGGACGTGCTGGCGGATGGCGTCGGCAAGAGAGGTCAGCTTAGTCATACGAGATCTTGGGTTCGTAGGAGGCGAGCTGTTCTTCGGGCGACTTGAGCTCATACGGCACCCGCCGGCCGCCGGAGCGCTCACGCTCCGGGCCGCGGTCACGGTCGCGATCGTCACGGCGGCGCGGGCTGACGAGCTGGACGTTGGCGGCCTGCAGGCTGTTCTCGCGCCCCTCCGACCGCGTCAACTCGAATTCAAAGACGTGGCTGCGGCTGGGCAAGTCCTCCGGCGAGACTTCGCCAGGCAGCTGCGAGTCATGGCAGAACACGCTGCCGTAAGGCGAATCCGGCTGGCGCGAGTCGGTCTTCCACAATTCCGCCGAGAGCGTCTTGAGGTAGCGCATGAAGCCGTAGCCCTTGCCGGTGTGGGCGTAGCAGATGCCGCGCACGCGCGAGCCCGGCTCGCCCCACGGCGGCAGGTCACGCGCGGCCTGCACGGGCAGCAGATGCGGCACGAGGTAGCCGGACATGAACAGGTCGGCTTCGCGGCGCAGCTCGGTGGAGACGTTGTCAAAGGCGACCACTTCCACGCGGCAGCCGCGCGCCTGCAGGGCGCGCACCACCTGGACACAATCGCCGTCGCCGGTGGCGATCAGCACGCGGTCCAGCTTCTCGGATTGCAGCAGCGCGTCCACGGCCAGGTGCAGCGCCGCGTTAGATTTGCCGTAACGGTTGCCGCCTTCGTCCGTCTCCCACTGGATGCTCTTGCGGATGACTTTGTAACCGAAGTCGCGCAGCAGGGAGTTGAAGCGGTCCTGGCCGTCGGCGTAGGCCGGGTCATTCTCGGCCCGGTCGGCGTCGAGCGTGACGTAGGCGTTCAGGCGCAGCGGCTCGGCGCCGTCACGGCAGGCGAACTCGCGCAGCAGGTCATAGCGCATACCGTAGCCGCCGTTGCGGGCCAGGTAGGCCACATCCACGAAAACCCCCACCTCCAGATTCGACTTGCGGGACATAGATTGGGTCTGCTCCAAAATTGGGATTGGCGCTCAGGCGTCTGTTGTGTAACCCGGTGACGAGCGCTGCCGCCCGACGGTGCCGGTGCGGCCGGCCGGTAAAAATAACTGAGAACGACTAACGGGTGCATGCGCCCAGCAAGATGATGTCGTCCCGGCGAACCATGACCCCGCAGCGAAGCGCAGTGGGGAGCCGGGCCCCAGGAATGGCGCTACCTGGGCTGGATGCCGGCTTGCGCCGGCATGCCGAAAGGCAAAGGACTTACCCGCTGAACCACTAACCGTTCAGATCCAGGTTTTGGGCGACGTAGGCCTAGACGGTGCCCAGAGCGAGCTGGGCCGGCTGGCTTCACTTCTTCTTGGGCTTCGGCGCCAGCAGGCCGGCCAGGCCTTTCTTAGGCGGCGGCGCGGCCGGCTTGGGCGGCGGCGCGCCCTTGCCCGCCGGCGGAGCGCCACCGGCCGGTTTGACCCCGGTGCCGGTGGGCTGGCGCTTGCCGAACAGGCCGCCCAACAGGCCGGGCTTGGCGGCGGCCGGCGGCTTCGGGGCCGGCGCGGCCGGTTTGGGCGCGGGCGGCGCGGCGGCCGGGCGTTCCGGCGGCGCGACCTTCTTCTCCGGCGGCGCATCCCAGATCAGCGCCACGCCCAGCCCCAGACCGGCCAGTCCCACGAGCAGCATCGGCCATTGCTGCAGGTCCTGCGGCGACGCCACGTCGAGGGCAAAGATGGCCAGCGCCACCAGGCCCACGACCATCAGGAAGTTGCTCAGCCGCCGACGAAGGCTCATGGTGCCGTGAGGGACGGCCGGCGCCGGCCGTCCCTCCGCTAAAGACACTGCTACTTCAACCGCTCGATGTGCGTGCGGATCTGCTCGTGCAGGTAGAGCGGCACGTAATACAGGCCGCCGGCATTCTTGCCGGACGAGCCGGAGCCCTTCCAGCCGCCGAAGGGCTGGAAGCCCGGCCATGCGCCGGTGGTGGCACCCTGCGGGCGGTTGGCGTAGGTGACGCCGGCCTCGATCTTGTCGAAGAACCAGGCGGCTTCTTTCTTGCTGCCGTAGAAGCCGGCCGTCAGACCATAGGCCACGTCGTTGGCGCGCGTCATCGCATAGGCGAGGTCGTCGAAACCCTCCACCATGGCGATGGGCAGGAACATCTCGGTCTGCCACAGGCGGTGGGAGGCTGGCACGTTGTCCACCAGCGTCGGCTCACAGAAGTAGCCTTTGCCGAAGTCCAGGCCGTCCTTGACGCCGGACAGCTTGTGGCCGCCGTGCAGGATCGTGCCGGCCTGCGAGAGCTCCTCGCAGTAGTCGCCGAAGTCGCGGTACTGGGCGGCGTTCACCACCGGGCCCAGCCAGTTGGCGCGCACGGTCGGGTCGCCGATGGTGAGGGCGCGGGTCTTGTCCAGGAGCTTGGCCAGCAGTTTGTCTTTGACGGCGTTCTCGACGAAGAGGCGCGAGTTGGCCGAGCACTTCTGACCCTGCAGGCCGAAGGCCGAGCGCACGATGCCCGTGGCGGCGTCTTCCAGGTTGGCGTTCTTGGTGACGATGGACGGGTTCTTGCCGCCCATCTCGGCGATGACCGGGCGCGGGTACTTGCCGGCCGCAAAGCTGCGGTAGATGTGCATGCCGACGTCGTACGAGCCGGTGAAGGTGATCCCGGCCACCCGCGGATCGTCGATCAGAGTCTGGCCGACGGTGCTGCCCGGGCCGGTGACGTAGTTGAAGACGCCATCCGGGAGGCCGGCGTCGCGCAGACACTCAGCCAGCAGGCGGCCCACCCAGGGCGTGTCCGTGGCCGGCTTGAAGACGACGGTGTTGCCGGCCACCAGCGCCGCGCCCGACGGGCCGCCGGCCAGCGCGAACGGGAAGTTCCACGGGCTGATCACCACCCACACACCGTACGGGCGCAGGACCGAGACGTTGCTGGCTGAGAAACCGGCCAGCGGGTCGCGGCCCATTTCCTTGATGAAGCCGCCGTTCTGCTCCATCGAATCGCAGGCGTAGTAGATCAGATCGGCGGTCTCCTGGGCGTCACCCAGGCCCTCCATGCGGTTCTTGCCGACCTCGAGCGAGAGCGCCACGCCGATTTCGTAGACGCGCTTCTCGATCTGGGCCGCGCCCTTGCGCAGCAGGCGCACGCGGTCCTGCCACTTCAGGCCCGCCCACTTGGGGAAGGCGGCGTGGGCGGCGGCCAGGGCGGCCTGGGCGTCCTGGGCCGTGCCCTTTTGGAACGTCCCCAGCACCCAGTCAGTGTTGATGGGCGAACGGTCTTCGAACTTGTCGGCCACAAAATGATCCTGGCCGTTGATCAGCATCGGGTAATCGCGCCCGAGGTTGGCCTTTGTCTGCGCCAGCGCCTTCTCATAGCGCGTGTGCAGTTCCTCCGGCGGGTTGAACATGGTGGCGTAGGTCAACCGGAACTTGCCGTTGCCTTGCGCCTTGGGCGGCGCGGCGCGCTTTGCCGGCGTGCGCCGGGATGGCTTGACGGCTTTCTTGGTCGTGGGCATAGCGGAGTCTCCTGGGAGCAGACCGATAGGGTGTGGGCGCGGGAGTTGGCACTCCCGACTTCCATTTTACTACGCCCAGCCAATGCGCCGGGTGTTTGTGCCCGCCCGGACTTGATCTATACTCCGCGCCATGACGTGGGTGACGGATCAGATCTTCGTGGCCGGCGGCGCTTTTGTGGTGGAGACCTGGAAGGATTTCCAGGCGCAGACCGGCGTCAGCGCCATCATCACCATCGGGACCGAGGCGCCCGGCATTTTCGTGGACCCGCTGCCGTGGGCCTGGCTGTGGCTGCCGGTGGCCGACGAGCTGGGTTACACCCTGGCCCACCTGACGCTGGGCGTCGCCTTTATCGACCAGGCGCGGGCGGCCGGCCGCACGCTGCTGCTGCACGGACCCAAGGGCCAGCACCGCGCCCGCCCGCTGGTCGCCGCCCATCTCCTGGCTTCCGGCAAGTCGTTGGCGCGCGTCCTGCGCGAGGTGGAGCTGCGCCCGTGGCTGCCGCCCTACAAGGGCGATCCCAGCCTGCTGGAGGCCTTCCTCCAACAGCGCGCCGGATAACGCGTGGGCCACTCGCTCAGCGCCCGCCCCGCCTGCCTCGCTCTGGGCCTCGCCCCCTCGGCTCACCGCCGCACCTTCACTTATGCCGCCCTGGATGGCGCGCTGCGCAGCGTGGGCGCCGGACGCGGGTCGTTGGTGGAGGTGCTCAGTTTTGTGGGGCCGCACGCCGAAGTGGTGGCGGCCGCGGCCGGACCGAGCGGACCCAACGCCGGCCTGCTGGCGCAGCCGGAATACCGCGCCGCCCGCGGCTTGCCGCCCGGCGGCACGAACTGGTCGGGCTGCCGCGTGGCCGAATACGAACTGCGCCGGCGCGGCCTCCCGGCGCCGCTGACGCCCGGCCCAGGCCAGGCGCCGCGCGCGGCCCAGGTCTGGTTCGACGTCCACACCGCCCTGCACGGCGCCGGCTTCCAGGCCTACGCGCCGGAGGCCACAGCCGCCCGCCAGGTGCTGGAGGTCCCGCCGACGGCCGCCTACGCCAGCCTGTTGGGCCACTTGCCGTTCCAGCACGATTCACTGGAAGGCCGGCTGCAGCGCCAGATCGTGCTGTATGACGAAGGGCTGGCGGTGGCCGACCCCCTGGACGCGATCGAAGAAGTGACGCGCCATCACCTGCGCGCCGGCACGCTGCAGCTGCCGGGCCTGCTCACGCCGGATGAGTTGGCGGCGCTGGCGCTCGCTTTCACGGCCCACCTGGCGGCGCGCCGCCCGCAGCAGTTGACCCTGCTCGGCGATCCGGCCGAGGGCCAGATCGCGCTGCCAGTGCCGGCCGCCAGCCTGAAAGAACACTACCGCGCGGCCCGCAGCTGATGGCGATGACGACAGCAACGACTTCTATCAACGGCTTCCAGATGCGCCACCAGACGGCGGGCGCGGGCACCGCCGTGGTCTTCCTGCACGGCCTCGGCTCCAGCGCCGACGACTGGCTGCTCCAGGTCCCGGCCTTTGCCGAACAGTTCCGCGTCATCACCCTGGACCTGCGCGGCCACGGCCGGTCGCCCTACCGGGGTGCGCTCGTCATCGAGCAGATGGCCGACGATGTGGCCGCGCTGCTGGCCGAGGTGGGCGCGGCGGCCGAGGGCGCGCACGTGGTGGGCTTGTCGCTGGGGGGCTGCGTGGCGCTGGCGCTGGCGCTGCGGCATCCGCGCCTGACGCGCTCGGTGACGCTCGTCAACACCTTCGCGAAGTATCGCTCGCCGGGGCTCAGCGGCCTGGGGCGCGCGGCGCGCCGCCTGTGGCTGCTGCAGTTCCGGCCGATCCGCGAGGTGGCCGAATTCGTGGCGCACGGCCTGTTCCCCAAGCCGGACCAGGCGCCGTACGTGACGGCCGCCATCGCCAGCCTGAGCCAGAACTCGCGCGAGACCTACTGGGCCGCCATCCGCGCCATCCTGCGCTTCGACGCCCGCGCCGGGCTGGCCGGGCTGCGCCGGCCGGTGCTGGTGGTGATGGGCGACCGCGATCAGACCGTGCCGCGCGCCGCCGGTGAGTACCTGGCCGGCCACATCCCCGGCGCGCGGAAGCTGGTGCTGGCCGACTCCGGCCACGCCTCGCCGATCGATCAGGCGGAGGCTTTCAATGCGGCCGTGCTGGCCTTCCTAAAAGAAGTCGAGGGCGGGGCCGCCGGCTAGAAAACCCCCTGCATGCTCCCCGCATAGCCCGTCAGCTCGATGTAGCCATGCCCGCTGACGGCCTGGCCGCCGCTGAGGCCGGTGACGCGCACCGCGCCCTCCCAATAAGAGAACATCAACTGCATCTCCTGCGCCGGCAGCCACGGTGTCACGTCCAGTTCGATCTGTTCGGACGGGATGCGGATCTTCCAGCGGGCCGGATAAGCGCCGCGCGTCGCCGGGCTGTCCCAGGTATCCAGCACTTCAATCTGCACGGCCGCGGCCGGCACGCGCACCGTGCGGCCATCCGCCTGGACGAGCGTGCCGCCCGAGATCGGCTCAATGCCGCCGTCGTCGCGCCGGAGCTGGAACAACATCAATTCGCGGCCGTCGCTTAACTGCAGGCTGAACCAGTCCCAGCCCACGCCGTTCGGGCCGAGGGCGCTGGTGCTCCACTCGTGGTCGAACCAGCTCTCGCCGGTCACGGCGAAGTCCCGGCCGTCCACGGTCACGCGCCCCTCGGCCGCCAGGCGGGTGTAACTCAGATAGTAAGAGGCGTTGCCGGGCTGTTCGCTCTTGGGGCTCAAGCCGCGGTCGCCGTGCGCCACGAGCGGCTTCACGGCCCGCAGCGTCAGGTCGAGGGCCAAGGCGCCGTCGCGGGCGCGCAGGCGCACCTGGCTGCCGTCGGCGTTGAGGGCGTCGGCGCGCCAGTCTTCCAGCCACACGGCGAAGGGCTCGCCGGTCGCCCCGGCCAGGCCGCCCGCGCCGCGGCTGAAACGCTCCAGGCCGCGATGGCGGCCGCCAGCCACATCCGTGATGGCGAAGTGCGCGAAGTAGATCTGGTTGGTGCTCAGACCGGCCTGGGGCGGCGCGCCGGGCGTCAGGCCGCGCCGGAAGAAGGTCAGCTGAAAGCCGAAGTGCTCGCCGGTGGCGGCGGTCAGGTTGCCGGTGTAGTACCACCACTCGGTCTGGTAATCGAAGTGCGGGCCGTGGTCGCGCGGCAGGCTGAAATCCTGGGGCGCCAGCGCGCGCGCGAAGCCGGCCAGGTCCGGCGCCGGGCCGGTGAGGGGCGGGCGCGGCGGCGCCGCGGGCGGACGGGTGAAATACCAGAAGCCGCTGACGGCCAGGGTCACACTGACCAGGAGAAGGGATAAGCGCTTGAACATCACCAGATTTGTACCACTGAAAAGAAACCGGCGCAGGGCTGAGCCGCTGCGCCGGCAGGTTGGGGCAGGAGAGGAAGGGGCGCTTACGGCGTCGGCCAGAAGGCCGAGCGCGCCATGAAGCGGTCGGTGTCGGTGACGGCGTACCAGATGGTGCCGGGCTTGAACGGCAGCACGGTCCCATCCGGGTAGTAGAGCTGCATGAGTTGGTCCGGCCCGTAGCGGCGCCACAGCCCCTCGAAGCGCTGGTCGCCGCGCAGCAGGATGGCGCGGCCTTCGCCGAGCAGGTTGACGCCCACGGAGTTGAGGCGGGCCGACTCGTCCTCCAGGAAATCGGCGGTGGCGTGCGGCGCGTACAGGAACACGACGTTGTCGAAGGCCAGCGGCTGGCCGGTCAGGTAATCGATGTTGGGCGAGCGCGCCGGCCGGCGCAGCGCCTGGTCCTCGATCCAGCTGTTCCAGCGGCCGGTGGCCGGGTCGTATTTCCACAGGCTCTGCGGCCCCGTGCCGGGGTAGTCCAGGTAGGCCTCGGTGGTCGGCCGGCCGCCGCCCGGCGTGTTGGCGTCGAAGACCAGGCCGTTCAGCGGCGGACGCTCATTCAGGCCCTTCTGGCTCATCAGGTTCCAGATCTCGGCCGGAAAGGCGAAGAGCTGGTGATAGCGCGGCACGCCGGGGCGCGGGATGTTGGCCAGCCGCGCCAGGTAGGGCCGGCTGTAAGCGGCGTCGCCGATCCAGGACTCAGACACCACGCGCCGCGCCCAGTCGGCGGCGCGCAGGCGCTCCTCGATGCGCGGCGGCGTGTTCGGCGCCAGGCGGTTGGTGCTGCCGCCGGAGGTGACCAGGATCCCGCTGTACATGGGCACCAGGTGCTCGACATCGATCAGGCGCGTGCTGCGCACCGAGCCGACGCGCGGCGGCGTCTGGCTGTAGAAGACGGCCGTGTAGCGCGTGATCTGGTAGCCCTCCATCTGGTGCTCCCAGACGTGGTCGGCGAAGGACAAGCCGCTCTGCGGGCGGATGACGGCGCCGTGGTTGCTGACCTTCACCAGCAGCGGCCGCCGGTTGAGCACGACCGCCTCGGCGACGGGCAGGCCAGTGAGCGGGTTGACCTCGCCCTGGGCGCGCAGGGGAACGACCGACCCCAGGCTCAGCGTGAGGCTCAGGATAAAGACGACCAGGCGGGAGACGGCGACGCGGGACATACCAACCTCCTGGTGCCCCACCGGGAGCCCGCGGCCATCACCGACACGAGTTAACGACATTTGGGACACGCGGCGGGCGGGGCAACTGTGGTGATGCCTGGAGTGTAGACCAGCCCGGCCGCGCCCACAATCCGAAGAATTACTCTTGCCGCAGGGCGGCCGCCACCGAGCTGCGCGCGAGCCGGCGCAAGGGGTAGATGGCGGCCAGCACCGCCGCCGCCACGCTCACCAGGAAGGCCTGGAGATAGACCTCCGGCTGGTTCTGCAGCTGGATGGTCCAGCCAAAAGAGCGCAAATTGATGACGTAGACCAGCACCAGCGCCAGCACGAAGCCGGTCGGCAGCGAGAACAGGCCGGCCGCCGCGCCCATCAGCCCGGTCTCCAGGAAGGTCAGGCGCCAGAGCTGCCCGGCTGTCAGCCCCAGCGCCTGCAGCGTCGCCAGCTCACGCGCCCGCTCCAGCTGCAGCGCCATGAGCGCGCTGAGCACGCCGATGAAGGCCACGATCACGGCCAGCAGGCGCAGGGCGTTGGTGATGGCGAAAGTCCGGTCGAAGACCACCAGCGCCTGGTCGCGCAGGGCGCGGTTGACCTGCACCTGCAGCCCGGCGCCCGCCGCGTCGCCGGCCAGGGTGGCGCGCAGCGCATCCGCCAGCGCGCCGGCGTCCACGCCGGAAGCCGCGTACACAGCCACGCCCGATATGCCGCGGTCATCCCAATATTGTTCGTAGACGCCGCGGCTGATGAGCACGCGGCCCTGGTCGGAGGCGTAGTCGTAATACACGGCCGCCACCGGGAAGGTCTGCTCGCCGCGGTCGGTGCGCAGGACAACGCTGCCGCCCTGGGCCGGCAGCCTGCGCCGGAACGCGTACGGCTCGCTGACGATGACGGCGCCGGCCTGCATGGCGCGCCAGACCTCATCCGGATCGCCGCTGGCGTAGCGGTACAACGCCGTCGAGCGCCGCGTCTGCGAGTCCGCCACCACCAGGCTGGTCGGGCCGTCCGGGCTGTCCACGGTCACGGTGCGGATGGTCTCGACGGCGGCCACGCCCGGCACGGCCGCGGCGCGCGCCGCCAGGCCGGGGTCCAGGGTCAGCGTGGCCTGGCTCCCGCCGACGACGGGCGCCGAGAGGTATAGGTCGGCCACCAGGGTCAGGTCCAGCCAGTTGACGACCGTGGCGCGAAAAGACGCGATCATGACGCTGACGCCGATGGTGACCGAGACCGCGACCATCAGCGCGGCGATGGCGACGCTGGTGCGGCTGATGGCCTTGACGACGGTGCGGGCCGCCAGCGCGCCCAGCACACCGGCGCCCCGGCGCAGCAGCGGCGCGGCCAGCGTCATGAGCCAGACCGTGGCCTGCGGCACGGCCAACGCCAGACCAATGACGATCAGGAACAGGCCGGCAAAAGCCGCCACCAGCGAAGCCGTGATCAACAGGAGCGCGGCAACGCCGAGGGCGCCGAGGATCAGGCCGGCGCCGAAGAGCCATGGCAGCAGCTGGCGGGCGCGGTCCTCGAAAGCGCTGCGCTGGGTCATGGTGACGGGCGCGACCGTGGCGGCCTCCAGCGCCGGCGCCGTCGCGGCCAGCAGGGCGGCGGCCAGGCCGAGGCCCAGCCCCTTCAGCACTGTCAGCGGCTCCAGCGGCGCCTCGCGCACCGTCACCACGTAATACAGGTCGTTGATGGTCTGCGTCACCAGGCGCACGGCGCCCTGCCCGAGCAGCCAGCCCAAGCCGACCCCGAGCAGCCCGCCGACCACGGCCACCAGCGCGGCCTCGACCCAGATCATGGCGAAAATCTGCTCGCCGGTGACGCCCAACGACCGCAGGATGCCGAGCACCTGCCGCCGCTGGACGACGCTGAACATGATGGTGTTGTAGATCAGGAACATCCCCACCACCAGGGCCAGCAGGCTGAGCGCGGTCAGGTTAAGCTGAAAGGCCGCCGTGAGCTGGGCCACCGTCTCCGCCTGCGTGTTGGCGGGCGCGAGCCGGACGCTGGCCGGCAGGCGCGCCGTCAGGTCGCGGGCCTCGGCCTCGGTCAGGATGAGGTCCACGCGCGTCAGGCGCGGCGCCGGCCCGTCCAGGCGCAGGAGCCGTTGGGCCGCGCCGACGTCCATCAGCAGCAGGCCGTCCAGGGCGCGCCGGGCGCGTTCGTCGCGCGGCTGCAGCAGGCCGGCCACCGTCAGGGTCTCCACGCGCTCGGCCACCTGCACGCGCAGCGGGTCGCCCAGGGCGAGGCCGTAGCGCTCGGCCATCCCCGGCCCGATCAGCACGGCGCTCGCCTCCGTGTAGAAGCGCTCCAGGCCGGGGACGAACTCGCCGCTGGCGCCGAGGTAATCCCGGAAAGGCGCCTCCGCCACCGGGTCCACGCCGAGCACGCGCACCGGCTGGCCGTCCAGGTCCGGGGCCGTGCCCAGGCCCTCGACGACGGGCGCACTCAACCGGTAGCCCCAGTCCACGCGCAGTTGACGATACAGGTCCTGCGGCAGGCCGACGCTGGCGGCGGGCAGGAGCTGATGGGTGGTCCGGCCGATGACGGCCTCGGTGCTCAGGTCGAAGGCCCGCCGGGCGCTGGTGTTGGCCAGGTCGATGGCGATGACGACGGCCACGCCCAGGGCTACGCCCAGGATCATCAGGCCGCTCTGCCAGGGGCGGCGGATGGCATCCCGCAGAACGGTCTTGAACAGCGCCGGGGTCAGCATGGCGAGGCGTCAGCGCGCGGACACCGGCTGCACCTGGGGATCGACGATCAGCCGCCGGTCGTGGATGGTCAGCACGACGTCGGCCAGGGCCGCGATCTGGTGCGAGTGCGTCACCATCACCAGCGTGCGCCCGGCCTGGCGGGTCAACTCGTCCAGCAGACGCATGATCTCCAAGCCGGTCTTCTCGTCCAGGTTGCCGGTCGGCTCGTCCGCCAGCACGACGCGCGGGTTCTGGAGCAGGGCGCGGGCGATGGCCACGCGCTGCTGCTCGCCGCCGGAAAGCTTGTCCGGAAAGGCGCCGCGCCGGTCGGCCAGGCCCAGGCGCTCCAGCAGCGCCAGCGCACCCTTCTGAGCGGCGGCGTCGGCGCGTCCGGCCAACTCGGCCGGCAGCAGGATGTTTTCGAGCACAGTCAGGGTCGGGATCAGATTAAAGAACTGGAAGACGAAGCCGAGATGGTCGCGCCGGAAGAGCGTGCGCTCGCGCGGCGTCAGCGCGGTGACGCGCACGTCGCCGATGTAGAGGTCGCCGCGGGTGGGGGTGTCGATGCCGGCGATCAGGTTGAGCAGCGTGCTCTTGCCGCCGCCGCTGCGCCCGCGGATGGCCGTGAAGGCGCCCTCCGCCAGGGCGCAGGTGCAGTCTTCGAGGACCCGGCGCGTCTGGCCGGCCTCCACGTAGTCCTTGGTCAGGTTCTCTAGTCGGATGATGTCGGCCATACCGCCGTCTCTTGTGCGCTTTGGAACAATCTCGCTGGAAATTCTATCACCGGCCCAGGCGCCGGGGGCGGCTCAAAGGAGAGCGCCCGCTGGGCGGGCGCTCTTGGTTCAGGGGGTGTTGGTGGGCTCGGGTGTCTTGGTCGGCGGCTCCGGCGGCAGCGGCGTATCCGTCGGCAGCGGTGTGTCCGTCGGCCGCGGTGTGTCCGTCGGCGGCACGGTCGGCGGCGGCCGGGTGTCGGTGGGCGGATTGTTGTTGCCGCCCCCGCCGTTTGAGGGCAGCGTCGGGGTGGGCGTGTCGGTCGGCCCGGCGGTGGCCGACGGCGAAGGCGTGAAGGTGCGCGTGAAGCGCGGTGTCCGCGTGATCGTGCGCGTGGCGGTGCGCGTGGGCGTGCGGCTGGCCGTTGGCCGGATGCGGGTGACGCCCAGCGGCACGGTCACGGTTGGCGCGACGGTGGGCGTGACCGGTGTCGGCGACGGGGTCCGCGTGGGCGCGGCCGTCAGCGTGGCGATGGCGCCGACGCTGCCGGGGTTATCGGCGATGAACTGGCGCAGGTCGAGCTCCCGCAGCGCGCTGCGCGTGATCGTCAGGCCGCCTTCGGCCACGCTGAGCGCTTCCAGGTTGTCCAGGCCGATCACGTCGGTCACGCTCTGATATTGGCACGGGCCGGCCAGGCAGCGAATGGTGAGAACGTCGTCACCGCTTTCCGGGCTGGCGCCGACCTGATAGGCGACTTCACCGAAGCCGTTCAACTGCACCACGCCCAGCGGCGTGGTGACAGCGAACAACTGACCGAACAGGCTCAGCCGCAGCCGGCCGGCCTCCAGCCGCAGCCGCGCGGTCTCGCTCGGCTCGGCCGTGTCCATCACAAACGACGTATTCGAACTCAGGCGGATGGCTGGGCCGCTGTCGAAGGCCAGACGCGCCAGCGAGTTGTCGCCGGTGAGCACCCGCACGCCGTCGGCCACCGGGGCGCCGTCGCGCGCCGCCGTCAAGTCGCCGTCGGCCGCGCCGATCTGCACGCTGTTGATCACGTCGCGCAGGACGGCCTCGGCGTCCACGCTGGCAGCCGGCTGACAGGCGCCGAGGAGCAGCGCCGCCAGCAGGCTGCCGGCTGCCAGCCAGCGTACCCGCGCACCCAGGCCCCCATTCGAAGTACTCACAGGATCATCCAGTCTTTCCAGGCCAGCCACACCCGGAGTCTACCTGCTCCCCGGCGGCGCGGCGAGTCCGCGCCGCCGTCAGCGGCGCGCCACCGGCACGTACACAAAGTAGGGCGGTCCGCCGGTGTTCGGGATCGGCGTCCCGCACAGTTCCAGGCCCCAGGCGTTGAGCGTGCCCGTGTCGCCGCCGACCACGTCGGCGGCCTTCAGCGACCAGGTCCCGGCCGAAGCGGTGTCCAGCAGGGCCGTCAGCGGTGAGAATGGGCTGAACGAACCGGTGAAGGGCGGCGCCGGGATGGGATTGCTGCTGAAGCCGGTCCCGCCGTCCTCCAGCACCGTGAACAGGAAATTGTCACCGCCCGCATTGGCGCCGCCCACGCCGCTGCCGATGAGGGTGATGGACTGCCCGCCCGGGGCAAGCAGGTACAGCCGCACGTCGCCGACATAGGTGTGCTGCAGGTTGTCGACCCGCACCGCGACGTCGGTGATGATCAGACCGGGGCCGGGCACCACCAACTGCGAGAGGACGCCGGCCGTGCTCGCGTCTGGGATGGCCTTGGGCACGTCGAGGCTGTTGTAGATCGCGCAGCCGGGGCGGGCATCGTCGTTGGCCAGCGTCAGCGTCGCGCCGACCGGGCCGGCCAGTTGCAGGCCGGTGGCATCGTCGAGCGTCAGGTTGACGGTCTCATTCGGTTCGGCGACCGTGTCGTTCAGCACCGTCACGGAGAAGGTGCGCGTGGTGCTCAGCGCCGCGAAGGACAGCGTGCCGGTGCTGGTGAGATAGTCGCTGCCGGCCAGCGCCGAGCCGTCGGCCGTCGCCCAATCTACCTGGGTGGTGAACGCCGACGGATTGCTCAGGGTGGCCGTCACCACCGCGGTGCCGGCGTTCTCGCCGACGACGTAGGTGGCCGCGCTGAACTGCACCGTCGGGACAGGGTCGTCGTTCTTAAGCGTCAGCGTCAGCGTGCTCGGGACGCCCAGGGTGGCGCTCACCGGCGTGTTCAGCAGCCTCAGCACCACCGTCTCGTCATTTTCGTAGACGTTGTCGCCCAGGATGGTGAGCGGGAAGGTGCGGCTGGTGACCGACGGCGAGAAGACAAGTGTGCCGGCGACCGAGTTGTAGTCGTTGCCGGCTGTGGCCGTCCCGGCCGTGGAGCTGTAGTTGACCGAGGCGGCCAGCTCCGTCTGGCCGATCAGCGTGACGGTGACGTTGTAGGTGCCGGGGCTGCCGCCCTCATTGGTGTTGGTCGTGACGGCCGTGAATTGCAGCGTGGGCACCGGGTCATTTTCGACGATGGTCAGGGTGGCCGGGTGCTGGGCGCCAAGTTGGCCGTTGATCAGGTTGCCCAGGGTCAGCGTCAGCGCCTCATTGCCCTCGTACTTGGCGTTGTCGAGGATCGGCACCGAGAACGACTGGCTGGCCGAACCCAGGACCGGCCCGAACGTCAGCGGGCCGCTGACCGAGGTGTAGTCGCTGCCGGCGCTGGCTGTGCCGGGGTTGGTGGCATAGGTCACGCTGGTGTTGAGGGCCGTGTTGCCGGTGAGCGTCACCGTAATGGTGGCGGTGCCGGCCGTCTCGCCGGCGCTGTACGCGGCGGCGCTGAACTGGACCACCGGCTGGCTGGTGGCCTCGGTGATCGTCACCCCGGCCGTGGCGGGCGAGCCGAGGCCGGCCAGGCCGGCCGGGTTGCTCAGGCTGACCGAGAAGTTCTCGGCGCCTTCGTAGACGCCGTCATTCGTGATGGTCACCGTGCGCGTGACGGCGGTGACTTCCGGGCTGAAGGTCAGCGTGGCGCCGGACAACCCCACAAAGTCGCCGCCGGCCTGAGCGGTGCCGTCCCCGGTGCTCAGGGAGACGGAGGCCGGGAAGGCCGAGGCGTTGCTCAGGGTGGCCGTGATGACGGCGCGGCCGGAGGCCTCGGTGCCAACGTAGGGCGTGCCGGTCAGGCGCACGGTCGGCAGGCTGTCGTCGTTGAGGATCGTCAGCGTCGTCTGCGCGCGGCCGGGGCTCAACTCGGCGTTGGCCGAGACGTTGCTGAGCGTCAGCGTGAAGACCTCGTCGGCCTCATACAGCGTCTCGTTGGTGAGCGTCACCGTGAAGTTGACGAAGGTGGACCCGTTCGGGACCGTGATGACGCGGTTGACGGCCAGGTAGTCCTTGGCGCTGACGGCCGTGCCGTCCGCGCTGGCCACGGTCACCGTGACCGGCGTGGACGAGGCCGGGAACATCGTCAGCGCCACCGTCAGCGCGCCGGCGGCCTCGCTGCCGCTGTCCTCCAGCAGGCTGAAGCCCAGGCTGGGCGTGCCGTCGACGTCGACGATCAGGACCTCGGCCGTGGCCTGGGCACCCAGCCCGCCGTTGGCGTTGGGGCTGCTCAGGGCCAGGGCGATGGTCTCATCCGGCTCGTTGGTGCTGTCGGTCTTGAGCGTCAGCGAGAAGACCTGGGTCTGCGCGCCAGGCGTGAAGGTCAGCGTGCCGCTGGCGGTATTGTAGTCAACGGGCGCGCTGGCGGTGCCGCCCGCCACGGTGGCGTAGTTGACGGTGACCGTGTAGATCGACGGGTTGCTGAGCGTGACCGTCACCGGGACGGTGGTGCCCTCGCTGCCCGTGAAGCTGGCGCCGCTGAACTGGAGCGTCGGCAAAGTCACGGTCAGCGGGGTGCCGGCCGAGAGGCTGGCCGCGAAATTGCCGTCGCCGGCGTAGGCGGCCGTCAGCGTGACGCTGCCGGTAGCGGTATAGGTCAGCGCGCAGCTGCCGGCCGCGACCGTGCCCACGCAGCTGTCGCCGCCGGCGCTGACCGTGACATTGCCGGTGGGCGTGCCCGCGCCGGGGCTGACGACGCCCACACTGTACGAGACGGTCACCGTCTGGCCCAGCGTCGTGGACGTGGGCGCGCGGCCGGTGAGGGTGGTGGTGGTTGTGGCCGCGTTGACGGTGTGGCTGTAGCCGGCCGACGTGCTCGCGTTGAAGTCCGCGGCGCCGCCGTAGCTGGCCGTGAACGTGCGCGGCGCGCCGGCTGAGGTCAGCGTCAGGGCGCAGCTGCCCGCGCCGCCGAAGAGAATCCCAGAACAGGTCTCGGACCCGCCCGAGACGGTGACCGTGACCGTGCCGGTGGCCGTGCCCGCGCCGGGCGCCGCAACCGTCACCGAGAAATTGACGGTGACCGACTGGCCCGTGACCGACGGGGCCGGCGTCGTGCTGACGACGGTCGTGGTGGTGGCGGCCTTGTTCACCTGGTGCGGTTCGGTGTCGCTGCTGGCGGCGTAATTGCCATCGCCGCCGTAGTCGGCTGTGAGCGTATAGGCGCCGGCGTTGGCGGGCGTAAACGTGCAGGCGCCGGAGCCCGCTGTCAGCGGCCCGGAGCATGATCCGGCCGAGCTGCTCACCGTGACTGACCCGGTGGGTGTGCCGTTGCCCGGGGCGACGGCGGCGACGGTGTAGGAGATCGTGATCGGCTCGCCGGCCACGGACGGGTCGGCCGCGTCTGTCGTGATGGTCACCGTCGTCGCCGCCGGGTTCACGGTTTGGGACTTGGAGACATCCGAGCCGTTGAACTGGCTGTCGCCGCCGTAGGTGACGATGAGCGTGCGCGTGCCGGCCGTGGTGAGCGTGATCGGGCAGGAGCCCACGCCGCCCGCCAGCGTGGCCGAACAGGTTTCGGCGCCGGTGGCCGTGGTCACCGTCACCGCGCCGGTGGGCGTGCCCACGCCGGGCGAATCAACCGTGACTGAGAACGCCACCGTGACTGCCTGGCCGACCACCGACGGGCTGGGCGCGACGCCCATGACGGTGACGCTCGTCTCAGCTTTGTTGACGGTCTGTCCGTCCGTGCCGGTGTCGCCGTTGAAGTTGGTGTCGCCGCCGTAAGTGCCGGTCAGCGTGTAGGCGGCTGGCGTCGTCAGGTTCGTCGAGCACGAGCCGGCGCCGGCGCTGAGCGTGATCGTGCAGACCGGGACGCCGCCGTCGCGGGTGATGTCCACGCTCCCGGTCGGCGTGCCCGCGCCGAGTCCGGCCGCCGCCACCGTGGCGTTGATGTTAAAGTTCTGGCCGACCACAGCTGGATCCGGGCCAGTGTTGAGCGCCACGTTGCTGTCCGCCTTGTTGACGGAGTGGCCGTCGGTGCCGGTGTTGCCGTTGAAATTGGCGTCGCCGCCGTAGGTGCCGGTCAGCGTGTAGGCGCCCGGCGTCGTCAGGCTCGTCGTGCAGGAGCCGCTGCCGGCGCTGAGCGTGATCGCACACACAGCCGTGCCGCCGTCGCGGGTGACGTTCACGGTCCCGGTCGGCGTGCCCGCCCCGGGCGCCGCCGCCGTCACCGTCGCGGTCACGGTGAAGGTCTGGCCGGACACGCTCGGGTCCACGGCGCTCGTCACCGTCACGGCCGAGTTGGCCTTGTTGACGGTGTGCGCGTCCGTGTCGTTGCTGCCGTTGAAGTTCGCGTCGCCGCCGTAGGCGCCGGTCAGCGTGTAAGCACCCGGCGTCGTCAGGCTCGGCGTGCAGGAGCCGGTGCCGCCGCTCAGCGTGATCGCACACACGGGCGTGCCGCCGTCGCGGGTGACGTTCACGGTCCCGGTGGGCGTGCCCGCCCCGGGCGCAGCCGCCGTCACCGTCACGTTCACGGTGAAGGACTGGCCGGACACACTCGGGTCCGACGTGGTCGTCACCGTCATCACCGTGTCCGCTTTGGCCACGGTATAGGTCGTGTTCGTGCTGCTGGAGTTGTAATCGGCGCTGCCGCCATACAGGGCGCTGAGGGTGCGCGTGCCGGCTTGGGTCAGCGTCAGCGCGCAGCTGCCGGCGCCGCCGGACAATGCGCCAAAACAGGTCTCGGAGCCGCCGGAGACCGTCAGCGTCACGGTGCCGCCGGGCGTTCCGCCGCCCGGGCTCAGCGCGGTCACGCCAAAGTTCACGGTCACCGGCTGGCCGACGACCGAACTGGCCGGCGTAAGGGTGTTGATCTGGACGGCGGTGTTGGCGGGATGGATGGTGAAGTTCAGGGTCGGCGTCGCCGCGCCGCCGCCCGGCGCCGGGTTGGATACAGTCACCGTCGCCGCGCCGGCCGCCGCGATCTTGGCCGCCGGCACCGTCGCCGTCACCTGCGTGCTGCTCAGCACACTCGTCGTCAGGTCAGCGCCATTCCACTGGACGACCGCGCCGCTGACGAAATTAGTGCCGGTCACGGTCAGCGTGAAGCCAGTGCCGCCGGCCGAGGCCGAGACCGGCGCCAGGCTGGACACAGCCGGCTGCGGATTGTTCAAGGTGGTCGCCAGGCTGGCGGTGTTGTTGCCGGGCTGGGTGTCCAGATCGGCGGCGCCCACGGTGGCAGTCACCCAGTTGGTGACGGTGCCGGCCAGCGTCGGCGTGACCACGACGGTCACGGTGGCCGTCTCGTTGGCGGCCAGCGTCGCGAAGGTACAGACCAGCGGGCCGGTGGTGCAGCTGGCCGCGCCGGCGGTGTAGCTCGCCAGGGTCACGGCGGCCGGCAGTGTATCGGTGAGCGTCACGGCCGAGGCCGTGGACAGGCCGGTGGTGTTGGTGACGAGGACGGTGTAGGTGTAGGGGGCGCCGATGACGGGGCTGGCCGGCGCGGCCGTCACGGACACGGCGATGTCGACGTCGGCGGCGAAGGCCGCCTGAGGCGCCAGGCTCAGCAGGCCGACCAGCGCGCCGCCCAGGGCCGAAAGCACAGCCAGGAACACCACGCGCCCCGGACGGACAAAACGCTGCGAGAGAGAGAGCAAGGGCTTCATAGGCTATCTATAAGTCTGAGCCAGTTGAAACTGGCCGGATGGGACCGGGGTCGGCCCACCAACCAGCACAATCCCTCCACCGTCGACTAAAGGCCGTGGGGTGGAAAGCCGGGGACGTCGAGTTGCAAAGCGTGGCTGGAGCAGCGCGTGCTCACCTGTGGCGACGTCTCAGGCCGGTATTCGAAGACCCACAGGCAAGCCACAAGGGTTGTCATAACAACACCAAAACAACGTTACTCAAACGTTAGTATCAGGCAGGCCCGGGAGAGCGCCAATGGGAAAAAGGGTTGACGATAGGCCGCGCGCGGGAGCTGTCAGACAAAAGACAGCGCCCCCAGCGAGGGCGCTGTCTTTCCTGCGGAAAAGCCCGGCGCTCTCAGGGCCGGCGTTGTTTCACGGCCTTGACGGAGTCGTTGAAGCGGTTCAGCGTCTCCTCGATGTCAGCGGCGCTGTGCGCGGCGCTGAGGAAGAACGGCTCGCGCGGGTCCGGCTCCAGGTCGACGCCGCGCTCGCGCAGGGCGTAGGCCAGGTCCACATACAGCTGGAAGTTGGTGTTGGCCACGTCACGGTACTCACGCGGCTTGGGCACCTTCGGCTCCAGCATCAGCCCGAAGACGGCCGGCGTCCCGCCGAGCACGTGCGCGATCCCCTGCTCGGTGAGGATCTCCTCCAAACCCTGCCTCAGGCGCTGGCCGCGCTGGCGGACGAGGTCCAGAGCGCCGTCGTGCCGGATGGCATCGGTGACGGCCACGGCCGCGGCCATCCCCACGGCGCTGCCGCAATACGTGCCGCCCTGCACTACCTGAGCCATGGCGATGATGTCCATAACTTCGGCTTTGCCGCCGATGGCGGCGATGGGGAAGCCGTTGCCCAGGCTCTTGGCGAAGGTGGTCAGGTCGGCCTGGACGCCGAAGTACTCGGCCGCGCCGCCGGGCGCGATGCGGAAGCCCGTTTTGACCTCGTCGAAGATCAGGACGATGCCGTGGCGCGTGCACAGCGCGCGCAGGTGCTCCAGAAAGCCGGGCTCTGGCATCAGGCAGGCGGCGTTGCCCATCAGCGGCTCCACCAACAGGCCCGCGATCTCGTGGCCGCGGTCACGCAGCACGCGCTCAGCCATCTCGAAATCGTTGAAGCGCAGGATCTGGATCAGGTCGCGCGCGGCGGCCGGGATGCCCGAGCTCTGGGCCACCGGGATGGGGCTGCGCGGCGATCCGCCCGAGTTGAAGGCCATGTTGGCCGTCGACCAGAGCGCGTAATCGTGGTTGCCGTGGTAGGCGCCCTCGAACTTGGCGATCTTCTCGCGCCCGGTGTAAGCGCGCGCGAGGCGCACGGCGTGCATGGTGGCCTCGGTGCCGGAGTTGGCGAAGCGCACCCGCTCCACGCCGGGGTGCATCTGGATAATGCGCTCAGCCACTTCGATCTCGAGCGGATGGGTGTGGGCATACAGGTTGCCGAGCGCCAGCTGCTCGCTGATGCGCGCGGTGACGCGCGGGTCGGCGTGGCCGAGGATGACCGGGCCGTACGCCAGGCGGTAGTCGATGTACTGGTTGTCGTCCATGTCCCAGACGTAGGCGCCCTGCCCACGTTTGATGACGAGCGTGTTATCGCCGGAGTAGCGGAAGTTAGACGTGACGCCCAGCGGCATCACGCGGCGGGCGCGTTGAAAAGTCGCGGCGGTTTCAGTGGTGACGTAAGCCATGCCGATTGCTCCTGAAGGTCAGGCTGATCGATTCGCTCTGCGGTTGGAAGCAAACGAGAGGCGATGCAAAAAGGCCCGCGGGCGCGGGCTAGCCGTCACCGGTGGCGCGCTTGCGGAGCGCGTTGAGTTTCTGCTCGTAGGTCAGGAACATGAGCCGACAACGCGGAACCATGCTCCATTCTAGCGAATCTTGTCCCGGTCCGGCAACCGGACTTTATTCCGCGCCGGCGGCGGTCTGTGCCATTTAGCACAAGCGCCGGCAGCGCTTCAGAACAGCCAGGGGGTGGCCAGCGTGATGAAGAGCGCCCAACCCAGGTAGAGACGGCCGCCCAGGGCGAAGACGCCGTGCAAGGCTTCGATCCAGGCCTCCGGCGCCGCCTGCCGCTGCCGGATCAGCAGCCAGATCAGCAGGCCGAGGTTGATCAAGTTCCAGCCGATCACAGTCAGGCGATTGATGGTCAGCACATCGTTGAACGTGCGGTAGAGCACGGCGGCCAGGGCGTACAGACTGATCAGGATCACCAGCCCGGCCACGGCCTGGATGCCCAGGCGCAGAGCGCGCTCAGAGCGCGGCGCCAGGCCGGGCGCGGCCACCGGCGTCGCGCCCACCAGCAGGCCCATGATCGCGAACAGCATCCCGTTGTAAGTGATGAGCACGTCGCGGTTGGTGAACGGCGCCATGAAGTTGAACGGGATCGAGATGACGTAGGCCACCAGCACGACCAGCGACAGGCCCAGCAGGATGCGCGGAAAGGTGATGATCAGGCGCCCGACGCCGCGCTGGAAATCCTGCTGCGCCGGCGGCAGGTGCGGGTCATAGATGCTGGCGATCGCCAGCACCGGCACCAACCCGGCCGTGCCGACGTACAGCAGGCGGTTCAAGCTGTCTGGGATATCGAAGCTCAACACCCGAAACATGGCCAGCGCGATCGTGGCGAAGATCAACGACGCGATCAAGTAGACGCCGCCGGTGACCACGGCCTCGATCGACTTGATCAGGAACGCGAACACTTCACGCGCCGCCGGCCGCACCCCCACCAGGC
>CALFZO010000190.1 GCA_937952305.1 uncultured Anaerolineales bacterium | reverse complement strand
CCGCCAGGATGACCTCCGGCTCCACGGCCAGCGCGCGCGCGATGGCCACGCGTTGGCGCTGGCCGCCCGAGAGCTCGAAGGGGAATTTGTCCGCCATCTCCTCGGGCGGGTTCAGGCCGGCCGTGGCCAGCAGCTCGTGGACCTTCTCACGGATCGCCTTGCCCTGCGCGCGCTGGTGGATGATGAGCGGCCGCTCCAGCTGATAGCCGATGGAGTGGTTGGGGCTGAGCGAGCTGAACGGGTCCTGGAAGATCATCTGCACCCGCCGCCGGTAATCCAGCGAAGCCTTGCGCGGCTCGCTCTTGAGCACGTCCACGCCGTCCAGCCGGATTTCACCGGAGGTGGGCCGCACCAGGCGGATGATCAGACGCGCGGTGGTGGACTTGCCGCTCCCGGATTCCCCCACCAGCGCCACCACCTGGCCGCGCTGGACCGTGAATGAGACGTCGTTGAGGGCATGCACGTGCCGGGGCCGGAGCAGGCCGCCGACCGGGAAGTGCTTGACGAGGCGGCGGACCTCCAGCATCGGCGGGCTGGCCGGCTGGGCGGCGGGGGCGTTCGGGGCCTGGGTCATGGTCATCCCTCCCTCAGCGCGCGGTGCGGTCCGGCAAGGGCATGCCGGCGTGGGCGGCCACCCAGTGCTCGGGGAGCACTTCCTGCCACTCGGGCGCCACCTGGGTCTCCACCGGCTGGCAGCGCGTGCAGCGCGGGTGGAAGCGGCAGCCCGCCGGCGGCGTGATCAGGTTCGGCGGCGAGCCCGGAATGCCGGTGAGCCGCTTGCGCTCGCCCGTGATCGACGGGAACGACGTCAGCAGCCCCTGCGTGTAGGGGTGGAGCGGGTTGTTGAAGATCTCCCGGGCGGAGGCCATCTCCACGAGGTTGCCCGCGTACATGATGCCGATCCGGTTGGAGAACTCCACCATCAGCGACAGGTCGTGGGTGATGAACAGGATCGCAAAACCGAGTTGGGCCTGAAGCTGCTCAATCTGCTGCAGGATGTCCTTCTGCACCACCACGTCCAGGGCCGTGGTGGGCTCATCCATGATCAGCAAGGACGGCCGGAGCGCCAGGGCGATGGCGATTACGGCGCGCTGGCGCATGCCGCCCGAAAGTTCGTGCGGGTAGGCGTCCAGGCGCTTCTTTTCGATGTTGACGACGGCCATCAGCTCAGCGGCCCGCTCGCGGGCCTGCGCCCGGTTGAGCTTCTGGTGCTTCATCACCACGTCCGTGATCTGGTCGGAGATGCGCACCACCGGGTTGAGCGAGTTCATGGCGCTCTGGAACACCATGGCCACCTCGGCCCAGCGGAACGACTCGAGCGTGTATTGCGTGGCCTGACCCTCGCCCCCCACCGCATAGTTGCCGCGGTAAGTCCGCAGGTCCTCTTCGCCCATCTCGAGCACATCCACGCCCTTGTACAGGATCTGGCCGCCGGTGACGACGGCCGGCGGGCGCAGGACGCGCAGGAGGGTGTGGGCGATGGTGGACTTGCCGCAGCCGGATTCGCCGGCCAGGCCGAAGACCTCGCCGCGGCCGATGGAGAAGGAGACGCCGTCCACGGCCTGGACCGGGCCGCGCGGGGTCAGGTATTCCACGTACAGGTTGCGGATGTCCAGGATGGGCTCCGCCGCGGAAGCCGGGGTGGGCAGTTTAGTGTTCACGGCGCATCACCGGGGTGGCGCGGACGCGCTGCAGCTTGGTGCCCCGCAGGGCATTGCGCAATTCTCGTTCGGCCCGCAGGCGCGGGTTGGTGATCTCGTCCATGCCGTAGTTGATCCAGGCCAGGCCCAGGGCCGAGAGCGCCACCAGCAGGCCGGAGGGGACAAACACCCACCAGGCCCCCAGCAGCAGCGAGTTGCCGTTCTGGGCGTAGAACAGGTTGGTGCCCCAGCTGACGGCCTCCATGTCGGTGAGCCCCAAAAAGGCCAGCGCGGTGGAAGCGGCGATGCCGTAGATCGAGGTGCCGATGAAGCCGCCCACGATCAGGTTGATCATGTTGGGCAGGATCTGGCGGAAGATGATGTGCAGGTTGCCCTCGCCGGCCACGATCGCGGCCGCCACGTAATCCTTCTCGCGCAGTGAGAGCGTCACGGCCCGGATGATGCGGGCGTGGAAGGCCCAGCCGGTGAGGGCCAGGGCCAGGATGACCGTGGCCGTGCTCGGGCGCAGGTAGGCGGCCAGCAGGATCAGCAGCGGCAGGCCCGGGATCACCAGGAACAGGTTCATGATCAGCACCAGCACATCGTCCAGCAGGCCGCCGAAGTAGCCGGCGATCATGCCGACCACGGTGGCGACGAGGATGGCGACCGCGGCGGTGCCGAACCCGATCGCCAGCGACTCGCGCGCGCCCCACACCACCAGGGCCAGCTCATTCCGGCCGAGCGGGTCGGTGCCCAACGGATATTCGGCGCTGGGGGCGCGGTTGGGGATGGCGACGAAGTCGTTGGGGTCGCCGGGCACCAGGAGCGGCGCGAACACGCCCATGGCCGCCAGCAGCAGCACGATGACCAGGCCGATGCGGGCCTGGGGATGGCGCAGGATGATGTGGGCCCAGGGGAAGCGCCGTTTCCAATCGAAGCCGGCGCGGCTCGGCCCGGGGCTCAGGGTTTGTTCAGCCATGGGTGCTCGCCTCCGTCTACTCCGCCCGCACGCGCGGATCAACCCACGTGTAAACGATGTCCACCAGGAAATTCACCAGCAGGACGCCGGCCGTGATGCCCAGGAACAGGCCGCCCATCAGGGGGTAGTCGCGGGCGCCGACCGCTTTCGTCAGGAGATATCCCAGGCCCGGGTAAGCGAAGACCTGCTCGATCAGCACCTGACCGCTCAGGATGGAGCCCAGGAAGATGCCGAAGCCCGTGATACTGGGCAGGAAGGCGTTGCGGGCCGCGTAGCCGAACATGATGCGGTTCTGGGTCAGGCCCTTGGCCTCGGCCATGGTGATGTAGTCCTCGGCCAGCACGCTGACCATGTTGTTGCGCATGGTCTGGATCCAGACCTGCAGGTTGACCAGCACCGACACGGTCAGCGGCAAGGCCAGGTGGTGCAGGACGCTGCCGATATATTCAACCGTCCAGCCGGGCGGCAGGTGGTCCTTGGCGGCGTGGGCGATGGGAAACCACTTGAGCTGCATGCCGAAGAAGTAGACGGCGCCCAGGGCCAGGAAGAAGGCCGGGAAGGCGCCAATGAAGTTGAACAGCGGCGGCATGACCACGTCGAAGGCGCTCCCCCGGCGCCAGGCGCCCAGGATGCCGATCAGATGGCCGAGGGTAAAGCTGATGAGCAACGACGTGATCCCCAGCAGCAGCGTCCAGCGCAGGCTGGTGCCGATCACCTGCGTCACCGGCGCCGGGAAGGCCGAGTAAGAGACGCCCAGGTCGCCCTGGAAGACGTGCGTGACAAAGGTGAGGTATTGCTGGAAGAGCGGCGCCTCGGTCAGGCCCAGCGCCTGCCGCAGCGCCGCGATCTGGACCTGGGTCATGCGGGAACCGATGGGACCCAGGATGGCGGCGGCCGGGTCGCCGGGGAGCAGGCGCGGCAGGATAAAGTCGAGCGTCAACGCCGCCCAGAAGGCGATCAGATAAAACCCAAGGCGTCTCAGGATGAATTTCACGTCGGCCTCCTGGAGCGAGGACTGCGCCGCGCGCCGCCACGGACTGCGAGCTGAGCGTGGGCGGGGTGCGGCCGGGCCGCACCCCGCCTGATTATCCTACGCAAAGCGGCCACGGGAGCCGCCGGCCGGCGCGGCCCCCGTGGCGCCACGGTTACTTGGGCTCCCAGGCGATCATCTGCAGGAGTTGTTCGCCGGTAGCGTTGTCGGCGATCGGCATGGCGCGCACGAAGGGGTTGGCTTCGCTGGCCCAGCCGGTCACACGCGCGTCGTTATAGCAGTAGAAGGTCGGGGCGTGCCAGAGCGGCAGCACCGGGGCGTTGTCGGCGAAGATCTGCTGCAGCTCCAGGGCCGCTTCCTTCTGCACGGCCGCGTCGCCGGTGCTGGCAAACTTCTTCAGCGCCTCATCCGCTTCGGGGATGACCACGCGCCAGATGTTCTCGCCGAAGCCGGTCTGCTCGCCCACCGGCTTGAAGGTCTCGGACGACATCAGGTTGCGGTAGTAGGTGTACGGGGTGTCGGCGTCGACGCCGAAGTACAGCGACAGGTCGAAGTCGCCCACGAACCACTTGCCGAAGGTCACGCCCGGGTCGTAGTTGTTGATCGTGATCTGGAAGCCGAGCGACTCCAGGTTCTTCTTGACGATCGGCGCGATCGCCAGCCAGTCCGAGAAGCCGTTGACCATCAGGAACTCGGCCGCGATCGGCGTGCCGTCCTTGTTCAGGCGGATGCCGTCGGCGCCCTTGGTGTAGCCGGCCTCGTCCAGCATCTGGTTGGCCTTCTCGGGGTTGTAGGCGGTCCAGTCCTCGCCCAGGGAGGCCACATCCTTCACCTTCCAGGCGGCGTAGCCGTCGCTCAGGGCGGTGATGTCGGCCGGCGTGGTCTTGCCCTGGAAGGCCACCAGGATCAGCTGTTCACGGTCGAACGCCATGCTGACGGCCTTGCGCACGATCGGGTCATCCCAGGGCTTCTTGGTGGCGTTCATCATAAAGAAGCCGTCGGAGGTGACGGCCGGCCACCAGCAGTGCAGGTCCGTGGGGTTCTTGGCGATGACGGCCTCGTCCACGTTCGGGAAGAACTGGCCCGTCCACTCGGTGTCGCCGTTGACGAACATCGTGGCGGCCACGTCGTTGGTGCCGAAGATCGGCATGCTCATGCCCTTGATCGCGGGCTTGCCGGGCTGCCAGTAATTCGGGTTGCGGTCCACCTGGTAGACCTGGTCCTGGAAGCTGACGATCTCGGTGAAGGGGCCGGTGCCGACCGGGTTGTCGTTGGTGAAGGTGACCGGGTCGGCGACGTCCTTCCAGACGTGCTCGGGCACGATCATCTGGGCGATCAGGTCGTAGAAGCCGGGGGTGTACACGCGCTTGAACTTGAAGTCGACGTGGCTGGCGTCGGGCGCGGTCACGGACTCGATGTAGCCGGTCTCACCCACGGCCACCAGGGCCATGCCGGCCAGGCCGGGCTTGGACTTCAGGAAGTTGAACGTGAAGGCCACGTCGTTGGCCGTGAAGGCCGTGCCGTCCGACCACTTCACGCCGTCGCGGATCGTGAAGGTCAGGGTCAGGTTGTCATCCGACCACTTGTACTCGGTGGCCAGCCACGGCACGAGCTCGCCCGCGAGGCGGTTGTTGATCATCAACGGCTCATAGGTGCCGTTTTCGGTGGGGAAGAGGGAGGTGGTGGAAAACGGGTTGAAGTTGCGGACCCAGGTGGCCTGGCCGGCGCCGGCGGCCGTGACTTTCAGGACGATGTCGCTGGCGGCGGGGGCGGCGGTCTCGGCGGGCGCCTGGGTGTTGGCGGGCGCCTGGGTGGCGGTCGGTGTGGCGCAGCCAGACAGCACAATGGCCAGGACCAGCATCAACACGCTTCCAAACTTGAGTTTCCTAAGCATCGAATCCTCCTTGGCATGGGCAGTGCGACTTTTCGCAAGCATGAGCGTTCCAGGGGCGTTGGGCGGTGGTGGTGATTGCGGCCTGTCTCCTTTCGTGGAAGGGCATCTCACAGGGTGCCAGTGGGCGCTGGGGTCACCCTTCGGCGTGGTCGCCAGCCGTCAGCGTTGGCTCAAAACGCCGGCGCAGGAGATCACTGCGGATGGGCGCGAAAAAGTCGGTCAGGATCGCCGGCCCGGCCGCCTCATTGCGCTCCGAGTGCGGGACATTGCCGGGGATGTGATAAAACTCGCCGGCGCGGATGGTGTACTCCTCGCCGGCGATGACGAAGACAATCTCGCCCTCCAGGCACAGCCCGTTCTGCTCGTGCGGGTGGGTGTGCTCGGGCGCGCTCGCCCCCGGCTCCCAGCGCGTCCACATGACGGTCATCTTTTCCCCCTCAATCAACATCTTGGACGTCACGCCCACGTGCTTCTCAAGCGGCCACTTCTCAACGGCTTCCGGGCGAATGACGGCGTTCATAGGCGGCTGCACCTTCATCACGGCCTTGCCCGCCTAGCGGAACAACTGTCCACTAGGCGGTTGCGAATACTAAAGGCCAGGCCAAAAACGGCCTGACCCCGCTTTGAGCTAATGGCCTACTGGCTCACGTCCAGCTTCAGGGCCCTGCAAGACTTCCTTATGACAAGACTGGTCGGCATGACCAGATCGATAGGCGCGCGGTCCGGATCATCCACGGTTTCAATCAGGTGCTTCACGGCGATCGCCGCGATCTCGTCGATCGGCTGATGGATCGTCGTCAGCGGCGGCGCGATCATAGAGGCGTAGGAGATGTCGTCAAAGCCGACCACGGAGACATCGTCCGGCACCCTCAACCCCAGGTTCCAAATGGCTGCCAGCACGCCCATGGCGATCTCGTCTGTGCCCGCGAACAAGGCCGTCAGGTCAGGCTGAGCGGTAAGCAATTCGACGGCGCCGGAGAAGCCGACTCGAAAGGGGAGGCCGGCCTTCCGCATGGTCCGGTCTTCGCGGAAGGGCAGACCGGCGTCGGCCAGGGCCTGGCCGTAACCGGCTATGCGGTCGGTTTCCTGAGTCAGGCTAGAGTCATACGAGATGCAGCCAATCCGGCGGTGGCCGAGCTGGATCAGGTAATTCACGGCCTGCCAGGCGCCGAGATGGTTATCGATCTGCACATATGAGGCCTTGGCAGCCACACGCCTCCGGTCGGGGTGGATGATGATCTGGGGCACGTTCAGGGCGTCGAGCTGGCTCATCAGCTCATCGTCCTGGGCGGCCCGCGTGTCCAGGATGACGCCATCCATCTGCCGGCCCAGGTAAGCGTCAATGATCCGCCGGGTGATGGCGTCCTCGACCTCAACCGAAAACAAGGCCAGGCTGTAGCCGTGGCGCGTGCATTCTTTCAAGGTCTGTTCGATCAGGGTGCTGGAATACGGTGAGTTGACCGGCCAGCCGACCACCAGGCCCACGGACATGGCTTTGCCGCTGGAAAGGCTGCGGGCCGCCGAGTTCGGCACATAGTTCAGTTCGGCGATGGCTTGCCTGACCCGGGCGGTGGTTTCTTCGGAGACATTCGGCTCAGCATTGAGAACGCGCGAGACGGTCTTGATGGACACCCCCGCCTTTTGGGCCACATGCTCCAGGGTAATTCTGGCCATGCCGCACGCCTTCTCCAAGTATGCTCGTTCTGATCTCTATGACAGCGCTGTCAATGTAACAACTATTGACAGCGCTGTCAATGCATTTTCGTGAATGATTCGGTTCGATTATGATACATAAAAATTGATTTAGCGCTGACCGTGAAGTTCAGCCTGGGGTTGGCGGCCCTTGAGTGGGGCCCTACCCACCCAGTTAGGGTGTCCGGGAATAGGCGGCGTGGCTGATG
>CALFZO010000189.1 GCA_937952305.1 uncultured Anaerolineales bacterium | reverse complement strand
GCGGCGCCCACGCTCTGGCCCAGCCCGCCGACGGCCTCGCCCACCGCGCAGCCCTTGGCCATCGTCTCCGCCACCCGCCGGCCGGCCGCCACCCCGCTGCCCGCCGCCACCGCCACACCCACCGCCAGCGTCTCACCGCAGCCCCCGTCGCCCACCGCCGGGCCGGCCACGCCCACGGCCTCCCCCGCGCCGGCCGCTTTCGAGCCCAACGACTATCAGCTGGTGGAGATCGTCGACGGCCTGGACCGGCCGCTGACGCTGGTGCACGCCGGCGACGGCACGGGCCGGCTCTTTGTCGTCGAACAGCCCGGCACGATCCGCATCCTCAGCGACGGCGCCCTGCTGCCGGACCCGTTCCTGGACATCGCCGACCGCGTCAACGCCAGCGGCAATGAGCAGGGCCTGCTCGGGCTGGCCTTCCCGCCGGACTATGCCGTCGCGGGCGCCTTCTTCGTCAACTACACCGACGGCGACGGCGACACCGTCATCGCCCGTTTCCAGGTCTCGGCCGACCCGGACCGGGCCGACCCGGCCAGCGAGACGATCCTGTTGCAGATCGCGCAGCCCTACTCGAACCACAATGGCGGCGACCTTGCCTTCGGGCCGGACGGCTATCTGTACATCGGCAGCGGCGACGGCGGCTCGGCCAACGACCCGCAGAACAACGCCCAAGACCTGCAATCGCTTCTGGGGAAAATGCTGCGGATCGATGTGCGCGCGGCGGATCCGGTTGGGGGGCGGCCGTACGCCATCCCGCCCAGCAACCCGCTGGCCGGGCGCGCCGACGCCCGGCCCGAGATCTGGGCCTATGGGCTGCGCAACCCCTGGCGCTTCGCCTTCGACCGGGCCACCGGCGACCTCTACATCGCCGACGTCGGACAGAACACCATTGAGGAAGTAAACTTCCAGCCGGCCGACAGCCCGGGCGGCGAGAACTACGGCTGGCGTCCGCTGGAAGGGACGCGGCCGACCGAGCTCGATCCTGTGCCGGACGGCACGACGCCGCCGGTAGCCGAGTACACCCATGCCGAGGGCGGTTGTTCAGTGACGGGCGGCTACGTCTATCGCGGCGGCGCCCTGCCGGCCCTGGTCGGCCGCTATTTCTTCGGCGACTACTGCTCCGGGACCATCTGGGTGCTGACGCGCGATGCGGCCGGCGTCTGGCAGCGCGAGGTCTTTGGCCAGGCCGGCTTTCAGATCAGCGCCTTCGGCGAGGACGAGGCCGGCGAGCTCTACGTCTTGAGCCACCGCGGCGGCGCCGTTTATCAGGTGGCGGCAACGCCCTGAGCGCCACCGGCCCGCCGCGCATTCCCGACGAAACGTCAGGCCGGCGCAGGCCGCGTCCAGACGCACCGACCCATCGAGCGGCGGCAGCTTCTGGGCCCCGGCCCCCCACTGCGCTCCGCTTCAGGGGCCATGGTTCGCCGGGGCGACGGTGGCCATGGCTGGGCCGAGGCACAACGCCCTGAGCGCCACCGGCCCGCCGCAGATTTCCGACTAACTAAGTCGTCACAGGCCGCCGACCCCCGGGGGTCGGCGGGTGTGGCGGCTGGAAAAATCCAGTATAATCAGAAACGAATCGTCGCCATGGCGGGCCGCGTCCTCCCTCACTTGAGCCCGCCTCCCGAATCGACACAACTGACGCCTTGCACTTGCCTAAGGAGGTGGTCCCTACACACACTTCCCCCCGATCAGCTTGCCACACGCGATCACACCCCTTACCTTTCTCTCAGGAGGAGAAACGTTCATGAGCAAGTTCACGATCAAGCTGCTGTCCGGCTTGGCAGCAGCCGCCCTCATCCTTGCGGCCTGCGCTCCCGCGGCCACCCCGGCGCCCACCGCCGTGCCGTTCCGCGTCGGCGTGGTGACCGACGTGGGTGAGGTCGACGACAAGTCCTTCAACCAGTCGGCCTGGGAAGGCGCTCAGCAAGGCGCCGCCGCCGTCGGCGGCACGGCCGAGTACATCGAGACGAAGGACGCCAAGGACTACGGCGCCAACATCGCCGAGTTCGCCGACAAGGGCTACGACGTGATCATCACCGTCGGTTTCGCCCTCGGCCAGGCCACCACCGAAGCGGCCAAGAAGTACCCGAACGTCAAGTTCATCGGCGTGGACCAGTTCCAGGGCGAGAGCGTCGCCAACCTGTCCGGCCTGATCTTCCATGAAGATCACTCCGGCTACCTGGCCGGCGTGCTGGCCGCCAAGATGACCAAGACCGGCACCATCGCCGCCGTGCTCGGCACCGACCTGGTGCCCCCGGTGGTCGCCTTCAAGGAAGGCTATGAGGCCGGCGCCAAGGCCACCAAGCCCGATATCAAGATCATCTCCACCTATCACCCGGGCGGCCTGGACGTCGCCTTCACCGACCCCGAGTGGGGCGCCACCACGGCCGCGCAGGCCGTTGACCAGGGCGCGGACGTGGTCTTCGGCGCGGGTGGCAAGACCGGCAACGGCGCCCTGATCGAGGTCGCCAGCCGCGACGGCCTGCTGTGCATCGGCGTGGACTCGGACCAGTGGGAGACCGTGCCGGAGGCGCACTCCTGCCTGATCTCCAGCGCCATGAAGCTGATCACCCCCGGCGTGGTCGACCTGATCAAGCTGGCGAAGGACGGCCAGTTCCCGGCCGGCAATTACTTCGGTGATGCCGCCCTGGCGCCGTTCCATGACTTCGACAGCCAGGTTCCGGCGGACGTCAAGACCCTGATCGAAGACACCGCCAAGGGCCTGAAGGACGGCACGATCAAGACCGGCTACGGGGAGTAAGTTTCACCCCTGCCTGGACGGGCGGGGGGAAGGCCGGCCTTCCCCCCGCCCTTTTGTAACCCGCCATCCCACGCATGCAAATCAAATCCCCCACCTTCCTGCGCTCGCTGACCCAGACCCTGGTGTTGCCGCTGCTGTCGGTGGTCACCGCCGTGCTGGTCGGTTCGCTGTTCATGCTGTTGAACGGCTACAACCCGCTGGCGGCCTACGCCGGCATGCTGGATGGCGCGTTTGGCAGCCCCACCTCTGTCGCGCGCACGCTCCTGAGCGCGATCCCGCTGCTGTTCTCGGGCCTGTCGGTGGCCTTTGCCTTCAAAGGCGGCCTGTTCAACATCGGCGGCGAGGGCCAGCTCTTCCTGGGCGCGGTCGCGTCGGCCTGGGTGGGCGTGGCCTTCGCGGGCCTGCCCGGGGTGATCCACATGACGCTGGCCGTGCTGGCCGGCTTCATCGCCGGGGCGCTGTGGGGCGGGATCTCCGGCGCGCTCAAGGCCTACACCGGCGCGCACGAAGTCATCACCACCATCATGCTCAACAACCTGGCCATCATCCTGGCCGGCTGGTTGGTCTCGCAGGGCGGCGAGGGCCAGACGCCCGGACCGCTGCGCGATCCGGACCCGCTCAACATCGTGCCGCGCACGGCCCAGGTGGCGGAAAGCGCGCGGCTGCCGGTGCTCTTCAAACTCGGCAGCGAATCCATCAACTTCGGCCTGATCCTGGCCATTCTGGCCATACTCATCATCTGGTGGCTGGTCTGGCGCTCCACCTTCGGCTTCGAGCTGCGCATGGTGGGGCTCAACCCGTCGGCCGGCAAGTACGCGGGCGTCAACGTCAAGCGCACGACCATCACCACCATGGCCATCGCCGGCGGCCTGGCGGCGCTGGCCGGCGCCATCGAGACGCTCGGCCGCAATTATTACTTCGCCCCCAACTTCAACACCGGCTACGGGTTTGACGGCATCGCCGTGGCCCTGCTGGGCAAGAGCCATCCGCTCGGCGTGGGCTTGTCGGCCGTGCTGTTCGGCGCCATGGACGCCGGGACGACACGCATGCAGCTGGCGGCCCGCGTCCCCAGCGAGATCATCCAGATCGTGCAGGCGCTGGTGCTGGTCTTTATCGCCGCGCCCGAGATCATCCGCTTCATCTATCGGATGCGCCTCGAGAAAGAGGAACGCGCCGCGCTCAGCGCCGGCTGGGGGCAGCGCTAAACGCCTATGGACCCTGTCATTATCGCCGCCGTCCTGAGCAGCGCGCTGCGCCAGTCGACGCCGATTTCGCTCGGCGCGCTGAGCGGCCTCTTCTGTGAACGGTCCGGCGTCATCAATATCGGCATCGAGGGCATGATGCTGATGGCCGCCTTCACGGGTTTTGTGGCCAGCGCCGTCACCGGCAATATCTTCCTGGCCATCCTGGTGGCCGTGCTCACCGGCATGCTGATGGCGCTCTTCCATGGCTGGCTGTCGATCCAGTTCAAGGTCGACCAGATCATCAGCGGCACCGTCATCAACATCCTGGCTGTCGGCCTGACCGGCTATTTCTACACCCGCAACCTGACGACCCAGGGCAAGCTCGAGCCGATCGCCCTCCCGGGACTGTCCCAGATCCCGATCATCGGCCGCGTGCTGTTCGACAACCCGCCCATCACCTACCTGGCCCTGGTCCTGGTCTTCGTCGCGCACTTCGTCCTGTTCCACACGCGCTGGGGCCTGCGGCTGCGCGCGGTCGGCGAGCACCCGCGCGCCGCGGACACCCTGGGCATCAACGTCATCTGGATGCGCTACGCCAACGTCGTCATCGGCGGGGCGTTGGCCGGCCTGGCCGGCGCCTTCCTGACGCTGGAGGCGGTGGGCAGCTTTGAGCGCGGCATGACCAACGGGCGCGGCTTTATTTCGCTGGCGGTCATGATCTTCGGCAAGTGGACGCCGCTGGGGGCCTGGGCCGGCGCGCTGCTGTTCGGCTTCACCAATGCCCTGCAGACGCAGCTGCAGTTCTCGGGGCTGGGCAGCGTCATCCCGCACCAGTTCGTGGGCATGCTGCCGTACCTGCTGACCATTATCGTCCTGGCGGGCTTTGTCGGCCGGGCCCGCCCGCCGGCGGCTGTCGGCCAGCCGTACACCAAAGAGTGACGCCGTCCCGGAGACAGCGCGAGTCTATGAGCGACATCGTCCTAGAAGTCCGCGGCATCACCAAACGTTTCCCGGGCGTGCTGGCCAACGATCAGGTCGACCTGACGCTGCGTCAGGGCGAGATCCTGGCCTTGCTGGGCGAGAACGGCGCCGGCAAGAGCACGCTGATGAACATCGTCTATGGCCTGTATCACCCGGACGAGGGCGAGCTGCTCGTCAAGGGGCAGGCCGTCAAGCTGAACGGGCCGCGCGACGCCATCGGCCGCGGCATCGGCATGGTCCACCAGCACTTCCAGCTGATCCCGGTGATGACCGTGGCCGAGAACGTCGTCCTGGGCGAGGAAGTGGTCCGCGCCGGCGGTGTGCTGGACCGGGCCAAGGCCGAGCAACGCGTGCGCGATCTCTCACACCAGTACGGCCTGGAAGTGGACCCGGCCGCCATCATCGAGGAGCTGCCGGTCGGCACGCAGCAGCGCGTGGAGATTGTCAAGGCGCTCTACCGCAAAGCCGAAATCCTGATCCTGGACGAGCCCACGGCCGTGCTCACGCCGCAGGAAGGCGAGGAGTTGTTCGCCATCATGCGCGAGCTGGCGGCCCGCGGCGTCTCGATCATCTTCATCTCCCACAAGCTCAAAGAAGTCCTGGCCGTGGCCACCCGCATCATGGTCATGCGCGCCGGCCGCGTGGTGGGCGAGGCCGAGCCGGCCGAGGCCACTGAAGCCTCGCTGGCCTCCATGATGGTCGGCCGCGACGTGATCCTGCAGGTACCCAAGGCGCCGGCCAAGCCCGGCGACGTGGTGCTGCACGTGGACGCTCTGACGGCGCTGGACGACCGCAAGCACCAGGCCGTGTCCGGCGTGTCGTTCGAGGTGCGCGCCGGCGAAATTCTGGGGATTGCGGGCGTGCAGGGCAACGGCCAGACCGAACTAGTGGAAGTGCTGACCGGGCTGCGCGCCAGCGGCGGCGGCCGCGTGACGATCGGCGGGCGGGACCTGACCCACGCCACGGCGCGCGACTACACGCTGGCCGGCGGCGCCCATATCCCGGAAGACCGCCACCGCTACGGCATGGTGCTGCAATACACCGTGGCGGACAACCTGGTCTTGAACTACTATTTCCAGGCGCCGTTTGCGCGCGGGCTGCAGGTGAACCAGCCGGCCGTGGACGCCAACGCCGTGCAGCAAGTGAAAGCCTTCGACATCCGCACCCCCACCATCGACACGCGCGGCGGCAGCCTGTCCGGCGGCAACCAGCAGAAGGTGGTGGTGGCGCGGGAAGTCTCGCGGCCGATCAAACTGCTGATCGCGTCGCAGCCTACGCGCGGCCTGGACGTGGGCTCGATCGAGTACATCCACCGCCAGATCGTGGTCCAGCGCGACGCCGGCTGCGCCGTGCTGCTGGTCTCGGCCGAGCTGGACGAGATCATGGCGCTCTCGGACCGCATCGCGGTCATGTACAAGGGCCAGATCCTGGCCACCCTGGCCGCCGCCGACGCCACGCGCGAGCAGCTCGGCCTGCTGATGGCCGGCGTGCACTGAGGCCTTCGTCATTCCCGGCCGGCGGCGTCGACGATGCCGCCGGCCTTTTTACTATCTGCCTGGGAGGGGCAACCGCATGTTCAAAGAGTTCCGTGAATTCATCGCCAAGGGCAACGCGCTCGACCTGGCCATCGGCGTCATCATCGGCGGCGCGTTCGGCGCGATCGTCACCTCGCTGGTGAACGATATCCTGATGCCCGTCATCAGCCTGGCCACCGGCGGCATCGACTTCACCAACCTGTACCTGCCGCTCAAAGGCCAGGCCGCGAACCTGCCGCTGGCCGACGCCAAGGCGGCCGGGGCCGTGCTGGCCTACGGCGCTTTCATCCAGGCGATCGTCAACTTCCTGATCATCGCTTTCGTCATCTTCCTGATTGTGCGCGCCATCAACCAGATGCGGCGCCCGGCCGCGCCGCCGCCACCCCCGGCCCCGCCGGCCCCC
>CALFZO010000188.1 GCA_937952305.1 uncultured Anaerolineales bacterium | reverse complement strand
CGGCCAGGGCTTTTGACTTGGCGCCGCCAAGCTGCGGATCCTCCTGCCGGCCAGGGCTTTTGACTTGGCGCCGCCAAGCTGCGGATCCTCCTGCCGGCCAGGGCTTTTGACTTGGCGCCGCCAAGCTGCGGATCCTCCTGCCGGCAAGGGCTTTTGACTTGGCGCCGCAAGCGGGGTATCCTGTAGCCAATCCCGCTCGGCCACCTTCCAAGGAGATAGTTGCCTATGGCACCTCGATGGGAATACTGCATCCTGACTCGCATGAGCAACGGCCCGGACACCAAATGGTACGTCAACCGTATCTTTGACTACACCGAGCCGCACATGCCGGTCGAAATGACGGAAGAGCGGTTCCGCAAGTTCAACGAGGAGTTCGACATCCTCCACGCCAAGATGATCTATCCCATCCTGCCGGCCGTGCTCAACAGCCTGGGCGCGGAAGGCTGGGAGCTGCTGGATGACATGCAGACCGGGCTGACCGGCAGCGAAGGCCTGGTGTTCCGCCGCCCGTTGGAGGACGCCCCCGCGCCGGCGCGCCGGACCGCCAAACCGGCCGCCCGCGCCAAGAAACCGGCCACGCGCAAGCGCAAGTAAGCGCATCCGGCCGCCGCGCCCTTAGGGTATAATCGGACCTGTCCGGCTCAGCCGGACACATAACCAGATACTGTTCTCAGGCCAAGACGCCTCGCGCCCACACCCTCCAGGTGGTGGGCCGAGGCGTTTTTTTGTTTCGGAGGCGTCATGTCCGCCTTGCCCCGCCCCGCTGCCCGCTTCACTCTGGCGCGCGAGACCGCGGCGCTGCTGGAAGCCCTGGCCGCCATCGCGCTGTGGGGTATTTCCTTCATCTCGATCAAGTTGGCGCTGGCCGAAGTCTCACCGGTGACGCTGATCGTGGTGCGCTTCGCCCTGGGTGCCCTGGTGCTGGGCGGCGTCGCCTGGCGGCGCGGCGAACTGGCCCGGCTGCGCGCATGGCCACAACTCAAGCGCGATCTGCCCGCGCTGGCGGGCGTGGGGCTGGTGGGCATTACGCTGCAGCAATTGCTCCAGGTCTCCGGCCAGGCCACGGCCGACGCCAGCGTCGCGGCGTTCCTCGCGGCGACGGCGCCGGCGTTCACGGTGGCCCTGGCCGCGCTCTTTCTGCGTGAGACGCTGCGGCCGTGGCAGATCGCGGGCGTGCTGGTGGCGACGGCCGGCGCGGCGTTGGTGGCCACGAACGGCGACTGGGCCGGCTTGCTGCGTGGCCGCTTCGGCGCGCCCGGCAACCTGCTGGTGCTGGCCTCGTCCGTCGTCTGGGCGCTCCTGACCATCCTCAGCCGAAAAGTGGTCCAGGGCCGCCCTCCGACCTTCGTCACCGCCGGCATGTTCTTCTTCGGCGGGCTGTTCGCGGCGCCGCTGTTTGTGGCCCAGCAGGGCTGGCGTGAACTGGCCGGCATCAGCGCCGGCGGCTGGGGCGCCATCCTGTTCACGAGCCTGGTGTGCACGGCCGGCGCCTACCTACTCAACACGCGCGCCTTGCAGCACCTCTCGGCTTCCCGCGTCGCCCTGATCCAGAACGTCGAGCCGGCGGTGGCGGTGGCGGCTGCCGCTCTCGTCCTGGACGAGGCCGTCACGCTGGCCATGCTGGTGGGCGGGGCCGCCATCCTGGGCGGCGTCTACTTTGCCGAGCGCAGCGCGCCCGTCGCCGCCCCGGTCGCCCAGCCCGCCCCCCAAGCTGTGCCAGCTTCGGACTGACATCTCTCCGGCCTCCCGCCTGGCGATACAATCTCCCACTGTACCGAAATGGACCGGCGGGTTCGTGATCGCCGGCTCTGGTTCGACGCCCCAGCGGAGAGGAGGTGAGAGCATGCGAACGCTGACCTCAATTACCGTTTCCCTGGCCGTCCTGCTGGCCGCTTGCGGGCCGGCCGCCACCCCGCCATCGTCGCCTGCGCCCACCGCAACTCTCGCCCCAACCGCGGCGCCGGTGGACCCGACCGCAGCGCCCGCGCCCGCCGACACAGCCGCGCCCACCGTGACGGCGGTCCAGGACAACCGCCAACTCGTAGATGAGTTCATGGTCTCCGACCCTGAGACCGTGAACCTGGCCGCCGGCCGACCGCAGATGGTGGAGTTCTTCGCTTTCTGGTGAACGACCTGCCGCTCGATGCAGCCTACCGTGCGTAGGCTCGAAGCCGAGTACGCCGGCCGGATCTTGTTCACGGGCCTGGACATCGATGACCCGCGCAACGCCGACTTCAAACAGACGTTGAAGTTCCGCGGGCAGCCGCAGTTTGTCCTGCTGGACGGGCAGGGCCAGGTCCTGACGCAGTGGTTTGGCCGGGTGGAAGCGAGCGAGTTTGCCAGCGCTTTCGACAGTGCCCTGCGCTGAGATAGCCAACCAAAGAACGCCCGCCGGCCGGCGGGCGTTCTTTATTTCGGGGCTTGGGGATGAACCCCTCAGCCGCCCAGGCCGTGCTCCGAGCCGAAGAACTGGGTGACCGCGTCGTCCAACGTCTGGACGATGCGATGGCCGGCAAGTCCGCCTTCCTTGAGGCTCGCCGTGACGGCGCGGTAGTACCAGGCGATCTCGGGCCGGCCGCGCTTGAAACGCGTCCACAGTTCCGCGCCGAGCGCCTGCTCGTCGGCGATCAACGAGCGCAGGTTGTGGAGCTTGTCGGCGGCCGATACCAACAGCACATCACGCGCAGCGGTGCGCAAATAGCGGATGGTGTGCTGCTTGCGCGCCTCCCAGGAGTCGCGCTTGTCCGGCTCCGAGCAGCCTTCCACGACGGCAGCCACGCGCGGGCCGAAGTGCCGGCGCAGATCACCCAGGCTGGTGCGGGTGTCCTCGACGGTATCATGCAGCAGGGCCGCCGCCAGCAACTCGGGGTCGGTTTCGCCGGTCTCCAGTAAAGCCAGCATGACGCCGACCGGGTGGACGATGTAGGGCACGTCGGTGCCTTTGCGCATCTGGCCGGCGTGGGCGCGCGCGGCGAAACGCAGCGCGGCATCCACCAGCACGTGGTCCGGAGGGTGAGTGTCGGTGTCGGTCATAAGCGGGTGAACCTGGATCATAAAGCCGCTAAGGTCACGCCCTGCCGCGCCAGGGCCGCGCGCACCGCCCGGGCGGCCGCCACGGCCACGGGGTTATCGCCGTGCAGGCACAGCGTATCCACGGGCCGGCGGGCGCCGGCCTCCGCGACGGCGAGGCCGTGCAGGGCCAGGTCGACAGCCTGGGCCGCGATCTCGTCCGGCGACTCAAGCACAGCGCCAGGCTGACGCCGCGATTGCAAAGTTCCGTCTGGATTATACGCCCGGTCCGGGAAGCCCTCGGCCGCTACGCGCAGGCCGGCCGCCAGCCCGGCCTCGATCAGCGCCGACCCGGCCAACCCCACCAGCACCAACGTCCGGCTGAAGCGCGCCACGCCGCGCGCCACCGCTTGCGCCAGCGCCGGTTCCCGCGCCGCCTGGTTGTAGAGCGCGCCATGCGGTTTAACGTGCCTCAGTTCCACGCCCTCCGCCCGCGCCAGCGCCGCCAGCGCGCCGATCTGATAGAGCGTGAAGGCTTCCGCTTCTTCAGGCGTCAGCGCCATCTCGCGGCGCCCGAACCCCTGCAGATCCGGATAACCGGGATGCGCCCCCACGGCCACACCGGCCTGGCGGGCCAGGCGCAGCGTGCGCGCCATGACCAGCGGGTCACCGGCATGCCAGCCGCAGGCGATATTGGCGGATGTGACCAGGGGGAGCAGCGCCGCGTCATCGCCCATCGGCCAGGCGCCGAAACTCTCGCCGACGTCGCTGTTCAAATCGATGGTGCGCATATGCCTGCCTCAGCCCGGCCAGGTGTCCGGGTCTTCGATGTGGCGCAGCGCTGCCAGCTGCGCGCGGTACTTGGCCTGCGCGTCCGCCACCGCCACCGCGCGGAAGCGCAGCTGCCCCTGGCCGGGCGGACATTGCGCCACCAGCGGTAAGTCGGCGCGCGCGACGGTCGCGATCTTGGGATAGCCGCCGGTCGGCGGTCCGTCCGCGAGCATGAGGATGGGGCGGCCGTCTGCCGGGACCTGGATGGCGCCCACGGGCATGCCCTCGGAGATCAGGTCGGCGTTGTCGGGCGGCACGGCCGGCCCGTCCAGGCGAAAGCCCATTCGATCTGAGTCGACGCGCACGGCGTACTCACTGGCCAGGAACGTGGCCTCCGCCCCGGCGTGGAAACGCTCGCTCTGCGGCCCTAAGACGACTTCGACGACGGCCGCCGCGCCATAAACCGGGCGAGCCGAGGCCGCCAGAGTCCGGCCGGCCAGGTCGGCGGGGGCGCGGCCATCCGGTGGCGAGCCGATGGGCAGGCGGTCACCGGCCTGCAATGGGCGGCCTTGCCAGCCGCCGAAACCGCCGCGCAGGTAGGTGGCGCGCGCGCCCAGCACCAGCGGCACCGCGAGCCCGCCGCGCACCGCCAGGTAGGCCCAGCCGCCCGCCGGCTGATGGACCTGCAGCGTCTGCCGGGCGCGCACATACAGCGCCGTCCACAGCGGCCGCGGTTGATCGTTGACAGTGACGGCCAGCGGCGCGGCGCCGGTGATGGACCACACGCCATCGGCCAGGGCCGTAAGGGTGAGCCCGCCCAGGCCCACCTCCAGGCCCGCCGCGTCCGGGGCATTGCCCACCAGGAGGTTGGCGGCCCGCAGGGCGAACGCGTCCAGGGCGCCGGAAACCGGGACCCCGTAGTGTTGATAGCCGGGGCGGCCCAGGTCTTGCACCGTGACGAGCAGCCCGGCCTGATCGACGCGCAGCATTCTCAGGCGTCCACCACGAAGCGGACGAGGTCGCCGGGTCCGAGCAAGAAGGGCGGCTCGCCCGCTGGGTCGAACACGCGCAGCGGCGTGCGGCCGATCAGACGCCAGCCGCCGGGTGAGTCGATGGGATAGATGCCGGTCTGGCGTTCGGCCAAGCCCACCGAACCGGCGGGGACGCGCAGCCGTGGCGTCGCCAGGCGCGGCACGGCCAGCCGCGCCTCCAGTTCGCCCAGGTAGGCAAAGCCGGGCGTGAAGCCCATCATGAACACGCGGTAATCGCGGCTGGTGTGGCGCTCCACCACCTCGGCCGTGGTCAGGCCGGCGTGGCGGGCGACGAAATCCAGGTCAGGGCCGTCCGCGCCGCCGTAGCGCACCGGGATCTCCACGCGCCGCGCCGGCGCCGGCGGCGCTTCATCCAGCGCGTCCAGGGCGCGCGCCACCAGCGCCTGCGCGCCGGCGTAATCGAGGTGGGCCGGGTCGTAGTGGACGAGCAGCGTGCAGTAGGCGGGGACGGTGGCGCCCAGCCCAGCCGCGGGCGCGGCGGCCAGCCGTGCGGCCAGCGCCTGGACGCGCCGATTGATGTCCGGGGCGATGGCGTCGCCGAGGGCGACGAGCAGCGCGGCCTCCCCTGAGGGCCGAAAGCGAGGCGGGGCGGCGCGCATGCGCGAGGTTCAGTCTGGCAGGCGCAGGACGACGACGGTGATGTTGTCGTGGCCGCCGCGCTGGCGGGCCAGCGTGATCAACTCGTCCACGGCCTTGGCGGGCGCGTAGACGCGCAGGGCCACGCCGATCTCGTCGATCTTCACCAGATCGCTCAGGCCGTCCGAGCAGACGAGCACGGTATCGCCCGGATCAATAGCCATTCCCTGATTGGTCTCGGCGTCCTCGGGGCTTTCGTAATCAGCCAGCTTGAGGCGAAAGTCCGGCTTGGCGTCGCTCTTGCTGCCCAGATGCCGCAGCAAGACGTGCTGATTAGGGTGCGCCGGCGCGTCTTCGGGTTTGATCAGGCCGTGCTCCACGGCCGCCTGCAGCCAGGTGTGGTCCACACTGATCTGGCGGATGCGGTCCGGCCCGTGGCGGTAGAGGTACAGGCGGCTGTCGCCGACATAGGCCGTGAACAGCTGCCGGCCGTGCACCACCGCGATCGCGCAGGTGGTGGCCATGCCCTTGTACTCCAGGTTGGTATCGGCCAGGCTGGCGATCTCGCGCGAGGCCTGCGCTACCGCCTCGGTGAAGATGGCGCGATAGTCGTCGCCGTCGCTCTCGGCCACGCGGGCGCCGATGACGTCGACAGCCAGCGCCGAGGCCACTTCGCCGGCGCGGTTCCCGCCGACGCCGTCGCAAACGATAGCCAGCGTCACGGGCTGGGCATCGGGCGCCGTGAAGGTCCGGACGGCGTAGTGATCTTCATTGTTCTTGCCGGTCTCGCCGGGGTGCGTGTCGGCGGCGACGACCAGGTGTGAGCGCGGGGCGGGCGTCAGGGACATGGCGGCCTCTTGTCACGCGGCAAGCGCTTGCGCAATACGGCGGTCGACTTTGCCCATCGGGTAATCGGCTAATGCCGTGATCGCCACCCATTTTACTCGTTCTCCGGCCCGGCTTGGCCGCGGCCGGCCGTCCGTCCAAACGCAATCATAAGCTTGGGCGACGACCCGAAAATGGGTATAGGCGTGGCGCACGCACTGGGTGGGCGCGCCGATCTGTGCCTGCAGGCCATAGTCGGCGCGGAGTGTCTGGCGCAGGCGCGGCCGGGCGGACGCCCCATCGTCCAGGCGGGCCGCCGGGAACGCCCACAAGCCGCCGAGCAGTGCCTCGGGCGGACGCTGGACCAGCAGGACGCGGCCGCGCCTGCGGACAACGCCCACGGCCAGGTGGTGCAGAGGCGGCCGGGGCCGCCGGGTCGTGGCTGGCAGGGCGAGCTGTATCCCTTGTTGGCGCGCCTGGCAGAGTGCGCCGAGCGGGCAGGCCGCGCAGTCCGGGGCGCGCGGCGTGCACACGGTCGCGCCCAGGTCCATCACCGCCTGGTTGTAGTCGCCGGGCCGGTCGGGCGGCAGCAGGCGCTCAGCCAGGGCCCACAGGTCTTGTTCGCCGCGCGGCGTCTTGATGTCGCCGGTATAGTTAAAGACGCGTGCCAGGACGCGTTTTACGTTGCCGTCCAGAACCGCCGCCGCCACGTTGAACGCGATCGAGGCGATGGCGGCGGCCGTATAGCGGCCGATGCCGGGCAGACCACGCAATTCGTCCACGCTCGCCGGCAAGCGGCCGGCCCGTTCGTGGACCAGTTGGCGCGCGGCGCGGTGCAGGTTGCGGGCGCGCGTGTAATAGCCCAGGCCCTCCCATTGGGCCAGCACCGCCTCCAGCGGTGCCTGCGCCAGGGCGCGCATCGTCGGAAAACGCCGCAGCCAGCGCCGGTAGTACGGCTTTACCGTTTCCACCTGAGTCTGCTGCAACATGACCTCGGCGATCCAGATCCGGTAGGGGTCGCGCGCACCGCGCCAGGGCAAGCGTCGGCCATGCTGGTCATACCAGGCCAGGACAGCATCCGCAAAAGCCGAAGTCATGCGCCGATTATAGCCGTGAAGCGGTGGAAAGCCGCCCAGAGCCTGTGGATAAACCACCTACTTTCTGTGGATAACCCGACAGAAATGTGGAGAAAATCTGTGGACGCGTCGGCCTGTTCTTGGGATAACTTTCGCCGCTTCGCCGGCACCGCAACAGCGCGGCGCGGCGGCGGCAGCGGCGGCCGTCCCCCGGCGCGAAGCACATCATTAAGCGCTGTTGAAGTAGCGTGCAAACGGATAGCGGATTGGCGGCGTCCCATTTCAGCGTAGGCGAAATCTTTAAGAGGCCCCGGGCAGATGTCCAGCCATTGCCGAATTACCCTATATATGGGACTATCCCGGTTGCACGGGGTAGCCCTAGCCCCCGCGCAACAGACGGCGGAGCAGCGGTGCCGCCGCCAGTTGAGACCCTGTCCTTAACATCCCAATATCTTAAAGAAATCGATTCTTTTACACTGGCGCCGGGAAGGCGTATTGAATCTCACCGGGCGCTTTGCTAGAATTCGCGCACCTTATCAAGGAAGCAGCAACGTATGTGGGCGGGACGGCGTCCTTCTGCGCCGTAGATGCAATCGCATCCGTTCCCAATCGTCCGATCAAGAACAGCGTCAAGGACATAGCTCGGCAGTTTTACGGAGGCAGGCCTTGCCTGTCGCCGAATTGGCGTGTCGCTGGCGCCCGGGGGAGTCCGAATCGCGGAGTCGCTTATGCAGTCAGAGAGTGTATGGCAGGCGGTGCTGGGCCAACTCCAAATGGAGATGCCCAAGTCTATGTTCGATACCTGGGTCCGGGACACGTCGCTCGTGACTCAGGAAGATGGCACCTTTGTTATCGGTGCCCCTAACGCGTATGCGCGTGACTGGCTGGAGAACCGGCTGAAGTCATCGATCAAGCGCAGCTTGAGCCAGGTGGTGGGCCGCAACAGCCTGGAGGTGCGTTTCGTCGTTTGGACAGCGCGTTCGGCCGAGCCGACGGCGGCGGATTTGGCCGCCGCGAACACCGCTCCCGCAGTGGAGCCGGCCGTGGTGCCGCTCCCGAGTAAACTCAATCCCAAGTACACGTTCAACAACTTTGTGGTCGGCCCGAGCAACCGCCTGGCGCACGCGGCTTCGATCGCGGCCTCCGAAAACCCGGCCAAAGCCTACAACCCGATCTTCCTGTACGGCGGTGTGGGGCTGGGGAAGACGCACCTGCTCCAGGCCATTGGCAACGCCTGCGCCCAGCGCGGCCTGTCGGTGGTTTACGTCTCGTCGGAAGAGTTCACCAACGATCTGATCAACGCCATCCGCACGCATACCACGGAGGCCTTCCGCGAGAAGTACCGCAGCATCGACGTGCTGCTGATCGATGACATTCAGTTCATCGCCGGCAAGGAATCTACCCAGGAAGAGTTCTTCCACACCTTCAACACTCTGCACGGCCAGGACAAGCAGCTGGTCATCTCGTCCGACCGGCCGCCCAAGGCCATGGTGACCCTGGAGGAGCGGCTGCGGTCGCGCTTTGAGTGGGGCCTGACCGTGGACATCCAGGCGCCTGATTTCGAAACGCGCCAGGCGATCCTGCGCTCGAAGGCCGAGCGCAGCCGCATCAGCGTCTCGCCGGCCGTGATTGAGTTGATCGCGCGCCGCGTCCAGAGCAACATCCGCGAACTGGAGGGCGCCCTGACCCGTGTTCTGGCGTACGCCGACCTGACCGCGCAGCCCATGACGGTGGAGCTGGCCGGCACCGCCATCGCCGATCTCCTGCCTCGCCGCCGGACGCTGACCGCGGGCCAGATCATTGGCGCGGCGGCCGATTTCTACAACACCTCCACGGCGGCCTTGCTCGGCTCAGACCGCTCTAAAGAGATCGCCTGGGCGCGCCAGGTGTCCATGTACCTGATCCGGGAAGAGACCGATGCGTCCTTGCCGGCCATCGGCGAAGCCCTGGGGGGACGCGACCATACGACCGTGATGTATGGCTGCAAGAAGGTGGCCGACGAGATCGAGCGTAACGACAGCCGGCGCCGGGAAATCCTGCAGTTGCGGGAACGCCTTTACAACCAGGTCAGCGTGCCCGTCTGAGCTTGTTCGACCCTCAAAAAGCCGGAGCAAACCGCTCCGGCTTTTTTTATTGTCACCGGCATATATGGGCCCTAGTGAAATCGGCCGTTTTGTTTATTTTTCGTTATAATTTCGACTTATGTTATTCGAAAGGGCGGCACGTGTGGATAAGTACCCGAATAACTGTGGAGAAGGGGGGCCTTCTGGGGATAGAATGGCACGGGCGCTAGTACCCTTCCGACTGCCAAAAATCAAGCGCCCCCCAGATATAGGGGGCACTTGCCAGGGCGGGTCTGTATGTTTGGCGACCTGGCCGGGGAAATTATGGAGTGCCGGAAGGCGTCCACAGTCTCCACATTTCGCCCCCAGCAGGGGTGTGGACAGAGGCGGCAACGCGGAGCGCTGCATTTTCGGTCTATGGAGAGGCCGGCCCCCACATGTCCTGCGGATTCGCATCGCCGGGGCGTCTGTCCACAAATCCACAGGCCCTACTACTACGACTGTATTAATAGATTAACAGTTATCCCCAGTTATTAAAGGGGTGTCGCTCACCGAAGCGGACGCGGCGAGACCGTGATGGATTGAAAGACGAAAGTGAGCACCCGCGGTTGATCCGCGCTGTCGCGGCCTTCGATGATGATGCGGTCGATCACGGCCGGGCCCTCGCCCTGCGTGGCCGTGTCCAGACATTGGGCGTAGAGTTCATCCAGAGAGTGGAAGGCCTGGGTCACCTCCCGCAGTCCTTGCGCGCGGTCCCAGTAGCGCAGGACGATAGTGCCGTCTGTCACTCGCGAAGCAAGCATGCCGGGCTCCGATCAGCGTTGAGAGCGCCGCATTTTCACTTCGGCGCGATGGACGTCGATGTCACGGCTCAGGGCCATCCAGTCTGGGGTGACGAAGAGCAGCCCGGTGGAGTCGTGCGGGAACAGGAACCAGCCCAACCAGAAGCGCAGCCAGCGTTCGCTCATTGGGTAGCCGTTCAGGTCCACCACCACGGCCGTCTGGCCGAGCAGCGGCTGCACCAGTTCGCGGCGCAGGCCGCTCACCCCGGGCGGCGCAAAGCGCACCGGCCGGACGCCGCGGATGCGCCCGTAGGAGACCGCCAGCCGGTAGAAGGGCGTGTTGACGATCAGGAACTTGGCCGTGCACTCCACGTAGGCCAGCGCCGGCGCGACAAAGGTGTAAGCGAAGAGCATCAGGCCGACGGCCAGCCCCACCAGCAAAGCCCAGGCCGCCAGGTCCAGGGCGTCCGGCGCGAACAGATCGGGCGCGAACCACCACAGCACGCCGCAGCCGATGGCGATGAACAGCGCCGGCCAGCGCCAGGCGCGGAACCGGCGGCCGTAGATCAGCAGCGGGTGGCGCTTCATGGCCGGCGGCGCAGCTTAGAGTTGATGGGTGGCGCGATAAGCCGCAATCTGCTCACGCACGGCGGCGCGTTGGGCCAGCGTCGCCTGCACCGGGGCCTGGAGCTGGCCCTGGAACGCGCCCTCAGCCTGGGCCACGGCGGCGGCCAGCGCGTCGGCTGAGCCCAGGGTCTCCTGGCGCAGCGGCGCGACGAGCCGGGCCTGCCAGCTGTGCGGGCCGCCGCTGACGTAGCGCGCCATCTTCTCGAAGACGCGCTGGTCGGCCTCGCCGGCCAGCCCCGCGCTCTGCGCGATCAGGGCCTGGCTGGCGCTGAAGGTGGCGCGCACTTTCTCGCCGATGTCGAACGGCAGCGCGTTCAGCACGAACTTGATGAACCCGCCGAAGGTGGCGGCGGCCCCCACGGCCGCGTCGGCCAGCAGCTGCCGCCCGGCCTTCTCCAGCGCGTACAGCCCGAGCTTGAGCTGAATCACCTGCTCGCCCAGCCAGCTCAACCCGGCATGGAAATCCGGCAGCACCCGCTCAAACTCGTCGAGCAGGCCGCGCGCGGTCTCCAGCCCGCCGCGCAGCACGGGCACCAGCCCGCTGGCGCCCGCGATCCCGGCCGCCGCCGAGCTCAACCCGTTCTGGGTGAGCGCGTCCAGGCCCAGGCCTTCTAACTGATCGTACAGGCCGATCAAATCGCGGTAGCGCCCCAGGCGGCTGGTGGCGTCCGCCAGTTGCGTCTGGGCCTCGCTCAGCTGCGCGCGCAGCGCGTCCGCTTCCTGCTGCGTTGTAGACAGGGCGCCGGCCAGCTGGCTGTTCTGGCTGGTGGCGGCGGCCAATTGCGTGTCCAGCGTCGCCAGCTGCCCTTGCAGCGTGGTGTAAGAGAGGTCGAGGGCCTGGTGCGAGCCTTGCGCCGCCGCCAGCTGGCTTTGGGCGGCGCGCAGGGCCTCCGTCAGGGAGGCCTGCTCGGCCAACTGGCCCTGGGCCCAGGCCGCGCCGCCGCCCAGGGTGAGGCCGGCGGCGCTGATCCCCAGCGCCCGCAGGAAGATGCGGCGGGAATAATCGGTTGAGTTCGTCATGCGACACCTCCAACAACGCTAACAACCCTCAGGTCGATTATAACGGCCCCCTCCCCGGCGCCAGCGTTGGCGCCGGTCGGCGAAACGTTGGGGCCGGCGCCGGCCGCCGGCACATCAAGGTCATTGTAGCAAGGGATTGCTCACTTTGCTCCCGGCCGCACTCTGGCGCTTGTCAAGTTGGGGCCGTAGGTTATACTCGCGCCATGACCTGGCCGGAAGAACATCTGGCAGCGCGGCGCATCCTCTCGGTGACCGAGGAGGAACTGCAGCGCATCATCCTGGACATCCACGATGGGCCGGTGCAGAAGCTCTTCGCCGCGCTCTCGCAGTTAAGCGCGCTGGAGACGCGCCTGACGCACGACGACGCGCCGGAGGCCTGGCGGGTGGACCTGGCGCGCGTCTCCGGCCTGATCGAGGCCTCGCTCGGCGAGATCCGCTCATCGCTGGGCACCTGGCGCCCGCCCGGTTTCTCGCGCCGCGACCTGGTGTCGATGCTGGAGGGCCTGATCATCCAGCACGAGGAGTTCACCGATTGCCGCGTGGAGTGGGACGTGATCGGCCTCGTCCCGGCGGTCAGCCTGCCGGCCAAGATCGCGCTCTACCGCATCCTGCAAGAGGCGCTGTCGAATGCCTACCGGCACGCCGGCGTCAAGAACGTCTGGGTGCGGGTGGCCGGCGAAGGCGGCCGCGTGCGGCTGGAGGTGATGGACAAGGGCCGCGGCTTCACACCGCCGCCGCTGGTGGGGCCGCAGGCCACCGAACGCGCCGAGCATATCGGCCTGCGCGGGATGCGCGAGCGCGTGGCGTTGGTGGGCGGCACGCTGACGCTCCTGTCCGCGCCCGGCCAGGGCACGCGCATCGTCGTCGAGGTGCCGGCGAATGAATGAGCGCCTGCGCGTGGTGCTGGCCGACGATCATGAGCTGGTGTTGGAAGGGCTGCGCAGCCTGCTGGCGGACGAGCCCGACCTGGAGGTGGTGGGCCTGGCCACCAGCGGCGCCGCCCTGCTGGATCTGATCGCCCAGCGCCGCCCGGACGTGGCCGTGCTGGACGTGCAGATGGCGGGCATGGACGGCCTGGACTGTCTGAAAGAGATCCGGCGGCGGGGCCTGCCGGTGCGCGTGCTGATGCTGACGGCCTTCGGCGACGGCGAGGCAATCCAGTCCGCGCTGGCCGGCGGCGCCGACGGCTTCGCGCTGAAGACCGCGCCGCCGCGCCAGACCGTGGACGCCATCCGCCAGGTGGGCCGCGGCTACCTGGTCTTCCCGCCGGCTGCGCGCAAGTGGATGGTGGGCGCGCGGGCCGAGCCGGCGCCGTCCGGCGGCGGCCTCTCGGCGCGTGAGTGGGAGGTGCTGGAGCGGCTGGCCGAGGGGCTGACCAACGCCCAGATCGCCGAAGCTATCGGCGTCTCCGACAACACCGTCAAGTTCCATCTGCAGAACATCTTCCAGAAGCTGGGCGTCAACAACCGGACCGAGGCGGCCGCGCACTATTTCCGCACCCGCGGCCAAAACGCAGGAGGTGGGCGATGAGTGTGGTCTACCGGCCGGGCACCCTCGCCGATACGCGCGTCGTCTATGACCTGTTTCAAGAGTCGCTGCTGGACCTGGGCCGGCGCCTGGGGGTGATGGCCCTGACCGGCGGCGACGACCCGGCCGTGCTGGCGCGCGATTGGGACGAGCGGCGCCCGCTGTTCGAGCACCTGGCCCGGACAGCCGAGCATTTCTGGCTGGCGGAGGCCGATGGCCTGGCCGTCGGTTACGCGCGCACCATCCTGCGCGACGGCATGCGCGAGCTGACCGAGTTCTTCGTCCGCCCGGGACAGCAATCCGCCGGGATAGGGCGGGCGCTGCTGGAGCGCGTCTATCCGCCGACCGGGATGGCGCGCCAGCGCGTCATCATCGCCACCACCGACGAGCGCGCCCAGGCGCGTTACCTCAAGCTGGGCGTATACCCGCGCTTCCCGATCTACTACTTCACGCGGACGCCGGAGGCCGTGAGCGTGGCCACCGACCTGCAGGTGGAGCCGGTGACGGCTTCGGCCGAGACGCTGGCTCTGCTGCGCGAGCTGGACGAGGCCGTGCTCGGCCACGGGCGGGACGCCGACCACGCCTGGCTGCTGACGAACCGGCAGGGGTATGTCTACCGGCGCGGCGGCCGGCCGGCCGGCTACGGCTACCTGGGCTATCGCAACGGGCCGTTCGCGCTGCTGGAGGCGCGGGATTTCCCGGCCGTGCTGGCCCAGGCGGAGGCCGCCGCGGCCCGCGCCGGCCAGGCCACCTTCGGGGTGGAAGTGCCGATGGTCAACCGGGCGGCGGTGGAGCATCTGCTGGCGCGCGGCTTCCGCTTCGACGCCTTCTTCGCGCTGTTCATGAGCGACGTCCCGCTCGGCCGCTTCGAGAACTACATCTGCACCAGCCCGCCGTTCTTTTTGTGACGGGGCCGGGTTGGACGTAAAAGCGGGAGGTCTCAGACCTCCCGCTTTTGCGTTGAGCGAAGTTGGCGGCGGAGGCGTCACCGCCCCGCGCGGTCAGTGCCCCTTGCCGTTGCCGCCGCCGTAGAACTGCTCCTCCTCGGTGGAGCCCTTGAGCGCGGCGGTGGAGACGTCGCCGCCGGTCACCGTCATCTGCACCTGGTCAAAATAGCCGGCGCCGACGAAGCGCTGGTGCTTGATGGCCTTGAAGCCGATCTCCTTTTCCATCTGGAACTCGCGCTCCTGCACGCGCACAAACGCGCTCATGCCCTCGCGCGCGTAGCCGTGGGCCAGCTCGTACATGCTGGCGTTGAGGGTGTGGAAACCGGCCAGGGTGATGAACTGGAACTTGTAGCCCATGGCGCCCAGCTCGTCCTGGAAGCGGGCGATGTCGGTGTCGGTCAGGTTGCGCTTCCAGTTGAAGGACGGCGAGCAGTTGTAGGCCAGCAGCTTGCCCGGATACTTGGCGTGCAGGCCGCGGGCGAACTCGCGCGCCTCGTCCATGTCCGGCGTGGAGGTCTCGCACCACACCAGGTCCACGTAGGGCGCGTACTCCACGGCGCGGGCGATGGCGTACTCCAGGCCGTTCTTGACAATGTAGAAGCCGTCGGCGGTGCGCTCGCCGGTGAGGTGCTCGTGGTCCACGCGGTCGATGTCGCCGCGGATCAGGTTGGCGCCCAGCGCGTCGGTGCGCCCGATGAGCACAGTCGGCACGCCCATGACGTCGGCGGCCAGCCGCGCGCTGATCAGCTTCTGGATGAAGTCGTGGATGGGCACCAGCACTTTGCCGCCCATGTGCCCGCACTTCTTGAGCGACGAGAGCTGGTCCTCCAGGTGGATGCCGCCGGCGCCGGCCTCGATCATGTGCTTGATCAGCTCAAAAGTGTTGAGCGGGCCGCCAAAGCCGGCCTCGGCGTCGGCCACGATGGGGACAAAGTAATCCACGCCGCCGTCGCCCTCCATGTACTGGATCTGGTCGGCGCGGATCAAGGCGTTGTTGATCTTGCGGATGACGGTGGGGACGCTGCCGACCGGGTACAGGCTCTGGTCCGGGTACATGGTCAGCGCGTCGTTGGCGTCGCCGGCCACCTGCCAGCCGCTCAGGTAGATGGCCTTCAGGCCGGCTTGCACCTGCTGGACGGCCTGGTTGCCGGTGAGAGCCCCCAGGGCCCGGATGAATGGTTCGCTGTGCAGCCACTTCCACAGCTTGTCGGCCCCGAGGCGCGCCAGCGTGTGGTCGAGCTGGAGCGAGCCGCGCAGCCGGTCCACCTCCTCGGCCGTGTAGGGGCGCGTGATCCCGTGCCAGCGCGGGTCGCTGGCCCAGGCCTTCTTCATTTCATCGACAGTTGGACGCGTCATCATCAGCAGCCTCCTGGGGGATGGGTGAACCCAATGTATCCGACAATGATTGGTCGGATTAGTTCGATTATTCAGATTATTAACGACTCTAGCACACCTTGTGAATAGAAGAACAGGTGGATTCGGGCCTGCCAGGATGATGAGCCGGCCTACCCGAGAGGGCAGGCGCCGTTTGTGAAGGCTTATAGAACCGGCCGGCACCTATAACGCGGAACCAGGCTGCCGGCCCAAACAATAACGGGCCGGCTGGCCTCGCTGGGCAAGCCGGCCCGCTGGCGGCGCTGTGGGGTGGGCGTTCAGTTGTCGATGGGGACGGTGAAAGAGAAGGTGCTGCCCTGGCCCGTCAGGCTGGACACTGTGATCTCGCCGCCCAGCACTTCCACCAACCGACGGCACAGGTGCAGGCCCAGACCCCAGCCGCTCTCCTGGCGGATGTTGGGCTCCTCCGAGCGGAAGAAGGCCGTGAAGAGCTTCTCCTGGTCGGTGGGCGCGATGCCGTAGCCGGTGTCGACGACGCTCACGCGGATGAGGGGCGGCGCGGCTTCGGCCTGGATGCGGATGGCGGCGCCGGGGGGCGAATACTTGTTGGCGTTGCTCAGCAGGTTGGTGAGAATCTGGACCAGGCGGCCGGGGTCGGTGCGCGCCCGCGGCAGATCGGGCGGGACGCCCAGCGTCACGGCCTGACGCTTGGTCTCCAGCGACGTCTGCAGCTGTTTGAGCGCCTCCTGCACGGCCTGGCTGACGTCCACGGCGCGCAAGTCGATCTTGATGCGGCCGGCCTCGATGCGCGAGATGTCGGCCAGGTCTGAGACCAGCACGGCCATGCGCTCGACGTTGCTGCGGATGGTGTTGAGGAACTGCTTCTGCTGGTCAGACACCGGCCCGGCGATGCCGTGCAGCATCAGCTCGGAGTAGCCCTTGATCGACGTCATCGGCAGCTTGAGCTCGTGTGAGACGGTGCGCACGAAGTCGCTCTTGGCGTCGTTGGCCTTCTTGAGCGCGGCGTACAGCCGCGCGTTCTCGATGGCGAAGGCGGCGTGGTCGGCCAGGCGGGCCAGGAACTCGGCCGCGTTGGGCGTGAAGGCGTGGTTGGGCCGCTCCAGCACGATCAGGGCGATGATGCGCTCGTCGTGGATGACCACCGGCGCGATCAGCCGGGCCTGGCTGCCGCTGCCGGCGTCGGCCGGGAAGCGCTGCACCTGGCGCACGGCCAGGGCGGTCTGCACCAGCGGGTCGGTGAGCGGGCGGACGTTGCCGATGGCCGGCACGTTCGGGCTGAGCGGGCGCGTGCCGGTGGTGCCGTGCCGGGCGATGATGCGCACCTGCTGGCCCTGGTCGCCCTCCTCCATGATGCCGATCCAGCCGGTGCGCGCGGCCGTGTAGCGGGCCGCCCACTCCAGCGTCAGCGCCATCACCTTCTCGAAGTCGAGGGTGGCGTTGAGCTGGCGGTCGATCATCTGCATCGTCTGCAGCTCGGAGACGCGCTGGGTCAGCGCCTGGTCGGTCTGGGTATACAGGCGCGCGTTCTCGATGGCGATGGCGGCCTGGCCCGCGAACGTGGTCAGCAGGTCCAGGTCGGCGGGCGTGAACAGCCCGGCGCGGGCCTTGTTGTCCACGTACAGCGCGCCGATGGTCTTGCCGCGCACGGTCAGCGGCACGGCCATGATCGAGCGCAGGGCGTAGTTGATGACCGAGTCCTGCGTCGCGAAGCGCGGGTCTTTCTGGGCGTTGGTGGTGATGACGGGCGTGTTGCTCTGCGCCACCTCGCGGACCACCGAGCGGCTGACCTCGAAGGCGTTCTCGTCCAGGGTCTCCTGCTTGGCGTTGCGCGCCACGCGGAAGGCCAGTTCGCCGTCCGGGGCCTCGCCGGTGGTGTCCGGCGCCAGCATCATCAGGAAGCCGCGTTCGGCCCCGGTCAGCCGGATGGCGGCGTCCAGGGCGACGGTGAGCGATTCGTCGAGGTTGAGCGACGAGCCCAGGGCGCGCGAGACGTCGTACAGCGCGGCCAGCCGGGCGTTGTCGGGCGCAGAAGAGTCAGGCATATTAGCGGATCGTGTTTCCATCACGGACCGGGCAGGCCGACGTGCCGACCGATTCCAGCCACCAGCCGCGGCAGGAGCGCGGGTCCATCAACGGGCCGCTGTCCACGACCGCGACCATGATGCTGGTGCTGGCGGCCGTGCCGATGGCCTGGTTGGGCGCGAGATACGGCAGATTGTAGTGCTCGGAGCCGCGCCCGATGAACGTGTAGCGGCTGCCGCTCGTGTCGGCCGCGTTGTAGAGCGCCACCAGGTTCGGGTCGGTGCACAGGCCGTCGATGTAGACGGTGTAGCCCACGTCGCCGGCGCTGTCCTCGCGATGGTAGGCCAGGGTGACGGAGCTGGCGTCCGCGTACATGACCATGGTGGCCACGCCGGCGTTGATGAAGCCGCTCCAGCTTGGGGCGTAGATGGTCTCGTTGACGGAGGCCGGCAGCCCCAGGACGGTCACGGGCGGGTCCGTGATCGCCGAGCCGCGCGTGCCGGGGTTAGGCGAGGGCGCGTCGTTCCAGTTGTAAGTGCGGAAGAAGCGCAGCGAAGCCGAGGCCGGCGTGCGCGCCGGGCTGAAGAGCGTGCGGAACTGCGGCGGCGTGTTGAAGGGGTCGGCGGAGCTGGGCCCGTAGTCGATCAGGCTGGGCGTGAAGCCGGCTTGGCCGGTGATTTCTTCGTAGGCGCGATAGCGCAGGTTCTTGCCGACCCAGGTCGCCGTGGGCCGCGGCGGGTTATCCAGGTCATATTGGATGGCCAGGCCCTGGGCGAAGGCGCCGCCGACGGCCGAACAACCGCGCCGGATGGTGGGCAGGTACAGGCAGTTGAGGCCGCCGCAGGCGGTGCCGCCAGCCAGGACGGGGGCGGCCGGCGCGCCGGCCGCGGCCAAAAGGCCCAGGGCGGCCAGAGCCATCCAGACGCGCGTGACGAGCTTAGGCATACGCTTTTCCTCCAGCTTGAACCAAGGGGGTCTCACAGCGCCGCGCGCCGCGCGACGACGCTGACGATCTCGCTCAGGCGCCCGTCCTCCAGGCGCCAGGCCTCGTGCGGGAAGTTGGCGGAGGCGGAGAGCACGAAGGCGAAGGCCGCGCCCAGGCCGGGCTCGCGCCGCAGCAACTGGTAATACTGCAAGTACTGCTCGCCCTTGACGCGCGCGTCGACGTGCGGCATCGGGTTGCTGAACTCGGTGATGAAGAGCAGCTTGTCCGGGTAGCGCCGGCGGTATTCCAGGAAGCCCAGGCCGCCGCTGGGTGAGCGCATCTCGGCCTCGTCGCGCCAGTAGCAGTGCACGCCGATCCAGTCGGCGGCGCGCACGGCGTCGGCGGCCTCGTCCAGGAAGCGCAGATCGTTGGTGCGCTCCGGCATCGGGAACCCGTCCGGCGAGAGGCCCGGCCAGCCGAACTTGGCCTCCGGGTACTGTGACTTGAGGGCGTTGCGCACGGCCAGGAACCACTGCGCGAATTCACGCCCATCCTGCCAGGTCTGCGTCCAGCCCTCGCCCTTCAGGTTGACCTCGTTGTGCACCTCGAAGTGGCGCGCGCCCTGATCGTAGAACTTGCCCATGTCGCCGCGGACGCGGGCCACGAACTCGGCCGGCGGCACCTGGCCCTCGATCTTGGCCATCAGGCGCACCAGCACGAACAGGCGCGGGTGGGCGGCCAGCAGGCGCGCATAGTCTTCGGCGCGCGCGGACGAAAGCAGCTTGACGGCCTCCACGCGCGAGTCGGCGATGGCCTGAAAATCGGCGTCCATCAGCGCGCCGTCGGCGCGGCCGTGCACGCCGGCCAGGCAGGCGCCGGCCGGCCAGAGCCGCCGGAAGTCCACGCCCAACGGCGCAAAGCGGTCATTGGCGGCGATCCGCTTGGCCAGCAGAGACTGGAGTTCGGCCGGCGTCCGCGCCGGCACATAGTCCAGCCGCACGCTCGGATAGTTCTTGAAAAACCAGGCGCGGATGTCGCCCTGATCGGGGAAGGCGTTGGCGGCGGCGACGGTGGTGACCGTCTGCTGCGGGATCATGTACCGGCCCGCCGAATCCGGTTCGGAGGTGAGGTTGGCGCCGAACTTCAGGACATAGTCCCGGGCGGCGTTCACCCACTCCCAGTAATTGGCCTTCGGAAGCAACAGGATGGAATAGACGTTATCGCCCATTCAGTGTGCCTTTGGGCGACATTATACCCGCGTCGGAAATTTGGGCCTGCGCAGCCCAGACGGTTGGGTTATCCGTTGGTGAGCGCACCCACAGCGCCGCCTTCACGGCCAGGCCAGGGCCCCCAGGGGCACAACCTCGGCGCCGTCGGCCAGGCGCTGGCGCTCACCGCTGGCTGGATCATAGAGCAGCGCGTACAGCTGGTAGGTGCCGGGCGCCAAGTCGGCCGGGAGGACCAGCTCGTAACGGTCCGGCAGCGTCTCGCCCAGGGGCAGGCGCGGCAGCGGCCAGAATTCGTTCAGAATCAGCTTGTCTTGCTGGGCCACCGGCGGCTCGCCGACCACGCGCGCCAGGTGGACGGCCCCGCTGAGGTAAAGCGGTTGAGGCGCCTCCAGGCGCCAGAAAAGCGTCACCGCGAGCAGTGCGCCCTCCCGGTTCAGCCGCGCGCCGGTCAGGCGCACGCCGCCGGCGAAGGCGGCGTCCACGGCCAGCGTGGGCGCCAGGGCCGCCAGCGCGGGCGCTTCGCCCGGGATCGTGTACGCGAACAGACGGGCCTCGCGGTTGTACAGCAACTCGGTGCGATAACCGCCGGCCGCCTCCAGCGTCCCGGCCAGCACCCGCGAGGGGTCCACCACTTCATCCTGAAAGAGCAGCAGCCACCAACGCCCGCCCGGCGCCGGCCGGGCCTCCGCCAGCAGCGCCGCGCTGGCCTCGGCTGTGAGCCGGTCGCCCACGGCCGGCCCAGCCACAAACGCGACCGGGCTGGTGTAGACGGCCAACACGTTCGCGCCGTAGCCCGGCACCGCCAAGCCGTGATCGCCCGAGGCCGCGCGCGTATTGAGGAAACTGATCAGGGCGCGGAAGTCCGGATACCACAGGCTGCGTTCGGCTGAGGCGAGCGCGCCGGCGGACACGACCCCCCAGGCGAAGGCCAGCATGACCGGGCCGGCCAGCAGCCAATCTGCGACGCGCCGCCCGGCGACGGCCCGCGCGATTTCGCCGACGGCCAGGGCCAGGCCCAGCAGGAGCAGCGGCAAAGCCCAGGCCAGGTAGCGGACCTCGTGGACGGGCCGGATCTGCCAGAGCGTGAACAAGCTGGCGGCGCCCAAGAGGAGCGCCAGCGCCGGCGGGCCGCCTCGCTCGCGGTGACGCCAGAGATAGACGAGCCAGCCGATGGTCGTCAATCCGAGGCCGGCGTAGCCCCAGGCCGGCGGCAGGCCGCGGCCCAGCGGCGCCAGGGCGAAATCGGCCATGAGCAGGTCCCGGCCGAGCTCTTTCAGGAAGGTGGCCAGACTGGGCGCGGCGCCAGGCACGGAGTTGCGAAAGCCGGCCACAATGGGTAGCGCCGCAGCCAGCCAAAGGAGCAACGGCAAGAAGGGGGCGGCCAGCCAGGGCCACGCCAGACGCCGGCGCGGCCACAGACCGGCCAAGGCCGCGGCTGTCAGCGGCGCCAGCGCGAAGTAATGCGTGAGCAGGCCGAGGCCGGCCGCCAGCGTCCAGGTCCAGCGCCGGCGCGCCAGCAGGCCCAACAGCGCCAGCAGCAGCGCGGCCATCCACAGTGTGTACATGCGCGCCTCGCGCGCGTACCACAACAAGGCCGGATGAGCGGCGAGCAAGCCGGGCAGCCAGAGCGCGCCTGGCGCGCGCAGCCGCCGCGCCAGCGCCGCCAGCGCGGCCACGGCCACGGCCGCCGCCGCCAGGCTGGGGAGGCGGGCCAGCCATTCCAGCCCGCCGGCGGCCTCCAGGCCGGGCGCATACGGCCGCGCGCCGGCCAGCCACAGCCAGCCGCGCAGCAGCAGATAGTAGAGCGGCGGATAGGGCTCTTGCGTGAACAGCCGGTGCCAGAAGCCGCCGCCCGTCGCCAGGCCGACGCTCAGCAGTTCGTCGTACCAGAAGCTGGCCTGGCCCAGACCGCGCAGACCCAGCCACCAGGTGGCCAGCACGGCGGCCAGCGCGGGCAGCCAGCGCAGAGACGGACGCAGCGTGGGCATGCGGGCAATCAGGGCGGCGGGGCCGAGTCGTCGATGAACCGGCGCAGCCCGACCTCGGCCGCCAGGCCCTGATCGCGGCCGGCTTCATCGCGCCAGGCCCAGCGCGCCGACTCTTCCGGGTTGGAGGTGGAGAGGACGTAGGCGAAGGCGGCGCCCAGGCCCGGCACGCGCCGCAGCGCGCCATAGTAGCGGCCGTATTGCTCGGCGACGACGGCCTTGGGCTGAGCCGGGTTGCCGAACTCGGTGACGAAGAGCAGCTTCTCCGGATAGCGTTCGCGGTAGCGCGTGAAGCCGAAGCCGTTGCGCTCGTCCGTGATCTCGCGCTCGTTCACCCAGTAGGCGTGCACGCCGATCCAGTCGGCGGCCTGGGCCGCGGCCTCGGCTTGAGCCAGGAAGGTATCTGAGTCTGCCCGGCCGGCGGCGGCCAGGGCTGGGCCAGGTGAGAGGCCGGGAAAGCCGAACAGGGCTTCCGGGAAACGTGCGCGATAGAAGTCCAGCACCTCCAGGAACCAATCGGCAAAGCCGCGCCCGTCCGCCCAACTGCTGCCCAGGCCTTCGCCGCGCAGGTTGGGCTCGTTGTGCAGCTCGATGTAGCGCACGCCCGGATCGAAGTCATACAGGCGGGCCACGTTGGGCGCCGTCAGTTCGTAGAACTCGCGCGGCGTGATCAGGCGGGTCTGGCCGTTGACCTCGAAAGGCATGAAGGCGCGGACCAGGATGAAGACGTCCGGCGACCACTCGCGCAGCCGTCGCACCGACTCGGCCGTGGCGTCCGAGGTGAGTTTGACGGCCTCCACGCGCGCCTGGCGCAGGACATCGAAGTCCAGGTCCTGCAGCTCGCCGTCGGCGCGGCCGTGCAGGCCGATCAGGCAGCGCCCGGCCGGCCAGAGCTGGGCCCAATCCACGGCGCGCTGCGGGCCATAGCGCAGGCCGGTGTAGACGCGCACGTTCAGAATGGTCTGCAGCACCTCAGGCGCGCTGACCGGGATCAGGTCCACGTTGGCGGCCGGGTTGGCCTGTTTGATCTGGGCGATCAGGTCGTCCGGCCAGTAGGCGGGGTTGATGACGGTGACGTGGGAGTAGCCGCGCCAGTCCACGCGCGCCGGATCCCGCGCGAAGTGGACGTCTGGAAAGAAGGCGGCGTAGGCCATGGCCGCGCTGCCCCACGCCGCGGCCGCCTGCGCCGTGCGCGCCGGCAGCAGGACGAGTTGGTAATCCGGGAGGAGCGGAAAGGCCATGCCGGCGCGGGACGAAAGACCGGGGACGGACGAGGCAGGTCAGACCCTTAGCGGCCAGCCTGCGTCGTTCGCCCTTCGCCGTTCGTCGGGTAGTAGTCACACAGCTTCTGCAGCCCGCAGCGCCCGCATTCCGGGTTGCGCGCGTGGCAGACCTGGCGGCCGTGCGTGATGATGTTCAGGTGGGCCGGGCCGTAGGTCTCCGGCGGGAAGAGCGCCTCAAAGTGCGGATGACAGTCGTCGGCCGAGAGCTTCTCCGGCCGCAGGCCGAGCCGGCCGGTGACGCGATGGACGTGCGTGTCCACGGGGAAGGCCGGGATGCCCAGCGAGAACAGCATGACGATGGACGCCGTCTTCGGCCCGATGCCGTGAAACTGCGTGAGCCAGGCGCGCGCCTCGGCCGGCGGCAGTTTCTTGAGGAATTTCAGGTCGAGCGCCCCACGCTCCAGCGTGATGGCCCGCAGTACGGCCTGGATGCGCGGGCCTTTCTGGTTGGCCAGGCCGGCCGGGCGGATGGCCTCGATCACGTCGGCCAGCGGCGCGTCGCGCACGGCCGCCATCGTGCCGAAGCGCGCGCGCAGCTGGTCAAAGGCCCGGCCGCTGTTGGTGTCGTTGGTGTTCTGGGACAGGATCGTGGCCACCAGCTCGTCGACGGCCGGCAGGCGCTCGCCCCAGTGCGGGGTGCCATACTCGGCCAGGAGCAGGGTGTGGACGCGCAACGCTTTGCGCGCCAGGGCGCGATTGGGGGCGGCGGTCATACGCCGGATTATAGCGTTGCTCGGCGCGCTCCGCCCGCCTACGGCAACAGCCGGGGTTGCTGGGCCGGTTCCGGTGCGTACACGGGCATGCGCGTGGCCAGCCCCAGCCGCTCACACTGCTCGCGGTAGACCGCGTCCAGGCGCGCCGCCTGCGGGCTGAAGCAGGCGTAGCGGTCGCCGAAGGCGCGTTCGTAGCGGTCGCGCAGGCCCGGAAAGCGCCGGTCCAGTTGGGCGTAGAAGTAGGCGCGCTGGCGGTCGCGCAGCGTCACCCCGAACATGGCCAGCACGTAACGGGCGCCGGCGTCGCGGGCGCGCTGCAGGATGGCGATCAGGTTGGCCTCGTCATCCTCGATGAACGGCAGCACCGGCATGAGCGTGACGCCGGTGAGCAGCCCGGCCTGGGCCAGCGCGGCCAGGGCCGCGAAGCGGCGCGAGGTCGGCGGCGCGCCCGGCTCCACCTGGCGGCTCAAATCGTCTTCGGCGGCGGTGATGGTGAAGCTGACGGCGGCGTAGACCTGGCCGATGGCGCGCAATGTCTCCCGGTCGCGCAATACCAGATCGCTCTTGGTGATGACGTGGACGGGGAAGTGGAACTGGGCGATCAGGCCCAGCGCGCGGCCGGTGAGGTTGAGGCTGGCCTCCAGCGGCATGTACGGGTCGTTCATCGAGCCGGTGCCGATGGTGCCCTTCTTGCGTTTGCGCGCCAGCTCTGTGCGCAACAGATCGATGGCGTTGGTCTTCACCTGGATGTCGGTGAAGTCGTCGATGCCGTAGCACTCGCTGCGCGAATCGCAGTAGAGACACTGATGCTGGCAGCCGCGGTACAGGTTCAGGCTGTAGCGCAGGCCGAACCAGGTGTCCGGCTGACGGACAGGGGAGAGCAGAACGCGGGCTTGAATCTCGCGGACCATGCCGGCAGCGAATTCCTTTTGCAGTCTCGGCAGCCCCTTTCAGAGCAAGCCGCACCTTGAGCGGAGGCCGCCGGCCGAAATCGAAGGGTGCGGCCGCTCAGCCCAGGCTGTCCGGGAAACTGCTTGCGAGGCGGCCGCCTGACCGGCGCGGCCAGTTCCAGTATAAGCCGGAAGGCGGCCGGCCCGGTCAGGGATTCGGGCAGCGTGTCACCGTGATCTGGCTGAAGTCCGAGTCGGCGAGGCCGGAGGCCAGCGGTCCGGTGGCGTCCTGATCGGAGACGAGGTAATGTCCCGGCGGCAGTTCGCCGCTCTTGTTTTCGCCGGGCGCCACGGACACGGTATAGGTCTGGCCGTTGTCCTGGTTCTGGAACGTCCACACCCACGTCCCCTCGCGCACCGCGCCCGTCAACGGGTCCGCCGGGCAGTTGTGGTTGAGCGAGTAGCGCAGCGGCTGGGTGTTGACGTGCCCGCCGGGCGGCGGCGCCTGGCCCGGCCCCGGCGTTGGGCCAGGCCCAGGACCGGAGCCGGGGCCGTCGCTGCACGGCCCATCCACCAGCAGACCCTGGGCCGACGAGGCCGTGATAGAGCCGTTGCCGCGCGGCTCGGTGGACGCGGACGTGAACGTGTATTGGCCGGGCGGCAGTTCGCCGCTGCGCGAGGCGCCCGGCGTGAGGCTGAACTCGCCGGACTCGGGGCCGGCATATTGGATGGTCACATCCGCGGAGCAGAAATTCGTGATCTGGTAGCGCAGCGGTTGATCCGCAGCGGGTGTGCCCGGGATGCCGCCGGTCGTTGCCCTCGGCGTAACCGCGGCTGACCCTGGCCCCGCCGGCGCGAATAGCGGCTCAACCGGCCCAGCCGTGGGCGTCCCGGCTGGGAAGACCTGCGGCACCAGTGGCGCGGCCTCCGGGTTGAATTGGACCCAGGCCTGCACCTGGCTCTGCGCCATCGGCGCCGGCACGGACGGCGGTTGAGCCGGGACAAGCACCCGGGACGTCTGCCCATTGGTGAGCGCGACCTCGCCCTGATCGTTGCGCAGGCCGCACTGGCCTTCCAGGCACGTCACCGTCAACGTCCCCTGTGCCGGGTCGAAGGTCACGCCCAGGTAGCTGCCGCGCACAGAGGCCACGCCGGCCGGCGTCTCCACCTCGAAGCGGCCGCCGGACAGGATCACCCACACCTGCCCGGCCAGCAGGGTCAACCGTGTGAACGGATCACTTCCGCCGGCGCTGAGTTCGGTCAGGGTGAATTCGGTGTCGGCGCCGAGCCGCACGATCGTGCCTTCGCTCAAGTCCAGACGTACCTGGCTCTCGCTGCCCGTGCGCACCTGGCCGCCCACCCGCAACTGATCGCCCAGGCGGGCGGCGCGCATCTGCGCCGCGGCCGATTCACGCGCCTGCACGTCGTTGGCAAGTTCGTTCAAGGTGGCGCGCCGCTCGGTGGCGGCCGGGGCCGAGAGGGCTGGCAACGGCGATGCCTGGCTGAGGCTATCCCCGACGGGCAGCAGGGTGGGTGCGGGAGTGCGCGGGCCGGCCGGGGCGCAGGCGGCCTGGGCCAGCAGCAGGGTTAGAACGATGGCGAGGCGGCGGGCGGACTGAGATGAAGCGGGCATGCGGCGACCTCGGGCGTTGAAGTTGCCTCCAGTCTACGCCTGGCCCAGCCGTCGCCCGAGAGGGTTATCGTTGGCTGACCGCGTACTCGGCCAGCGGGATCATCACGTCGTGCAGGTCGAAGGCGTGCCAGATGTTGCCGGCGTCCAGGGCGCCGGCGGTGAAGATGGCGGCGCCCAGCACGTAGTCGTCGCGGCGCATCTCGCCATCGTACCAGCGCAGCGTGTTCACGTAGCCGTGCGGGCCGTCCCGGCCGAGGCCCCGGCTCGCCCACCAATCGCTATAAGGCTTCCAGCCGAAGCCGCCGGGGTCATCGCAGGCCGCGGACGGGATCACGCCGTCGATGCCGAGCTCGCTGATGACCAGCGGCAGGTCACCCAGGCCGCGCGGCTTAAGGAGGCCCTCGTACCAGAAGCGGTAGCGCAGCGAGAGCGCGCCGGCCGGCACCGCCAGCGCGGGCGCGTTGGGGATAATGCCGGGGATGTTCGCGGCCACGCCGCAGTCGAACGTTGGCGATGAGTACTCGTGCAGGTGGAAGATTCCGCCGCAGCGCCGCGCGGCCTCCAGCGCCGGCAGGAAATCGTCCATCAGGTCATATTCGGGCACGCCGGTGGAGAAGCCGCCCACCGCGGCGCGCCAGCCGCGGGCCTGCATCGCGCACGCGCGCGTCGCCTCGAACTGCGCGAACCAGACCATGCGCTCCAGCGTGCCGCCGGCGAATTCGTTCCAGCCTTCCCAGTAGTCCACGTATGGGTTGAGCCGGTACGTTTCCTGGTTGAGGTCCACGTAAGCCTGGCCGGCCACCACCGGGTCCACGTTCAGAATCCACTCTTCCTGTTCCTCGGGAATGCGGCCGAGGGTGATGGTCTGCGGCGAGACTTGTTTGACTTCGGCCAACCAGCCGAAGTCCCCGACGGATTTCACAAGGCGCGGCTTGACGCGGCGCACGAACTCCATGATGTAGGGGTCGCCCGGCCCCATGGCGTGCAGACTGAGCTTGCTGGCCGTGAGCGAGTCGAGCGGTTCCGGCCAGGCCGGCGTGGGCGGATCGGGCGGCGCGGGCTCGGCGACGCTGGCGTCCGCCGGGGTGGGCTCGGAGGTCGGGTCGTGAAACCCGGCCAGGGGCAGGTAATGCACAAAGGGCGCGGCGGTGGCGGTCGCGGCCGCCGCCGCCTGCGGCGAGGGACTCAGTGTCGGCGCGCTGAGGGGCGTGTCCGCCACGGAGGCGGCGGCCGTGGCCGGGCGGGTCGTGGCGGGCCGGCCCGCCGGCGCCGCCGTGGGCGGAACAGCGCAGGCGGTCAGGAGCGCTGCCGCCAGGCAGAGCTGCAGGCCACGGACGGTCAGTTGAGTCATGGGGATCAGTGCTGGGAAACGAGGTAGTGCGCCAACGGGATCAAGACGTCGTGCACGTCCCAGCGGTTCCAGTGATTGCCGGAGTCGGTGGCCCCGACCGTGAAGATCGTGGCGCCGATGACGTAGTCGTCCTGGCGCATCTCGCGGTCGGCCCAGGCGAACTGGCTGACGTAGGCCTGGGCGCCGTCGACGCCCAACCCCTGCTGCCACCAGTCGGCGTAGTCTTTCCAGGTGGTGCCGCTCCACGGGTTCGGGTCTTCGCACAGGATGGCGCGGACGCCGTCGATGCCGAACTCGCTGATGACCAGCGGCAGCTCGCCCAGGCCGCGCGGCTTGAGATAGCCCTCGTACCAGAAGCGGTAGCGGAAGGTTAACGGACCCGCCGGGACGCGCACGGCCGGCGCGCCCGGGATGATCTCGGCCTCGCCGCTGCGCACGCCGCACTGCAGCAGCGGCTTGTTGTACTCGTGCAGATGGAAGAGGCCGCCGCAGCGGTGCGCGGCCTCCAGCGCCGGCAGGAAGACCTCCATGTCCGCGTAGGTGTTGGGCCAGCCGACGGCGAAGCCGCCGACCGCGGCGCGGAAACCCAGCGCCTGCATCTGGCAGGCGCGCTCGGCCTCAAACTGCGCGTACCAGCGCAGTTGCTCGGGTGAGCCGAAGATGAATTCGTTCCAACCCTCCCAGTAATCCACAAACGGGTTGAGTTGGTAGTGCTCCAGGCGCTCCTGGATGTAGGCGGCCGCGGCCACGGCCGGGTCCAGCGTATTGACCCAGCTCTCGTCCTGGCCGTAGATGCGCGCCAGGGTGACGGTCTCCGGCGAGACCTGCTTGACCTCGGCCAGCCAGCCGAAATCACCGACGGCCTTCACCACGCGCGGCTTGGTCCGCCGGACAAACTCCATGGTGTACGGATCACCGGTGCTCAACGCATGCAGGCCGATCTTGCTCTGGGTCAGGCCGGCGGCCTCGGCCGGCCATTGGTCCGCCGGCAGGTTCGCCAGCACGAAAAAAGCCTCCGGCTGGCGCGGCGGCGGCGTGTAGTCGCGCAGCGCCATCGGCAGGAAGAGCCGGATCACCGGGGCGGCGGCGGGCCGCTCCAGCTCCGCCGCCGGCGCCGGCGGCGGGATTTTCAGGGCAGCGGCTTCGGTGGGCTGGCCGGGGACCGACGCGGCCTCAACCAGGTTCGCCAGCGCGACGACGGGCGTCTCCGTGGGGCCGCCGAGCGGCGTGGGGAAAAGCGGGCGCGGCGGAGCTGGCGTGTAGACCGGGTCCAGCGTCAGCGCATTCACCTGGTGGTCGTTGGCCAGGACCAGGAGCAGGCCGGTGGCCAGCGCCAGGGCGATGGTCACCAGCAAGGCCAGCGTCACCCCCAACCGGCGCGGTTTTCGGGAAGCCATAGTGTGAGCAGTATCGTCGCGGCCCAATGGGTTGTCAATCACACATAAGCCTTATTGCTGACCAACGCAAACCGCCGGCGGCTGCGTGATATACTCGCAGCGCCCACACGAGGAGAGCGCAGCCATGCCTGTTCCGATTGTCCTGATCACCGGCGCCAATGGCGAGATCGGCCACGGCCTCATCGAGCACCTGGCCGAGGGCGGCGGCCGGCGCATTGTCGCCCTGGACGTGCGCCCGCTGGACGCGGCGCTGCAAGCCCGCTGCTTCCGGTCGGTGGTCGGTGACATTCTGGAGCCGGCGCTGCTGGAGCGGCTGTCGGCCGAGCATGACTTCAGCGCCGTCTATCACCTGGCGGCGGTGCTGTCTACCAAGGCCGAGCGCCAGCCCGGCCTGGGGCACCGCGTTAATGTGGACGGGACGCTCAACCTGCTGGAGATGGCGGCCGAGCAGGCCCGCCGAGACGGCCGCGACGTGACCTTCCTGTTCCCAAGCTCCATCGCCGTCTACGGCCTGCCGGACCTGGAGCGCAAGCAGCAGGCCGGACGGGTGAAAGAGGCAGAGTGGTGCGAGCCGCGCACGATGTACGGCGTCAACAAACTGTACTGCGAGCAACTGGGCCGTTACTATGCCAACTTCTATCGGCAGCTGGATCAGCAGGCCACCACCGGCCGCGTGGACTTCCGCGGCCTGCGTTATCCGGGCCTGATCAGCGCCGTCACCCTGCCCACCGGCGGCACCAGCGACTACACGCCGGAGATGCTCCACCACGCCGCTCAGAATCTGCGCTATCACTGCTTTGTGCGCCGCGATACGCGCATCCCGTTCATGGCTATGCCGGACGCTATCCAGGCCCTGGTGCGCCTGGGCGCCGCGCCGCGCGCCGCCCTGACGCGCTACGTCTACAACGTCGGCGCCTTCAGCCCGTCGGCGGGCGAGGTGGAAGCGCTGCTGCACGGGTCCTTTGGCGATGTCCACGTGGACTTCCTGCCGGACGTGCGCCGGCAGGCGATCGTGGACTCGTGGCCGGCCGATGTGGACGACTCGGCGGCGCGCGCCGATTGGGGCTGGTCGCCGCGCTATGACCTGGACGCGGCCTTTCACGATTATCTGATCCCGGCGGTGCGCCGACGCTACCAGCGGGACTGAGACACCTGGCCCACCGCATGCGCCCGCTCCGCCTGCGCCTCACCGGCCTCGCCCTCCTGTCCGCCCTCAGCCTGGCGGCCTGCCTCTCCGCCGATCCAGCCGTGGTGGCGCGCGCCGTGGAAGCCACCCTGACGGCGGTGAGCGGCGCGCCGACGGCCACGCCGATCGTGATCGTGGTGACCGTGGTCAAGACCAGCGCCCCACCGCTCCCCACCGCCACGCTGGCGGCTACGCCCACGCCCACCGAAGCCGCCCTGATGGCCGCGCCCACCGCCACGGCCACGCCGTCCGCGGCGGGTTTGACTCCGCCCGCGGGCGAACCGCTCTTCGCCGACGATTTCACCCAGCCGAGCGGCTGGACGCTGGGCGAAGACGCCGTTCAACGCACGGCGTTGACCGACGGCCGGCTGGCGTTCACGATCAAAGAGTCCGACCAATTCCGCTTCATCTACAACAGCACGCGCCGCGCCGCCGATTTCTACGCCGAGCTGACCGGGGCCGCCCCAGCCTGCCAGTTCCGCGACCGTTACGGGCTGCTGTTCCGCGTTCAGGACAGCGTCGACTACTATCAGTTTGACGTGGACTGTGACGGCCGCTTTCGCCTGGCCAGGGTCGCGGACGGCCAACTGACGGCGCTGCAGGATTGGACCGCGGCTGCCGCCATCCGGATCGGCCCCGGCGCCGTGAACACGTTGGCGGTGCGGGCCAGCGGCGAGACGCTGACGGCGGCCGTGAATGGCACGCTGGTGGTCGAGACCCGCGACGCGTCTTTCCGGGAGGGCGGCTTCGGCCTCGTGGCCGGCTCGGGGTCGGCCGGCGGGTTCACCGTGGCGCTGGACGACTTCCGCGTCTGGGATCTGCCGTGAGACACCGCGCCCGTGGCCGGCTGGCGGGGCTGCTGGCGGCCGTCGTGCTGGCGGCCTGCCAGGTGGCCCCGGTCACCGTCCGGCCGGGCGTCACCGCAGTCGCCGGCGGGCCAGCCCCGTCGGCCACGCCTGCGCCGCCGACGGGGACGCCCGTCGTCCCGGCCTCGGCCACGCCGGTGCCGCCCTCCCCGACCGTGACGGCTACCGCGACTGCCACAGGGACGCCGACCGCCGCCGGCACGCCGGACCCAGACCAGGGCGTCGGACAGGTGCTGTCCGACGAGCGTTTTGACGGCGCCGGCTGGCGCTGGGCTTTCCAGGACGAGGCCGTATCCTTAAGCCTGGCCGGCGGCCATCTCAACGCGGTCATGACGCGCGCGGACCTCGGCTGGCGCGTGGCGGCCGGGCCGGAGGTGACCGCCGGTGACCAGCAGGTGCGGCTGGTGGCGCGCGTCAACCTGTGTTACGAGCGCGACGAGTACGGCCTTTTCCTGCGCGGCCAGGCGCCGAGCCCGCTGGAAATTTCGGGCTACGTCTTCAAGCTCAACTGCGCCGGCCAGGCGCGCGTGGAGGTCCTGCGCGCCAACCAGCCCAGCGTGCTGATTGATTGGACGCCGGCGGCGGCCATCCAGGCCGGCGCGCCGGCCGAGAACGTGCTGCTGGTGTGGGCGGCCGGCGACCAGTTCCACTTCTTCGTCAACGATCGCCACCTCGGCTCGGCCGTCGACAGGACCTTCGCGACCGGCCGGTTCGGCCTCTTCCTGCGCGACCGCACCAACGGCGGACTGTCGCTCGCCTTCACGGCGCTCACCGTGCGGGCCGTGGCCGCACCCTGATGGGGCCTCCGCTCCGCCCACCCTTGCCAAGCTGGCCGGGCCTCGTTTCACCCCGGCCGGCCTCGGCCGACAAGCCGCCAGCTCGATCAGATGAATGGGGTGCGCGTACTATTTGACTTTCACCCTCAACCGGGCTAATCTCCGGCTTAGGTCCACTTTCGCCCTCTGAGGAGGTCCAGCATGGCCACGATCACGGCGGTCACGACGGCGCGTGTCAATCTCCGCTCCGGGCCGGGCACGCAGCACAGCATCCGGCTGACCCTGCCGGCGCGCGCCAGCCTGACCGTGCTGGCCCGCGAGGGCGATTGGCTGCAAGTGGAGGCCGGCGACCTGGACGGGTTCGTCCATCGCGGCTTTGTCCAGCTCTCCAGCGAAGGCGTGCCGGAGGGCTTCCTTAAAGACAAACTGGAGCCGGCGCCCAAGCCCGCCACCCCCGCGACGCCGGCCACCCCCGCGACGCCGGCTACCCCCGCGACGCCGGCCGCTCCGGCCGAGCCGGTGCCGGCTGACTCAGTCGGCGCCGACCTGGCCAACCTGCCGCTCGAGCCCCCGGCCGCGCACAAGCTGCGCGTCAACCCCAAAGACCCGCTGCTCAACCGGCTGGCGGCCAGCATCTGGAACCGCTTCGGCAACCTGCTCTCGGCGCTGTCCGCCGACCTCAAGATCGAGCCAGCCGTGGCCGTGGCGGTCTTCGCCGTGGAGTCCGGCGGCAACTGCTTCGGCCCGGACGGGCGCATGATCATCCGCTTCGAGAACCAGGTCTTCTTCGATCAGTGGGGGCGCAAGAACCCGGAGCGCTATCACCAGCACTTCGCCTTCAACCCCAACCAGCGCTGGCTGGACCACAAGTGGCGGCCGACGCCGAGCGAGCCGTGGCGGCCGGTGGACCTGCCGAACTTTCACGGCAATCAGAGCCGCGAGTGGGAGGTCCTCAACTTCGCGCGGACGCTGGACGATGCCGGCGCCAAAATGTCCATCAGCATGGGCGCGCCGCAGATCATGGGCTTCAACTACGCCACCTGCGGCTACGAGTCCGTGCACGAGATGTTCGCGGCCTTCGCGGCCAGCGAGCGCAACCAGATCATCGGTTTCTTCGACTTCGTCCAGGGGCCGGGCAACACCTCCCGCACCATCGTGGCCCTGCAACAGCAGGACTTCAACGCTTTCGCCGCCCGCTACAACGGGCCGGGCCAGGCGGCCAAATACGGCGGCCTGATCCGCACCACCTACGACGCCTTCCAGCAGATGCGCGCCGCGGCGGGTTTGTAAGTTGGTCGTCAGCGCCCGGAGCGCCCCGCTCGGCTGAGCCGCCGGCCGGGGCGCTCTTTTTTGTTTTCTGTGGTTAAATCCAGGCGCCGGAGCCGCCTATCCTGGAACCCTATGCCACCCGCCAAAAAGACTTTCCGCAACCGCCTGAACAATCTGGACCCCAAGACCTGGCTGAAGTTCCAGAAATCGTGGTTCGTCCACAACCCGCCGCCGCGCCGCAAAGACGTGCTGACGCACCCGGCCAAGTTCCCGGAGACGCTGGCCCAGGAGTTCATCGAGTTCTTCACCAAGAAGGGCGATACCGTGCTGGACCCGATGATGGGCACCGGCTCGGCGCTGGTGGCGGCGCTGCGGGCCGGCCGCCACAGCGTGGGCATCGAACTCAACCCCAAGTACTTCAAGATCGCCCAGCAGCTTTTGCAGGACGAACAGGCCGCGCTCGGCCGGCCGGCGGCGCGGCTGGGGCTGAATCTGTACAACTGCGACGCCGCCCGGGCGGGCGAGCTCCACCTGCCGCCGATCGACTACGTGATCACGTCGCCGCCGTACTGGGACATGCTGCATGCGCGCGGCGCCGCCACCCAGAAGAAGCGCCGCGCCACGCCGGGCCTGGACGTGGTCTACTCCAACGACCCGCGCGATCTGGGCAACGTCGGCGACTACGCCGAGTTCGTCGAGCGGCTGGCGCTCATCTACGAGGCGCTGGACCCCGTCCTCAAGCCCAAAGCCTACCTGACGATCATCGTCAAGAACGTGAAGAAGGGCGGCCAGATCTACCCGCTGGCCTGGGACCTGGCGCAGCGGCTGACGCGCACCTACACGCTCAAAGACGAGCGCATCTGGGCCCAGGACAATCAGCGCCTGGCGCCCTACGGCCTGGGCAACGCCTGGGTCAGTAACACGTTCCATCATTACTGCCTGCAGTTCCGGAAGCCGGGATAGGGGCGCGCCTGCTCCGCCGGCTCGGCCGCGATGCTCACACCGCTGGATCTCCTCCGCCTCCCGTACGACGACACCCTGACCCGGGCCGGCGTGGAGTACGCCAAGAAATCGCTGCACTACACCTACAACCGCATGCACCTGGACCTGGGGGCACGCCTGCGCAAGATCGTGGCCGGCGTGTCGGTGGAGTTGGCCTTCCGGCGCTGGCTGGACGCCAACGCGGTGCCCTACGACTTGCTGGGCGCCACAGCCTTCACCGAGCGCGACAAGTACGACCTGCGCCTGGGCGGGCGGCGCGTGGACCTGAAGAGCTTCTTCCTCACCGAGCGTGAGTCGATCAGCGCCCTGCGCCGTGATCCGGGCTGGCTGCTGGACGCGCACGCCCTGGTGCCCGAGGATCAGTTCAACAGCCCGAAACTGGACGACGGCGACGTGTACGTCTTCGGGTTCCTGGCCGGGCTGGAGGCGCGCCAATCGGCGGACACGGCCAAGGCCCTGGCCGCCGGCCAGCCGACCGAGATGGTGGCGTCTTTCTCTGATGACGATTGGCTGGGGCGCCACCACTGGCGCTCACTGGGCGCGCTGGCTCTGCTCAACGCCGGCCCGCTGCCGCTGGAGGTGGAGTTGGGCGGGCAGGGCCAGGACCGCGCGGCCCTGGTGGAGGCCGTGGTGCTGCCGCCCGAGAGGAAGATGACGGCCAGCGGCCGTTACTATGCTCTGCTCTACCTGCAGGCGGCGCGGCTGCCGGAGGCCGACGTGGAGGTGAGCAGCCCGGCGTTGAAACGCGCCCGGCTGCTGCACTCCGCCGATTGGCACAACATCTGGGTCTACGGGATGGACGTCTTCATCGCCGGCTGGCTCACCAAGGCTGAACTGCGCGAACGGGGCCGGCGGCTGCCGGCCGGGGCGCGCGTCAAACAGTATCCGCACACCCAGGTTCCTAACCGCGGCCTGCTCGTCCGCGACTTGCGTCCGATCACTGAATTGGCCGAGCGCATCAAGGCCTTCGCGCGCGGCCGCACCTGACAAAAAACACCCGCCCGTCAGAAGACCGGCGGGTGGGCGCTTGCGGGCGGAGCGCTATCTCTCGCTCGCGTCGATCGCCAGCAGGTGGACGATCGGCACCCCCATCCCCACGGCGACATAGTTCTTCAGATACGGCTTCACCAGGAGGTCGGCGACGCCATGATTCCAGGGCAGCGTCCCGACGTCGGCCAGGATCAGGTCCTCGGCCTGCTGGTACAACTCCAGGCGGGCGGCGAAGTCGGTCTCGGTGCGCGCCTGCTCCAGCAAGCCATCGACCTCGGCGTTGGTATAGCCGGCCACATTGAAATCGCTGGCGCTGTGGAACAAGATGTCCAGGAAGTTCTGCGGGTCCGGGTAGTCCGCGCACCAGCCGTAGAGCACGATCTGGCCGTGCTGCTCGCGTGCCGCGCGCGTGTAGTCGCGCGGGTCCAGGAACTGGATCTCGATCTGCAGCCCCAGGTTCTGGCGCCACATGTCGACAATCGCGGTGGCGAAATCGCTGGCGGTATCGCCCTGCCCGCCCTCGTTGAGGATGAGCTTGGGCATCTGGCCGGCGTAAGTCGAGGCCGCCAGGGCTTCGCGCGCGGCCTTCACATCAAATTCGTAGGGCGACGGGCGCTCCGCGTAGCCGGGCATGCCCGGCGGCAGGATCGTGTGCGCGCGCACGTCCAGGTTGTTGGTGAACTGCTCCACCAGGCCGTCGCGGTCCAGCGCCAGGGCCAGCGCGCGCCGGACGTTGACGTCGTCCAACGGCGGCTGGGTGTTGTCCAGCATCAGCATGGACGTGCACAGCGACGTGGCTGAGACCCATTCGGCGTGCAGGGGGTCATCGGCCTGGCGGATGCGCTCGGCGTCTTCGGCATACACGCCGACGACGTCGATCAGGCCGGCCTCGTACAGGCTGAGCGGCGCGCCGCCGGCCGCGAAGCGATAGACCAGATAGGGCGTCAGCGCCGGCGTGTGGTAGGCGGGGTTGCGCTCAAAGCTCACGGACTCCCCCTCGGCGTATTCGCGCAGCCCGTAGGGGCCGCTGGCGTCCGGGGCGAAGGGCCATTCGTCGGCCGCGGCGTCTTCCACGTTGGCCTGGTTGACCACGTAGGCGGTGGGGTAGGTGAGCTTGGCCAGGAAGTAAGGCTTGGGCGCGTCCAGCGTCACCGCCAGCGTGCGCGCGTCGATGACTTCGATCCCGGCGATGTGATCGGCCTGCCCGGCCAGTTTGTCCTTGACGCCGACGATGTCGCCCAGGTAGGTGTCGGCGGACGGCGACTCCAATTCCGGGTCGGCCGCGCGCTCCCAGCTGTACTGGACGTCCTCGGCGGTCAACGGGTCACCAGACTGGAAGGTGAGGCCGTCGCGCAGCGTGAAGGTGTAGGTCAAACCATCCGGACTGACGGTCCAGCTCTCGGCCAAGTCAGCCTCAATCTGCAGCTGCGGATTGAGGCGCACCAGGCCGCTGAAGAGATGCCCGGCATAGCTGGCGGCCGAGTCCGTCGTCCGCGCCGGGTCCAACTCCTCTGGATCCGGCTCGCCGCCCAGGAAGACCAGGGTCTGGGCGCGGTCAAGGCCGTAGACGCGATCCAGCAGCCGGACGGTGCCCAGGATGTTGTTCACGGTCTGCGCGCGCGCCTTGAGCGTCTCCGGCTGGGCGATGATGGCCAGGAACAAGGCCCGCCCCGGTTCCGGCGCCAGACCCAGGCGGGCCGTCAGCGTCGTGCCGGCATCGTTCACAAAAGCATAGTCGACGCTGAGGATGGTGATGTCGTCGGCCAGGCGCATTTCGCCGCGCGTCAACTCACGCCCGCGGCCGCCCAGGAACTCGTCGGCCAGCGCCTCGATCGGCACGTCCTCAGCCCCATCCAGCACCAGGCCCATCAGTATCAGCCCGCTGGACGGATCGGCGATGACGGCGCCCTGCGAGTCGCTGTCGACCAGCTCCCAGTTCGACGGGTGCACCAGGGCGAAGCCGCTGGAATGCTCGTAGTAGCCGACCGGCGTGGCGGTCGGTGCCGGGGTCGGCGTGGCCGTCGGCGGCGGGGTCGGCGTGAAGGTGGCGGTCGGCGCCGGCGTATCAGTCGGCACTGGCGTCGCGCTGGCTGTGGCGGAGGGCGTAGGCGTCTCGGTGGGGACCGGCGTGGCGGTGCTGCAGGCGGTGGCCAAGACGAGCAAAAGGGAGACGAACCAGTGCAGACGCGGGCGTTTCATGGGGATCCTTTCAGACGGCGGAGGACGAACCAGGCGGCCAGAGCCGCGATCACGAGCAGGCCCAAACCCGCGCCCAGCCACGGGCCGAGGGCGGCCGCTGGCGGGGCGGCGGACGGCGGGGTTGGCGTAACGGCCGGTATTTCCGGGGTGGCGCTGGGCGGCGGTGTGGGGCTGGCGGCCAGCGTCGCGGACGGCGTGGCGGTTGGCGGCGCCGTGGCCGTCCACATGGCGAAGGTTGGGACAGCCGTGCGCGTGGCGGCCGCCGTCGGCGCCGCGTTCACGGCGGCGTCCAGCCCCACCGAGGCGCGCCAGGCGGCGTCCAGCCCATCCGTGTCAAAGCCGTACGTGGCCTGCAGCGCCGTCTCCGCTTTCTGCCCGGACTGGATCGCGTCCAGCAGCGCCTGCAATTTCTCCGGGCCGTGTTCCGCGAGCAGATAGGCCACGATCTCGCCGCTGTAGTCGTAAGACAACCGGGCCAGATCCCCTTCCACCTGGAAGCCGGAAGCCAGGCTGCTGAGTTGGCCCAGCTGGCCGGCGGCCAGCGCCTCTTTGACGGCATCCAGGCCGCGTCCGCTGTCCGCGCCCTCGCCGACCATCGCCAGGCCCTCGTCCAGCCAGGTGGGCAGGCCCAGGCCACGGCAATTGAAGACGCGCACGCCGACGACCAGGTGAGTCAGCTCGTGCGGGATGACCTGCGCGGCCCAGTCCAGTTGGTCGGGCGCGATGCCGATCAGCGTGATGTTATAAGCCGGGAAAGCGACGCCGCCAGTCCAATCGGCCGGGTAGACGAGGGCGCTGAGCAGATCTTCCGTGGTGGGGTAGATGACGAGCTGAATGGGGCCGGGCGCGCTGACACCCAACTCAGCGGAAAGCCGGTCCAGGCTGGCTTGGGCCAGGCGCAGCAGCGCGCGCGCGAAGGCGCGGTCGCCCTCCACCCATAAAACCGTGACGTCGCCCTGCTGCAGCGTTTGCCAGGTGAAGCGCTCGTCGCGCAGCGTGTCCCAGGTCTGCTCGGTGACCATCCGCGCCCCGGCGGCATCGCTGAGCTCCCATTGCCACCAGACGCGCGCGCCGGGCGGCAGTGAGCCGCTGCGGCGCAGTTCCCAATCCCAGCTGGCCTCAATCGCCGGGGCCGGCGTGAGGTCGATGGCCTGGCGCGCCGTGCCGGCCTGGCAGGTGCGGCCATCCGTGCCGTATAGCAGCGTGACCTGATTGATGTTGGCTTCGCTCTGGGCGGCGACGTCGAAGGTCAATCGGTCGGGGAAGTTCGAGACGAAGCGGTTGAGCGTGACCTGGAGGCCAGCCGCGGCGGCCGGGATGGCCAGCCAAACAGCGCCGAGCACGACCAGAACGCCGAACCCCAAGAACCGCTTCACACGCGCGGGTGGATTTACCTTTACCATAGGGCGCCCCCTGCAACAGAACTACCATCTCGCGTACAATGGCCCAGCTTATCGGAAAGAGGCCGCGGCCAGCGCTGGTGTTTATCCTGAAAAACGTCTGATCAACGTCATCAGGCGCGGCCGAGAGCGGGTGTTGATCCCCGGATAAATGCCCCCCGATTGCGGCGGATGTGCCGCCAAGGCTCGAGACCTGAATGGGGAGTATTCGGTAGAATTCGATCTTGTTTGATACAATTTTCACGGATGACCGGGGATCGTGTCCCCAAGCGCCATCCGTCATGAGGCAAAGTGGACGTCCTTGTGGATTACCCGACTGCCCGGACTGTGGCTCAGGCGCTGCAGCCGGGCCTCTTGCAGGCCCAGCATCTTGGCCGGCCCGTAGTCGTCAGCGTCGTCGAGCCAATTCTGACCTTCGACGCCATTGACCTCTTCGAACGCAGCCAGGCTGAGGTCACCGAGCGTTTCCTTTGGGCGCATCCCAGCGATGATTTCGCCCTGGTGGGCCTGGGGGCGGCGGCGGTCGTCGAGGTGGGGACGTCGGCCGGGGCCGGCTCGCGCTTCCGCCAGGCGGCCGAGGCCTGGCGGGCTCTGCTGGCCGACCTGATCTATGCCGGCCCGCGCGGCCTGCCGGGCGTCGGCCCGCTGCTGCTGGGCGGCTTCGCCTTCGACGGCGAGCGCCCGGCCACCGACCTGTGGGCGGGTTATCCGGCCGGCCGGCTGGTGCTGCCGCGCCTGACCTTCACGCGTCATCAAGAGCGCGCCTGGCTCACCCAAACCGTCCGGCTCAGCCCCACCGACAACGCCGTCGCCATCGCCGACGAGCTGACTGCTCTGCGGGATCGGGTGCTGGCCGCGGCCGAGATCCCGACCAGCGTCCCGCCGGCCGCGCCGACCACGCTCAACGAACTGCGTTCGGCCTCGGATTGGCAGGCCGATGTGGCCAAGGCCTCCCAGGCCGTGGCCGCCGGCGAGATGAAGAAGGTAGTGTTGGCGCGGGCCGCCCAGTTGGAGGCGGATACGCCGTTCGCGGCCGGCCGGGCGCTGCGCTACCTGGGCGCCAATTACCACGGCTGCTACATCTTCGCCGTCGCCCGCGGCGAGCGCTGTTTCCTGGGGGCCACGCCCGAGCAGCTCATCCGCCTGCGCCACGGCGAGGTGCGCACCATGAGCCTGGCCGGTTCCATCCGGCGCGGCCGCACCGCCGAGGAAGATCAACAACTGGGCCAGGCGCTGCAAGACAGCGTTAAGGATCGCAACGAGCACAGCGTGGTGGTCCAGGCCATGGTGGAGGCGCTGTTCTCGGTCTGCCCGAGCCTGAGCGTCGGCCCCACCGGCCTGCTCAAGCTGGGCAACATCCAGCACCTGTGCACGCCCATCACCGGCCCGGTGGCCGAAAACCACACGTTGCTGGATCTGGTGGAGCGCCTGCATCCGACCCCGGCCGTGGGCGGCCGGCCGCGCGCCGTGGCCCTGGAATGGATCCGCGCGCACGAGCAACTGGACCGCGGTTGGTACGCCGGCCCGGTCGGCTGGGTGGACGCGCGCGGCGAGGGCGAGTTCGCGGTGGCGCTGCGCTCGGCCCTGCTGGCCGGTGACCGGGCCACGCTCTTTGCCGGCTGCGGCATCATGGCCGACTCCGACCCCGAGCGCGAGTATGTCGAATCGACGCTGAAGCTCAAGCCCATGTTGGCGGCTCTGACTCAGTGACGAAGGACGAAAGACCACTGTGCTTTCGTCCTTCGTTCCTGGTCCTGCGCCTCTATGACCCCGGCTCAAGTCCTCCACACCTACGTCGGCGCCTTCGCAGACGAGCTGGCCCGCGCCGGCCTGACCGATGTCTGCCTGGCGCCGGGCTCGCGCTCCGCGCCGCTGGCCTACCTCTTCGCGGCGCGGCCCGACCTGAAGCTGTGGACTCACTTAGACGAGCGCTCGGCCGGCTTCTTCGCCCTGGGCCTGGCCAAGGCCACGCGCCGCCCAGTGGCCCTGATCTGCACGTCCGGCACGGCTGCCGCCAACTTCTTGCCAGCCGTGGTGGAAGCCCGCCTGGCGCGCGTGCCGCTGCTGGTGCTCACCGCCGACCGGCCGCCGGAGCTGCGCGACACTGGCGCGCCGCAGACCATCGACCAGGTGCGCCTGTACGGCGGCTTCGTCAAATGGTTCGGGGAGATGTTGCTGCCGGAGGCGACGCCGGACGCCCTGCGCTACGTCCGCACCGTGGCCGGCCGCGCCTGGGCCTTGGCCCTGGAGGCGCCCGCCGGCGCGGTCCACCTGAATTTCCCGTTCCGTGAGCCGCTGATCCCGACGCCGCCGGACCCGCCGGCCGCCGATGCAGCCCGCGCCGAGGGCCGGCCGTACGTGGCCGTGGCCCCGGCGGTCCGGGCTCCGGAGCCGGCGGCCGTGGCCGCGCTGGCCGCCGAACTGGCCGGGATCGAGCGCGGCCTGATCGTGGCCGGCCCGCAGACCGACCCAGCCTTCCCCGAGGCCGTGACGCGGCTGGCCGAGGCCCTCGGCTACCCGGTGCTGGCCGACCCGCTCTCGCAGGTGCGCTGCGGGCCGCATACATGCGGGCCGCATACATGCGGGCCGCAAGACCGGGGCAACATCGTCGACGCTTACGACGCTTTCCTGCGCCACCCGGCGACGGTGGAAGCGCTGGCGCCGGACGTGATCCTGCGCTGCGGGGCCATGCCCACCTCCAAGCCGGCGCTGCAATACCTTCAGCGTTATCCGGACGTCCACCAGATCTTGATCGACGTCGGCGGCGAGTGGCCGGACCCGTCCCGGCTGGCCGCGCAGGTGCTGCCGGCCGATCCTGTCCTGGCCTGCACCGCGCTCAGTGCCGCTTTGGGCGGGCCGCCGCGCATGGGCGAGAGCGCCTGGCTCGCCCGCTGGCAGACCATCAACGCCCGCACGCGCGCCGCGATCGCGCGCCAGGTGAGTGCCTTCGCCGAGCCTTTCGAAGGCCGCGTCTTCACCGAGTTGGCCGACTGCCTGCCCGATGGCGCCACCGTCTTCGCCAGCAGCAGCATGCCGGTGCGCGACCTGGACACGTTCTTTCCCGGCTCCGACCGGCGCCGGCTGTTCCTGGCCAACCGCGGCGCCAACGGCATCGACGGCGTGGTCTCCAGCGCCCTGGGCGCGGCGGCGGGCACCCCCGGCCCGCTGGTGCTCGTCATCGGCGACGTGGCGCTGTATCACGACCTGAACGGCCTGCTGGCCGCCCGGCGCCACGGCCTGAAGGCCACCGTCATTCTCATCAACAACGACGGCGGCGGCATCTTCTCCTTCCTGCCGCAGGCCGCCCATCCGGAAAACTTCGAACTGCTCTTCGGCACGCCGCACGGCCTGGACTTCCGGCCGGCGGCCGAGTTGTACGGCGCGGCCTATCATCGGCCCGCGAATTGGACTGAGTTCCGCGCCGCCGTGCAAGCCGGCCGGCTGGGCGGCCTGACGATTGTGGAAGTGCGCACCCGGCGGGACGCCAACGTGACCATGCATCGCGAGGTCTGGCAGGCCGTGGCCGTTGAGTTGCAGGCGTGAGGCCCGCCGTGCGCCTGGTTGTCAACGGCGTCTATCTCAACGTGGAAGCGGCCGGCTTTCAGCCGCCGCCGCTCGTGCTGCTGCACGGTTTCACCGGCAGCCATGCGAGTTGGCGGGCGCTGCCAGCAGACTGGTCGCGCCAGTTCCAGGTGATCGCCGTGGATTTGCTGGGGCATGGGCGCTCGGACGCGCCGGCCGACCCGGCCCGCTACGCCATGGACCGCTGCGTGGCGGACCTGGCGTCCGCGCTCGATCAGTTGGGCGCCGCGGCCGTGAACGTACTCGGCTATTCCCTGGGCGGGCGCGTCGCCCTGCACTTCGCCGCCGCCCATCCGGAACGGGTGCGCGCGCTGATACTGGAAAGCGCGTCGCCGGGCCTGGCGATCCCGGAGGAGCGCGCGGCGCGGATCGCCGCCGATGAGGCGCTGGCCGGCCGGTTGGAGCGCGACGGGCTGGAGGCCTTTGTCGACTATTGGGAGCGCCTGCCGCTGTTCGCGAGCCAGGCGCGGCTGCCGGCCGAGGCCCGCGCGGCGCTGCGGGCGCAACGCTTGCAGAACAATCCCGTCGGCCTGGCCAACAGCCTGCGCGGCCTAGGGACGGGCGCTCAGCCGTCGCTCTGGGAGCGCCTGCCGGAACTGCACGCGCCGACCCTGCTGGTCGCCGGCGCGCTGGACGAGAAGTTCACGGCCATCGCCCGCCAGATGGCGGCCCACCTGCCGGCGGCGCGGCTGGGAATCGTGCCGGACGCCGGCCACACCGTCCACCTGGAACAACCCGACACTTTTCAGCGCCTGATCGCGGAATTTCTCGGAAGGCCAACCCGCCCGGCGCAACCTCTGACTACTGACTGATCACCGCCCACCCACTCAAGGACCACCTCCATGCCCATCACCTGGAACAGACTCCACGACTACACCGACATCCTCTACGAGCGCGCCGAGGGCGAGGCCATTGCCCGGATCACGATCAACCGGCCCCAGGTCCGCAACGCCTTCCGGCCGCAGACAGTCACCGAGTTGATCGACGCTTTTACGCGCGCCCGCGACGATCAATCCATCGGCGTGATCCTGTTTACGGGCGCCGGTGACCAGGCTTTCTGCTCCGGCGGTGATCAGAGCGTGCGCGGTCAGGGCGGCTACGTGGGCCAGGACGGCGTGCCGCGCCTGAACGTGCTGGAACTGCAGCGCCTGATCCGCACCACGCCCAAGGTCGTCATCGCCCTGGTGGCCGGCTACGCCATCGGCGGCGGACACGTGCTGCACGTGGTGTGCGACCTGACCATCGCGGCCGAGAACGCCGTCTTTGGGCAGACCGGCCCCAAGGTGGGCAGCTTCGACGGCGGCTACGGGGCCGGCTACCTGGCGCGCCTCGTGGGCCACAAGAAGGCGCGCGAGATCTGGTATCTCTGCCGGCAGTACAACGCCGAGCAGGCGCTGGACATGGGCCTGATCAACACGGTGGTGCCGCTGGAACAGCTCGAGGCCGAGGGCGTGCAGTGGGCGCGCGAAGTCCTGGAGAAGAGCCCGCTCGCCATCCGCATGCTCAAAGGCGCCTTCAACGCGGACACCGACGGCCTGGCCGGCCTGCAGCAGTTCGCGGGCGACGCCACTCTGCTCTACTACCTCTCCGAAGAGGCGCAGGAGGGCAAGAACGCGTTCCTGGAGAAGCGTAAGCCCGACTTCGGCCAGTTCCCGCGCTTCCCATAGATCGGAGATCAGTGCGGCCGTGATCAGTCTGATCACTGATCACGGCCCCGCTGTTTACAGTCTCGCTACACCTATCGCATGCCCGCGCTCCCCGATTGGCTTCGCAAGCGCGCCCAGCTCTCGCCGGACCGGCTGGCCCTGGCGGCCGGCGAAATCCGCTGGAACTTCCGCGAGCTGGATGCGCGCGTGACGCACGCGGCGGCCCGGCTGCGCGCGCTGGGGGCGCGGGCCGGTGACCGGGTGGCGCTCCTGGGCCGCAACAGCGCGGATTACGCTGTCCTGGTCCACGCCGTCAGCCGTCTGGGCGCGGTGCTCGTGCCGCTCAACACGCGGCTGGCCGTGCCTGAGTTGGCCTGGCAGGCGGCCGACTCCGGCGCGCAGCTGCTGCTGGCCGATGACGCTCACGCCCGGGCCGCGGCGTCCGTGCGGGCGGCCACACCTGGCCTGGCGCTGGCCGGCCTGGATGAGGCGGCCGGCGTCTGGACCGGGCCAAGCGACCTGCCCGCGGCGCGCTTCGATCTCGACCACGTCCACAGCCTGATTTACACCTCCGGCACCACCGGCCGGCCCAAGGGCGCGCAACTCACCTTTGGCAACCACTGGTGGAGCGCCACCGGCTCCGCCCTGAACCTGGGCCTGCGCGCCGACGACGTCTGGCTGGCCTGCCTGCCGCTGTTCCATGTGGGCGGGCTGGCGATCCTGCTGCGCGGCGCCATCTACGGGATGACCGTGGTGCTTCAGCCCGGCTTCGATCCGGCCGCCGTGAGCGACGCCCTGGACGAAGAGCGCGTGACCCATATTTCGCTGGTCAGCGCGATGCTGGCCCGGCTGCTGGAAGCGCGTGGGGAACAGCCCTTCCCGGCGCAGCTGCGCTGCGTGCTGCTGGGCGGCGGCCCGGCCCCGCGTCCGCTGCTGGAACAATGCGCCGCGCGCGGTGTGCCGGTGGTGCAGACCTATGGCCTGACCGAGGCCGCCTCGCAAGTGGCCACGCTCGCGCCCGAGGACGCGCTGCGCCAGCTCGGCTCCGCCGGCCGGCCGCTGCTGCCCACCGAGTTGCGCATCGCGGCGCCGGAGGCGGACGGCGTCGGCGAGATTGTCATCCGCGGCCCGACCGTGACACCGGGCTATCACGGCCAACCGGAGGCCACCGCCCGCGCGTGGCGCGACGGCTGGTTTCACACCGGCGACCTCGGGCGCGTGGATGAGGCCGGCTATCTCTACGTGCTGGACCGCCGCGACGACCTGATCATCTCCGGCGGCGAGAACGTCTACCCGGCCGAAGTGGAGGCCGTTCTGCTGGCGCACCCGGCCGTGGCCGAGGCCGGTGTGGCCGGCGCGCCCGATGAGCGCTGGGGCCAGGTCCCGATTGCGTACGTGGCTTTACGGCCGGGCGCCGAAGCCAGCGCCGCCGAACTGCAGGCTTTCTGCGCGGCGCGGCTGGCGCGCTACAAGGCGCCGGCGCGGGTGGAATTCAGGCCGGCCCTGCCGCGCAACGCCGCTGGCAAGCTGCTGCGCCGGCAGTTGGGCGGCCAAGCTCCTGTCGAGGCAAGCGATCCATGACCCACGCTAAGCTGATCCTGGAAACGGAGCGCCTCCGTCTGCGGCCCCTGCGGCTGGAGGACCTGGACGATCTCTGGGCGCTGTACGGCGACCCGGCGGTGACGCGCTACATCCCGGACGCGCCGCGCACCGTTGCGGAAGCGCGCGCAGAAATCGAGTGGTTTCAGAACGGCCACCCCAAGCATCCGCAACTGGGCTTGTGGGCGACCACGCTCAAGCCGACCGGCCGCTTCATCGGCCGCTGCGGATTGCTGCCCTGGACCATCGACGGGCGGTTGGAAGTGGAAGTGGCCTATGCGCTGGCGCAGGCCCAGTGGGGACACGGCCTGGCGACGGAGGCCGCGCGCGGTATCGCGCAGTACGCGTTCGAGCGCCTGGGCCTGACGCGCCTGATCTGCCTGATCGACCACGCCAATCTGGCCTCGGCGCGGGTCGCCCGCAAAATCGGCATGACCTTTGAGAAAGAGTTCGTCGACGAGTATGGGCCGACGCAGATTTACGCGATGGCGAAGACCGGCGCGGGCGCTGTGATGTAACCGCGCGTAACGCCCGCCTGGAGACGCCCAGAGTCGTCGGCCGGGGCTGCGCCCGCCGGCGGCTTTTTTCGCCTATGACTATTTCTGATTTGATCTGCGCCCAGGCCATTCCGGCTTTCGCCGGAATCCAGGCGATTTCGCCACGAACTGGACCCCGGCGCAAGCCGGGGTGACGCCAACCCATGCGGAAATCGCAATCGAACGAGGGCTTTGGTGACGCCTGCCGCCGTTTTTGAGGATTAAAGGCCGGCCGGCCCGGCGCGGGCCCATGCTACGCTCCGCCCAATGACTCTAAAGGAACCGCTCATGTCTTTGCGCCTGTCTCTGCTCATTGGGCTTGGCCTGCTCCTGACCGCGTGCGGCCCCTCGCCCGAGGCCATCGCCAGCCAGACCGCCACGGCGGCCACGGCTACGGCGGCCTCCTGGACCAAGACGCCGACGGCCACCGCGACCGCCACGCCGACGTTGACGCCCACGCCGACGAGGACATCGACGCCCACCCCCAGCCCGACGGCCACGCCCTCGCCGACGGCGACGCTGGACCCGGCGCGTTACACCAGCGAGGACGGCGGCTTCTCCTTTGAGTTTCCGGAGGGCTGGCTGGTGACTGATTTTCCCGGCCTGAAGTACAAAGTCATCATCACGCCGCTCACGGCCGACTTTGCCGCCAATATCGTCGTCCTGGACCAGGCGGCCAGCGGCCCGCTGGCCAGTTTCGTCGCTCTCAACAAGCAGTCGCTGCCCCGCGTCATCCCGGGCGCCAAGATCGTAGAAGAAGGCGACTTCGCTATGGACTCCGGCTTGGAGGCGTACCTGCTTGTCGTCGACAGCGTCCAACAGAACAAACAGATCCGGCAGCGCCTGTACTTCGTGGAGGCCGGTGAGCGCAAGTTCGCGCTGACCTGCACCCGCCTCGCCGGCGCAGATTACGCGGACATCGACGCGGCCTGCGATCTCAGCGTGGCAACGTTCCGCCTGGAGCCTTAGCCGCTCCGGCGGCCGCTCCAGACGGCCAACCGATCTGCTATCCCAGACCGCCGGCGGGTCCCGCACCCGCCGGCGGTCTTTTTGCGTTCGAGCTTGTGAAGAAAAGAGAAAATTTGACAAAAACCGTCAGGATAATACACTCGGGGCAGTTATCCAGGGGCAGTCCGCGATCGCGCTTGACCAGGGGGCGGACCGCTGCGGCTTGCTCTGTGACTGAGCCCGCCAGAATCAAGGCGGCGCTTCAAGCGTGAGGTCCTGTGGCACAGACCATAGAAACAGCCATCGTCGGCGGGGGCCAGGCCGGGCTGGCCGTCAGTTACTACCTGCGGCAGCACGGCCACGAGCACGTCATCCTGGAGCAGGCCGCCCAGGCCGGCCATGCCTGGCGTAATGATCGCTGGGACTCCTTCACCCTGCTGACTCCCAACTGGTCCTTCCGCCTGCCCGGCGCCGAATACGCCGGCGAGGTGCCGGATGGTTTCATGCCGCGGGTCGAAGTGGTGGCGCGCTTCGAGGACTACGGGGCGCGTTTCAATCTGCCGGTTGAGTACGGACAGCGCGTCCTGAGCGTGGACGCGGACCCCAGCGGGCGCGGTTACCGGGTGACGACGGCGGAGACCGTATTCCAGGCCCGTCACGTCGTCATCGCCACTGGCCTGTATCAGCGGCCCAAGCGGCCGGCCTTCAGCGCGGCGCTGCCGCCCGGGATCATGCAGTTGGCTTCGGGCCAGTATCGCCACCCGGGCGCCCTGCCGCCGGGCGCCGTCCTCGTAGTCGGCAGCGGCCAATCCGGCTGCCAGATCGCCGAAGAACTTTATCTGAGCGGGCGCGTGGTCTACCTGTGCGTCGGCCGCGCCGGGCGCGCGCCGCGCCGCTACCGGGGCCGGGACATTTACGATTGGTTGAACCGCTGCGGTTTTCTGGATCGCACGCCGGATAAACTGCCGTCGCCCCAGGCCAAGTTCGCGGCCAACCCGCAAGTCTCCGGCCGCGACGGCGGCCGCAGCCTTAACTTGCACCAGTTCGCGCACGACGGCGTGCGGCTGCTGGGCCATCTGCAGGATGCGCGCGACGGCCGCCTCTGGCTGGCGCCGGACCTGTACGAGAAACTGGCCGCCACCGACAAGGCCGAGGCCGATCTCATCAAGCTGGTCGACAACTACATCGCCCAGGCCGGGCTGGATGCGCCGCCGGAGACGCTGCCGCAGCTGCGCGACGGTTTTGCCGTGCCGGAGGTGTCGGAGTTGGACCTGCGCGCGGCCGGGATCACGAGCGTCATCTGGGCGCTGGGCTACAGCTTCGATTTCAGCCTGGTTCGGCTGCCGGTCTTTGACGGCGACGGTTATCCGGTCCAGCGGCGCGGGGTGACCGAGTCTCCCGGCCTGTACTTTGTCGGTCTGCCGTGGCTGTACAAACAGAAGTCGGGCCTGCTGGTGGGCTTCGGCGAAGACGCCGACTATATCGCCGGGCAGATCGCGGCCGGCTGAACGCCCTGGCTTTTTTCAGCCGCCGGTGTGGCCCGGCGCGCCACGACGGAGGCTTTCATGTACGCGGTTATCAATCACCTGCACTTCAGCCGGCCCGCCGACGACTTTCGGGCCGCCATTGAGCAAGACGGCCTGCCGCTGTTAGCCAGCCTGCCGGGCTTCGTGGATTTCCTGTTCGTGAAAACGTCTGAAGACCGCGCCGTCGTCGTCCTGGTCTGGCGGGACGCCGCCTCCGCCGACAACGGCGCCAAGACCTTTGGCCCCACCTGGTTTGCCAAGCACCTGGCGCCCCACCTGGCCAGCGAGCAGCAGCGCAGCGGCGGCCCGGTGCTCGTGCATCACCGGCCGTGAGGCGGCCCTCCCCGGTCCCTGGCTGACCTCCGGCGGCGCGCGCGAGGCCTCGCCTGCAACTTTCCCGCGCCCTGGCCTGTATCTCCAGTTGATGAAACTCCCTATTCAACTGGCCCTGATCAATTGCCTGCTGCTGGCCCTGGCCTGCGGCGGCGGCGCACCCGCGGCCAGCCCGGCGCCCACCACGCCGGCCGCTTCCGTTTTCGACTCCGGGCGCACGGCTTACGGTTTCTTCCCCAGCCCGCCGCAGGCCACGCTGGACAGCGTCTTGCAGCACTTCCAGGCGCTGGGCGAACACGCCGATTTCGTCCTCGTCCAGGAGAACGTGGTCTGGGAGGACTTCGTCCAGGGCGTCGCCGGCGCTTCGCAGAAACGCACGGACCTGCTCAACCTCATGACCCTGGCGCGCGGGCGGGGCCTGGACGCGATCTTCGTGGTGGACGCGCTCAATGGCCTCAACCGCCGTGAGTTTGCGGGGCTGCCGGCCGGCTGGGAGGCCAGCTTCGCCAACCCGCAGGTGCGCGCGGCCGTCACGAACTTCGCCCTGTGGATCGTGCGCGAGTTTCAGCCGCGCTACCTGGGCCTGGCCTCCGAGATCAACACCTACGCCGACGCCCACCCGGCCGACTTCGCCAACTACGTCAGCCTCTATCGCGAGATTTGACTACCGGACACTTTTGAAGACCATGGTTTCGGCTTGAGCCGCCTGCGG
>CALFZO010000187.1 GCA_937952305.1 uncultured Anaerolineales bacterium | reverse complement strand
CAACCTACCAGCCCCCCTGCTCCAACCACCGCCCCCACCGAGGCCGCCCCGAACCCGGCGCCGACGACAGCCGCCGCAACAACGGCGCCAACCGCGGCCCCCGCTCCGTTTGCCGGGACCGGGGTGTGGCAGCGCTATAGCACGATTGCCGATTATGAAGCCGCCACTGGCAACACGATCACAGAATTCCACGAAGCGCCCGGCCTGGCGGACCAGGTCAAGTCGGGCGCACTGCCACCCGTGCAGGAGCGCCTGCCGGAAGATGTCATGGTGATGTTGCCCGCCAACGAAATTGGCACGTACGGCGGCACGTTCCTGGCCGGGCGCCAATGGGTCGGCGAGTTCTCCCACGAATTCCCGTTCTCGTATGACGCCACCCTGAATACGACGGCCCCGAATATCATCAAGAGCTATGAGGCCAGCCCCGATGGCAAGGTCTATACCTTCCACCTGCGCCAGGGCATGAAGTGGAGCGACGGCGTGCCGGTGACGGCCGACGATGTGGTCTTGTACTACGACCACGTCCTGAACAATCCGGACTATTCGCCCGAAGGCCGCGGCGAGTACAAGACGGCCAGCGGCATGGCGACGGTCAAGAAGATCGACGACTTCACCATCGAGTACACTTTCCAGGAGCCCAACGGCCGGTTCCCGATCATCCTGAGCCGGACCTACAAATGGATCCTGCCCTGGCACTACGTGAAGCAGTTCCATCCGGATTTCGCCACGGCCGATGATCTCAACAAGGCCATCGCGGAGGCCGGCGTCCCCGACTGGCGGGCCCTCTTCGACAAGAAATCCGACTTCTGGGGCAACAAGGACATGCCCACCATCTGGGCGTTCAAGCTGGTGTCCGACTCGTCCCAGCCGATCCAGGTCATCGAGCGCAATCCGTACTACTGGAAGGTGGACCCGGCCGGCAACCAGCTCCCCTACATCGACTCCGCCCAGTTCGAGGACGGGATGGACCGCGAAGTCCTGCTGGTCCGAACGATTGCGGGAGAACTCGACTACGCGGCCGGCAACTCGCTGGACCTGTTCAAGAACTATCCCCTTGTGAAGGAGAACCAGGCCAAGGAGGGCTATCAACTGATCCCGATGGTCGTCTCGGCCCTGACGATTGGCCGGCTCCAGTTCAACTACTCGTCCGCCGACCCGGTCTTGCGAGAGTTGTACAACAGCTTTGATTTCCGGAAGGCGCTCTCGCTCGGCACGGATCGCGAGGCCATCAACGGACTGATGTTCAACGGCTTGCTGGTGCCCTCCCAGTGGGCGCCGACGGAGGGCGAACCCTACAACGGCGACAGCGACCTGTTCAAGCAGTTCATCAACTACGATCCCGACGCCGCGAACGCCTTGCTGGACGGGCTGGGCCTCACCTGGAATGCGGACAAGACTGCCCGCCTGCGCCCGGACGGCAAACCCTTCGAGCTCGTCTTGTACGTGAAGTCCGATGAGTCAGCGGCCGACCTGGTGGCGATGGCCGAGATCATCAAGTCTCAGTGGGAGCAGAAACTCGGGATCCAGGTCGTGATCAACCCGACGGACCAGGATCAGTTCGGGTTCGCCTCGTACACGAACGGGCTTGACGGCGTCAATCTCAGCGCCGGCGGCATGGGCAGCGAGTTCCCGGCGTCCATCGGCGGGAATGAGGTGGTCTGCCCGCGGGAGAAGGACTGGCCCGTTCACGGCGCCTGGTCAGTGTGGCTGACCAGCGGCGGCGCCGAAGGCACGGAGCCGCCAGCGGCGGTCAAGGAGCTTTATGACCTCTGCCAGCAGTTCAAGGCCGCCCAGGACCTCACCGCGGCGATCAGCATCGAAAATGAGATCGCGGCGCTGCACGCCAACAATATGTGGGTGATCGGTCTATTGCAGCGGCCGGCCGCGTTCTACACCAATGTCCACGTCATCAGCGGGCGGATGGGGAATGTACCTAATCCGATCTCGAAGGAACAAAGCTACGTGGCGCTGGAAACCTGGTACATCAAGTAGGCGAGTCTAGTTTACAGCCAGGGGAGAGGGTCCGCCGGCCCTCCCCCTGCTGGCCCACTGTTCGCGTGGCGCGGCCGGGGCGCAGTCCCAACACGCCCCGGCCAGCCCAGCTCGTGAACGCTGCGCCATCGAGAAAATCACCCTATGTTGCGAACATTCGCCGAGCATCAGGTGCGCCAGGTGATCAGCCTGGATGGGTTATGGGGGTTTGTGGCCACCAGCTCCGAAGCGCCGGCCGGCTGGACGGACGAACGCCTGGTGCTGGTCCCGGGCGCCTGGGAGACCCTGCCTGGGCTTGAGTCCTATCGCGGGCAGGCCCGTTACAGCCGGACGTTGGAGTGGCCGCTGCCTGGCACGGCGCGTTTGGTGTTCGGCGGCGTCTCCCACACCGCCCGCGTGGCCGTGGACGGCCAGTTCGTCGGCGAACACTACGACGCTTTCACCCCGTGGGAAGTGCTTATCCCGCATCTGGCCGCCGGCCACCACAGTCTGGTGGTCGATGTCGACAACACCTTTGGGGAGCACTCTGCCCTGCACAAAGAGAATGATTACTTCACCTACGGCGGGATTACGCGCCCGGTGGAGCTGCAGAGGTTGCCCGACATCCATATCGGCCGGTGCCTGGCTCAGCCGGTGAGGCAGCCGGAGGGTTGGGCCCTCGACGTGCGCGTCGTGGCCCGCAACGTTGGAACTGTCGAGGGTTGCCGGAACGTCCAGGTCAGGATTGCCGGCACATTGATCGAAATGGGGCTGGTAACGGTCGCCGCCGGCGCTTCCGTTGAGCTGCACCAGACCAGCGTCGTCCCGGGGGTGATGGCTTGGTCCGCAGAAACGCCTGCGCTCTACCCCCTCACCGCGGAGTTGCTCGATGGCGCGATAGTCGTCGATGACCTGATTGATCGGGTGGGCTTTCGCGAGGTGAGGCTGAGCGGGAAACAGCTGCTGCTGAACGGCCGTCCCCTGCGCTTGCGCGGCTATAACCGTCATGAAGACCACGCCCTTTTCGGCAACGCCTTGCCCGTCGAGGCGATAATGCTGGACCTGCAGCTGCTGGCCGACCTGGGCTGCAATTTCGTGCGCACGGCGCACTACCCCAATGACCTGCGTTTCCTGGATCTTTGCGATGAGTTGGGTGTCTACGTCTGGGAGGAATCACATGCGCGCGGGGTCGAGTTTACGCATCCCCGCTTGGCCGAGCAGATCGAGACGAGCACCCGGGAGATGCTGGCCTGGCACTATAACCGGCCGTGCATCGTGATCTGGGGCTGTCTCAACGAGTGCGACGCCGTTTCTGAGCACGGCCAGCAAGTCTATGCGCGCGTGCTGCAGCAGATCAAGGACTTCGACCCGCACCGCCCGGCCACGTACGCCACGCACCACCGCAAGGCGGACAGGTGCCTGAAATACGCCGACATCATTTCGCTCAACATTTATACCGGCGGCCTGGTGGGCACACTCGGCGAGATCGAACCCGTAATCCAGGATCTGCTGGAGTGGATCCACTCGGACGCCAGCGGCGGCGGTCTGGGCAAACCCGTCATCATGAGCGAGTTCGGGGCTGAGGCCCTGTATGGCAATCGCGGCCGGCTGCGCAACCACTGGTCGGAGGAGTACCAGGCGGCTGTGCTGGACGAGTGCCTGCGCGTCTACCTCAACCATCCAGACATCGTCGGGGCCGCCATCTGGCAGTTCTGCGACTGCCGCGTGACGGAGTCTAACTTCAAATGGCGGCCGCGCTCTTACAACAACAAAGGCACGTTGGACGAATATCGCCGCCCAAAGCTGGCGTATGAGGCCGTCTGGCGGCGCATGCGGGAAGCCCGCGACCGGTGGGATGGATAGGAGGCGGCGATGGACGAGTTGCAGGAGACGCCGCTCTTTGTCAGCGGCACCGGCGGGTACCTCCGCTACCGCATCCCGGCGCTGGCGTTGGGCCAGGGCGGCGCCGTGCTGGCCTTTTGTGAGGCGCGCCAGCATACCGGGCACGACTCCGATCAGATCGATCTGCTCCTGCGGCGCAGCCTCGACGGCGGCCGGACGTTCGGGCCCATTCACTGTGTCGCTCATGAAGACGGCTGGGTCTGCGGCAACCCGGCGCCGGTGCTGGACCGGGACACAGGCGTGCTCTGGCTCCTGTTTTGCAAGAACCGAAAGGAAGACCGCGAGCGGCGTATCATTCGGGGCGGGTTGCCCCGGACGGTATGGGTGACGCATACCCCGGATGATGGCGCGACCTGGGCCGAGCCCCGGGAGATCACGGCGGCGGTCAAGCGGCCGGAGTGGGCCTGGTATGCGACCGGCCCAGGGCATGGGATCCAACTGCAGAGCGGACGACTCTTGATCCCATGCGATCACAGCCTGACCAGTCCGGATGAAGGAACCGAAGCGCCTTATTTCGCGCACGTCATCTACAGTGATGATCACGGCCGCACGTGGGCGCTGGGCGGCAGCACGGTCGAAGGCGCCAACGAGAGCACGGCCGTCGAAACCGTCGACGGGCGCCTCTATCTGAACAGCCGCAACGCGCCCGCCTCCCTGCTGGAGCGCAGCGGCGGCTCCCGGCCGCCGGACCAGCCCTATTACCGCGCGTATGCCTGGAGCGCCGACGGCGGGGACACCTTTTCGATCGTCCGGCATGACCCAGCGCTGCCGGAACCCGTCTGCCAGGCCAGCCTCTGCCGCCTCACGGACGAGCGCCGACATGATCGTAATCGGGTGCTGTTTGTTAATCCGGCCAGCCGCCGGCGCGAGAACCTCACGGTGCGGCTCAGCTATGACGAATGCCGCACCTGGCCGGTGGCACGGACGCTGTATGCCGGCTTGGCCGGCTACGCCGATCTGGGCGTGGCCGCAGACGGGACTATCGGCTGCCTGTATGAACAGCGGGCCGAGGACGCCTTCGAAACCCTCGTCTATGCCCGCTTCAACCTTGGCTGGGTGACCGCGACCCAGGCCGAGCCGGAGGTCTGATGGCAGTCCCGGAGACCGGCTTGACTCACCTGATGTTGGATGCGCGGATTGTCCAGGCCGCCGACAACGCCCAGCTGGCGCTCGGACGCGTGGTCAAGCATCCGCACAATCCTTTGTTTCGAGAGGGCTACTTCGCTGATCCGCCCCGGCGCTGGGAGGTCCGGCTCGACAACCTGTATCCGTCGGTGCTGTATGAGGCCGAGGCCGGGCTGTACAAGCTCTGGTACTTCAGCTTCATCAACCAGGAACTGGCCGCCCAGACGCCGCTGGAGCAGCGCCCGCACGTCGCCTATCGGGGGAGTGCGCAGGAAGAAGAGGGTCTGCTCTATGCCGTCTCGCCCGATGGCCTGAACTGGGAGCGGCCGGCCCTGGGCCTGATCGATTTCGAAGGCTCCGCCCAGAATAACCTCGTCATGCGCACGCAAACCCACGGCATTCACGCCGGCGGTGTCTTCAAGGATGAGCGCGAGCCGGACCCGGCCCGACGGTACAAGTGTCTCTACCGCAACTCGCGCCAACGCCGCATGGCCATGGTTTTTTCGGCGGATGGCCTGCACTGGTCGGAGCCGGTGCTCTGGCCGGCCCACGACGCCCCGGGCGACACCCACAACAACGCCCTGTGGGCGCCTGAGTTGGGGAAATACGTGGGGTTCACCCGCGGCTGGACCCAGCCGCCCTACGCCGGTGTGCGCACGGTCCTGCGCACCGACAGCGAGGACTTTGTGTTTTGGTCGGCCCCAGTGGAAGTCCTGCGCGGCCGGGATGAACACGACCAGATCTACTCCATGCCGGTTGTCCGCTATCGCGGCCTCTACCTCGGTCTGCCCGCCATTTTGCACAAGGGCAACCAGGAGGCTCCGGACTGGGACACCGTCACGACTGAACTGGCGTGGAGCCCGGATACTGTGACCTGGCACCGGATCTGCCCAGGCGAGGCCTTCATCCCCCTCGGAGCCGGGTGCTATCCGACCGGGGCCTATGACTGCGGGTGCATCTATGCCGCGGCGCCGGTCCGTGTGGGAGACGCCCTGCACCTGTATTATGGCGGGAGCAACGGCCTGCACAATGGCTGGCGGGAAGGCTCCTTCAACCTCGCGACCTTGCCACTTGACCGGTTCGCCGGCTACACGCCCACCCGCCCTGATCAGCCGGGCCGGCTGACGACCAGGCTCGTCCAGGCCGAGGCCGAGGCGCTCACCGTCAACGTCGAACTTCAGCCGGGCGGCTCGCTGCGTGCGGCGGTGCTCGACGACCAGGGCTGGCCGCTGCCGGGCTACAGTCTGGACGACTGTCAGCCGATTACGACGGGAGATTTGGCCGCTGCGGTCTGCTGGCCGGGCCAACCGTGGGGCGCGCTGGCCGGGCGGCCGATCCGCCTCACTTTTGCGCTGACAGGGGCGAAACTGTTTGCGTTCTCCGGCTGTTCCATTCAGGGGAGCCCGAATGCCTAGTCAAACGGCGCCGAACTCGACTCAACTGATCGCGGCCACATTCACGCCGATGCAGCCGGATGGCCGGCTGGACCTGGACCGGCTCCCGGGTATGGTGGACCGGCTGATCGGCGAAGGCGTGACCGGCCTGTTTGCCTGCGGGGGTACGGGTGAGGGTTTTTCGCTCACGGCCGCCGAACGGAAAGCCGTCGCCGAAGCCCACGTGCGGGCGGCGGCGGGCCGCGTCCCGGTGATTGTGCAGGTCGGCCACAACAGTCTGTTTGAGGCGCAGGACCTGGCCGCCCATGCGGCCGCCATCGGCGCGGATGCCATCGCCGCGATGGCGCCGACCTACACCAAACCGAATTCCCTGGAGACGTTGATCCAGTGTCTGAAGACGATTACGGCGGGGGCGCCCGCGCTGCCGTTCATCTACTATCACTTTCCGCAGAAATCCGGGCTGACCCTGGACGTGGCCGCCTTGTTGGAGCGCGCGGGCGATGAACTGCCCTCCCTGGCTGGGGTCAAGTTCACCGACGCCCAGCTCGTCGACCTGCAGGCCTGCCGGGAGGTGCGCGGCGGCCACTACCGGATCTATTTCGGTTGGGACGAGATGCTGCTGAACGGCCTCGGCGCCGGCGCGCAGGGGGCCATCGGCAGCACCTACAATTTCGCCGCGCCCCTTTACCGGCGCCTGATCAGCGCCTTTGAGTGCGGCGAGTACGCCGCTGCGCTCCGCGAACAGGCGCAGGCCGCGCGGATGGTCCGGGTCATTTTGGCGCATGGCGGGCTGGCGGCCCAAAAGGCGGTGATGACTCTCATCGATTCAGATTGCGGGCCGATCCGCTGGCCGAATGCCTCGCTCTCCGCGGACGCCATCCAGCGCCTCGGCCTGGCTCTGGAAGCGATCGGGTTCTTCGCCTGGGCCCGAGGAGAAGCGGCCTGAATGCTGGCCTACATCCTCAAGCGGCTGTTCCTGATAATCCCGGTCCTGCTGGTGGTCAGCCTGCTGTCCTTCATGATCATCCAGCTGCCGCCCGGAGACTTTGTAGACGCCTACATCCGGGGCGAGCGCGGCCGGGGACGCACCATCTCCTCGGAAGAGGAAGCTTCGCTGCGCGTGCGCTTTGGGGTGAATGACCCTTTCCTGGTGCAGTATGGGCGCTGGATAGCGGGGATTGTCCGGGGAGATCTGGGAGTCTCCCTGGCCCTGAAGGAGTCGGTCTCCAAGATAGTGGCCGAGCGGCTCCCGCTGTCGGCCCTGATCTCGCTGCTGTCTTTTCTGCTGGTCAACCTGATCGCCATCCCGATCGGGATGCTGTCGGCCACGCGCCAGTACTCGGTCGCGGACTATTTCTTTTCGATCCTCGGCTTTCTGGGGATGGGGGTCCCGCAGTTCATTTTCGCGGTGGTCATGCTGTGGGGTATTTATTCCTTTACCGGCCAGGCCAGCGTCGGGGCAACCTCTCCGGAGTTTGTCGGGCAGCCGATGAGTATGGCCAAGTTCCTGGACCTCATCAGCCATTTATGGCTGCCGGCCCTGATCGCGGCTGCCACCGGTACGGCCGGCACCATCCGGATCATGCGCGCCAACCTGCTGGATGAAATGGAGAAACCCTATGTCATCGTCGCGCGGGCCAAAGGACTGCCCCGCCGGAAACTGCTGTACAAGTATCCGTTCCGGATGGCGCTCAATCCGTTTGTTGTGGGTCTGGCCGGCGTCTTCCCGGGGCTGGTGTCCGGCGAGTTGATGGTGTCGATCACCCTGGGCATTCCCACGCTGGCGCCGGTCCTGCTGCAGGCCCTGGAAATGCAGGACGTCGAAACGGCCGGCAGCCTGGTCTTCATCATTTCGACGCTGTCCGTGGTCGGCATCCTGGTGTCGGACATCCTGCTGGCCATCGTCGATCCACGGATTCGCTACGAGTAGGGCCCGGCCATGTTCAAGCGGATGCGGTTGCGTGAGACCACCCGGCCTGACAACGAGAAGTTCTTTGTCGCCTCCCAATGGCAGCTTTTTCGCTGGAAGTTCCTCAAGCATCGCCTGGCGGTCCTGTCAGTGGTGGTGCTGGCCTTGGTCTATCTGGGCGCCCTATTCGCGGAATTCATTGCGCCCTACGATCCATACGCCTTCCAACCCACCCTGGTCTACGCACCGCCCCAGGCCGTCTACCTCTTCGATGAACAGGGGCAATTCCACTGGCCGCCGTTCATCTACCCACTGAAAAAGACGGTCGACCCGGTCACCTACCGTCCTGAATACACGGAGGACCGCAGCCGCCAACTGCCGCTCGAGCTGTTTGTGCAGGGTGACCCTTACAAATTCTGGGGCCTGTGGGAGGGCGACCGCCATCTGTTCGGGGTGCGCGGCGGGGTCTACAGCCCGCTCGGCAAAGACTCGCTGGGCCGCGACCTGTTCACGCGCATCGTGTACGGGTCACGGATCTCGCTGTCGATCGGCCTGATCGGCGTCCTGATCGGCTTCTTCTCCGGTCTGCTGATCGGAGGCCTGGCGGGGCTGCTGGGCGGCGTGGTCGATATCGTGATCATGCGGATCACCGAGATCTTCAACGCGGTTCCGACCCTGCCGCTGTGGATGGCGCTCTCAGTGGCGCTGCCGCAGAACTGGACCGTGGAGGAGAACTACCTGGCCATCACGATCATCCTGGCGCTCTTTGGCGTGGTGTCCGGCGCCAGCCGGACGGTGCGCGGAAAGTTCTTCGCCTTGAAGGAGGAGGATTTCGTGGTGGCGGCCCGCCTGGACGGCGCCGGCAATGTGCGCCTGATCATGAAGTATCTGTTCCCCAATTTCCTCAGCCATCAGATCGCCGATCTGACCATGTCAATCCCGGGCATGATCCTGGGCGAGACCTCGTTGAGCTTTCTGGGATTGGGCTTGCAGGCCCCGGCCATCAGCTGGGGGGTGCTGCTGCAGGAGGGCCGCTCGGTCAAGACGTTGGCCGAAAACCCGTGGCTCTTCATCCCGGCCGTGTTTGTCGTCGTGACCATCATCGCCTTTAACTTCGTCGGCGATGGCGTCCGGGACGCGGCCGACCCGTATGCGCGGATCTAGACGGCAGCTGATGGACACCCTTGCCCCGCTCCTGCAAGTCCAGGGCCTGAAGGTTCACTTCACTTCAAAGGAGGGGACGGTCAAGGCCATCGACGGCCTGTCTTTCGAAGTCTACCCCGAAGAGGTGCTGGGCATCGTCGGCGAGAGCGGCTGCGGCAAGAGCGTCACCGCGCTTTCCATCCTGAATGTCCTTTCCCGGAACGCCCGGATTGTGGACGGGACCATCCTGTTTCGGCGCGGCGCTGAGATGATTGATATCGCGCGCCTGGATCCGGACGGTGAGGCCATGCGCGCTATCCAGGGCAAAGAGATCGCCATGATCTTTCAGGAGCCCATGACGGCTTTCAGCCCGCTGCACACCATCGGGGACCAGATTGGCGAGATGATTGAGCTGCACTTGCTCGGCACCCCGTCGGCGGGCGGGACGCCGCCTCGGGCGGCCCCGCCGCCGAAACCCGGACTCCTGAACCGCCCGGCCGTGCGCCGGTGGGTTGACGACCAGACCAGCGCCATCCTGGGCAAGGTGGGCATGCCCAATCCGAAAGAGATCCTGCACGCCTACCCGCACAACCTGAGCGGCGGGATGCGGCAGCGCGCCATGATCGCCATGGGCCTGTCCTGTAACCCCCGAATCTTGATTGCCGATGAGCCGACCACCGCCCTCGATGTGACGCTGCAGGCGCAGGTGCTGCGGCTGATGAAGCAGATGCAGGCGGACTACCACATGGCGATCATCTTCATCACGCATGACCTGGGCGTCATCGCCGAGATGGCCGACCGGGTTGTGGTGATGTACCTGGGGCGGGTGGCCGAAACGGCCGCCGTGGACGATCTCTTCCATCAGCCCCGGCATCCGTACACCCAGGCGTTGATCCGGTCAGTGCCCAAAACGAGCGGCCCGCTCGAGAAGTTAATCCCGATTGAGGGGACCGTGCCCAGCCCGATGGACATGCCGCCCGGCTGCAAGTTTCACACGCGCTGCCCGCAAGCGATTCCAGGCCGCTGCGATGTCCGCGAGCCCGAGCTGATCCCGGTGGCCGCCGGCCATGCCGTCGCCTGCTGGCTTTACGCTGACGGAGGCGCCGCGTGAGCGAGGTTCAGACGAGCGTGCCCCCGCTGCTGGAGGTGGTCAACCTGCGCAAGACCTTTGCCAGGACCAGGGGCCTGTTGCGCCGGGTGCACGGCCTCGTGCAGGCCGTGGACGGCATCTCGTTTCAGATCTTCCAGGGTGAGACCCTGGCCCTGGTCGGGGAGAGCGGCTGCGGCAAGACCACGGCCGGCCGCTGCATCATTCGCGCCATCGAGCCGACCGCGGGCGAGGTCTTCTTCTATCAAGACGGCATGAAGCAGGATCTGGCTGCCCTGGATGGCCCGGCCTTGCGCCAGGCCCGCCAGCATATCCGCATGGTCTTTCAAGATCCTTTTGCGTCGCTCAATCCGCGGATGACCCTCCTGGAGATCATCGGAGAGCCGCTGCTGATCAACCGGCGGGTGCGCCCCGGCGCTGAGCTCCAGGAGCGGGTAGCGGCGCTGCTGAAGCTGGTTCACCTGGACCCTCGGTACATGAACCGTTATCCGCATGCCTTCTCGGGCGGGCAGCGCCAGCGGATTGCCATTGCCCGGGCCCTGGCACTGGATCCCAGCCTGGTCATCGCCGACGAGCCGGTCTCGGCCCTGGACGTCTCGGTGCAGGCGCAAATCCTCAACCTGCTAAAGGAACTCCAGCAGGAGAAAGACCTGACCTACCTGTTCGTTGCCCACAATCTGGCAGTTGTTCGCTACCAGAGCGACCGCATCGCGGTCATGTATTTGGGGAAGATCATTGAGCTGACCACCCGTGACCAGCTCTTTGGCCGCCCGCTCCACCCCTATACTGAGCTGCTGCTGCTGTCGTCGCCCAATCCCGATCCGCGCTCGAAAAAGAAGCCGCCGGATCTGATCGGCGAAATCCCGGATCCGGCCCGGCGCCCCAGTGGCTGCGCGTTCCATCCGCGCTGCCGGTATGCGCAGCCGGTCTGCCAGAATCAGGAACCGCCTCTGATCAATGGCGCGCCGGAGGCAGCTCCCGCTCACTGGGTCGCCTGTCACCTGTGGGACCGGCTGTCTTTGGAAAACGGTCAGTTGTGAGCCGGCACTGCGCGCTCACCCTTGCCAACGGTCCAGTCCGATGCCCGCCCCCTATCGTTTCGCCATCATCGGCGCCGGCGCGGGAATAGGCGCCACGCACGTCCAGTCCCTGCGCCAGACGGCCGGGCGGCTGGTGGCTGCCGCGGGCCGGACTGAGGCCGTCGGCCGAGCCGGGGCCGCCGCCTGGCAGTGCGCCTATTTCACCGATTACCAGCAGATGCTGGCGGAGGTGCAGCCGGATGTGGCCGTCATCCTCACGCCGCATCCCACGCACGCAGCCATCGGGATCGATTGCCTGCAGGCGGGCTGTCATGTGTTGGTCGAGAAGCCGCTGGCGATCGAGATGACCGAGGCGGATGCCTTGGTTGCGGCGGCGGACCGGGCCGGGCGTCTGGTCGCCGTCTGCTTCCAGCAGCGTGCCCGACCGGAGGTGCGCGCCGCCCGGGAACTGCTTCAGGCGGGGGCGCTTGGTCGGCTGCAGAGGGTGGAACTCGTCGCCCCCTGGACCCGCACGCGGGCCTACTATCGCTCGGCCAGTTGGCGCGGCCGCTGGCGGGAGGAAGGCGGCGGTGTGCTGTTGAACCAGGCCGCCCATGACCTTGACCTGCTCTGCTTCTTGCTGGGCCGGCCGCGCCGCGTACAGGCGTGGACGCGGACAGGGTGGCATGCCATCCAGGTGGAGGACACCGCGCACGGGCTGCTGGAATGGGAGGATGGCCTGCTGGGCTATTTTCAGGCGAGCACAGCCGAAGGCTGGCCAACGCTCAGGCGCTTTGACATCGTCGGGACGCGTGGCTATCTGCAGATACGGAGCGATCACCTGGTGTTCGAGCAATCCGCCGTGGATTTGCACGATACCCTGGCGGTCAGCCCGCAAATCTCCACCACACCGGCGACGCAGCCACAAGCGGCCACGCTGGAAGCGGGCCGTCGGGGCGATCATCTGGCGGTCTACACCAATTTGATTGCGGCTCTGGACGGCACGGAGCCGCTCCTGGCCGAGGCGCGCTCCGCAGCGCAATCGCTGGAATTGACCAATGCCATGACCTTGTCAAGTCATCGGGGTGGGCCGGTCGACCTGCCGCTGGATCGCGAGCAGTATCGTCAACTGCTGGCCCAGCTGCAGGCCGCTTAGAGGCCGGCTGTCTCGAAAGCCCTGGGCGCCCAGTTGCGAGAAGAAGTGTAGGCGGATGAGCCCGAAAATCGTCGTGGTGGGCAGCCTGAACATGGACCTGATCGCCCGGTCACCGCGCATTCCTGCGCCCGGCGAGACCATCCTGGGCCGCACCTTTGCCATCGCTGCCGGCCTTAGGAGCCGTATAATCCATCCACCAGGCAGGTGTCTAAGTCTGCAAGCCCATCACCAGTCCAAGAGGCGCTGACGGGATACAGCTTGAGGGCCGAACAGGCCAGCACCAGCGAGCGACCGTCGGCCGCGTGACTGCGGATCAGCTCGGCCAGCGCCGCCAGCCAGCCGGCCGGTCGGCGTCGTCCAGCGGGATGCCGGCCCCCATCTTGGCCTTGTTGGCCGGCGGGTGGAAGTCGGCGCCGTCGTAGAACGGCCAGCCCAATCGTTCAGCCAGCCGCGCGCCGACCGTGGTCTTGCCGCAGCCGGAGACGCCCATAACGATGACGATTACGGAGCCGGCTCCCGGAGGCGATATAGAAACTCGCCGGCGCGCGGGACCACCAGGGTGTCGGGGTCGGCCTCGGCCTGCCAGCGGGCGGGGTCGAGGCCGGCCGGGTCGCGGTAGCCCAGGTTTACGGCGCGGCACACGTCCTCCGGGATGCCGGTCGCCAGCGTCACCTGGATGCGCGGCTGCTCCATGCCGGTATCCGCGTCGTAGGTGCCAATGCCGCGCAGGTGGGTGGAGTGCGCCAGCACGCCCCAGGGCACGTGCTTGAAGCGCTCCCACTGCTTCACGAAATAATCGCGTACGTGGTAGCCCACTTCCCGGATGCGCGCCCCGTGGGTGACGCTGATCTCGCGCAGGTGCGGGGCGTAGAGGATCACTTCGCCCCCATCGGCGACGACCGGCTCCAGCTTATACATCCCCTTCGCGCCGACCCAGATCTCGTCGTACATCTCGGGCAGCACCGAGAGCACGCGCCGGAACGGGCGCTCGACATAGCGGACGTGCGTCTGCGCCGAGAGCGCGGCGGCCTGCCGCCAGGCGACCTCCGGTGGGCCGAAGAAGAGTCCCGCGACGGGCGGCGTGGTGTGGTCTTCACCGGGCGCGATGACACTGCACAGCGCGAAGCGCTCGCGCGGAATCAGGGCCGCCGCCCGGTCGATAACGGCCCGCACCGGCGTGTCCGCCGTGCCGATGAGGGTGTAGGACGTGATCAAAGCCCCCAGCCAATGGGTGAAGTCGATGACTTCGGCGCCGGCGATGCCGGGGAAAAAGTACTTGTTGCCGCCACTGAAGCCGACCACTTCGTGCGGGAAGACCGGGCCGCAGACCAGGAGCTGGTCGTAATCCAGCACGCGCCGGTTCAGGCGCACCGGCACCTCCATCCGCAGCCGGCCGCCGCTCAGTTCGGCGATCTCGGCCTCGGACAGGACGCCGAGGGTGGTCAGCGCGGCCGGGTCCTGCCAGGCGTGGTTGAGCAGGCCGATGTCCGCGTAGTGGGCAGCCCGCTCTTCCACGCTCAGCCCCACCAGGCGCAGGAGCTGCGCGTCGCTCAGCGGCGGGTGCGTGCCCAGGGCGACCAGGAAATCCAACTGCCGGACGCGCGGCCCGAGGTGCCGCGCCAGCAGGCGGAAGAAGAGCGGCAGCGGCATGGTGCGCGTGTGGTCGGGGATGAGCACAAGCACACGCCGGCCGTCCGGCCGCATCTGCTCGGCGGCGGCGGCGATGATGGTCTCGATCTGGGCTTCGGTCAGCATCGCGTTCGCTCCTTACACACCACTGAAGGCCGAAAAGCCGCCATCGACTGGGATGACGACGCCCGTGACGAAGGCCGCCGCCGGCGAGAGCAGCCAGAGCGCGGCGCCGAGCAGGTCTTCGGGCGAACCGAAGCGGCCCATGGGCGTGTGGGCCAGGATGGCCTGGCCGCGCGCCGTGAGCGCGCCGCTGGCTTTGTCCGTCAGCAGGAAGCGGTTCTGCTCGGTCAGGAAGAAACCCGGCGCCAGGGCATTGACGCGGAGGCGCGGCGAGTACTCCTGGGCCATGTGCACAGCCAGCCACTGGGTGAAGTTGCTCACGCCGGCCTTGGCGGCCGAGTAGGCCGCGACGCGCGTCAGCGGCCGGAAGGCGTTCATCGACGAGACGTTCAGGATGACGCCCTCCCCCCGCCCGGCCATGTGCCGGCCCACGATCTGGCAGGGCAGGATCGTGCCGAGCAGGTTCAGGTCGAACACGAAGCGCAGAGCATCCGGCGGCAGATCGAAGAACGAGCGGTCCGGCGCGGTGGTGGCGCCTGGCTGATTGCCGCCGGCGGCGTTGATCAGCCCGTCCACCTGCCCGAATTCGCGCAGCACCGTCTCCAGCGCCGTCTGCAGCGTCTCCGGCTTGAGCACGTCGGCGTAGACGATCACGGCCCGGCCGCCGGCGGGCGGAAAGCGATGGATCAGGCGCTCGGCCAGCGCCGGGTCGCGGTCCAGGATGGCGACGTTCGCCCGGCAGCCTGCCAGGGCGCAGGCCATCTCGCCGCCCAGGATGCCGGCCCCGCCGGTGATGACGATGCTGCGGCCGGAAAAGTCGTAGAGTTGGGTGAGTTCTTGCAGGTCCATAGGGTTCAGCGGTGTGCGAACGGCTCCAGATGGCGGAGGAAGTGCCGCTCCAGCGCGGCGTAGTGCTTGGCTTCGTGCGCGCGCAGGCCGGCCTTGAGCTCGGCCGCGTGCCGGGCCAGCGCCGAGCCAAAGGTGACGTGCAGGACTTCGCGCGCGTCGAACTGGTCCAGCAGCCCGGGCAGGGCCGCGTCCGGCAGGGCCGTGATCTCCGGCACACGGCTCAGCTCGGCCGAGACGTGGTAGCTGGCCCGGTCCTCCGGATAACGCTCCACCGCCAGCGCCGCGATGGCCCGGAACAGGCTCGGCTCCACGCCGGCCAGGGTGCGCAGGGCCTCGAGATAGCTGGTGCCGGCAGTCTTCAGATGCACCAGGCCGCGCGCCGCGGCCACGATCAGCGGGTAGACCCGGAACTTGTCTGAGCCGGAGTGCAGGCTGAGCTTGTACGGCCCGAGCGCCCGCGCCACGGCCGCGTGCCCGGCCAGGTCGGCTTCCAGCGCGCCCAGGTCGCCCAGGTAGTCCACGCCCTTCTCGAAGCGCCCGACGTAGCGCGGCGCCAGGCTGACCCATTGCACCCCCAGCCGGCGCAGTTCCAGGGCGATGAAGGCGTGCTCGGCGTGGGCGGTCGGCGTCTCGGTCTCGTCCACGGAGACTTCCAGTTCGAACGGCACCCCCTGGCCGGCCAGGCGCCGGTACATGCCGGCCACGTGCGCGACCGCGTTCCCGTACTTGGCCGCCGCCCGCCAAACGGCCTCCGCCGTCAACGTCAGGCGCCGGTCGTCCAGGTCCAGCGCGCGGCCGGCGTAGCGCCCGATCAGGTCGTCCGGGCTACCTTCCAGGATACTCCAGTTGAGGGCCGCGACCTTGGCGCGCAGGCCGGCCTCGTCGGCCTGGTCCGCGCCGCCGTCCACGTGCGCGCCGGGGTCGATCGTGTAGAACGAGAATCCGGCCGCCGCGCAGGCGTCGATGTCGGCCGGGGTCTTGAGGTGATCGGCGTCCGCGCCCAGCGGACCGCGCCAGCCGCCCTCCAGCGCGCCAAAGGTCGCGTCGCGCATCACGTCCGAGGGCGTGCGGCGCGTGCGCGTCATCTCGCGGATGGACTGCTGGGCGAAGAGCGGGGCCACCGGCAGCGCGCCGGGCTGGGCGGCGACCGAGTGGAAGGCCCGCACGTGGCCGGGCGTGGCCAGGCCCAGCCGGTCGCCGCAGCCGGCCGAAGTCGCCAGGCCGAGCGGGACCGGCGTGAGGTGCGGCACGGCGGCGCGCAGGGCCAAGGCGTTGCCGGCCGAGAGCGGACCGCGCTTCACGCACCAGCCGCCGCCCAGATCATCGGCCTGGCCCAGGAACGCCGACAACCCCGGCCAGCCGGCCGGGGCCGCGATGAGCAATTCTTTCCTGTCGCCGGCCGCCGCCAGCGCGAAGACCGCGCCGCCCGATTCTATGACCGAAGCCGCGATCAGGGTGTCACCGAAGACGTTGCGGAATTGCAGGACAGGGTTCATGGATCCAGTCCGGCCGGGACGAGGCCGGCTCTAGACGCGTCTGGAGCCCGGCTTCAGGATGCGCGGTTGGGCGCCGTCGCGAAGTCGTCGGCATCGGCAAAGTACGGGAACATGCCGAAGCCATGCTGCCGCACGGATCGATCCCAGATCAGGCTCGTCTCACAATAGGCTGTCATACCATGACCAGGAGGCGTCAACTCCGGCCGGGTGAGGAAATCCGCTCGCGCCCAGATGCTCCGGCTCCGCAGCCACAGCCCCTTCAGGTAGTTCGTGCGCACGAAGGTTTCGATGTGCGGGAAGCGCCGCTGATAGGTGGTCCCCGGCCCCCACCCCACCAGGCCGCTCAGGTCATCGCCGGCGGCCTGGATCTCGGCCGCCGAGAGCGGCGCGCCGTTCCGGAAGAAGATCGCATCTAGGTTGGGATCCACCAGGATCCACTTAGCGTGCTCATTTGACCAGACCTCGGCCACGAAATGACCATTATAACTATTGATCGTATCCGTGCCGACGACACAGCGCGCGGGGAAGCCGGCGGCCTGACAGGCGCTGACGAAAGCGGCTCCATACTGGACGCACATCACGATGGGCAGGCGGCCGTCGTGGCCCACGCGATGATGGCCCCAGGCGAGGATAGTCTCCGCGTCCCACGGCGCGTATTGCGCTGCTTTGCCTGAGTCGGTGTGCTCCCAGCTCGTGCTCAGCCAAGTGCTCAACGCCCGCACGCGCGGGAGCAGCGGCCCCGGCTGAAGCGCGGCCGGCGGCAGGCGTTGCCGCAGGTGGGCCAGCCGGGGATGACGCGGGTCCTCCCACACGAACGGCGGCGGCGGCGGGTCCTGGCCTTCTGCCAGCCGCACGCGCACAACGTACTCACCCGTGAGCACATTGAGATAGCTCATGTGCTCGCTGCGCCAATGTTGGCCGCCGTCGTCGCTGACTGCGCTGACCGGTTCGCGGTGGCCGCCCTCGATCGCCAGGGACCAGGCATCCATGGCCGTAGCGTCAGTCCAAAACTCCAGCACGTTGGCGCCCGCCCGGAGGCGTTCCGCCGGCAACGAGACGGTGTACCAGGTGTAGGCCTGGAAGGAGCCCGGTTGGATCGGCTCGATCTCGGCGCCGTTGACTGACACGCGCAGGGGCAAACCGCTGCCCGCGTGAGGGCGCGCCAGGAGATACAACGTAGCCGGCGCCGCCGTGCCCGGCAGGTCCAGGACCTTGCGCGCCCGACGGCAGTCGGTCAACTCCTCGCCAAGGGTGGGGACCATGTGACCCTGTTCATTGTAGAAAAGCTTGCTCATGAGTTCTCCTTATCCAAGGCAGCGCTCACCACGGCCGGTATTCCGGCGCCGGCACCGGCTGCTCGAGCCCATCCACCGGAATGTGCCGCCCATTGATCCAGTTGGCGCGCGGCGAAGCGACGAAGACGACAACGTCGGCCACCTCTTCCGGCGAACCCAGGCGTCCCATCGGGAAACCATCGCGCACATAGGCCGCGAAAGACTCGGGGTGCGCCTGGCGAAAAGCATCCCAGTCGCCGCCTTCCCAGACAATCGAACCCGGTGAGACGGTGTTGACTCGGATGTGATCGCGCGCCAACTCCAGCGCCAGACGTTCGGTCATATAGATGACGGCCGCCTTGGCCGCGCCGTATTGCGCAAAGCCGGCCAGTTGGGGGTGCCAGCCGGAGATCGACGCCAGGTTGACAATGGCGCCGCCGCCCAGCCGGCGCATGTGCGGCGTCACCAGGCGGGTCAGACGCGCTATCTGGAATGGGTTCATCTCGAACGTCCGACGCCAGGCTTCGTCCGACGCCTCCAGCAGCAACCCGCTCACCGCGCCACCGACGTTGTTGATCAGGATGTCGATCCGCCCCAGCGCCTGGGCGCAGTGCTCCACAAAGGCGGCCGCCTCCTCCGGGACGGTGACGTCCGCCAGCACCGACACCACCGGCGCGCCCTGGCCGCGCAGTTCGGCCGCGGCCGCGTCGAGGTCAGCCAGGCTGCGGCCACACAGGCCCAGCGAGCAACCCTCGGCGGCGAAGGCGCGGGCCGTGCGCAGGCCGATGCCGCGGCTGCCGCCCGTGATCAGGACCGTTTTGCCGGCCAATTTCAAGTCCATGACGATCCTCCTGTCTGTCTGCGAGCGATCAGAATTCAACGCTCGTCTGGCCTGTGAAGGCCGGCACGGCCAGGCTCGCGCGCTCCACGCCCTCGTCGACGTCACGGTAGACCGAGAGTTGCAGCGGCACCTCGGCTTGCCCGGCCAGACGGACGCGCGCGGCGCCCGCGGCCAGGTCGGCCTGCGCGATCCAGGTCCGGTCTTTGCTGCGCAGGTAATCGGCCACGTGGTCGTGGGTGACGAAAAGCTTCTCGAAGCGGTTGGTCAACTGCGCCGCGCGGGCTAGGATCTGGTCCCACTCCTCCAGGGAGAGGACCGTGAACTTCTGCTCGTGGGTCAGGACGTCCGCGAAGAAGCCGTTGCTCAGGCCGTGCCGGATCTGGTGGGCGGCACCTTCGGCCGCGCGCGCTACATCGTTCACGGGCGCTTCGCGCAGCAATTGAGTGGCGCCGGTCAGAAAGTCGGCCAGATGGCGCTCGTTGAAAGCGCCCATGATGTAAAAATCGTTGTCGTGCGGCAGGGTGTCGTAGAAGCACAGGGTGGAGTTGTATGGCCAGTAGCCCTGACCGCCGGGCGGGATGATCTGGTCGGCCTTGTGCTCGCCGACCAGCACCGGCGTATTGATCGTGGTCCGCCCGCGCGCCTTCAGGTAGGGCAGGCTGCGCGCTCCGAGTTCGCCCCAGTGGTCGCGCACGGTTCGGGCGCAAGGCGCACCCAGGCGCGCGTAGAAGGCGTCGTCGCGCGCGAAGCGCCGCTCCAGCTCAGCGACCGGCAGCTCGTCCACGCCGAAATCGTACAACTGCAAGTCGTAATAACGCATGGCGTGGGTGTTGACCATGATTTCGCCGGCCAGCGCCCGCGCGCGCAGGCCGGGCAGGTGGCGCCCCTGGATATCGTCGATGAACAGCGAGGCCAGCGGGCGGTAGCCGTGCCGGGTGCAGATGTCCAGATAGGCAAAGTCGTGGCGGCCGCCGCAATCATCGAAGGACATGGTCACAAAAGGCGGGACGGTGTTCGCCACGAACGGCTTGCGGGCGACCCAGAGCAGCGACCGCCAGAAGACGTCGCCCAGGCCGCCCAGGCGGCCGAGGGCGGCGGCCCGCCACACCCGTGGGTTCACGGCAAACTGCACGGCCCTACCCTGGCCCCAGCGGGCCGCGAACACTACCGGGTAATGCCTCGGCTCGAAGACGTTGCCGGGCACCAGGTGACGGGTATACACGAGCTGGTCCTTGCCCAGCGCCATCTCCACCAACGGCGCCACGTCAGCCCGCCAGCTACCGACCGCGAGGGCCGTCACCATCCGCTTCGCGGTGTGGAAGCGGCGTCCCGTCTGGAGCCAGGTGATGTAATGGGTGTCGTCGCGCACATAGAACTGGTCTGAGGCGAAGGGCAGGCGCCCCACGTCCGCAAAACCGAAAATATCAAGCAGCGGGCCGGCGTAGCGGCGCAGGTCCCAATCTAGGTTCACCAAGCCCAGGCCGGCCCGCACCGCCTCAGCGATGATCTGGGTCTCAGCCTCGGTAAGGCGGTCTCCCAACCCATCCTGGGCCAGCACCAACCCGGCACAGCTGGCCAGGAGCGCGGGCGTGGGCCGGGTGCCGGCCAGGTCCAGCATCCGGTACGGCAGCCCCAGATGCTCGAGAGCCACCAGCACAGTCTCATCCACAAGGCTGCGCTGATGATACGGGCCGCTGCTGTCCACCAACACCAGGAGCGCCCCCTCGCCCGAGGCCGGGCGCCGCCGGCGTTCGACGCGGCCGCGCTGCAGGGGTTCCAGGATTGGGTCGGCGGATGGGCTCATAGCTCTCTCCTCAGTATTGATCTCAACGCAGGCTGGCGCTTTCCACCGTCAAGCGCCGCAGTTGGTCGGCGCGCGGCCTGTGCCCGAGGCCAGGTCGAGCGGAGGCCGTCATCTGCGACGGCCCGCTGAGGGTGATCGCCGGCTCGCCTAGGTCTTCAGCGTAAAAGCGGCTGGTGGGGAAAATGTCGGCCGGGTAGCGGATATTTGACTTGGTCGCAAAGGCCAGGTTGTGGGCCTGGCCCACGGCGGACTCCAGCATGCCGCCCACCCAGCAAGGCAGCCCGGCGGCCTGGCACAGGTCATGAATGATCAGCGCATTGGTGATCCCGCCCACGCGCCCGAGCTTGAGGTTGACCCAGCCGCACGCCTTCAGGTCGATGGCCTGCCGGGCTTTGGCCGGGGATGTGATGCTCTCGTCCAGGCATAGGGGCGTGCGCAGATCGCGTTGGAGCACAGCGTGGTCCAGCAGATCATCGTGGGTCAGGGGTTGCTCGATCATGGCCAAACCGTAAGCGTCCAACGCCTGAAACATGGGCCGGTCGGCCAGGGTGTAGGCGCTGTTGCAGTCGACGTGGATCACGAGCTCCGGGAAGGCCGCCCGCACCCGCTGGACCATGTTCAACTCCCAGCCCGGGCGATACTTGAGTTTCACGCGCTCGAAGCCGGCCGCCTGAGCCGCCGCGATCTCGTCCAGCAGCCGATCTAGCGTCTCCATCACCCCCAGGTCCGCGCCGACCTTGGCGGTTGGGCCCTGGCCGCCGAGGACTTGCCACAGCGGCCGGCCTTCCATCTGGGCATACAGATCCCACCAGGCCAGATCCAGACTGGCCTTCGCGAACGGGTTAGCCTTCACCGGAGCCAGTGCCTGTTGCAGGGCCGCGCCGCTCTCCACCTCGCGGCCGACCAGCTGCGGCCCGAGCCAGTCCCGCACCACGGCAAAAGCGCCATGCGCCCACTCACCGCTGTAGAAGGGGGCCCGCCAGGGGCTGGTCTCGCCCCACCCGGCCAGGCCCCCGCTGCGCAGGCAGACCAGCACACTCTCGATAGCGCTCTCGTCGCTGAAGGCCGTGCGAAAGGGATACACGAGCGGCATGGCGACGCGGTAGATTTCGATGGCCTCGATGCGCATAATGAGCTCCTCAGCCAGCGGCGGCTTTGAGCAGAGCCACGGCCTCCGTCACCAGCCGCTCGCCCGCCTCGGCGGCGGCCGGCGTGACGACCAGTTCGTACCCGCCCTGCTCGAAATCGGCGCGCTCAGCCATGTAGCTGACCGGCCCATAGTCATTGGAGACGGCGGCGATCAACAGCTCTGGCAACGGCGCCTGCGCCCGGATCCGGCGGCCCAACACCGTGAACGGTTCGCCTGGCAAACCCAGCAGCGTCCACGGGCCCAGGCGCAGCACCTGCAGTTCAGTGAGATGGTGGCCGGCCGGCGCGCCGCGCTGCCACTCTGCCAGCCGGAGCGCGGCCGGCGGGTGGTAGCCAGTCTTGAGCGGCAGGGCGACCTCGCGGCGCCAGGCCTGGGGGATGAGGTCGGACTGCCAGGACCGCAGGCTCGCCAGGGCCGCCAAAACGCGGCTGGCCAGCCGGTCACCCAGGCGCGCCAGCTCCTCATCGAAGCCCTGCTCGCGGCGCGGCAGGCTGGCCTCCAGGCTCTCGCCCGGCTGCGAGCGCCACACTTTGTCGATGGCGATGTTCCAGATCAGTGTGACATCGCCCTCCGGCCCGGTGGTGTAGAGCACCACTGGGGCCTCGCCGCGAGGGCCGGTCCAGCCGGCGGCGACGCGGCCGGCCACCGCCCCGGCCAGCTCGGCCGAGATCCCGGAGGTGTTGAAGATCCAGGGATGGGTAGCATAGTTAATGAGGACGGCCAGGGGCGTCCCCGCGCCGCGCTCGCGCACCGCCAGCACGCGCACCAGCGGATCGATCTCGGTCCGCGAGACAACCACCGCGCCGGCCGGCCATTCGCGCCGCGGGTCCGCCCAGGTTCCGTCGGAGAGCCGCACCCGGCGCGAGCTGGCCACCCCTTCCACCTCAGCCATCCCGAAGGATACCTCTGCAGCGCGGGCTGTCTCCCAGGCCGCCACCAGCGCAGCGCTGGCCTGCTCCACCAGCCGGTCCCGCCAGGTCTCGTCCACCAATTCCACGTAATAGGCCGTCGGGGAGAAGCTGGTGGGCGCCTGGCCATAGCTGGCCGTCACGCTGCCGTCCGAGCGCACGGCGTTGAGATCCCCGGGGCCAACTGCGCCGGCCACGGCGCAGACCGGCGGCCCAGCGTGGGTGTGCGTGGCGCAGGTCAGGATCGCGTCTGGCCGCAGACCCGTGCGGGCGGCGGCCAGGGCCCGGATGCGGGCCACGGCCACAGCGTCCAGCCCGATCAAATCGACAGACAGGAGCGCCCAGCTCTGCGCGCCGGCGCGCAGGACCAGGGCCTTCACCCACAGGTCGTCGTGCACGTAGCGGGCGGCCAGGTCGCCGGAAGCGCGCGAAGCGTAGCCGACCAGCGGCGTGCCCACCGGCGGCGTGACCATCCGTTGGGCAGCGCCGGCGCGCAGGATATTCGTCTCCACGGCCACAGTCCTCCTCGTGAAACTCTCTCGACCCACCCGCTCAGGCGCGCAATTGAAAGGCTTCCGGCCCCAAGTCTAGCGGCGTGAAACCCACGGCCCGCACCAGGCCCCGAAACCAGGAAACACGGTTAAGGCGCACGCCGAGGGACGTCTGCCCAGAGCGCTGCGGCGCGAAGGCGAGCTGGCCGCTGAGCTCCAATACCCCGGAGACATAGTGCCGCATTGTCCGGCCGTCATACACCAAGGCGACGTGATACCACGGCCCGAAGGGATGGGGATGGGCCTCCGCATACAGGGTGCAGCTCACGTCGCCGGACCGGGCGAATGTGTCCACGAACCAGTAATCTTCGGCCGGGGCGCGTGTCTCGATCAACAGGCGGCTATCGCTGCCGGCCTCCTGCAAGTGCAGCACGCGCTGCTCGCGCTCCCCGCCCGACTCGGGCCGGAAGACCATCTCGATTGTGAAGCGGTCCGCGCCGGCCAGCGGATGGCAGTCGATGACCAGGCCGTCCCGTTGTCCGTCGAAGGCCACGGCCGGGCCGCCAGGCCCCGCCACCAGGCGGGGCGCGCCCAGGACCTGAGGGGTGTGGCCGCCGATCCGGCTGAGCGAGTCCAGAGTCCACAAGGTTGAGGGTGTCATGGGCCTCAGCCCTTCAGCGCGCCGGCCGTCAGTCCGCCCGCGATACGGTTCTGGAAGACCAGGAAGAAGAGGAAGGTCGGCGTCAGGACGATCACCAGGCCCGCGATCATGCTGACCCAATCGGCCGCTGCCCCCTGGGTGACGCGCAGCGCGTACAAACCCATCGGCACCGTCATGTTCTCCGGCTTGGACAGCAACATCAGGGCCAGCAGGTACTCATTCCAGATGTTGAGAAAATTGAAGATGCTCACGGTGAACAGGCCGGGCCGCACCAGCGGCAGCATCACCTGCCAGAATATCTGATACTCATTCGCGCCGTCCAGCACCGCCACTTCCTCCAGCTCGCGCGGCAGGGACCGGAAGAAGCCGGTCAGCACGAAGACGCTGAATGGCAGCGAGATCGCCACGTACACCAGGGTCAGGGCCGGCAGCGAGTTGATGAGCCGCCAGCGCGTGAACAGCAGGAAGAGCGGGATGGTGATGAGCTGCAGCGGGATGGCCAGCCCGGCCAGCAGCGCCACCAGAATCGGGCGCCGCCCCAGGAAACTGAAACGGGCCAGCACATAACTGCTCATCGCCGCCAGACCGGCGGTCAGCAGCACGGCGGCCGCGCTCACCGCGACGCTGTTGAGGAAGAACCGGTCCATGTGGGTAGTCTGCCAGGCGGAGACATAGTTATCCCATTGCAGGCTGGCCGGCAGCGCCCAGACGTCGGCGAACAGTTCCCGATTGGTCTTGAACGAACTAAACAACACCCAGAACAGGCTGAACAGCGACAGGCCGGACCAGGCGATCAGAGCCAGGTAGATCAGCGTATAGGCCAGAGACCGGCCGAAGGCGGGCCGCGCCGGGGCCGCTGGTTCAGTATTCAATAGCTTCCTCCCGTGAGAGCCGGAAGTAGAGCAGCGCGGCGAGCACCACAAAAAACAGCAGGATGACCGCCAGGCTGGTGCCGTAGCCCAGACGCAAGACGGGTGCGCCGCCGGTCTGGAACGCCATGCGCATCATGTAGGTGGTTAACACATGGGTCTGGTTCGCCGGCCCGCCCTGCGTCAGCAGAAAAACCACCGCAAAGGTCTTCAGGCCCTCGATGATCCACAGGACGACGGCCACGGCCAGAAAGTCGCGCAGGATCGGCAAGGTGATGCTGAAGAACAACTGACCTTCGTGCGCGCCATCCACCCGCGCGGCATCCAGGATCTCGGTCGGGATGGTCTGCATGCCGGCCACCAGGTACAGCATGTAGAAGCCGAGCGACCACCAAATCGAGACGAAAATGATGGCCCCCAGAGCCGTGGCCGGCTGGCCGAGCCAGGGCTGGGCCCAGGCGCCCAGGCCCACCAGGCGCAGCACGCCGTTCAACGCCCCAAAGCTCGGATTAAGGATGAAAGTCCATAGCAGGCCCACGCCCGGGCCGGACAGGATGTAGGGGAAGAAGATCAGGGTACGAAACAGGGCCTTGGCCTTGATCCGGTCGTTCAGCAAGGCCGCCGCAAACAGCAGCGCCAGCGGAAACAGCAGGGCGCCGCCGGCGACGATGATCAGGGCCATGTTGCGTAACGAGACGGCCACCCACCGATCCTGGACCGCCTCGGCGAAGTTGTCCAACCCGACAAAGCGGGCGTTGTCCGGGTTGAGGCCTTTCCAGTCGTACAGGCTGAGGCGCAGGGACTCGACGCTGGGGTAAGCGAACAGGACCAGGTACAAGAGGACGGTCGGCGCGAGGAAGGCGACGATGATGCTGCGCCCCTTGCGCCGGCCGCTGGTGGTCGCCTGCATATAGAGGGTGAAGGAGATGAAATCAACGCGGGGCCGGCCCGGCGTTCAGCCGGCCCCGGGGCAGTTTCACGGTTTGGCGTAGAAAGCGTCGGACTGGGCCTGCAGCTCGGCGATGAACGCTTCCGGCGCCATGGTTCCGGCGGCCAGCTCCCCAATCAACGGCTCGGCGACGTTGGCCATCCACTCCGGCGCGTCGCCCTCGATGCCGTCCATCATCGGGATCATCTTGGGGTGGTCGGCCAGCATAGCGGTGACGTCGCTCAGCTGCGCCGGCAGCGCCACCCCTTCGATAGGTGACGGCACCAGGCCCTGGGCGGAATGGACCTCCTGGAACTGACGGCTGCTCAGATACTTGAGGAAATCCAGAGTGGCCTGGGGCTGGCGGGCTTCCTTGAGCACGCCGAAACCGTTGAACTTGAGCTCAGTGGCCGTCTGGTCACCTTTGCCGCCGGGGTAGGCCGGGAAACGCACGAACCCGATCTTCATCGCGTCCACGTTCGTCCCCAGCATCTCGCTCGGCAGCCAGGTGGGGATGATCATCATCGCCATCTTGCCGTTGGCCCACTCGGTCTGTGCCGCCGGCCACTGCGAGCCGAGGAAACCAGGTTGGAAGTACTTGGTCGTCAGGATCTGGAACTCCTGGGCCGCCTTGAGCCAGTCCGGGTTACCGGCCCACGGGAAGCCGTCCTTGTGGAGGCACGTATCGTAGAAAGCCGTTTCGCCCCCGATGCGGATGGCGAGGTACATGAAGGCGCGGAAATTGTACGGGGTGTAACCGCCATCCTGGGCGAAGGGAATGATGCCGGCCGCTTGGAACTTCTCCGCCAGGTCGACGACGTCGGCCCAAGTCTGCGGCGGCTGCAGGTTCATCCGCGCGAACATGTCCTTGTCATAGATCAGGCCAGAGATGTGCATGTCGACGGGGACCGCGTAATAGCCCGGCCCGGTGGAGGCATCCTGAACGAAAGCCTGCTGAAGCAAGCCGGACAGGAAGGTATCGGCCCAGACGGCATCGCCTTCATAATTCTGCTCTTTCAAGGCCGAGTCGATTGGTTGCAGCAGCCCCTGGCGGGCGTACACGGCGATCAGGGGCGAGGAGTTAAAGACGGCATCGGGCGGATCGCCAGCCTCGATGCGGGCCTGCATTTTCTGATCGAACTGCTCCCAGCCGGCCCAATCCCAGGTGACCTTGACGTTGGGGTGCGCCTGCATGTACTTCTCAGTGTACTCCGCCAGGATGGGCTGCGTCTGCGACCCCTCGGTGAACTGATGCATCAACCTGATCTCGATGACCTCATCGGCCGGCCCGGCCGTCGGCTGGGCCGGCGGCGCCGCCGTGCAGAAGGTGGTGAGCAGGGCCAGAACAATGAAAGACAGAGGGCGAGCCAAGTGGGTGGCTTTCATTTGAGCAGCTCCTCGCGTGGGCGATTGGAGATCGAGCCGGCGGCGCCGCCGCCGGCTGGGCAAGACCGCCAATCTAGAACGTACCTTAGCACCAGCCTCTATCTTTTGTCAATTCCAATATAAACATACGCACACAGACCCATTCTGGCTGCCATCAGATCCCATCCGTTAGTCATAAGACCAAGTATTTCTCAGTACTTATATCAGGCATCAGAATAATCCGGCTCTCAATCAGAACGGCCCTGACCTGCCCCCAGAAGGAAGATAAGCGCAACCCCGGCCAGGCGCAGGCCGCTGCCCAGGATCAGGGCCTGACCCAGGCCGACCTGGTCGGCCAGAGCGGTGCCGATCAGGGGCGCCAGGAAGGCCGCTGTGTTGGCCGAGACCATGTAGACGCCCACGTACAGCGGTCGGAGTCCAACCGTGCCGGCGCTCATCATGATGTCCACGAACGTCAGGTCGACCCCGGCGGCAAACAGGCCGGCCAGGGCCGCCCACAGCACCAACATCCAGGCCGCCGGCAGAAAGGCGGTCAGGGCCGGATAGAAACTGAGCCCCAGGCAGCTGATCAACAGGACCCAGCGCTTGCCCCACTGGCGCGCCAGGCGCGTCCACAGGAAATACGCAGCCGTCGCCGTGAGGATCTGGGCGATGTTGATGGCGCTGATCAGGGCATCCGACGCCTGGACCTCTCGCACCCAGAAGAGCGGCAGGAGCGGCACAGTGAGTTGCAGGCCGCTGGAAAACACAAACTGGGCCAGGATAAAACGCAGGAAGGTGCGATCGCCCGCCAGCTGCCGGCCGCGCTGGCGCAGCGTCTCCAGGAGCGGAAGGGCGGCGGCCGGCGGCGCGGCCTCCGGCAGGCGCACTCCGCTCATCATGCGATGACAGATCAGGGTGGTCAGGGCTGAGCTGATGAAGATCCATTGATAGCCGAGCGGGAAATCCAGCCGCGGCAACACGTAGCCGATCCCGGCCACCGCCAGGGCCGCCGCCAGCGCCGCCACCGACCAGCGCCGACTGAGCAGCCGGAAACGGTGCTGGGCCTCCACGACATTGCCCAGGACGATGTTGACCGCGACGACGTGCAGGACCTGCGGCACAGTCACCGCCCCCCAGACGAGTAGGATGGCCTCGGGCAGTCGTTCGCTCAGAAAGAAGGGGAGGAGGCCGATGACGGGGAAACTGCCCCAGACGAGCGTGCGCGCCCACGTCAGCCAGCGCACCACCGTCGTCCGCCGGGCCAGGAACTCGCCGATGGGCAGCGACAGCGCCACCGCCAGAAGCGCGGGCAGGGCCGAGACTAAGCCGACCTGGAGGTTGGAGGCGCCCAGACGGACCAAGAAGACGGGCAGAAAGACGGCCACGCCGTTGAGCAAGCCGGCAGCAGCGCCGTCCACCAGCAGGCGCCGCTCGTTCTGGTCGTCCAGCGAACCCGAGCGGAACCAGCGATCACGCAGGGTCAGCATCTCTTGGCTACCTGGCTGAGGTCGCAGGCCTGGGACACCGGGGCCAGGCGCCTCAAGCGCCCGGCTCGGCTCCCCGCCCGCGCCAAGCGATAAATAGGAACACGGCCAGGTAGCCCAGCCAGCCCAGCAACAGGCTGGCTCCGAGGCCGAGGCGGGGAGCGCCCCAGTGTCCCAGGCCGATGAGCGGCACCATCGCCAGCATCAGCACCGGGATCTGCCGGCCGATGGTCCACAAGCTGTGACGCGCCTCATAGGAGGCGATGACGCCGACCATGGGGAAGAGCGTCATGAAGCCCTGCAGGAGGCCTTTCAGCCAGACCAGGCCCAGGACGACGGCGACGACGATAGGCAGTTTCACCCATACGGGTAAAGGGCTGCGATAGTCGGGCTCGGCGCGGCCGGGCAGCGCGCGCAACAGCCCGGCGGCCAAGAGGAATGTACCGCAACTGGCCAGCCAGAAGGTGGCCTCGTCGCGCGGCAGCCGCGGCGCCAGCAGGCTCGCAGCCGCGCAATACCCGCCGGCCGCCACTCCGATGGCGGGCACGATGGGCAGGCGCGCCCGCTGGTGCAACAGCCGGACGCCGTGCGTGTACGCGAAGAGCAGGCTGAGGCCCAAGATATGGGTGAGGTCCGGCCGCTGACCGACCGCCAGGGTCGCCACCGTGAACGGGATCGGCAGGGACAACACGATCGCCTTCGAGCGGGCCTGCGGCAGGTAGGCCAGCACCGTTGCCTGGAGTGAGACCACGGCCACCAGGCCCAGGTCCCAGATGTTCAGGGTCAAGCCCATCTCCGCTCAGCGCACAGCCAGTAGTTTCGTCTCACGTTCGGCAACGTAGCGCCGCACGGCCTCGGCCGCCGACCCGGCGAGGACCTCAGCTTGTTTGGCCAACAGGCGTTCCACCTGCTGATGGGCCCGCTCGAGCATGCCTGGCCCCAGGTCACCCTGCCGGTTTGCGATCCTGGAGTAGTACACTTCCTGGCTGCGCATCAGCCGCAGAGTCTGCGGCTCAGTCAGAAAATTGCCGCCCGCCCCCACCCGCTCAATGACGGCGCTCGACTCGTCCAGCGTGCTCAGGTCCAGGCCGCGGTAATAGCGGCCGGCCTCCTGCCACAGGTCGGCGTCGATGATCATCTGCTCAAGCGATACGGCACTGCCGTTGTACAGGCTACCGAAGCCGACCCCGTACATGATGCCGTGCGCGCGGCGCGCCATCCAGCACTGCATCTTTTCGGCGCCCGCGTGAACGTCCGGATAACAGGCGTCCACCGAGCCGGCCGGCGAATGGTGCGGCAGGCCGTAGTGATCGGCCAACTCGATCACCGCGCCCAGCAGCAGGTGGCGCTCGGGGGCGCCATAAGACAGTGCGCCGGTGCGCACATCCAGCAGGCCGGCCGCGCCGCCCATGATCACCGGCGCCCCAGTGTTGACCAGTTGGGCCATGGTCAGAAGGAACAGGTCCTCCGCCAGGTGCTGCACAATGGTGCCGATCAGGGCCAGCGGCGAAGTCCCGCCCGCCATCGGGCAGGAGGCAGCGATGAACGGGATCTTGCGTTCAGCCGCGAACTGCATCACCTGGGAGGTGTCCCCGTCGAACTGCAGGGGGCTGGTGGACGAGACCACGAACGTCACCGGCGGCTGGGTGACCGGATTCTGGTCCGGCGCGGCCAGCTGCGCCAGGTCGTACCACAGCTCCGCTTCCTCCAGGTTCAATGGCGCTGCCTGGTTGTGCTTGTCGCTGTTGAGGACCACCACCTCGGCCGTGCGCAGGAGCTGCACCGGGGCGGGCAGGTCGCGGGCAAAGCAGACCGGGCCGACGATGTTGATCTCCGGCATGGCCTGGCCCAGCCGGACGAAGGCGAGGGTGTCCTTGAGCGTGGACGGCCGCATGTGCGTCGCCCCGTAGTCGACGACGTTCACGGCCTCGGCATAAGTGGAGAGGTGACACTGGCCGTGCTCGAGCGGCAGCACGTCACCGTTACGCCCATGTAACTGAATGTGGCGGGGCGCGACCTGCAAGGCCCAGCGCACCAGCTCGGCCGGCAGGCGCACGTACCGGCCGTCTACGACCGCGCCGCGCCGCCGAGCCAACTCAGACAGGGCGTCGTTGTCCACCGTCATCCCCACGCGCTCCAGAACGAGCAGGGCCTGGGCCTCCACACGTTCGATGTCGCTCTCGCTCAGAATACGGGCGTTGAATTGCATCGTGATCTCCTCGCTCACATAGTTGGCCCGGCCACCCGCACCCAGCGGCCGGTCCGGGCCGATGCGTAGGCCGCCTCAATCACCGCCAGGCCGCGCCAGCCCTCCTCGCCCGGGACCGGCACCGCGGACCCGGCCTCCAGGCTGGCGCTGATGGCCTCGATCATGGCCCGGTGAGTGCCCTGCTCGTAGGTGAACTGGTGCTCGCCGGCCGGCGTGAGCACTCGCAACGCGCCGCGCGAGTCTTTGGCATTCAGCGGGGCAGTCCAGATCCGGCCGCCGGTGCCGCACAGTTCCAGATAGTCGCTGTCTGGGACGGAGGCGACGCTGAACGCCGCGCTGACCACGGCCTGGACGCCGCTCTGGAAGCGCAGCAGCAGCGTGGCAGTGTCGTCGACGGCGTATGGGAAGGCCAGGGTAGCGACCTGGGCCGCGACGGCTTCGACCTCGCCCAGGATGAAACGCAGGGTATCGAGGCAGTGGACGCCGACGTCCATCAGCGCCCCGCCTCCGCCGCGCGCCGGGTCCTGCCGCCAGTTGCCGGCCTCCGGCGGGTAAAGGAAGACCTGCCGGGCCTGGGCCATGGTCACCTGCCCGATGGCGCCGTGGGCCACGAGTTCGCGCACCTGCTGGTGCCGGGCGTTGAAGCGCTGGTAGTAGCTGACCATCAGGCGCACGCCGGCCGCCCGGCAGGCCGCCAGCATGGCGCTGCACTCGGCCGTCGACAGGGCCATCGGTTTTTCGACCAGGACGTGCTTGCCGGCGCGCGCCGCGGCCAGCGTGTGCCCGGCGTGCAGGTGGACGGGCGTGGCGATGTAGACGGCGTGCACGGCCGGGTCGGCCAGCAAGGCGTCTATCTGGTCATAGGCCCGGTCTGCGCCAAACTCGTCGGCGAAGGCGCGCGCCGCAGCCAGGTCGCGCCGCAGGACGGCGGCCAGGCGCGCGTTCCGGGCGGCGCCGATCGCGCGGGCCGTCTGCTTGCGGGCGATGTCACCGGCCCCGAGGATGCCCCAGCCAATCGTCATGGATTACTACCTGGAGCGGTCGGCGGCTTCGCGCAGGACCTCAAGCGCGCCCCGCCGGATCACGACCTCCGCCTGGGCCTCGAGCGGCGCAAATTGCGGCTCGTCGCCGCCTTCGGCGTGCGCCTCTGGTGTCGGCAGGTAGCCCACCTCCGGGCACGGGTTGGTAAGGATCAAGACCGGCTGGAAGGGCGCCGCCTGCCGAATCGCTTGCGCCGTCTCGACGAAAGGTTCCCCCGGCATATGCAGAAGCGCCGCCGAGCCAAGCGTGACCACGAAATAGCGATAGGGTGAGTGGGTCATCCCGGCATAGTTCTCGGCCAGCCAATAGCGATAGCGCGCCAGGCCCTCGCTCGACGGCGGTTGGGCCGCCCAGGCCTGTTTGGCCTCGCCCACGGCCAGCGCGGGCTGGCGGCCCACTGCCACGGTCTTGGCGTGAAATTTCAGCGCCAGATCGGCTTGCGGCTGAAGAGTGTGCCAGACGCGCAGGACTTCGTCCGCCAGCCCGCGCGCGATGCGCCCGCAGGGGTCGTCGGTCTTGCGGACGGGGTGGACGTTGCCCAGCGCGCCCTGGAAAAACAGGGCTTCAATACCGGTGTCAGCCAATAGCCCCATCAGCCGCCCTGGGTAATCGGCGGAGATGTTTCCACGCCGGGCCCATAGCGCCAGGGCATGGCAACCAAAGTTGACCAGTGCCAACGGCGGCCGGCCATCTCGGTCGCAGCGCAGGACGCCCAACTGCGGATCGACGGGGTCGTAGCGCAGGTGGTCTGGCGGCTCCGGATACTGGGTCAGCGAGACCATCACCAGGCGGCCGTCGGCGTCATGCGCGCGGCGGTTGTAGGAGAGGCCCTGCACCTCACCCGCCCCAACCGCCAGGCGGGCCGGGGCCAGGTCAGCCACCGCCAGGCGCACCGCTTCGGCCGCGGCCTGGGCGTAGCGCGCCTCCTGGCCGAACTGCTTGAGCGCCTCAGTGGGTTGATTCACATAATACTGAAAGAACGTCGGCCCGGTTCCGAGGTGGCTGGCCCCGCGGAGCACCCAATCCGGGTCTACATCAGTATCCTGCAGGGCGCGCGCCAGGATCTCGTGGAAGCGATCGTCGAGTAAGAAGAGGTCCGCCGCCAGAAAAGTCGCCTGGCGCGAGCCCTGGCGGAGGTGGAGGGCCCGGATGTAGATGGGGTCGAGGATCTCAAATGTCCCAGCAGCGTCCAGCTCGGGCGTGATGTTCACTTTGCCAAAACCCGCCAATATCGGTTCAAACGACATGGACGACTCCTTAGAGCTGAGCTTGAGCTGATCCTGTGCACCGACACCAAGGTACGCACCTTGCTTGCCCGTCTCTGGATGATCACTTGGCCCGAATGACATTACCCCGGGCACACTCCCCATCATCGGATTCGCCAAGTTCATCAAGTGATTATAATATGCACACAGAATAGAGCTGTCAACACGGGCTTCTTGTTTGACGTATGGCGAAATAGCGTGCTATAAACAGACATCTTTATATAGGTCTAAAAAGAAGATGGCAGTCCTAAGGTTCGCCATCCTGTCGGATACTCACTTCTTCGCGCCTGGCGCAGTTGCCCAAGACGGGTTGTGGTGGAACCGCATCCTGCAGACCCGCGCAGCCGAGGTCGGGGCCAGCCTGGTGCAGGCGCTGCGCGCACTGGCGCCGGATTTCATCATCCACTGCGGCGACCTGACCGGCCATTGCGATCCAGCCAACTTCGAGCTGGCCTGCCAGATCATGGACCAGGCCGGCTGCCCGTGGTATGCGGTCCCCGGCAACCACGACACTTGGTTTCCGGGCGTCCGGGCCGCTCTGGCGGCCCGCGCCGGCCTGGCCGGCGGAGACTGTTATTTCCGGCGTGACCTGGCCGGCCTGCGCTTCCTCTTCTTGGACGTGGCCTACTGGGTCGACCGCCAGGGCCGCACCGCCCGCTATCTAGACAAGGACCGCTACGACCGCGGCGAGATCGCGGGCCTGGGCCCTGGCCCGGACGAATTGCGATGGCTGGAAGCGGAACTGGCCGAGGCCGCCGACCGGCCGGTGATCCTGGTGAGCCACGCGCCTCTGGACTTCAAGCCACTTTACCCGGTGGCCACGCTGCCGCGGGGGCAGGCGCCGCGCGGCCCGGCGACCGCGCTGGTCGACCTGATGGGCGACGTGGCGCGCCGCGCGGAGCTGCGCGCGTTGATCGCCCGCTATCCGCAGGTGAAACTGGCGCTGGCCGGTCACTGGCACATCCACGACGTCACCCGTGTGGACGGCCTGGCCTTCGTCCAAACGGCTGCGCTGCGCGAGTACCCGTTCGAATTCCGGATCGCCACACTCACGCCCGGTCGCTTGTCGCTCACCACCCACGGCCTGCCCGAAGCGCGCTTCCGCGACCTGTCGTACATGCCCGAATGGCGCAACGACTGGGTGGCCGGCCGGCCCGAAGACCGTGATCTGGAAATTGCCCTGACCTGATGGCCGAGGAGAGCCCGCATGCCTCACGAAATCCTGGATGTCTGCACCGTGTTCGGTATCTGGCCCAAGCGCCAGGCGGATATTGCCCTGCCCACCCTGCTCAGCCAGATGCGGACCTACGGGATCGCGCGAGCCTGCACGCTCTCGGCGGCCGGCATCCTGTATGACTTCGTCGAGGGCAACGCGGAGACCCTGGCTGCGGCGCGCGCGCATCCGGAGTTGATCCCGGTCGGCACCGTGAACGTCTGCCGCTGGCTGGGCTGCCTGGACGAGGCCCGGCGCCTGATCGACGCCGGCGTGCGGCTGTTCCGCTTCTTCCCGCAGTATCAGGAATGGCACATCGGCCAGGCCCCGTTTCGCAAGCTCCTGCGCGAGGTCCTGGCGCCGGCGGGCGTGGCCCTGATGCTGCCGGCCGAGGAGGGCTTCACCGCCATCGGCGACCTGGCCGCTAAGATCCCCAACCCGGTGATCATCGAGTCTTTCAAATACGCGGCGCTGGCCGAAGCCATCGTGGTCATGCAGGAGACGCCGAACGTCTACATCGAGACGCACATGATCAACTCGCCCAACTGGGTGGAGGTGCTCAAGGCGGAGGTCGGCGTTGAGCGCCTGCTGTTTGGCTCCAATGCGCCGCTGGCCTATGTCTCGGCCGCCACCGCGCAGATCGAGCACGCGGCGGTGCCGGAGGCCGACAAGGCCTTGGTGTTCGGCGGCAACTTGCGGCGGCTGCTTCAGCTGTGACCCATGCGTCTCATCTGCGGGCCTTACCTTCAGAATGTGTCGCCGACGTCCATGACGATCCGGTGGCACACCGACGCGCCGGCCTCGTCCGTGGTGGAGTACGAACCGGCCTCGCGCCTGGGAGCCTATGCCTACGACGAGCGCCGGCTGCCCACCTACCCGCTGCGCGTTGAGGACCCCCGGCCGACGACGGTGCATGTTGTGACGGTGGAGGGTCTGCAAGCAGAGTGGGAGTATTTCTATCGCGTCAGTTCGGCGGCAACCGGCAGCGCGCCCGCTGTCAGCCCCGGCGCCAGCTTTTTCACGGCCGTGCGCCCCGACTCGCCCTTTCGGTTTGCCACCTACGGCGACAGCCTGCGCGCGCGGGAGGCGCACCGGCGCAACGCTGCCCTGGCCCGCACCTATCGGGCGATGTTCTGCGTCGGGGCCGGTGACCATGCCCAGGACGTGAGCGGGCGCTACTTCAGCGACTTCTTCCCGGACACGCGCGACCTGCTGCCGTACACGCCCTGGTTCGCGGCCATGGGCAACCACGACTCGACAAACGAGGGCTACTACCGGTACTTCTCTTTCCCGGAGCCGCATTACTGGTACGCTTTTGACTACGGGTGCGCCCATTTCACCGTGCTCAACAGCAATCTAGACTACCGGCCCGGCTCCGAACAATGGCTCTGGCTGGAAGACGACCTGCGCCAGGCCCAGGCCAGCCGCTGGCGGTTCGTATTCATCCATCATCCGCCCTACTGCTCGAACGACTATGAGATCCCGCAGACCCGTTGCCTGTGTCCACTGTTCGAACGGTCTCGCGTCCACCTCGTCTACAGTGCGCACGCCACGCTCTACCACCGCACCTATCCGCTGACCGGCGGGCGATACGATGGGACCGCCGGCGTCGTCTATCTGGTTGCGGGCGGCGGGGGCTACCACATGACCTTGCCCCCCAGCCAGTTGTGGGCCCATCTCCACCCAACGACCGCCCTGGCGCGCGCCTGCAATCACTTTCTGCTGACCAGCGTCACGCCCGATGAGTGCTGCGTCCGCGCGATCGACGTGGACGACCGGCTCTTCGATATGTTCAGCCTGCGCCACACTGAGCCATTCGCCCAGCCCACCTCGGCGCCGGCCGCGACGCCGGCCATCCGCTCGGCTCGGCCGGAGCGGCCCCTGCACCTGGCCGGCTGCGACGAGGACCCCGTGAGTTGGGTCTTTCCGCCATCTCAGTTCGCGGCCGACGCCGACGTGACCCGCTCCGGCTGGCCCAGTCTGCGCTGGCATCGCTCCACCCCCGGGCCGTGCCTGCCCGCCCTGCGGCGCGTCCTCAAGGACGAGGGGCGGGCCTACGAGGCCGTGGCAGGCAAGGCTTATGAGCTCTCCGCCTGGGTTAAGACCGACGCGCTGACCGGCGGGGTCTGCCTCGCACTGGAATGGAACGGCGACATGGGCTTCATGAGCCGAGTGACGTCGCCGCCGTTGGCCGGCACCCGCACCTGGACGCGCCTGAGCCTGGCGGTGCCGCCCCTGCCGCGCTATATTTACGCCTGCCGGATCGTGCTGACGACGACCCCCGGCTCCACCGGCACCGCCTGGTTCGACGACGTGCGTCTCATTGAAAGCTCCGGCGACGACTGAGGTCCGCCGTGCCCCAGCCAGCCGCCGGCCAGGCCCACCTGCCCGGATCAGCACGTCGTTGGCCAGTATCATCACCTTCCGTTCGAGGCAGCCCCGGATCGCTTCTCAGAACGCTTGAGGCAGGTGACCCATGGAACTCCGCCGCTTTGGCCGCACCGGCCATCTGAGCACCGTCGCCATCCTCGGCGCCTTCGCCTTCGCCTACGCCGATCAACCGACAGTCGACGCCGCCATGGAACGTGTCCTGGCCCAGGGCGTGAACCACATCGACGTCGCTCCGTCCTACGGCAACGCCGAGGAACGTCTGGCGCCGTGGCTGGCTCGCCACCGGGAGCGCTTTTTCCTGGGCGGCAAGACCCAGCAGCGCGACCGGGAGGCCGCGGCGGCCGAACTGCGCCGGTCGCTAGACCGGCTCGGCGTGGAGCGCTTCGACCTGTACCAGCTCCACGCCGTGACCACCTTCGACGAACTGGACGCTGTCACCCGGCCGGGCGGCGCCCTGGAGGCCATCGTGGAGGCCCGCGCCGCCGGGCTGACCCGCTCGATCGGTATCACGGGCCACGGGCTCCAGACGCCGGCCGTATTCCGCGAGGCCCTGCGGCGCTTCGATTTCGATTCGGTCCTGTTCCCGCTCAATTTCATCCAGCTCACCCACGCCGAGTACCGGCGCGAGGCCGAAGCCCTGCTGCGCGAGTGCCGCGCCCGCGACGTCGGCGTGATGATCATCAAATCCATCGCGCGCGGGCCGTGGGGCGGGCACCTGGTGGGGCCCTGGACGGTAGGCTACGAGCCGTGGACCGAGCCGGCCGACCTCCAGCGGGCCGTCGATTTCGTCCTCTCCCACGACGTGACCGGCCTGTGCACCAGTGGCGACACGCGCCTGCTCCCGGCCGTCCTGCGGGCCTGCGAAGCTTTCACGCCGATGACGGCTGAGGCGCGTGAGGCCCTGATCGCCTACGCCGCCGAGCAGAAACTCTTCCGTTTGCCGGCCTAACCCCGCGCTGACCCGCCTCACCCCGGCAGATCAGCCAGCAGGCCGGCGCGTTCGGCCCAGTAGAGATAGCGCAGCGTGCCGCGCCAAAGGTCGGCCAAGCCGGCGCCGTTCAGCGGCCGGCGTCGGTCGCGGGCCAGCGCGCGCCGGTGCGCCAGCCGGGCGGCGCGCAGGTAACGCAGGTCGTCTGTCAGCGCCCAGGCGTAGCCGAGCGCCTCAAAGGCGACGCCGCTGTAATAGTTCCAGCGATAGCCCGGCGCGTCGACGTAGATGAGCACGCCCTCCGGGAAGGCGCAGCGCGCCACGAGGGCGTCCGCGGCGCGCAGCAACGCCGCGCGAACCCGCGCCTCGCCCGTGAGGGCGTGGTAGCGGCTCAGCGCGGTCAGCGTGATCCCCAGGTGCAGGGCCGAGAGGCACCGCCGCCAGCCGAACCACATATCCCAGCCGCCGTCCTCACCTTGCGCCGCCAGCAGGGCGTCCACGATCTGACGCGCCCCTGCTAGCCAGCGCGCCTCGCCGGTGGCCTCATAGAGCGCGCTCAGGGCGATCAGGGGCCAGCCGCTGTCGCGCGATCCGTGCCAGGCTACATGGTACGGTGGCTGCGCCCAGCCGCGCGCCAGCATGCGCAGCAGGCACTCGCCTATGCCCCGGGCAATCTCCAACGCGCGAGGCGCGCCGCTGAGATAGTAATACTCCAGCAGACCCTCCACCCATATCTGGGACGGCGCCACCGAGACGTCCGCCAGCCCTTCGCAGTTGTACTGCACGTGGCCAGTGCCCTGCATGCGCGCTCCGCCCAGCTCCAGCGGATCATGGGTGGTGTGATGGATCACATCCACGTCCATCAGGTGCCAGGCCGCCGCCTCCAGATCGTCGTAGTAGCGCCGCTGGCCGGTCCGGGCATACTGCAGGGCCAGGGCATGGACCAGGTCTAGCTGGTTGTTGCCCATGTAGCCGGCCTCTTTCCAGAACTGCGCCGTCTGCGGAAAGTCGCCGTAATCCAGGAAACCCAAGGCCCGGTTAGTGGAGTGCCACAACTCAAACTGGCCGTGCAGCGCGGCCTCAAGCTCCGGGAGGGGACACGCCTCCGGCGCCAGCAGCGGCCCGAGCGCGCCGGTCTCGCTACAGGCGCGCGGAGTCCACGCCAGGGGGGCGGCCGCGTAGGCCGCGCACACTGACCGGCTGGCCGGCTCCCAATCCCGCCCGGTGTGGAACCACCAGAGCATCCGGTGCGTGCGCGCCATGCCCTGATGCCAGCGCAACGGCCCGGCCTCGGCCGGCCACAGGTCTACGCACAGGCGAGCCCCCTCCCGATGAAAGCGCTTCGGGGCCAATTGCGCGCAACCCTTGACGGCCACCGCCAGGCTCGCCCGGTCATCGCCGGCGGCCATCCAACCCGCCACACCGGTCAAGGCCGACCCATCGTCGTCTCCGGCGGCTACATCCGATGACTGTGGCGCGGCCAGGTAGAGTGTTGCTGGCCGTCCGGGATCGGTCTCCGGAGCCTGCAGGCGCAACTCGACTCCAAGCCTGGCCAATTCTGTCTCCGGCGCGTCGGCGTCGTTGATGAAAGTGTATTCAACCTCCAGCCACGGCAGACCGGCATACGCGTACAACCGCAAGTCGTAACCGAAGAGGCGCCCGCCGTCGGTGCTGCGATGATCGCCGCGCACGTGGAGCACCGCGCGCACAGGACCGGTTTCCTCAACCTCGATCTGCGTCACCTGGCCCCAAGCTGTGCTGTAGCGGCGCCCGCCCGCCTCCAGGTCAAAACCGAGCCGGCGCGTGTCGTCCAACAACGGTTGGCCGGCCAGCCAGACCTGGCCCAGCAACCCGCGGCCGGGGCCGGGCGTCGCCAGGAAACGCAATGGGCCGGTGTCGACGGCAAAGCCATCCGGGACCCGGCTCACGGCCACGCCGGGCGCTGCCGGCTGGCGCTCGGCGCCGGGGCGGTCGACGAGCTCATAGGCAACGTGGCCGAACGGCGGCAGGTCCACTTGAAAGCCCAGCCACACCCAGCGAAGCGAACCATCGGGCCAAAGCGCGAGGGGCCGGGTCTGCATGACCACCTCGCGGCCGAGCGGATCGTACAGGCGCAAACCGACGTCGGAGGCCAGGGCGGCCGGGGCGAATGGCACGCCCCCGCAGACCGGCCAACGCCGGCGCGATTGGCCGGCCGGCTCCTCCAATTCGAGGCGCAGGCTCAACAAGCCGCCGCTGCCCAGAGCTACAAGCCCTTCGCGGCCATCGCCTGACGCACCATGGTCTCGTAACCGACCGGGTCGCTCATGTGGTAGCAAACGAAGAAGGCGCGGGTCGGCTCACGCACGGCGAGGCGCAGCGGGCGGCCCGGCTTCACCACAACGGTGTCCCCTGGCCCAGCCTCTTGCTCTTCGCCGTTATCGGTGACGTACAGGCGCCCGCTGATGACGTGCAAGACCTCGGCGAAGTCGTCCTCGCCTAAATCTTCGTGCCCGGCCTCGGCCAGCCAGTAACCCATCAGGACGCCCGCCGCCTGGTCAACGAGGAAGTAATTCCATTCCGACCGCTGAAAGCGGCCCTGAGGATCTTTCAGATCCAGCGGATGGCTGTCCCAGTATTCGATGACGGTGGTCATGGGCATCGGCGTCTCCTTCTTACTATTTCCGCACGCGTTGATGTTACCCCGGGGCAAGCCAGGTCCAGAGTCCGGCGGGATCGGCCGGATTCCGGCTTTCGCCGGAGTGACGCCGGCGCAGACCAAATCGGAACCAGCGCTTTGGACGGCCATCTACCCGCTGTCCCCGCGTGCCTCTGCTGGCTCGGCGGGCTAGGAAAGGTGTCCTTTCTCGCTGCCGCTGCGCCGGTAACGGGCGTAGGCCTGCTCATAGATTTCGGGCCGCAGGTGCTGGCCGGGGAAGAAGCGGTTGTGCCGCCACTCGACCACGCGGCCGGGGTCATACTCAAAACACAGCATCTCCTCATCCCAGCCCTGGCTCTCGGACACCAGTTCCCCGTACGGGTCAAACACCATTGACTTGCCAGGCATGTGCCGGCTCACGTCCGCGTGCCGGCCGGCGTGGTCCACCAGCACCAGGTAAAGGGCATTGTCCAGGGCGCGCCCGGGGAAGACCTTGAGCATCCGCTCGCGCCGCGCGGCGAGGATGAGTTCGTCGCCGCCGGTCACACGCTTGCGGTCCAGATCGTCCCGCACCTCCCACTCGGCCGGCCAGTAGAACGGGACATGGAGCATTTGTGCGCCGCCCAAAAAGGCCAGGCGCGTGGTCTCCGGGAACCAGTTGTCGTAGCACACACTCAACGCCAGACGGACAAACCCCAGGTCCGCGACCACCGGACCAGTGTCGCTCGGCAAAAAGGGCTCGTTGGGGCAGATGTGGATTTTGCGGTAGCGGGTCTGGGTCCCATCCGGCGCGATCGCCAGACTGACGTTGTAGGCTCTGCCCGCCACCGGCGCGGGCTCCAGCACCCCAACGACGGCCGCGATCCCCAGCGCCTGCGCGGCCTGGCTGACACGCGCGATCAGGTCTGGGGTGGTGGCCCGGGCCCGGGCCAGGATGTCGGCCTCGTCCACCGAATAACCCGAGAGGCTCAACTCCGGGAACAACGCCAGTCGTGCCCCCGCCCCGGCCGCCTGTTGCAGATAGCCGACGATCTTGGCGGCGTTGCCGGCCGGGTCACTGTCCGGGCCGCAGTTAACCTGGCAGGCCGCAACGCGGAAGGTGGTCATGGCGGCTGCGCCTACAACGCCTTCACGCGCGGCACATACTGCTCGAGCAGGCGGCGGTTGGCCTCGTCGCCGCCGATCACGTTGGCGCTGCGCCAGACCGGCGGAGTCAGGCCCATCTGCCGGCACAGCTGCACGGTCTCGATCACGAGCCAGTTGACGCAGAAGTTGGTCAGCACCGTGCAGGTGCCGCCGACCTTCTGGTCGAAACCGGGCACGTCCACGAACGCCTCGCCGTGCGGGACGTGGTTGTCGATGGCCACGTCGGCGATCTCGAACAGGTTCAGACCGGAGCTGTGCCGGGCCGGGAAGTCGCGCGGCGTCTGCCGGGCGAACTCAAATGAACTGATGCCGATGAGGCGGCAGCCGCGCCGCCGCGCCTCCAGCGCCGCGTCGATGGTGCAGGCGTTCAGGCCGTAGGCGCTGGTGATGATCAGCAAATCGTCCGGGCCGAGGTGGTAGGCGCGCACGATCTTGTCGCCGATGCCCTCCACCCGTTCGAGCAGCGTGGACTTCTGGCCGCCGCCGGCCAGCGCCAGGCTGGCCTCGAACATCGGGTTGATGTTGGCCAGGCCGCCGGCCCGCCAGAAGAACTCCTCGCTGCCCACATACGAGTGCCCGCCCGCGCCGTAGACATGGATCAGACGGTCGTGCTGGATCTGCGCCGCCATCAACTGCGCCGCCCGCCGCACGCTCTCCGCCTGCGTCGCCACAATGGTGTGCAGTCGCTCGGTGATGCCGTCGAGGTAACGGCTCGCCAGGTCAGTCCCCACACTCATGCCCTGCGCCTCCTGTGCTTCGGTCCAATGAGATCGCCTCCGCCTAGAGCGGCAAGTCGGTGAGCAGGCCGGCCCGGTCGGCCCAAGCCATGTAGCGTAAGTTGCCGCGCCACCAGTCGGCCAGGGTGGTGCCGATCAGGCCGGACGCGGTCGCCAGGTTGCGGCGATGGCTGCGCCAGCCGGCACGCAGGTAACGCAAGTCGCCGGTCAACTGCCAGGCGTAGCCGAGCGACTCGTAAGCCACACCGCTGTAGTAGTTCCAGCGCCAGCCGGGGTTGTCCACGTACATCAGGGAGCCGTCCGGATGGGTACATTTGCTCAGCATGACATCGGCGGCGCGCAGCACGGCCTGAGAGGCGCGCCCCTCACCCGTCAGTGCGTGATAGTGCGCCAGGCCGGTGCCGACGATGCCCAGGTGAAGCGGCGACAGGCTGCGATGCCAGCCGAGCCACAGGCCCCAGTCCTCAGCCTCGACCCAGGCCGCCAGCAGGGCATCCACGATCTGGCGCGCGCCTGCCAGCCAGCGCGCCTCGCCGGTGGCCGCGTAGAGCGCGCACAAGGCGATGAGAGGCCAGCCGCTGTCGCGCACGCTGTGCCAGATGACCTTGTAGGGCGGCAGTCCCCAGCCCGCGTCCAACATGCGCAACAGGCACTCCCCAATGCCGCGAGCGATCTGCAGAGCGCGCGGGTGACCGCTCAGGAAATAGTATTCCAGCAAGCCCTCAGTCCACATGTGTGAGGAAGCGGCGGAGAGGTCTTCGTAGCCCTCGCAGTTGTACTGCACGTGCGCGTCGCCGTGGATGCGCGCTCCCCCCAACTCCAGGGGATTGTGGGTGGTGTGATGGATGATATCCACATCCATCAGATGCCAGGCCGTGGCTTCCAGATCCTGGTAATACAGTTCCTCGCCGACCCGGGCGTACTGGAGCGCCAGGACGTGCTGCAGGTCGATCTCGTTGTTGGCCATGTAGTTGGCGCGGGCGTAGCCGCCGTGCTGCGGGTGATCGCCGTAATCCAAGAAGCCCAGCGCACGGTTGCCGTGATGCCAGCTCATGAACTGGTCGCGCAGGGCGATTTCAAGGCCGGGAAAACGGTCCGGCTGATAGGGCAACAGCGGGCCAAGGGCCCCGCTCTCCACATACCAGCCCGGTGCCCAGGGCAGCAGGGCCTGCTCGAAACAGACGGCCAGTTGATTGACGCGGGCCGCCTGGCCCAGGCCGGAATGAAAATAGAACCACACCTGATGGGTGCGCGCCATGCCTTGATGCCAGCGCAGCACACCGGCCCGTTCCGGCCACAGGTCCACCTGCACCGCCCCGCCCCGGACAGCCAACTGCTTGGGGTGTAGTTCCACGTAGCGCCGCACCCCCACCGTCACACCGCCGCGCTCGTCGCTCAGGTCAACCCAGCCTTGGGCGATCTTGTGCGAGAGTTCGCCGGGGTGGGGCACCTCCACGGGCTGACCTTGTTGATCGTAGATGCGCAGACCGGCGAAGACACCAAAAGACGAGGGCGCATCGCCGAAGAAGGTGAAGTCGTCGGTCGCTTCGTACAGGTCGCGGTAGGCGCCGCCCAGCCCGCGTCGGTCGGCGCCCACGTCCGGGCGCAGGTCGAACCCGATCCGCTGGAGCTCGGTGTAATCGGCGTCGGCGTCGTTGATGAAAGTGTGCTCCATCTCCAGCCACGGCAGGCCGGCATAGGCATACCAGCGCACCTCGTAGCGGAACAGGCGCTCCCCAGTCGGCGCGCGATAATCGCCCTCCACATGGACGACGGCCCGCAGAGGCCCGGCCTCCTCCACCGCCACTTTCGTAACGGTCCCCTGCCGGCTGCTGAAAGTCCGGCCGGTGGCGTCCACCAGCACCAGGCCCGCGCCGGCCAACTCCGACAGCATCGCCCGGCCATCCAGCCAGACCTGGTCCAGCAGCCCGAAGCCGGCGCCGGTCGAGAAGGTCGCTCGGAGCGGGCCGGTGTCCAGCGTGATTTCCGCGCCGGCCTGCATCACGCGCACCCCGGGCGGGACGGGCGCGGCCTGCACGCCGGGGCCGTATTCCAGTTGATAGCAGGCCACCGTCTGCGGCTGGAGGTCTGCCTGGAAGTGGAGCAGCGCCCAGCGCACCGAGCCGTCCGGCCAATGCGCCAGGGGCTTCACCTGCAACGGCACCTCGGCCCCGGCCTCGGTGAACAGGCGGAGTTGATGGCAGCCGGCCAGCACGCCGGACGGGAACGGCACGCCGCGCGTGGCGGGCCAGCGCTCGCGGCGCAGGCCGCTCGGCTCCTCGACAAGCAGTGTCAGACGGGCGCTCATGGCAACACCTCGAACTCGGCCAGCCACAGCAGGTGCGGGCGCTCGGCCGGCCCGCCGCCGACAGGTTGCCACAGGCGCAGCCGGTCCGTCGTCACTGCCGGGAAGTGATGGCGGGTACAGGCGGCCTCGGACTGACCGCTGATGTCCGCCAGGTCACGCCAGGCGTCATCAACCCAGACTTGGAGCCGATACGTGGCCGAGGTCCAGTAGCGGCGCCAGCACTCGGCCCAATCAATCACCACCTGGCTAAAGGTCACGGGCGCTGGCCAGCGCAGTTCCACCCAGTGCGGGGCCGGCGTCTCCTCCGCCGCCCAGCAGGTGTCCACATTGCCATCGGTGAGGCGGGGTGTGGCCAGCGCAAAGGGCCAGGCGACGACGGCCGGCCCGATGATGTGCGGGCGGTGGCGCAGGTCCGAGCCCTCCCACCAGAGCATGGGCGGGGTGCGATCGTCCACCCAGTGCAGGACCTGGGTGGGCCCGTCCGGGTCGGACAGATGGTCGTTACGCCAAAAGACGGTGAAGTGGGTGTAATACTGGGGCAGCCGGAATTGGTAGAACTGCTCGTCCGCCTTGAGCTTGTAGGCCAGCGGCCCCTCGCACACCTGCAGCGCCGTCAGCTCGGCCGTCAGCACAGCCCAGTGGATCTCCAGCGCGCTCAGGGGCCGCCCGTTCCGCTCGTAGTGGATGTCAAAATCGACATCCATCATCACCCAGCGTCCCAGATCGTCCAGCCAGACCTCATTGACGACGTGTTCGTCGATGGGCGGATCGGCAGGCGCGAACACCGCCCGCCGGCGGTCTAGGTCCGCCGGCCCGATGCCGCGGTGCAGGTTGAGCAGCCGAGCCGGGATACCGAGGCTCAGGCAACACTGCATGAACGTGACCGAGTAGTGGACACAATAGAAGGCCTCCAGCCCCTTGTCCACGCGCTCAAGCATATACAGGGCATCCCACGGCGGCTGGCTGATTGGCTGCTGGTGGTCCCAGCGGCTTTTGACCCAGTCGCGCAGGCGGACCACGCGCTCCAAATCCGAGTCGGCTCCCGCGATCACCTGATCCAGCGCGTACTTCTCGCGCAGCATCCGCAGGCGCGGATGGCGAAAATCCTCCCAGCCGAAGCACGTGCGCGGCGGCTGGATTTGTGCGGCTGGGCCGCCGTCGCCGGCCAGGTCCGCCGGCCAGGAAGTACGCGCGGCCTCCGGCTGATAGTCGAGTTCGAGTTGGTGAATGCGGCCGAACCGCCCGGCCGAGTTGAGGCTGCCGGCCTCCACCCGATTCCGGCCGGGATGGAGCGGCCAGGCCAGCACCGTCTCGCGCATGGTCTGCCACGCGCCGCCATCGAAGCGCAGCCGGAAGGCCTCCCAATTCGGCGTCGCCGTCGCCAGATGCAGGTACACCAGACCCGGAGCCGCCGCCGGGCGCCAGTCCAGCGCTACCTGGTTAAGGGCCGGATACAACTCGGCCTCGCGGGCCACGTTGACCGTGCCATAGAAACTATCCACACTGACCGCCGCCTGGGCCGCCAGATTGGCGGGCTGGACATAGGCAGAAACGGCCGCGCGGCGCAGACGGCCGCGCGCGGGTTGGTGGGCTTCGGCGGCTTCTTCGTTCAGGATCGCTACGCGCTCATAGCCGCGCGGATCTTCCGGGATCAACATGGACGCCTCCACCCTCTACGCCTGCGGGATCAACTGCGGCCGGGGATAGAGCTGTTCCAGCCGCGCGACGACCTCCGGCTCGAGGCGCAGCTCGAGCGCCCTGAGGTTCTCGGCCAACTGGGCCGGCGTACGCGCCCCCAGGATGACGCTGCTGACGGCCGGGTGGCGCAGGCACCAGGCGATGGCCAAACAGCCTGCCGTCGTCCCGATCTCGGCCGCCAGTTGCGCTAGAGCCTGGCTGGTTCGCAAGTTCTCTTCGGTCCAGTACATTTTCAGGATGACGGCATTCTGGTCTGGGTCCGCGGCACGCGTGCCGGCCGGGGCCGGCTGGCCGGGGGCGTACTTGCCCGTGAGCAGGCCGTGCGCCAGCGGCGAAAAGATCACACTGCCGATGCCCTCCAGTTGCGAGACCGGGAAGGTCTCAATCTCCGGAAAGCGATAGAGCAGGCTGTAGCGCGGCTGGTTGACCACCAGCGGCCGCGCCCCGATCTCGCGCGCCAGGTACTGGGCCTTCACCATCATCCAGGCCGGCCACTCGGAGACCCCCCAGTACAGGATCTTGCCGGCCCGCGCCAAGTCGTCCATGGCCCGGATGGTCTCCTCCAGCGGCGTGGTGGGGTCCGGCCGATGGGCCATATACACGTCCACGTAGTCCAGCCTCAGCCGGCGCAGCGAGGCCTCGCACTGCTCGCGGATGTGCTTGGCCGAGAGCCCGCGCTCGTTCGGCCCCGGGCCCATGGGCGCCCAGACCTTGGTGAGCACAAACACGCTCGCGCGCGGCAAGCCTGCCAGACTCTCACCCAGAACAGTCTCAGCTTGGCCAGCGTTGTAGGCATTGGCGGTGTCGAAGTAGTTGACGCCGGCCTCGTACGCCTGGCGCACCATCTGGCGCGAGCTCTCCGGGTCGGACTTGAAGCCGATGGTCAGGAATGTACCCAGGCTCAGCGCGCTGACGCGCGGTCCCCACTTGCCCAATTGACGGTATTCCATCGTCGGTTCCTCTCGCGTGATGACCGGCCGCTCACTTCAGGACTTCGCCCGGCGCGGGGAAGATCTCGTTGAGACGAGTCATGGCCTCGGGCGGGATCGCCAAGTCGGCGGCCTTTAGATTCTCGGTCAACTGGGCCGGCGTACGCGCCCCCAAGATGACGCTGCTGACAGCCGGGTGGCGCAGGCACCAGGCGATGGCCAGGCAGCTTGCCGTCGTCCCGATCTCGGCCGCCAGTTGCGCCAGGGCCTGGGCCCGCCGCCGGTTCTCGTCGGTCCAGTACAGGAGCTGGCTGACAGCGTTCTGCTGCGGGTCGGCCACGCGGCTGTCCGGCGGCGGCGGCTGGCCGAGCGGGTACTTGCCCGTGAGCAGGCCGTGCGCCAGCGGCGAGAAGACCACATTGCCGATGCCTTCCGACTGGGTTACCGGGAAATCCTCGGCCTCCTCGAAACGGTACAGCAGATTGTAGAGCGGCTGGTTGACCACCAGCGGCCGCGCGCCCAGTTCGCGCGCCAGGTGCTGGGCCTTCACCATCAGCCAGGCTGGCCAGGCCGAGACGCCCCAGTACAGGAGCTTGCCGGCCCGGGCTAGGTCGTCCATGGCCCGGATGGTCTCGTCCAGCGGCGTGGCCGGGTCCGGCCGGTGGCACATATACACGTCTACGTAGTCCAGTTTCAGACGGCGGAGGGAGGCCTCGCACTGCTCGCGGATGTGCTTGGCCGAGAGCCCGCGCTCGTTCGGCCCCAGGCCGACCGGCACGAACACCTTGGTGATGACAAACACCCCGGACCGCGGCAGGTCCGCCAGGCATGCGCCCAAGACTTCTTCGGCGCGGCCGGCCGCGTAGCCGTTGGCGGTGTCGAAGAAGTTGATGCCGGCCTCATACGCCTGGCGCACCATCTGGCGGGCCGTGGCGAGGTCAGTCTTCTCGCCCAGGGTGAGGTAAGAGCCCAGGCCGAGCACGGAGACGCGCGGCCCCCAGCGGCCCAGTTGGCGGTATTCCATGGAGTGACTCCCGAGCGCAGCGCTTCAGCCCTTGAGGGCGCCCACCGTCAACCCTTCGGTGATTTGACGCTTGAAGACGAGGTAGATCACGAGAATCGGGATGATAAACAGCATCATCCCGGCAAACAGCTTGGTGTAGGTGGCGCTGTAGGTGGACCCAAACGAGAGAATTTGCAGGCCCAGAGCCAGCGGGTACTTGGAGGCGTCGCGCAGGTAAATCAGGGGTGTCATGAACTCGTTCCACTGGCCCATGAACATGAAGATGGCGACGGTGGCCAGGCCCGGGCGGGCCAGGGGCAGCATGATGTCCCAGAAAATCTGCCAGGCGTTGGCGCCGTCGATCAGGGCCGACTCCTCCAGTTCGGTGGGCAGGGTTTCAAAGAAGTTGATCAGCAGGAACAAGTTGAATGACAGTCCGCCTGTCCAGGCGATCAGGAAGATCACCAGGTAGGTATCCACCAGCCCCAGGTTCTTCATCAGGAAGTAGCGCGGCACCATCGCCAGGTAACCCGGGATCATGAGCGAGATCAGGAACAAATAGTAGATGAAGTTGCGACCCGGGAACTTGACGCGCGCCAGGATGTAAGCCGTACAGGCAGCCAGGAACACCGAACCGACCGTACCGACCACGCTGTACAGCACGGTATTGAAGAAATACTGACCGACGCGCATCTCGCGCCAGGCGTCCACGTAGTTCTGCAGTGTCCATTCCTTGGGCAGGGCCCAGGCGCCATAAGTGAACAGTTCCTTGACCGGGCGCAACGACATCAGCAACACCCAGATCAGGGCCAGAATAGCGGATAGGCTGAACGCCCCCAACAACGCATAGGCCGGCGCTTCAGTCAGCCAACGCCGCAGACGGTCCTGCTGGGCTTGCCGATCCCGCTGTTGTTGCATAACCTGGGGAGTGACAGTGCTTTCGGTCGTCATTCACGCAGCTCCTTGTCTGACAGCTACATTTCGATAGCCTCGCGTTTGGTCAGCTCACGCGAGACAATCGTCAGCGCCATCACCACCGCCATGAGGAAGACCGACAGCGCCGTCGCATAGCCGAAAAGCCGGTCGGTGAAGGCGGTGCGGTAAATATAGGTGGCCATGACCTGCGTCAATGGCGAGATGCCGCCGCCGCTCAGGGCGTAGACCAGGGTAAAGATCTGCACACCGTTGATGATGAGCAGGAGCAGGACCGTCTGGGTGGTGGGGAAGAGCAGCGGCCAGGTGATGTGCCGGAACAGACCCCAGCCGGCCGCACCGTCGATACGGGCGGCATCCAGCAGTTCGCCCGGGATTTTGGCCAGCCCGGCCAGGAAGAGCAGCGTATAAAAGCCTAGGCCCTGCCAGAGTTGAATAAGGACAATGGTGGGCTTGGCCAATTTGGGATGGCCGAGCCAGTTGAGGCTGTTGACGCCGAGCAGTTGCTTGAGCGGCTCCGTCAGGCCCAGGGCTTTGAGCGCTGGGTTGAACAGCCCGATGGTCGAATCCAGCAGGAAGACCCACAAAAAGGCTACGATGACCACGGACAGGATCGAGGGAATGTAGATCGTGGTTTTGAAGAATTCGCGCCCGCGGCGCACGCTCATGATTAGAATCGCGAACAGGAGCGAGATTGGCAAGAGCGTGATGATAGTACCGATGGCGAAGTAGATCGTGTTATTGACGGCCCCCCACCAGCGGCGGTCGGCCAGCATCGTGCTGAAGTTTTCCAGCCCGACATAGGTCTGGATAGGCGCCAGGCCGTCGTACTCAGTCAGCGCCCAGTAGAAGGCCTCAAGATTAGGCCACAGGCCGATGACCAGGTACAGGGCCAGGCTGGGCCCCAGGAAGGGAATAACGAGTTTGCGTAATTCGCGTTGGAGCATGTCGGTTTCTCCTCCAACCGCCGCCAGCCCGGCCAGACGCACGATAGCGCTGGGCAGGTTTCAGCCGCCGGTTATCAGACCAGCTTAGCGAGGCCGCTGAGACACAGAGACACAGAGGGCCCTCGGGCTGCTCCGTGTCTCCGTGCCGCGGGGTTTAGATGGGCGCTGGCGGGCTCAGGCGGCTGTACCCGCCAGCGCTGTGACAAAGCCTTCCCCGGAAGAGGCTTGCGTCTACTTGGCCGCGTCGTAGTCCGCCTGCATCAACTCAACGAACTCCTGCGGCGTGATCTGCTCAGACGCCAGCAGGACGACGTTGTCCCACATCTTCGACCGCACAGAGGCGTCCAAGTTGTAGTACATGGCCTGGTTAGTCGGCCAGCCTTCCTTCTGGTTGGTCAGCAGTTCGCCAACGCCGGGGATGTTGCTCGGACCGGGCACGCCCTTGACGGCCGAGAGGAAGCCCAGGCTGCTCACCAAGCCGGCCTGAATGTCCTTGTCCGAGTACAACTTGAGGTACTTTACCGCACACTCGGTACTGTGCTCGGCCCGGGCGCTCTGACCGGCGTTGAAGATGCCGAAGGAGTTGGTGTAGCCAGCCAGCGACTCATAGGGCGTCTTGTCCTCGTAACCCGTGACGGTCGGGAAATAGGTCACGCCGAACTGGAAGTCGTCGGGGATCACGTCGGCGACCTCGCCCATGACGAAGGTGCCGATATACAGGTGGGCCACCTTGCCGGTGAAGAACGCCACCTGGTTAGCGGCGAAGTCGCCGCCAACAAAGCCATCAATCGCGTAGCCCTTCTTGATCATGTCGACCAGCATCTGCGCCGCCAGCAGGGGCTCGGGGTCAGTCCACTTGATGTTGGGGTCTTTCTTGTTGTACAGCGCATACATCCGGTCATTGCCCATCAGGCGGTAGAGGATGTTGTCATACCAGTAGCTGACATAGCCATTGAACCCGCCGCCGCCGATGGACGCCACGTCGTTCTGTTTGAGCACCTCTGAGTTGGCCATCAACTCTTCCCAGGTGCGCGGCACCTGCAACCCGTACTGCTCGTACAGGGCTTTGTTGTAGAACAGCGCCAGCACCACCTGGTTGGCGGGCACGAAGCCCACGTGGCCGTCGAACTCCATCTCAAAACGCGCGCCGGCCGTGAACGTGTCGATCCACGTCCCGTTGTCGGGGTTGTAGGCCGGCCCGGCCATATCAGCCGCCAGGTCATAAATCAGGCCAGCCTTCCACTCATCGCCGCCGCCCGGGACCAAGGCATTGGCGCCGCCGCTGTAGACGTCCACGGGATCGCCCTCTTGGGCCCGCAGGTTGACCGTCTTGTACGCCTCGGCGCCGGGGTATTCCGTGAAGACAAAGTCGCACTCGGGATTCTCAGCCTCCAGGCGATAGCCGAGCGCGATCATCTCCCGCCCGTTGGGCGAGTCGGCCGACCAGAAGCTAGCGAATTCGACGACTTTTTTGGGAGCGGGGGTGGCGACCACCACCTGGGTCTCTTTGACCACCTGCGTCTCCCGGACAATCTGGGTCTCTTTGACCACCTGCGTTTGCACGACCACTTCAGGCGTGGCCACGGGAGCGCAGGCGCCTACCAACACCGCCGCAATCATCAACCAGGACGCTAACTGAGCAACTCTTCTGGACATGAGCGTTCCTCCTAGAGGGTGGGTCGAGCGGACCTGATGCGGAGAGTTCTGTTGCCAGATTTCGATCATCCGATGCCGATCACGGATGGGCTTAGTTCCAGGAGCCTCCTTTCTTCCCAGGTACCTGGCCGGGAAGCAGCCAACCTTAGGCGCCGGATTGGCGCTCGGCGGCGGCGTAGCCGAGCGCCGTCGAGATGGCCCGTGCCGTTTTCACGACCAGCGCCGTTAGCGTTGGCAGCCGCTCAAATGTCACGCGCATTGCCGGCCCGGAGAGACTTAAGGCGGCGACGACGGCCCCCCGGTTGTCGCGGATCGGCGCAGCGACGCAGCGCACCCCAAGATGGCTCTCCTCGTCATCCACGGCAAACCCCTGGCGCATCACTTGTTGCAAGTGCGAGGTCAGGGCGGCGAGATCGCTCAGAGTGCGTGGCGTAAAGGCCGGCCGGGTGGCAGCGCCCAGCCAAGCGAGGCGGTCGGCTTCGGTGGCATGCGCCAGGAGCACTTTGCCTGCCGCCGTCGCGTGGGGCGCGAACACGGCGCCGATCTCGTTGGTGACTGATAGGATGGACGGGCTAGGCTCCAGTTCCACGCACACGGCCTGGCCGCCGGCCCGCACGATCAAGTTGGCGGATTCACCCGACTCGCGGGCCAACTCCTTCAGGTAACTGCGCGCCACGGCTCGCAACGACAGACCTTCCAGCGCGTGCCGGCCCAACTCCACGATCTTGAGGCCCAGGCTGTAGCGCTTGGTGCGCGCATCTTGACCGATAAAACCACGCTGCCCGAGCGTGCCCAGCAACCGATGAGCGGTACTGCGGTCCACCTGCACCAGTTCAGCCAGGTCCCCCAGGCTCATCGGCTCGTGGGCCGCACTCAACAACTCCAGCAACTGCAGGCCGCGGTCCAGTGATTGGACACGCGACACCCGGGGAGCAGGTTGAGAAGGGCCAGCTTCCTGCGGCATGGTCCGCATCAACTCACCTTGCCTAAAGTGTTGTGATTCGGAAGATAAAGTACTTCAAATATACAATATCGTTTCTGTATAGTCAATACATTACAAATTATCGGCGAGATTATCCCGGTATTTCGCCATATATATACATAATACTGGGATGCATTGCGACTTGAAGGTCAATAGATAAACAATAGTCTTTGACTTCCCATTGCATTAGTTATACAATTACACTTAAGTAGCTCAGAATGCAAGGCAATTGCGCAAAGCGCTACACCACCCACGAACGCTGCGGTCACTCTTTCACGGTCTCCTGTAGGTAGAGGCTCCTATGAATACTCTTCGGGTTGGCATTGTGGCAGCCGGGATCATGGGCGAGTTGCATGCCAAAATCTACCGGGCCCACCCCCGTTGCCAGGTTGTCGCCATCGCCGATGCCAACCTGGAGCGGGCGCGCGGACTGGCGGCCAAGCTCGAAGCCCCGCAGACCTTCGCGTCCTGCCAAGCGATGCTGGCCGAGGCCCAGGTGGACGTGGTCTCCGTCTGCACTCCTGACTTCGCGCACGCCGAGCCCGCCCTCGCCGCCATCGAGGCCGGCAAACACGTTTTGATCGAGAAGCCGCTGGCCGTCACCGTGGAAGACGCTCAGGCCATTCTCGCGGCCGCCGAGCGCCGGCGCGTGAAGGTGATGACGCAGTTCAGCCACCGCTGGGTGCCGGCCTATCAGCAGACCAAAAGCCTGCTGGCGGGCGGTGAGCTGGGCGAACCGATCCTAGCCTACGCCCGTAAGAACAACCCCATCTTCGTCCCCACTGAAATGATCCGTTGGGCGGACCGGACGACGCCGGCCTGGTTCTTGTCCTCGCACGACATCGACCTCGTTTGCTGGTACTTCGAGGCCGAACCGGAGGAGGTCTACGCCAACGCCGTCCGCAAGGTCCTGGTGGCTCGCGGCATCAATGCGCCGGACGCCATCCACGCTCAGGTGCGTTTCAGCAACGGCGCCGTCGCCACGTTTGAGGCCTGCTGGACTTACCCCAACACCTTCCCGTCGATGCCTGACTCATTTGTGGAGGTCATCACCAGCGGGGCGGCTATCCACCTGGACCGGAAACGCGAACAGATTGAGATCAGTACCGCCAAGGCCTTCCAGTATCCTCGCAATCTGCTGGCCCTGACGTATCTGGACGGCGAAGTCCACGGCGCTGTGCCGCTGTCTCTGCACCACTTCATCAGCTGCGTGCTGGAGGACCGCGAGCCGCTGGTGACGCTGGCTAGCAGCTTGCGTGTTACCCGGATCCTCGACGCCATTCAGCGGTCGATCGAGGCCCGCGCCCCCATCCGCCTGTAAAGCCAAGCCTATGCATCTCTTCGACGCCGCCGCCTTCCTCGGACGATGGCCCACTGAGCGCCTGGCCTTTGACGACGTCCCGGGACTGCTGACCCGGATGGACGAGCTCGGTATCGCGCGGGCCCTGGTCTCCCACACGCTGGCCTGGCAGAACGTGCCGTCGGTGGGCAACCCGGTGCTCATGGACGCCATCACCGGCCAGCCGCGCCTGGAGCCCTGCTGGGGCGTGTTGCCCGGCGAATTCGAGAACGGAGCCGCGCTAAGCGAGGCGTTGGCCCGCCACCGGGTGCGCGCCGTGCGTCTGTATCCGCGCGACCAGGTCTACCCCCTCACCGACTGGCTGGCCGGCGACCTGTTGGCGGCCCTGGCCGAGCGCCATTACCTGGTATTGCTCGACGTGGACCAGGTGGTGCTGCCCACCGGGCTGTTCGATGTTGACCCGGCCGGCTGGAAACAGATTGCCTGGCTCTGCCAGACCTACCCGGACCTGGCAGTGCTGCTCACGCGCGTGGGCTACCGAGCCCTGCGCGTCCTCTTGCCGTTGCTGCGGGCCTGCCCCAACCTATTTATCGACCTCTCGTACTTCGCCACCCATCAAGGCGTGGAAACGGTTGTGGCCCAGTTGGGCGCCGAACGCCTCATCTTCGGCACCAGCCAGCCCTTGGCCGACGGCGGCGGCGCGGTGACCCGTCTGCACTACGCCGACCTGACGCCCGCCCAGCGCGAGTTGATCGCCCACCGTAATCTCGAGCGATTGTTGGCGCGCGTCCGAGGCCTCCCGCCTGCTGAGACCGCCCAGCCGCCGGTCTCCCTGGCCACACCGCCCGATCCAGCCGCCGGGCCGCCCGACCTGGCCGCGCTGGCCCGCACCGGCCAGGATCTGCGAGCGGCGGGTATCGAGATCACCGACGCTCATGCCCACCTGGGGCCGTACCGCAACTTCTACATCCCCGAGAACGATGCCGCCGGCCTGGTCGGGGTGATGGACCGCTGCGGTGTGGACCGCACCTGCCTTTCAGCCCACCTGGCCATCGGCCCAGACTGGATCCGCGGCAACCGCCTGACGGCGGAGGCCGTGGCCGCCTATCCGGACCGGCTGGTCGCGCAGGCCGTGGCCAGCCCGCACGAGCCCGACCGCATCCGAGCTGAACTCACCTACCTGTTCGACAACCTCGGCTTTCGGGCCATCAAGCTGCACCCGGACCTGGCGAGCTATCCGATCGGCGGCGACGGCTACCGGCCGGCCTGGGAATTCGCGGCCGAGCGTGGTTGCTTTGTGCTGGTGCACACCTTCCACGGCTCGCGTTTCTGTGACCCACCAGTCTTCGGGCCACTCGCCGAGCGTTACCCGCAAGTGCCCATCATGCTGGTGCATTCAGGCTCCCAGCCGGCGGCCTTCCCGGGCGCAATCGCCGTCGCCCAGGCCCACCCCAATGTCTACCTGGATCTGAGCGGCTCGTTCATTACCGGCTGGTGGATCACGCGTCTGGTGCGCGCCGTGGGCGCCGACCGCGTCATCTTCAGCTCGGATATCCCCTTCATCGACTTGCGCTATGGTCTGGGACGCGTGCTGTTCGCCGACCTGGCGCCGGCCGAGAAGGCGCTGGTGTTAGGCGGCAACATCCGCCGCCTGCTCAGGCTGCCGCCGGTCCGGCCCTAACGCCTTCCAGACCCGGAGTTCAGCATGGCCACGATCAAGGTCGTTGTCACCGATTACATCGAGCCAGATCTAAAGTGGGAGGCCGACCAGTTTCGCCAACTCGGTGTCGAGTTCGCCAGCCATCAACTCAAGTTCGGAAGTGCAGCGGAACTGGTGGCTGCCGCCGGCGAGGCCGACGTGGTCATCGTCAACATGGCCCGCTTCGACGCTGAGGTCATTGCCGGCCTGCGTCGTTGCCGCCTGCTCATCCGTCACGGCATCGGCTACGACAACGTCGACGTCGCCGCCGCCAGCCAGCGCGGGATCGTGGTGGCCAACATCCCGGATTATTGCGTGGCGGAAGTGGCCGAGCAGGCCGTGATGCTCATGTTGGCCTGCCAGCGCAAACTGGGACAGCAGGCCGCCATCCTGCGCGCCTCCGCCGCTCAGAAGCAGTGGGATTTCGCGACCATCAACCCGGTTTTCCGGCTGCGCGGCAAGACCGTGGGGATCGTGGGGCTGGGCCGCATCGGGGGCACGGTCTTCCAGATGCTGCAGGGGTTCGGTGTCCGCCTGCTGGTCTGTGACCCCTATCTCTCCAGCGAGCGCCGACAGAGCCTGGACGTGACGCCCATCGCGCTGGCCGAACTTCTGCCCCAGGCAGACCTGGTCACCATCCACACGCCCCTCAACGCCGAGACCCATCACCTGTTCGACGCGCCACAGTTCGAGCAGATGAAGCCGACGGCGATCCTGATCAACACCGCCCGCGGTGCTATCGTCAACCTGCTGGCCCTGGACCAGGCCCTGCGCCGGGGCGACCTGGCCCTGGCCGGCATCGACGTCTATGAGCAGGAGCCGCCGCCGTCCGATTTTCCCCTGCTGCACAATGAACGCGCGCTCTGCACACCGCACCTCTCGTGGCTGTCCGAGGAGTCTGGCTGGATCATCCGCCAGCGCATTGTGGCAGACGTGCAGCGGTGCTTGCGCGGCGAAGCCCCGCTCAGCCAGGTCAACCCCGAGGTCGCCCTGCGGGCGCCGCACGCATAAACCAGGAGGCACCATGGCTCGAGATCGGACGATGCTGGGACTGTTCAAGACCGCGAAAGGGCCGGGCCATATGGAACTGCGCGAGGCCCCGGTCCCGGCGCCGGCGCCGAACGAGGTGCTGCTGGAGATCAAGGCCTGCGGCATCTGCGGCACCGATATCCACATCAAGCACGACCAGTTCCCGTATTGGCCGCCCGTCATCATGGGCCACGAGTTCACGGGCGTGGTGATCGAGGCGGGCAGCGCCGTCCGCGGGTACGCGGTAGGCGACCGGGTGGTCGGCGAACCACACACCCGCGCCTGCGGCCAGTGCTACCTGTGCCGCACCGGCAACATCCAGATCTGCGCCCAGAAACGCTCGCCGGGCTGGGGTATCCATGGCGCGTTCGCCCGCTACCTGACCATGCCTGAGCACCTGCTGCACCGCCTGCCCGATCACGTGACCTTTGAGGAAGGCGCCCTGGTGGAGCCGGCCGCCAACGTGGTGCAGGACGTCATCGAGCGCAGCGGCCTCCAGGCCGGCGACTTCGTGGTGGTGACTGGCCCCGGCCCCATCGGCCTGCTGGCGCTCATGGCGGCTAAGGCGGCCGGTGCCGGCCAGGTGGTGATCACGGGCAGCGCCGTAGACGAAGCACGCCTGGCCCTGGCCCGCGAGCTGGGGGCTGATGCGACTATCGTCGTAGACCGCGAGGACGCGGAGCAGGCTGTGCTGGACCGGACCGGCGGACGCGGCGCCGACCTGGTGGTGGAGGCCTCTGGCGCGCCGCCGGCTGTGGCCTCCGCCGTGCGCATGGTGCGCCGGCTGGGGCACATCACAGCCATCGGCCTGACCGGCCGCGAGCAGATCGCGTTCCCGTGGGATACGGCCGTGGCCAAGGTCTGCACGATCATCTTCAATCTCAGCACCGGCTACACCTGCTGGGACCGGACCATCAACCTGATCGCGTCCGGGCGCCTGCCGGTGCGCCAGCTCATCACCCATGTCGCCCCGCTGGCCGAGTGGGAGCGGGTCTTCGATGACGTCGAGAGCAAGCGCGCCGTGAAAGCTCTGCTGATCCCCTGACACGCGAGGCTACGGCCATGAACATCCCTGACTCCATCCGCCAGGAGGTCCAGGCGCTGCTACTGGACCTGCTCCGCTTCCCATCCACGCGCGGCCAGGAGGGGCCGGCCATCCGTTACCTGCATGACCGGATGCAGCCGCTGACCGACGAGTGTCAACTCGTCCCCATCGACGATGCCCTGATGCAGGACCCGGACTACGCCTTCCCTCTGCCCGGCCACACTTACCGCGATACGCCCAACCTCGAGTGCCGGATCAAGGGCGGCGGCGGGGGCCCGACGGTGCTGTTCAACACCCACCTGGACGTGGTGCCGGCCAGCGAAGGCCAGGTCGACGCGTTCGACCCGCGCGCCCGGGACGGCGTCATCTACGGCCGCGGCGCCTGCGATGCCAAAGGGCAGGCGGCTATGTTCTACGCGCTGGCCCGGCTCGTGCGTGAGCGCGGCTGGCGTCCGGCCGGCGACCTGATCTTTCACTTCGTAGTCGAAGAAGAGTGCGGCGGCAACGGCACCCTGGCCATGGTCCGGCGCGGCGTGCGCGCTGATGCGGCCGTGGTAGGCGAGCCATCTAACCTGGCCGTCGTCCCGGCCGTGCGTGGCGCAGTCTGGTTCGAACTGCGCGTGTTCGGGCGGGCCGGCCACAGCGGCAACGTGGCCGGGCGCGTGAGCGCCGTGGATAAGGCCATCCAGGCCATCCGCATCCTGCAGGATTATCACGACCAGTTGCTGGCCGCCTCACGCCATCTGCCGCTGTTCGACCAGTTCCCGGACCCGATGCCGCTGACGGTGGGGCAGTTCCAGGCTGGCCATTGGCCGTCCAGCGTGCCGTCCGAGGCGGTGCTGAAGGGCGTGTTGGGCTTCCTGCCCAACAAGAATCGCCACCAGGTGATGGACGAGATGCGCGCGGCCCTGCAGCAGTACGGCGACGAGTGGCTGCGCGAACACTTTCAGCTTTCCTTCCCGATGCTGCACTCAGACGGCAATAGGCTGCCGGTGGATCATCCGCTTGTCACCGCCCTGCTCGCCGCCGCCCGGCGCCAGGGGCTGCCCGAGAAAGTGACGGCCCTCACCGGCTCGGCCGATCCGTGGTTCTACCAGAACATGGCCGGCATCCCCACCGTAATTTTCGGCCCCGGCTCCATCGTCCATGCCCACGCTAAAGATGAGCAGGTGCGCTTGGACGATATCCTGACCGCGGCCGGGGTGCTGGCGGACTTCGTCGAGGACTTTTGCCGAGCGCAGCCCACGCCGGCGCGCTGACGGCCAGGAGGTCAGTCCATGAAGACACTCAAAGAACGCGCGATCCCAGGGCCGAAGTCGGCTGAGTTCCTGGCCATCGCCCACGCCAGCGAGCCGGAGGCCATGGCGGACCAACTGCCCGTGGTCTGGGACCGGGCCGAGGGCGTCTGGGTGACGGACCTAGACGGCAACGAGTACATCGACTTCACCTCGGGGGTGCTGGTGACCAACGTCGGCCACAGCCACCCGGCCCTGGTGGAGGCTATCTGCCGGCAGGCGGGCCGGCTGATGAACTGCTACTCCTTCCTCACCCCCGAACGGGCGGAGCTGGCCCAGAAACTGGTGGCCCGCCTGCCGCCCAACCTGGACCGAGTCTTCATCCTGAGCACGGGCGCGGAGGCCACCGAGGCCGCTCTGCGTATCGCCAAGCGCTACACCGGCAAACACGAGATCCTGGCCTTCTACGGCGCCTTCCACGGCCGCACCTACGGCGCCATGCATGTGGCCGGCACGCAGGGCTCGCGGCGCGGTTTCGGGCCGCCGGTGCCCGGCGGCATTCTGGCTCCGTTCGCCTACTGCTATCGCTGCTTCTACGGCAAGACCTACCCGGAGTGCGATTTCTACTGCCTGAAGGCCCTGGACCAGGTGGTCGGGGCGGCCTCGTCCGACGACCTGGGCGCCGTGATCGTCGAGCCCTACCAGGGCGCGGCCGGCTTCGTCTTCCCGCCGCCTGGCTGGCTGCGGGCGCTGGAGAAGTGGGCGCACGACCGGGGCTTGTTGCTGATCGTGGACGAGGTTCAGTCCAGCTACGGCCGCACCGGCAAGCTGTTCGCCATCGACTGGGAGGGGATCAAGCCGGAGATGCTGTGTCTGGGCAAGGGCATGGGCAGCGGCGTCCCGCTCTCAGCCCTGGTGTCCGAGCACCGCATCTTCCAGTCCATGCGGCCAGGCGAGATCGCCAGCACGTGGGGCGGCAACCCGCTGGCCTGCGCGGCCGGCCTGGCCGTGCTGGACATCATGGACCAGGAAGATCTGCCGGGCAACGCGCTGCGCGTCGGCGCCTATGTGAAGGATCGCTTCCTGGAGGTGCAGCGCCGGCACCGCTGTCTGGGCGATGTGCGCGGCCAGGGCCTGGTGATCGGCCTGGAGATCGTGGACCCGCGCGACGGCTACACGCCGTCGGCCGAGCTGACCCACAAAATCCTCGGGCGCTGCGCCGAGAAAGGGATGCTGCTGGGGCGGGTCGGCCCGTACCGCAATGTCATCCGCATCGCGCCGCCGCTCGTCATCACCGAGGCCGAGGCCGAACTGGGCGTCCAGATCATGGACGCCGCCCTGGCTGAATTGACCGGCTGAGTCAGCGCCGCCTCCATCCACCACCGAAGTATTCCAAGGAGAGCCACCATGGAGCAACCCACCCTCGAAGAGCTGTGCCGGGGTTTTCAGCAGACCTATACGCCGGCCATCACCGATATCATGGACTTCGAGTTCAACCTGCACGACCAGTGGCTCGGGCCGGAGATCAAGCCCCTCGCTCCCGAGATGCGCGTGGCCGGGCCGGCCTTCACACTTCGCTGGGTGAACGACCGGACGCCGGGCGGCGAACGGCTGGGGCAAATGGTGGCCGGTGCCATTGACGCCCTGCGCCCTCATCAGGTGGTGGTGGTGGATACCAGCAAGAACCGCAACGCCGGTTACTGGGGCGAACTGATGTGCAATATCGCCAAGGAACGCGGCGTGCTGGGCGCCGTGGTCGATGGCGGCGTGCGCGATCCCTTCTATATCTGGAAGTTCGGCTTCAACATGTTCGCGGCCTTCGCCTGCCCCAACGAGGCCGACACCCGCTCGCGGCTGGATAGCTTCCAGGAGCCGATCGCCATCAACAACGTCCCCATCCGGCCCGGCGACTTCATCGTCGGCGACTTCGGCGGCGTGGTCGTCATCCCCCAGGAGATCGTGGTCGAGGTCTATTACAAGGCGCAGGCCCTCGTCTCCAAGGAGAGCCAGTTCCGCAAGCTGATCCGCGAGGGTATCAGCGGCGCCGACGCGGTGCGGACGTTCGGGCCTTCCATATAAATCCCGGAGGTTGCCATGACTCGTTTCAGCCGCCTGGAGGTCCTCAATACCATCGTGGACACCGGCCTGGTGCCGGTCTTCTATCACCCGGACGTCGAGGTCGTGCAGCGGGTGGCCGCGGCCTGCGTAGCCGGCGGCGCGCGCACGCTGGAGTTCACCAACCGCGGCGACTTCGCGCCCCAGGTCTTCGCCGAGCTATCCCAGTTCGTGGCCCGCACCTACCCGCACCTGATCCTGGGCGTCGGGTCGGTGGGAGACGCGCCCACGGCCGCCCTGTACCTCGCCAGCGGAGCGGCCTTCGTCGTCGGCCCGGTCCTCAACCCGGAAGTCGCCCGGTTATGCAACCGGCGCAAGATCGCCTACAGCCCGGGCTGCGGCAGCGCCACGGAGATCGCGACCGCCGAGGAGTTGGGCGTCGAGATCGTCAAAGTATTCCCCGGCGACTCGGTCGGCGGGCCGGGCTTCGTCAAAGCCATCCTCGGCCCGTGCCCGTGGACGCGGATCATGCCCACTGGCGGCGTGGAGGCCACGCGCGACGGGATCGCGGCCTGGTTCAAGGCCGGTGTGGCCGCCGTAGGCGTCGGCTCCAACCTGATCCGCAAGGAGTTCCTGGAGTCCGGGCAATACGAGGCCATCGCGACCCACACCGCCCAACTCCTGGGCTGGATCCGCGAGGCGCGCGGGAAGGCGCTGTTCGAGGGTGTGGAACACGTCTGCTGGTATCCGGGCTCGGCCGAGGCCGGGCGGACGGTGGCCGAGTGGTACCGCGACCTGTTCGGATTTAAGAGCGAAGAGGGAGCAGGCAGCTTCTTCCTCCAGGGAGGCGGGCCGGGCCGGCTGGAGGTGAGCAAGGAGCCGACGACCGGCCAGCCGCACCTGGCCATCCGCGTGGCCGATTTCGAGCAGGCTCAGGCTGCCCTGCGCGCCAAGGGCGTGGACTTGGAGGAGCCTATCGTCCGAGCGGATGCCAAACTAGTCTTCCTCAAACCCGCCGACCCGGCCGGGTGCCGGGTGCATCTCGTCTGGCGGCCGTGACGAGCGCGGCCCGCCGGAGGTTTCGACCCATGCCCGATCCCATCGTCCGCTATCCCGACCTCAAGCCCGCCGGCGCCGCCCGCTACGACGGCGTCGCGCTGGGCGAGGTCATGCTGCGCTTCGATCCCTACGACGTCCCCACCGCCGCCGCCCGCCTGATGCGCGTCTTCCAGGGTGGCGGCGAGACCAACGTGGCCTGCGGCCTGGCCTACACCTTCGGCCTGCGGGCGGCGGTGGTCACCGCCCTGGTGGACGACCACATCGGCAAGAACATCCGCAATCAGCTGCGCGCCGCCGGGGTGGACACGAGCCAGATCATCTGGTTCAACACCAAGAGCGACGGGTCCCGCTTCTCCACCGATCAGAAGGGGACTCTGATGAACGGCGTGAACTTCACCTATATCGGCAAAGGCGTGTTGCCCTCGGACACGCTCTACTACCGCGCCCACACGGCGGTGCGTGAGCTGCGCGCCGGCGACGTGGACTGGGGCCGGCTGTTCGGTCAGGACGGCGTGCGCGTCTTCAGCACCGGCGGCATTTTCACCCTCATCTCGCCGACCTCGGCCGGCCTGGCGCTGGAGGCCGTGCAGCAGGCCAACGCCCACGGCACCTTTGTGGCCGCCGACCTGAACTACCGCTCGAAGGTGGAGCCGGACAAGAACCGGGCGCGGGCCATTAACCGCCAGATCGCGCCGCACCTGGGCTTCCTGGTCGGCAATGACAGCGACCTGTCCGACGCCCTCGGCTACGAGACCAAGGTCGCCGGCCATGCGCCCTTCGACGAGTGGCTGGCCGCCTACCGCGAGACGGTGCGGCAGGTGGCGCGCGACTTCCCCAACCTGAGCCTGATCGGCACGCAATGGCGCGGCGCCACCAGCGCGGACCTGATCAGCTGGGGCGGCGTGCTGTACGACGCCGCTCGCGACCAGTTCCACACCGCCACACTGCGCGCTGACGTCCCGATCCTGGACCGCACCGGCGGCGGCGACTCGTTCATGTCCGGCGTGCTGGCGGCGCTCCTCAAGGGCAAAGACTTGCCGACAGCCGTCGAATGGGGCGCCGCGCACGGCATCCTGGTCCAGGAGACGCCCGGCGACATCACCCTGGTGGATGAGAAGGCGGTGCTGGCCGAGGTCAAGCGCGCCCAGGCCGGCGGCGGCGTCAAAGCCACGCGCTGATGACCTATGCCGAAAGTCGCCCATCTCACCGCCCACCCGCTCCGGGATTGCCGCATCAGCGCCGAGAAGTGGAGCCACTTCGCCGCGCGTGCCCTGACCGAAGACTGGCTGCGCGACGACGACTTCCGCGAGAGGTGGACCTCGCCCACCTGCCTGCTCTTCAACCCGGCGGACGGCCTGGTCTACGTCGGCCTGACGGCCCTGAATGGCGACATCTTCTACGCCTTCGACCCGCGCACAGATACCTGGGAGTCACTACGCTACCCGACCGGCGGCGACCGCTACGCCTCCAAGATCCACGTGGCGCTGCACCTTGGGGCGGACGGTTGGATCTACAGCGCCGTGGCCACGCTGGCCGACGTGGACATGTGGCCGCGGCCGCCGGGCGGACCGCTCTTCCGCTTCGACCCGCGCACGCGCGCCTATGATCTTCTCGGCGTCCCTCTGCCCCACGATTACATCCAGGGCATCCTGCTGGACGAGCAGCGCGGGATCATTTACGGCAACACTTTCCCGGGCCGCCGGCTATTCCGCTTCAACCTGGGGACGCGCCAGGCGCGCGAGCTGACTTTCCTGGGCAACGTCTCCACCGAGCACCTGGCGCTGGACGCCGCTGGCGGGCTGTGGCACCACTACGAGCTGGCGCAATGGGCCGGCCGCTACCCGCTCCTGCGCTATGACCCCGATCAGGACCGTATCGATTACCTCAACCTGGACCTGCCCGACCTATTGGCCGGCAACCGGGCCGGCGGCCAGATCGACACGGCCCTGACGACGCGGGACGGGAGGCTCTATCTAGGCGCCGCCTCCGGCGCTTTGTTCGAGCTGGAACACCGCGGCCCGCGCCTTATCTACCTCGGCAAGCCCTTCCCGGCGCCGCGCCTGAAAGGCCTGCTGGAGGCGCGGGACGGGCTGTTGTACGGGGTGGCCGGCGCCCGCTACGACACGCACTTCTTCGCCTACGACCGAGTCGGGGGCCAGTTCCTGGACCTGGGCCCGCTGGTGGACACGCGCACCGGCGCGCGCTGCTGGCTCGCCCACGACCTGTGCCAGGTGGACGCGCGCACCTTCCTGGTGGCCGAATGCGACAACCACGAGCGCGCCAGCTACCTCTTCAAGATCCAGTTGGAGGCCTAAGCATGAAACCGCCCGCCAGCACGGCCTGGTTCAGCGAGAGCAATCAGGTCTTCGACGAGGAGGTGGGCTTCCAGGCCCGCTGGCATGACCCCCACACCGGGGTCGCCCTCCTCCGGCTGACCAGCCGGCCCTGCATCAGCGAGCACATTTACCCGGAGCACCCGGCCAGCACGCCTGACGGCCGGCGCTTCGTCTTCGCCCGCACACCCGCGTTGGGCGGCCCAACCACCTACTGGATCGCCGACACAGAGACGCGCCTGATCCGCCAGATCACGGACGAGCCGGACGCCGCCGCGCCGGTGGTGACGCCGGACGGCCAGTGGCTCTACTACTCCGCCGGGCGCCAGGTGTGGCGAATGTCGCCGGCGACCTTCGAGCGCGAGTTGTGTTTCGAGTTTCCGGCCGAGTTCGGCTGGGTGGGCGGAGTGCGCTCGGTCTCGCCGGATGGGCGCCGTTTCTTGACGGCGGCGCGCGGCCCGTCCGGCGAGTACGGCGCCGCCGCGCTGGACCTGGCCGAGGGGCGGGCCTGGATGATCTGCGCCGGGCCGGACATCCGCAACGCCCATCCGCAGTACAACCACAACGCTGATCCGTGGGTGATGATCCAGGTCAACGACGGCATCGAATTGGACGAGCATGGGAATCTCCTGCGGCTGGTAGGCGACCTGGGGGCCAGCCTGCACGTGATGCGCGACGACGGCCGCGAGTCGACGCGCCTCAACCTGGGCGGCACGCTGCTGGAGCGCGTGCAGGGCCACCAGTGCTGGGTCGGGGCCGAGAACCGCATCATCAGCACCTTGCACCGCCGCCCGAGTCCCCAGGACCGCTGGGTCCAGGACCGCCTCATCACCATTGCCGCCGGCGATCCGGAACCGCGCGTGGTCGGCAGCGGCCCGGGCTTCACGCACATCCACACTACGCCGGACGGCCGTTTCTGGGTGTCGGACTGCAACCGGACGGCCCAGATCTTCGTCGGCTCGCTGAAGACCGGGCGGCACCGGCTGTTCTGCAGCAGCGGGGCGTCTTTCGGCGCGGCCCAATACACACATCCCCACCCGTTCTTCATCGGCGATGGCCGGATCATCGGCTGGAACAGCGACGTCACCGGGATACCCCACATCTACTGTGCGCGAGTCCCGGCCGGCTTCCTGGAAGAGCTCGAGCAGTAACTGGCTTACCCGGGAGCCGTGCCGCATGCCGCTGTCGACAGCCCTGGCCGATTGGGTTGGCCTCTCGCGCGACAATCGCCGGATTGCCCTGAGCCTGTTCGTCTGGGCGATCGGCGAGGGCCTTTTCATCTACCTTATTCCGCTGTACCTGCGTGAACTGGGCGCCGACCCGGTGATGATCGGCGCAATCCTGGGTGGGGAGGCCATCATCGCCGGCCTGACGCACGTGCCGGCCGGCTACCTGGCGGACCGTTTCGGCCGCAAACCGGTCTTCGTCTTCGCCTTCGGGCTGGGCGCGGCCGCTGCCCTGGGCATGTTCTTGGCCCGCGACCTGGCCCAATTCGTGGCGGCCCTGGTGGCGTATCAGTTGACGGCGTTCCTGATGGCGCCGCTGACGGCTTACATCACCGAAGCGCGCGGGACGCACAGCATCCAGCGCGCGATCAGCCTGGTCTTCACGGGCTATTGGGCGGGCCTGATCTTCTCGCCGGCGCTGGGCGGCCTGCTGGCGCGCAGCCTGGGGATGCGGGCGCTGTTTGGCCTCGGCTGCGGCTTTCTGGCGCTCACCATCCTGATCCAATTGTGGCTGACGCCGCAACCCGCCGCGCCGCATCCGCCCGGGCAGGCGCGCTATACAGCCTTGTTTCGCAACTGGCGCTTTCTGGGCTTCCTGGGCTTGATGCTGGCGGCGCTGAGCGCCATCCAGATCGGCTTTCCCCTCATGCCTAACTTCATCGTGGAGGTGCGCGGTTTCGACGTCGGTGTGGTGGGCTTGCTGGGGTCGGTCAACTCGCTGGGCGCGACGGTGCTGCACCTGGTCCTCGGCGACCGTCTGCCGCGGCGGGCGTTCATGCTGGCGCAACTGTCGCAGGCGCTCGCGCTGGCATTGCTGCTGGCCACCGCCAGCCTGCCCTGGCTGCTCGTGGCGTATTTCCTGCGCGCCGGCTGGTTCCTGGCGCGCAGCATGGCCACGGCCCAGGTCGGGCGGGTGGTGGCCTCATCTGAACTCGGCCTGGCCCTGGGGCTGACGGAGACGGTCATCACGCTGGCGCTCGTCGGCGGGCCTCTGATCGCCGGCCTGCTCTATCACCAGGCGCCGGCCCTGCCCTTCCAGGTCAGCCTGGCCCTGATCGCTGTGACACTGCCGCTGATGTGGCGCTACGCGCCCCGGCGCGACTCGCCGACGCCGGATCACGCCGCCGGGCGGCCCCCGGCCCTGCCGGAAACCTGAGCCGGCGGCTCAGGGCGGAGTCATCGCATGACTGAGTCTGTCTCGCTCACCTGGCGCGCGGCTGCCGCGCCGATGTTCGGCCGCCGGTCGGTGGATGAAAGCTGCGCCTACATCGTGGCCCAGATCGCGGCCGCGGCCCGCGCCGGCGCTCAGGTCGTGGTCTTTCCCGAAAACGCAACCGACTCCTATCAACGCGAACCGGAGGCGCATCGCACCGCCATCGAACGCTGGCTGCCGGAGATCGAGGCGGCTGCCGGCCGGGCGGCGGGCCCGTGGGTGGTTCTCGGCACGTACACTTATCGCGGCCCGCGCGCCTACAACAGCGCCCTGGTCATCGACCCCGATGGCCGGACCCGGGGCGTGTACGACAAACTGAGCGAAGGCGGCGCGCGCTGGCTGCTGGCGGACATCCAGGGCGCCCGCTGCGTGATCATGATTTGCGCCGATTTCTGGGTGCCCGGAGTGCTCACCATCCCGCGCCTGCTGGGCGCACAGGTCTGCCTCTACCCGCATGGCAGCGGCGCTGTCACAGCCGACCGCCGCGACTGGTCGGCCCTGTACTACACCCGCGCCTGGGAGAGCGGCCTGCATCTGGTGATGGCCGACTGCGCCTGGGTCGAGGGCGCGCCCTTCACCCGCCCGACCGCCGTGCCCTACCCGTACGATTTCGACCACCACCTGCTCAATCAGTCCTGCCTGATCTCGCCTGAACCGCGCTACCTGGCGCGGGCGATGCGAGACGAGCAAGACGGCCTGCTGGTCGCCGATCTGGCCATCACCCCGCCGCCACCCGATGGCGGCCTGCAGTGCCACGCCCTGACCGGGGCCTGGCAGGCCATGCTTCAGTATTGCCAGGACCACGGTCACATCGCGTGGCTAGCCCAAGGAGGCCCTTCATCATGAGCGACGACCTGACCCAGATTCCCACGGATGAATTGATCCAGAGCATGCAGGACGACTTGTACGACGGCCTCGGGCAGAGCGTGGAGGCCGGCACGCACGAGCTGCTGCGGCGTGGCCTGACGCCCACCGACGTGATGAACCGGGCCCTGGTCAGCGGCATGGACGTCGTCGGCGTAGACTTCCGCGACGGCATCCTGTTCGTGCCGGAGGTGCTCATGGCCGCCAAGGCCATGAAGGCCGGTATGGAGATCCTGCGCCCGCTGCTGGCCCAGACCGGCGCGCAGCAGATCGGCACCATGATTGTCGGCACCGTCAAGGGCGATATCCACGACATCGGCAAGAACCTGGTGGCGATGATGATGGAGGGCGCCGGGTTCAAGGTGGTCAACCTGGGCATCAACTGCGACGCCGACAAATTCCTGGCCGCCTACCAGGAGCACCAGCCTGAGATCGTGGGCCTGAGCGCGTTGCTGACCACGACCATGCCGTACATGGACGTGGTCATCAAGCGCTTCAAGGAAGAGGGCCTGCGTGACAAGGTCATCTTCCTGGTGGGCGGCGCGCCGCTGAACGCCGCCTTTGCCGAGGAGATCGAAGCCGACGCTTATTGCCGCGACGCGGCCGTGGCGGTGGAGACCGCCAAGAAGCTGATCGCCATCAAGCGGGGCGCATAGGAAGGGCCACTCATGGATGCGCTGACGGTCACAGCCTACTGCGTAAGGGAGGACATCCACCTAGACCTGGAGACCCAGGCCCGCCTGGGGCGCTGGTCGTTCGACGAGATCCAGCGGCAGCCGGCGCTCAGCCGTCACTGGATCTCGATCGTCTGCCTCGCCCATAACCCCCACGACGACCTGCTCTACTGCGGTCTGACGGCCTACGACAACGACATCGTCTGCACCTTCGACATGGACCGCAAGGTCTTTCGCAGTCTGGGTTTCCAGAAAGTCGGCGAGCGCTTCGACGCCAAGGTCCACCGCTCGCTTGAGGTGGACGAGGCCGGCAACGTCTACGGCGCCACCGCCTGCCTGCACGACATCGACCAGCTGGCCGAAAGCCCGGGTGGCAAGGTCTTCCGCTACGATCCACGCCAGGATCGCTTCGATATCCTCGCCATCCCCGTCCCCCGCCAGTACATCCAGACCATCGCCCTGGACCGGTCACGGCGCATCATCTACGGCTTCACCTACCCGGTGACGCACCTCTTCCGGCTCGACCTAGACACAGGCCAGAGCCGGGACCTGGGCTACACCGGCCTGGATCCGCACTCGCCCGCCTTCGATGACCGCGGCCACCTGTGGGGAACCTGGCGCCAATCCTACGGGCTTGGCCATTGCACCCCGCCGCGCGCCAGTCTGCTGCACTACGACCCAGACGCCGACCGCCTGACTTGGCACCGTGGCTTGAGCCTCTCCGCCCTTTACCCCGGCGACATAGGCTATCCGGACAGCGTCGTCAACGGCGGCGACGGTTTCCTCTATTTCGGCACCAATGTCGGCGCTCTGGTGCGCTTTGATCCACGCACGCTGGAGGTGCGTTATCTGGGCCGGCCCCTCGCCGCGCAGCGCTTGCCCGGGCTGATCGTCGGCCACGATGGGCGGTTGTTCGGCTGCGGCGGCGAACACGGCGACACGCGCCTGTTTGCCTACGACCGCGAGAGCGGCCGCTTCAGCGATTGCGGCCGCCTCGCGGACCCGGCCCGCGGCGAAGCGTGCCGCCTGACCCACTGGCTGAGTGAACCGCGCCCGGGCCTGTTCTATGTGGGCGAGACGGACAACCTAGCGCGGACCGGCTACCTGTGGGAGTGCCAGTTGAGACAATGAGCCGCGGCCGGGCGCCGCGTTACGCATGATCGCTTCACAGCCGGCCGCCCACCCCGCCGCCGAGGCGGGGCGGCAGCGCTGGAACTTCCTTCACCTCTACGGCGACGCGGTCTGGGCCGGCCTCGGCTACGGCAGCGTGCTCACCTTCCCGGCGGTCTACGCCGCGCGCCTGGGGGCCGCCGAATGGCAGATGAGCCTGCTCAGCGCGATGCCGCCGCTGGCGATCCTGCTGCTGGCGATCCCGGCCAGCCGCTGGCTGGAGCGCCAGCCCCTCATCCGGACCCTGGCGCGCACATTCTTCTGGCAGCGGCTGATGTGGTTCGCGCTCGTCCCATTGCCCGCGCTGTTTCCGCCGGCGGGACAGATCACGGCTATCCTGCTCATCCACCTGGCCGTCGCGCTCACCAGCGCCATCGGCCATGTGGCCTGGGGGATGATGCTGGGCGCCGTCATCCCGCCGGAATGGCGCGGGCGCATCCTGGGCCGGCGGGGTGCCATCATCGCCGGCACGGCCGCCGCTACGCTGCTAGGTTGCGGCCGGCTCCTGACGAAGGTCGCCTTTCCGCTCAATTATCAGATCGTCTTCGGCCTCGGGGCGGCCAGCCTGCTCATGACCAGCTATCACATCGGCCGGCTGCGGTTGGCCGATCCCGCGGCGGCGGCCGGGGCCCGGCCAGCGCCAACGCTGGTGCGCTGGGACCTGGTGCGCGGGCCGTTCGGCCGGTTCCTGGTCGCTTACTTCCTCTTCTATGCCGGCCAGGCGTTTACCACGCCGCTCTATCCGCTCCTGTATGTGCGCGAGATGGGCCTGCCAGACGAGTGGGTGAGCCGGGCAACCATGCTCAATTACGCTACGGTGCTGGCCGGCTCGCTGCTGCTCAGCCGGCTCAGCACCCGTTACGGACACCGCGCCGTATTGGTCGGTGCCGCCGCCTTATTCAGCGTCAGTCCGCTGCTCATGGCCAGCGCTTCACACGCGAACGTTGTCTTCTGGAGCGGCGCCCTGCTGGCCGGCCTGGGCCTGGTCTTGATGTGGACCACCCTTACGACCCGGCTGTTGGAGCGTGTCCCGGACGATGATCGGCCGGCTTACATTGCTCTGCATGCCGTCACCTGGCAGCTGGGCTGGCTGGCCGGCTCAGCACTCGGCCCGGCGCTGAGCGCCGGCCTGGGGCTGCGGCCAGCCCTGCTGGTGGACAGCGCCCTGCTGGCGGTGACGGCCTGGCTGATCTGGCGCTGGGCCTGAGACGTCTGTTGACTGCGCCACCGGCTCAAACCTGTGCCAGCCCGATCCGGGAGCGAAACTCCGGCACACCCCGGACGCCGGGCCTGACGCGAAACAGGGCGCCGGCGCCCGGACCAAAGGTCGTTTTGTCCTGGCCGCCGGCCGTGGTCACGTATAGATCGGCGTAATCCGGGCCGCCGAAAGTGAGAGACGAAATCCGCCGCGCCGGAAACGCGAGACGGCGCTCTTCCGCGCCATCGGGCGTGTAGCGGACCACGCTTCCCCCGCCCCAGCGCGCCGACCAGACGCCGCCCTCAGCGTCGACGGTCAACCCATCCGGCAGGCCCCCCTCCGCCGGCGCGCGGGCGAAGAGCCGTTGTCCGGAGAGGCCGCCGCTGGCCGGGTCGTAATCGAACGCGTAGATCTCGCGCGGGATCGAGTCGGTGTAGTACAGGCACCGCCGATCCGGTGTGAAGCCCAGGCCGTTTGAGCAGCCGATGCCGTCCAACAGGCGCGTCAGGCGCAGGTCTGGATCGAGGCGATAGAGGCGACCCGGCCGCCCGCCCCCGGAGCCTCCGGCGGACGGGGGGGCGCCGACCGGCATCGTGCCGCAGAAGACGCGGCCGGCCGGGTCCGCGATGACGTCGTTGAAGCGCGTGTTGATTTCCTCGGGGATCGAGTCAATCAAAGTCGTCAGCCGGCCGGCGCGCCAGACGCGCACCGCGCCGCGGGCCATGAACAGTAGCAGCGCGCCGTCAGCCTGGAGCGTGAAGCCGCCGATCGGGTCGCCCGCGTAGCACTGCTCATGCTGGCCGGAGGCCGGATGGTAGCGGAACAGCCGGCCGGTGTCGATGTCCACCCAGTACAGCCGCTCTTCGTCTGGATGCCAGAGCGGGTTCTCACCGACCACGCAGCCGTAATCGGCGATCAGCTCGGGCTGCGGTTCAGAGGACGCCATAGGTGTTGTAGACCTCGCGCAGGCTCTTGCCGGCCAGCAGATCGGCGCGGCTGGCCGTCTCTTTCCCAACCTTCTCGCTGGCTAACCGGAGCGTCTCGGCCTCGACCGCGCGCGGCACGACCACGATGCCGTCGAAGTCGGCGAAGACCAACTCGCCGGGCTGGACCAGGACCTCGCCGCAGCGAACAGGCACATCGTAGGCCATCACCCGGCCGCGCCCCTGCGAGTCCAGCGGACGGATGCCGGCGTAATAAACCGGGAAGCCCAGCTCGACGATGCGGACACAGTCACGGATCTGGCTATCGCACACGCAGCCGACCGCGCCGTTGCGCTGGGCGATAGTGGACATCAGCTCGCCCCAGGGCGCATTCGTGCCGGCGTAATCGGTCGAATGAACGACGACATCCCCGGGCCGCAAGGAGTCGATCAGGTCGATTTCCAGGCCATACGGATCGGCCTCGACCACGTAATCCGTCTCCATCCAGCGCGCGGTGCGCGCCCGCCCCGCGAAACCGCAGGCGCGCCGGTCCGGCAGCAGCGGACGCAGCCGCTGGTGCATAGCCTGATGGCGGTAGCCGAGCGCATCCAGCACATCGCAGACGACCGGCACGTACAGGGCTTGTTTGATCCAGGCGAACAGCTCGGGGTCGCGGGTCAGGTCAGGTTGCGGCATGCGTCACCTCACTCAAGAACCAAGGCCACTTTGAGGGCCCGATCCTGGCCGGCGGCGGCCAGGTCGAAGGCGGCCGAATAGGCCTCCAGCGGGAAGCGCTGGGTCACCAGGTCGGCGAACAACGCCGGCGTCTCGGTCAAGCGGTGCACGGCCTCGTCCAGGCGGTCGGCGTCGTTGACCGCGCCGACAATCTCCAGTTCGCGCATCTGCACCGTGAACAGATCGACCGGCGTCAGGCCATGCAGGCTGGCGAAGACCACCAGCCGCCCGCGCGCCTCCAGGCAGGCCAACCCGGTCTGCAGCGCGGCTTCGCTCGCCACCGCCAAGATCACGGCCTCGAAGCCGCCCGCGCCGGCTGCCTGCCGCAAGATCGGGGCCGGGTCAGCCTCCCCGGCCACGTTCACGGCCAGTGCCGCGCGCGCGAATCCCAGCCGATACGGCTGGTGGCCGGCGATCACGAGCCGCCGCAGGCCGAGCGTCCCGGCCAAGCGCGCCATCAGGACCCCGAACGGGCCATCCCCCAGGATCAACAGCGACCCGCCGGCGGAGACGCGCGCCTGGGCCAGTGCCTCCAGGCACACGCAGATCGGCTCGGCCAGCGCAGCCACGGCGAAATCGGCGCCGGCCGGCAAGCGCCGGGCGCGGTCGGCGCGCACGACGAAATACTCGGCCAGGGTGCCCGGCAAGTTGAGGCCGAAGTGCTCCATGTGCGGGCAGAGGTGCCCCAGGCCGCGCCGACAGGTGTCGCAGCGCCCGCACGGATGGACCGGATGCGCGGCCACGCGATCCCCAATCTGGAACCCCTCAACGGCGGCCCCGATCGCGGCGACCGTCCCGGCCCCCTCATGCCCCAGGATGACGGGCAGCGGGATGTTGAATGGGTTCGCGCGCAGGTCGTTGATGTCGGAGGTGCAAATGGTGGCCGCGCCGGTCCGAATCAGGAGCTGATCGCTCTTGATCGCCGGCGGCGGCACGTCGACTAACGCTAATTGACCGACCGCCTGCAACTGCAGCGCACGCATCGCTTACCTCCGGCAAGCCACTACGGCAACACGCCGTACGGCTTCAGGGCGCCGCGCGCCCGCATCGGCGTGAAGCACTCGGCATAAGCGCAGCCCACCTGCTCACCCCGGTAACCATCCAGCCGGCGCGCCATGGCCTCCAGCCCGGAACCGGCCGCCAACTGCAGGGCCACCTCCTGCGATTCATGGCGCAGCAACAGGGCCACCTTCTCGGCGTGATAGTCGCTGATGTCCACATAGTGGGTGGCCGGGAACACGAACGGGCCGTGCGGCTCCACCAGGAAGATGGCCGGGTGCCGAGCCAATGGCGCCGCCTCGGTCGCCAGCACGGGCAAGCCGGCGTGCATGGCGCACTGCCGCACCAGGCTGTGGGTGACGGTGTGGTCGGTGTTGTAGTCCTGGTCGAAGTGGGTGAAGATCAGGTCCGCTCCGGTGCGGCGGATGACGTCGAGCAGCCGCAATCGGACGTCGGGCGTGTCATACAAAAACTCGTCCAACTCGCCAAGGTTGTAATACTCGGCCTCCACGGCACCGGCCAAAGCCCGCATCTCGGCGTCGCGGATCTGGGCCGCCGCCGCGCGGGTGATGGCCGGGTTCTGCACAAAACCCTTCGAGCCGTCGGTCAGGGTGACGAAGAAGAGCCGGTCACCGCGCGCCCGGCACTTGAGTAGGGTGCCCAGGCAGCGCATCTCGTCGTCCTGGTGGGCCATGATGGACACGACGTTCATACCGCCTCCGGATCGCCAATGAGTTAACGGACGAGCGCTGCCAGCAAGTCCGCGCCGGCCTCCGCCACCAACGCGGCCGCCTCCGGCGCGAAGGGGGTCACCCAGATCTCGTAGCCGCCCTCCGGGTAGGCGCTCGCCACGGGCAGGTAGCCGGCGGCGCCGTTGGTGTAGCCGGAGACAAACGTGGCCGCGAACGGCGAGCCGGCCTTGAGGGCCACACCTGTTTCCGCGAACGGCTCCACGGGCATCCCCACCAGGGCCGTCGACCCGAGGCGGATAGCCTGCAGTTCGAGCGGGATCGGGCCAGGCTGACTGCGCCGGCGCGCAGTCTCCAGGGCCAGCAAGGCGCGCCGGACCTGCAGGTTAGCCGCGCGCACTTCGGCCTCCGGCGCCCCGCGGCGATGCAACGCGGCCAGCTGCTCCTGGAGTTCTTGAACGCGGGCTGTATCGGCCTCCGTCGGCGGCGGCTGCTCCCAGCGCGGCAGAGCCAGCGTGCGCGTCTGGCAGCGCACCGTGCCGTCCGGGATCCCGTCCGGCACGTACTCCACCACGCCCATCGTCCAGGAGGATTGCACCTGGCGCGCTATCCGGCGCGTGACCGGCTGCGTGGGGAGGCCATCGGCCACGCGCGCCGCCTCCAGGCCGATCTGCCGGCCCACCCAGCGCGTATCCTCCACGCGGCAGGAGTAGTCATGCACGGTGTCCTGATCGCCCGCCGCGCCCTGCAGGAACAGACACAACCCACCGAGCACTCCCTCGACCGTCCGGCGCACGGTGCCGGGATAATCGGGCGAGATCAGGCGGTTATCCCAGGCCAGGATGGTGGGGTGCGCGGCGTAGTTCACCAGGCAGGCCAGCGGCTGCCCAGTTTCGTCGTCGATGCGGATCACGCCGACGGTATGGTCTGAGAAGCCGTCCGGGTTGGGCGACAACAGTGGGTAGCTGGAGCGCCAGGGCAGACGCCGATTGGCATTGACCGCGCACTGGCCCTGTCCGCCGGCCACGCGCGCCGGGCGCAGCGCGCGCCAGGCCGCCAGGCAAGCGCCGGCCAAGCGATCAGTCAGGCTGGCGATGTAAGGCGCCACCATCTCGGCGCCGGCCTCGAACCACGGCGGCCCCAGGCTCGGCCCGGCGTGCGTGTGCGTGGCCGAGAGGCGAATGTGATCCGCCGGGACGCCGGTCAGTTCCGAGATCCGCCCACGACACTCGGCCAGCCATTCGCCGTCCGGCGGATAGAGCAATTCCCATTCGGCGATGATCACGGCCGTGTCGCCATCGGCCGCGGCCAGGGCGGTGCAAGACAGCGGCAGATCGATCCCCTCCGCCCGCTCGTGAGCCTGCGCACTCCAATTGCCGTGGGCGATGCCGACCGGTGGTGTGATGTCACAGCGCGCCGCGCCGGCTCGGAAGTCACTGGCCATGCCGCCTCCCTAAGCCACGCGGTACTGCGCGACCACGGCCTCGTCCAACTCGACGCCCAGGCCGGGTTCCTCGGGCACGGCCACCCAGCCGTCCTGGACCGGGAAGCGCTGACGGGTAAGCGACTGGCGCAGCGGGCCGGCCTCAACGCAATACTCGAGCCATTCAGCATGGGGCTGCGCCGCCAGGAAATGCAGCGAGGCCGCCACGCTGACGCCGGTCTTGTACGAGTGGTTGACCACCAGGCGATGGCGTTGGGCTGTCAGTGCCCCCACCTGCCGGGCCACCGTCAGGCCGCCGATACGGGCTACATCCGGTTGCAGGACGGCCAGACCGCACTCCACCAGTTTCTCAAACCCGGCCAGGGTCACCTCCTCTTCACCGGCCGCGATCCGCACAGGGGAACTGGCCGCCAGCCGCGTGTAGCCGTCATAGTTATCCGGCTGGAGCGCCTCTTCAAACCAGAACGGCCGGAACTCCGCAAACTGCTGGGCGCGCTGGATGGCCGTGGGCGTGTCATAGGCCAGCCCGGCGTCGATCATCAACTCCACCTGGTTGCCGAGGCCGCGCCGTGCCTCGCGAACCTGGGCCAGGTCGCCGGCCTCGGATTGGCCCAGCGGCCCCCAGCCGAACTTCACGCCCGTGAAGCCGGCGTCGGCCAGGCGCCGCCCGATGGCGTAGGTTTCGGCCGGCGTGTCGCCAAACAGGATGGAGCCGTAGGCCCGCAGGCGCTTGTGGTAGCCGCCGCCCAGCAGCCGGTAGACGGGCTGACCGTAGGCCTTTCCGGCGATGTCCCACAAGGCGAGATCGATGCCGGACATGGCCTGCTGGACGGCCCCGCCGCGCCCAAAGAAGATCGAGCCCTGATACATGCGCCGCCACAGGCGCTCGATATCCAACGGGTCTTCGCCCACCACACAGTCCGCCAGGCCGCGTGCGGTGGCGTGCGACAGCGGCGCCTCGATCACGGCCTTCGCCACCAGTGGCGACGAATCGACTTCGCCCACGCCGACCAGGCCGGCATCAGTGTGGACGCGCACGATGAGCGTGTCCTGCGTGCCATCGGCCCGAGCGTTGACCTCCGGTAAGCGCAGATACAGCGCTTCCACTTGCGTAATTTTCATGAAGGACCCTCCTGGTTGAGAAAGACCTGACCCGCCTCTGACGATCATGTTCGCGCCGCTGTGCTCAGGAGCGCCAGCCAGGCCATTCTGGCTGAGCCTGGCCCCTGGCTGGAGTTTATCCCGGCGAAGGCCGGGACCGGGGCGACACCCGCGAACGCGAGGTCCCGGCTTGCCCTGTGCTCACAGGGCATATACACTGAAACCGCGTTGGCGGATGGGGGCCGCGATCCGCCCGCCTGGAGTCTCATGGAACATCTGATGCTATCCGGCTCGCCCTTCGAGATTGGCGAAAGTCACGGTCGCACCCTGCCAGACCTGATCCCGCGCGTCATCCGGCAGGTCACGCCGCCGGCTGTGGCCGGCGCGCCGGCCCGCCAGGCGATCCTGGCCGGGCTCGAACGACGCGCACCGGACCTCCTCGAGGAGCTGCGCGGCATCGCGGTCGGGGCCGGCTTGCCCTTCGAGGCCGTGCTGGATCTGAACGTAGCCTACGACCTCGCAGTCGATCATCCGTCCGGCCCGGCCTATTGTACGGCCATCGGTCTGCCCAACACGCCGGAAGGGCCGCTGGTCGCCAAAACCGACGACGTCGTTCTGGCAGAGCGCCCCTTCGAGGCGCTGTTCCGTCTGCGGCCGCAGACGGGTTATCCTTCCCTTCATTACGCCTACGCCGGCACCGCCTGGAACCAGGGTGGTCTGAACTCGGCCGGCCTGGCCATCGCCATGACCGGCCTGCCGCCCCTCGGACCGCGGCGCCCGGACGGCCTGCCCTCGCTGCTCTTCCTGCGCCTGGCCCTGTCTCAGTGCGCTACCGTGGCCGAGGTTCTGGCTTTGGCCGACCGGCATCCGTTGTGCGGCTACGGCTGCACGGCGACCCTGGCCGATCTAACATCGGGCGATATCACCATCCTGGAAAACACCCCCTCCCAGCGCGCCGTGCGCCGGGAGGCCCACCAGCCGACGGTGCGCACCAACCACCCGCAATGCACCGAGGTAGCGGCGTTGGCTTCCGCGACCGCGCCGCCCGGCGATCAGAACGACGCGAACGAGTTCCAGGCCAACAGCCTGGCGCGGGCCCAGCGGGCGCGCGCGCTGGCCGACCAACTGCCGCGCTCGACGACCGGTCTGAAGGCGCTGCTGGCCGACCATGCCACGCCCGGTGGCATCTGCCAGCATGGGGCCGCCGACCTGCACACCTCCATCGCCATGATCATGCTGCCACAGCAACGTGTTCTGATGGCGGCCGAAGGCTACGGCTGCGAGACCTACGTCGAGTACACGCTGTGACCCGCGCGGCCTGCGCTTGACACGCGCCGGGCCGGGTCTTAGACTACGCGGCGGTTCGTACCCGAACCCAGCGCCCATGTCCAAAGCCGACATCGATATCGAGCCGACGCTTCCGTTCGCGACCCTGACCCGGGCTCAGCTGGTGGAGGGCCTGCGCCAGCTCGGGCTGCAGCCCGGTGACAATGTCGCCGTGCATTCGGCCCTCTCCAGCCTGGGCCAGGTGGAGGGCGGAGCCGAGGCAGTCATCATGGCTCTGCTGGACGTGATCGGGCCGGCCGGCACCCTGTTAGCGCCCTACTTCTTCCCGCTTTACGAAGGCGCCCTCGATTGGGCCAGGCCGCCGCTCCCGTACACCGGCGCGATCCCGTGTGAGCTGCGCGCATGGCCCGGGGCTCAACTCAGCCTCCATCCCTCTCACCCCGTCGTGGCGCTCGGCCCCGCCGCCCGCCGGCTGACCGATGGACATCTGCGCGCTTCGGCCGTCGGCCTGGGCAGCCCGTTCGACCGGCTGGCCCAGCTGGGCGGGCAGGTGCTCTTGCTGGGCGTCTCCCAGGCGACGAACACCACCATCCACACCGGCGAAGCCTACGCCCGCGTCCCGTATTGGGGCCGGCCGCGCCCGGACCGGCCGGCCGGCCGCGAGGTGCTCGTGCCCGGCCAGGCGCCCGTGTGGGTGCCACTGACAGACTATCCCGGCGACAGCGCTGGCTTCACAAAGTTGGAGCCGTGGTTGGTTGAGCGTGGCCTGATCACATTCGGCCAGCTCGGCCGCGCACGTTGCCGTCGCATGCCCGCCCAACCCCTGATCGACGCCACGGTCGCGTTTCTGCAGCGCCAGCCGGACGGGCTGCTATGTGACCGGCTGGGCTGTGCGTACTGCGCCTGGGCCCGGAGCTTCCTCCCGGGCAGCGCGGCGGCTCTGACCCCGGCCGGCCTCCCGGCGGAAAAAACATGACCCGCAACCAACCAACGACCGGCGATGTCCAGCTTGTGCGGCGCCTGAATCGCGACGCCATCCTGAAACTGATCATGGAGCGCGGCCCGATCTCGCGCACTGCCCTGGCGCGCCTAACCCATCTTACGCCTGCGACGGTCTTCTCCATCACCGAAGAACTCGTCCAGCAGGGCCTGGCCAAGGAGCACGGCATCGGCCCATCAGAAGGCGGCCGGCGGCCGATGCTGTTCGTGTTCAACCCACGCGCCTACGCCGCCATCGGCCTCACCATCCGCAGCACCCAGGTGACCGGCGTCGTGGTCTACCTGGACGGCAGCACCGGCCTGAGTGTGACCCGCACTTACCGCCTGGATGCGGCCGCCGAAGTTCTGCCGCTGGTGAACGACGCGATCGGTGAGTTGATGGCGGGGGCACCAGTGCCGCCGGACCGGTTGGCCGGGATCGGCCTGGCTGTTCCCGGATTGGTGGACGTTGAGCGCGGGCGCGTGATCGAGTCGATCAACTGGGGTTGGCAAGACCTGCCGCTGCGTGATCGGCTGGCGGAACAGTTCAGCCTGCCGATCTGCATCGAAGAGGACGACAGCGCCCTGGCCATCGGCGAAGGGCTGTTCGGCGCCGGCCGGGGCGCTCTCAACGTAGTCTGCGTCAAAGTCGGCCGCGGGCTGGGGGCAGGCCTCATCATCGACGGGGCCCTGTTTCGGGGGCCGGACAACGCAGCGGGCGAGATCGAACATATCCTGGTGGACCCGGAGGGGCCTCAATGTCATTGCGGCAATTACGGCTGCCTGACGAAGATGGCCTCCGCCTCCGCCATCACGGGCCAGGCGATCCGGCAGATCAAGCAAGGCGCCCGTTCGGCACTGCTGGACATGGTCCACGGCGACCTGGACCAGATCACGGTGGGCCTGATCGCCGAGGCAGCCGTGGCTGGTGATGCCCTGGCCGCCCAGGTGATGGAGCAGACCGGGCGCTATCTGGGCATCGGCATTGCAACGCTGGTCAGCCTGCTCAACCCGGACCTGGTGATCCTGGGCGGCGGCGTGATCCGCGCCGGCGCGCCCCTGCTCGAACCCATCCGGCGCATCGTGCACCTGCGCGCCCCGACGACTGCCGGCCAGCGCGTGCGGATCGTGCCGGCTGAGCTCGGCACGGAGGCGCCCGCCATCGGCGCCGCGGCGCTGGTGATGATCCAGAACGGCCTGCTGCCCGCCAGCCTGTTGAAGTTAAGCTGAGCGGCGCGGACCGGCCTTCACAGATTGAACACGCGCTGCGCGGCTCCGTACAACACCATGTGCTTGGCGGCGTCGCTCAGATCCGCATCCAGGATGGCGGCCTTCTGCATGAAGAGGCTGCCCTCCGTCGCCCCCGATCCGAACAGCACCCGCTCTGGCCCGAGCATCTTCGCGGCCACGCCGACCTTGTCGCGGTCGGCGTAGGAAGCGCAGGTGTCCAGGTAAAGATTGGGCGCCTGTTGCGCCGCGCGGATGCCGGCCATCCACTCCGTGCCACCCATGTGCCCCATCACGATCTTTAGGTCGGGGTGTGCCAGCGCCAGTTCCAGGATCTGCGCGGGCAGGCTGTAGGCGACGGCGTTGCCGTGTTCGGGCAGACCCCAGGAATGGATCAGCAGCGGCTTGCGGTAGACACGCTCCAGGAGGGTAAAGATTTCGCGGTTCTCGGGCGCGCTGGCCGCCGCTCGCGAATACTCGCCCTGATACTTGACCCCGACGAACTTGTCGGTCCGCAGATATTTCTCCATCTCGGCCAACGATTGTTCCGGGTAATGCATATTAATGTAAACGTAGCCGTAGAGGCCGGGATGCGGTGCGATGGCCTCCGCTAACTCGGCATTGCCGGCCACCAGGTCATATTGGATAGCCCGGGCCGACATCAGGATCGCCTTTTCCGCATTCCCCCGCTGCATCAAGGCCAGCACATCAGCCGTGCTCAGCGTGAGGATCGGAAAGCCCCACTTGCCGTGATAACAGTGTACGTCGATGCAACGGTCAGTCATATCAGCCATGTTTTTTCAATCTCTCTAATAATCTAAGCGAGTATATGAGTATTCACCGGCACAGTCAACCAATGCGGCGCTTTGACACGCCCCTGTCAGGCTGATATACTGAGACTTATTATAGGCTTAATATAAACTTACAGAAGACCTGTGATGGATGTAAGGGATTCGGAACGAGTACTGGGCCAGGTTAATGAGATGGAGGCCGAGATTGTGGCGCTGGCCCAGGCCCTGATCCGGTTCGACAGCGTCAACGAACCACCCTGGGGCCGTGAGGGCCCATGCCAGGCGTTCATCGCTGACTACATGCGCGGCCTGGGGCTGACCGTCGCTACTTTCACGCCCGACGAAGTGCCGGGGCTCGCCGATCATCCAGCTTACCTGCCCGGACGAGACTACACGGACCGGCCGAATGTGGTTGGCACCCGCGCCGGCCTGGGCGGTGGGCGCTCCCTTCACCTGGCCGCCCACGCCGATGTCGTTCCGGTGGGTGACCTGACCCGCTGGACCGTTGCCCCTTTCGGGGCCGAGATCCGCGCCGGCTACCTCTACGGGCGCGGCGCAGTGGACGACAAGGATGGCCTCGCCAGCCTGCTGACGGCTACACTCGCCCTCCAACGGGCCGGCTTCCGCCTGCGCGGCGACCTGATTCTCAGCAGCTACGTTGATGAAGAGTTCGCGGGCGGCAACGGCTTGCTGGCCATCGTCGAAAAAGGCTTCCGCGGCGACGCCGCCATCAATTGTGACGGATTGGCTTTTGAGCTGTGGGTCGCCAACACTGGCGGCGGTCCTTTCCGCGTCCTGATCCAGAGCCGGGTGGAGGCCGCGCATCCCACCCCCTCCATGCGGCGCGTCCTGGCGGCTTGCCGCACGGCCCTGACCGACCTCAGCCAGACGTGGCAAGCCCGCTACTGGCAGCATCCCTTCTATCCGGCCGGCACACCCTGGATCTTCCGCCAGGAGCCGATCGAACTTCGCGACTGGGCCGATGGGCTGCCGGGCTGGAACTGGCTCAGCCACGGCCCGGCCTACGGTCTGAGCGGGTACGCCACCACCCTGCCCGGCCAGGAGCGCACCGACTCCAAGGCCGAGGTGGCTGAAGCCGTCGCCCGTGCCTACGCAGCGGCCGGCGCGCCGGATGTTTATCCCCCGCGCGCCGAATGGGTCTACCGCTTCATGGATCCGTGCGAGGTGGCCCCCGGCGCGCCTATCGTCCAGACATTGGGCCAGGCCTACGCAGCCGCCTGCGGCCGGCCGGCTCGGGTCACCGGCGGCCCGCGCTCGGACCTGTACATGTTGGCCCGGCACGGCGGCCTGCCGGCGGTGGGCTTTGGCGTCGGCGACGTGCTGCACGGCCCCGGCTCCGCCCATGAGCCGGATGAGCGCATCGACATCTGCAACGAGTTGATCCCGTACGTGAAGACCCTGGCGCTCGCGATCCTAGATTGGTGCGGCTACGCTTAAGCAGGAGTGGTCATGCAACCGGATCGGTTTCTGCCCGTTGAAGTGGTCTTCATGCCGGCCTGGTGGCATAAACACTACGGCCTGCGCTTCGACCAAGCCTTCTATCTAGACAAGGACACGCGCCTGCGCAACGACCAGACCATGAACCAGGCGTTGCGCGAGCGCTTTGGGGGGATGGGTCTAGGCGAGAACGGGCCGGCGCCTCGGCCCATCATCGGCTCGCGGCATGTGGCCGGCGGCTTCGTCATGCCGGCGCTGATGGGCTGCCAGATCGAGTTCAACCCCGATATCGCCCCGGGCGTCCTGCATGCCAACCTGAGCGACGAGCAGGTGCTGGCCCTGGAAGTGCCGGACGTCGCCAACACCTGGCCCATGAACGTCCTGCTCGCCCAGATGGACGAGCTCCAGGCTGAGTTCGGCGCCGTGGTGGGCGACTTCGACCTGGATGGCGTGCTCAACCTGGCTTTCTCGCTGCGCGGCCAGCAGATCTTCCTGGACTTTCAGGAGAACCCGGCCCTGGCGCGGCGCCTGCTGGACGTATGTGCGCGTGCCATGCTGGCCGTGGCCGAACTCGTCAAGCCGCGCACCGGCACGGTGGCCGTGGCCACCAACCGCATGATCACGCACGTCGACCCGGCCATGTTCCTGCATAGCAACTGCACTGTGCAGATGATCTCGCCCCGGGCCTATGAAGCCTTCCTGCTCGCGCCCGAGCTGTACCTGGCCCAACACCTGACGCCGTTTGGCATCCATCACTGCGGCGTCAACATGCACCTCTACCTCGAGCACTATGCCCGCGTGCCGTCCATCTACTACGACGTCGGCTGGGGCTCAGACGTGGCCGCCTGCCGGCGGGCGCTGCCGGAGCCGTTCTTCAGCCTGCGCCTCAGCCCGGTGCGAATGTTGAACGCCACGCCGGCCGAGATCGCGGCCGACGTCGAGGGCCTGCTGCGCAACTGCCCGAACCTGGAGCGCGCTGGCGTGTGCGCCATCAACCTGGACGCCCGCACCCCGGACGCCAACGTCTGGTCTATGTTCGAGGTCATCCAGCGCTACCGCCGCTACGGCGCCTGAGGCGCACCCCCAATCTCCTATCCGTCCACCTGCTGGAGGCAACCATGAAGATCCGCGCCCTGAAGTACCGCGCCGAACACTACGGCAACCAGTGGTTCGACGACATCGAGGACCGCTGGGAGTACGACCAGTTCCTGGCCGACCCGCGCTGGCGCCAGGGCTGGATCAGCTTCGACAGCGTCCTGCACAACTCCGCCGACGACCGCGTCTACCTGGGCATCACGTCCTTCGACGCCGACATCTTCCGTGCCTACGACCGGCGGACCGAGCAGTTCCTGGACCTGGGCTACAGCCGCATCGCACACCCGCAGGACGCCAAGTTCCACCGCTCGCTGGTCCGCTGGGAAAAAGACGGCTGCCTGTACGGGGCTATCGCCCTGCTGCACGACGTCGACCGTTACTGGGATGCGCCCGGCGGCGCCATCGTCCGTTATGACCCGGCCACCGGCGCGCTGGAGAAGATCGGCATCCCACTGCCGCACATCTACATCCAGAGCATCTGTCTGGACCAGGCGCGCGGCGTGCTCTACGGCCAGTCCTTCACGCCTGAACGGCTTTTCAGCTTCGACCTGGCCACGCGCACGGCGAAGGACCTGGGGCCGATCAGCAGCGGGATGGTGATGGCCCAGGGCGAGAACGTGGAGCTGGACCACCACGACTGCGTCTGGTTCGGCTGGCACGTCACGCGCGCCTGGCAGAACGCCTCCGGCGTGGACGGCCACCGCCTGGGCAAGTACGACCCGCGCCAGGGCCGCATCCAGTATCTGGACGCGGGCCTGCCCCGGCCCGACGGGGCCTACGGCTACGCCAAGGTCGAGGGCCTGTTCAACCTGGGCGCCGGCCGTCTGTACGCCAGCGGCGCCAATGGCTCGATCTACCGCGTGGACACCGAGACCGGCCAGGGCCGCTACCTGGGCACGCCCATCGCCGATCGGCCGAGCCGGCTGACGACGCTGCGCCTGGCCCCGGACGGTCTGGCCTACGGCGTCACTGGCCGAGCCGGCCGCTGCGAGGTGATCCGCTTCGACCCGCACACCGAGCAGTACACGCTGCTGGGGCCTGTAGCGGACGGCGCCGAGGCATGTTGGCAGGTGCACGACGTGAGCATCACACCAGAGGGCGTCCTGTACGCGGGTGAGAACGACCACCCGCACCGCAGCGGCTACCTGTGGGAGATCACGCTTTAGCGAGGTGACGTCAGCCTATGGATTTCCTCTTCACCCTCCAGGTCGATTGCGAGTCGACGCAGCGCACCATCGCTAACCCAGGCCTGGGCGAACGCGCCGTACGCGGCCTGGGCGAGGTCCTGGCCCAGACCGGGATGAAGGCCACCTTCGTCGTCATCCCGCCGGACATCCAGGCGCACGCCGCCGTCTATCGGGAGCTGGCCGCCCAGGGTCACGAGATCGGGCTGCATACCCATCCGGCCGAGCAGGGCTACCAGGAATTCCTGGGGGTCTACAGCTACGAGGACCAGCTCCGCATCATCGGCGAGGGCGCCGACCTCTTCGCTCAACATTTCGGCTACCGACCCTTGGCGTTCACGCCCGGCTACTGCTCGGCCAACGACCACACCTACCCGGCCCTGGAGGCGCTGGGCTTCCGGCACGGCAGCGTGTCCCTGCCCACCCGCAACTTGCCGCAGTGCGCGTGCGTGTGGGGCAGCTCGCCGCAGGACGCCCACTACGCCCACCGCTACAATCGGGTCCTGGCCGGGGACGTGGACTTCGTGGACGTACCCTTCACTGTGGACGTCGACTCGCGCCTGTGGGGCGGCGCCCATCCGCAGGACCTGCGCATCGAGCTGGTGGACGCCAAGAACCACTGGTACACCCTCCACAAGAGCGTCCAGCGCCAGCTGGCCCTCGGGGAGAAGTTGCCCGTGCGATACCTCAAGGCCTTCACGCACAACGTTTTCGACTACGCCGATCCGCGCGACTTCCGCCGCGAAACGCTAGTGGGCGTGATTGCGGCTGCCCGTCAGATCTGCGAACAGGCCGGCGCCCGCCTGCTGCCGGCCACCACCGCCGATATCGCCGCGGCGTTCCGGGCCTGCGTGCCCCGGCTGACCGCTGAGCCGCCGCTCAGCCTGGACGCGCGCGGCCGGGCGGGGTGGACGGCGTCCCCCAAACCGCAGGAGAGCCACCATGCTGATTGACGGGTATTGCGTGCTGGGGGTGGACCGCGAATACGATCTGACCACCTCGGCGCTGCTGCGCGCTATGGACCAGGTCGGCGTGGAGCGGGCCGTGATCGCGCCGGTGGATCGCTGGCTGGCCGTGGACAACGGCGCCGGCAATGACTTCATTTTGCAGGCCGCCGCCGACTCCCGGCGCTTCATCCCGGCTTGTTCGATAAACCCCTGGTACGGCGAGGCCGGTCTGGTCGAGTTGCGCCGCGCTGTGGCAGCCGGGGCCCGGATGCTGATCCTGCACCCGTTCGTGCAGGGCTACCTGGCCAATGACGAACTGGTTTGGCCGGCGCTGGAGGCGGCCCAGGCCGCCCGGATCCCGGTCTACATCCACACCGGACCGCCCGGTAACGCCTCGCCCTGGCAGCTGGTGGACCTGGCCGAACGTTTCCCGGGCGTGGACCTGATCATGGGCCACTGCGGCGCCACTGACTTCTGGTATGACGTGAACGACGCGGTCTTAGCCGCCCCCAATCTGTACATCGAGGCATCCCTCGGGCGGCCGTTCTCCTTCGCTCCGCGCTTAGCCGTGGTCGGCCGCGCGCGCGGGATCATGGGCTCGTTCGCGCCCAACAACGAGTTCGTCTTTGAGTGGGATCAGATGCGCCAGGCGCTCACGCCCGAGGACTTTCCATTAGTTTGCGGCGCCAACCTGCGCCGGCTGCTGGCGAAGCGAGGTCCCCTATGATCGTGGATTGCCATACCCACTGGGGCACCGTGTGGACCGAGCGCGACGGCGACGACCCGGCCGGCTGGCTGGCGGTCTTGGATCAGCACGGCGTGGACAAGGCCTTCCTGTTCGGCCTGGATAACCTGATCCGGCTGGACCTATGCCAGGCCGATAACGACCGGCTGGCCCGGCTGGCGGCGGCCGGCTGATCCCGTTCGGCACTGCCTGGCCCCAAGCCGGCCAGGCCGGCGTGGCCGAAGTCCAGCGCTGCGTTGAAGGACTGGGGATGCAGGGGCTCAAGTTCCACCCGTGGCTGCAGGGCTTCAGCACCGCCGATCCTGTCTTTGGCGCCATGTGCGGGCTGGCCGGCGACCTAGGCGTGCCGGTCCTGCTCCACGACGGCACCCCGTGCTACAGCCTGCCCGAGCAGATCGCGGGGCTGGCGCGGCGCTTCCCGCGCACCCGCTTCGTCCTCGGCCACAGCGGCTTGCTCTGGAGTTGGCGCAGCGCGGCCGAGGCGGCGCGCCGGCCGAACGTCTGGTTCTGTCTGTGCGGCCCGCACATGCGCGCCATCGAGTTCCTATGCCAGCGCGTGGATCCGGAGCGTCTCGTGTGGGGGTCCGATTTCGGCTTCGGTTTCGCGGACCCGATCCGCTATCGTCTGGCGGTGCTGCGCCAGGCGCGGATCGACGACGCGTTGCGCGAGCGCATCCTGGGCGTCAACCCCTTCCGCCTGCTGGATACAGCGGCCTGAGCCCGGCCGCTGTCCTCGGCGGCTAACCGACGGCAGTGGGCTGCGTCTCGAAAAGCGCGGCCGACAAGACGGCGCGCGAAGGCTGCAGATAGCCGGAGAGCAGCAGGGCGGCGGCGCCGATTGCCACAGCTTCTTGGCCGAGTTCGGCCGCCACGATCTCCGTCGCCCGCCACGGGATCTCGAAGGCATGGCGCGCTGCCACCGCCTTGATGGTGTCCAAGAAGACGGCCGGCGTCTGGGCGACCACACCACCCAGGATAACGCGCTCGGGGTTGAAAAAGTTGATCAGGTTGGCTACGCCGATGCCGATATAGGTCGCAGCCTCATGCAGAACTTCCAGCACCGTCGGGTCACCGGCATGGGCCGCCAGGAGGACCTCTGGCCTGGTTAGCGCTTCGACCGAATGATCCAGCCGGGCGACCAATGTCTCAGCCCGACCAGCCCGCGCCAGGGCCTTCAGGCGCTCCAAGATGGCTTGCGTGGAGGCCAGCGCCTCCAGGCAGCCCCGCTTGCCGCACACGCACACCGGCCCGTCAGCGGCCAGCGTCATGTGCCCAATCTCGCCGGCGCTGCCGTTGCTGCCCCAATAGAGTTCACCGTCTACGATAAGTCCCGCTTTGATGCCGGAACCGATATGCAGGAAGACCAGATCCTCCCGGCCTCGCCCGGCCCCGTACCACTTCTCGCCTAGCGCGGCCGCATTGGCCCGGTTGACGACGTAGACATCCAGTGAGAGCCGCTCCCGGATCTGGCGTACGAGGTCCAGGTTGACCCACTCCATGCGCTCAGCCAAAATAACCACCCGCTGCTGATAATCATAGATACCCGGGATGCCGATACCGATGCCCACCAAGTGCTGGGGGAAATCCGCGCGCACCTGCTCCACGATCTGGCTCAGCACCTGCATAAACGTCCCCACCTGATGATCCGGCAGCGGCTCGACGTAGCTGCGTAATGGCGTTGCATCCAACTCAGTCACCACCGCCTGACACTCGTTCTGCCGGACCTCCACCCCCAAGGCGACGGCTGACGCCGTGTTGAACTCGTACAGGATAGGCCGACGTCCCCGACGCTGCGTGCGCGGGCCAACCTCGCGGACCAAGTTGTGGTTTTCCAGCTCGGCGATAAGGCGCGAGGCTGTTGCCTTGGTCAGATTCGTGTGGCGTGCAATATCGGCCCGCGACAGCGCTCCGCGACTGCGCAGCAGGTGCAGGACGCGGAGCTCGTTGATAGCCGGATTAGCGGGTTTGGGGGCACCCAGGAGCCGGGCAGCAAAGTTGTCGTCGGTGTTCATCGTGTGGTCTGTTTACCTGGGCTGGGCTTCGGATTGCGGCGGGACTTCTCGAGATGGCTGCAAAAGCGCCTTGCGTACTCCGAGTCATATGATATAATCAGAAAACAAATTCACAAACAATTCGAGCTTTTTCGTCCATAATCGGCATAAATTTTGATATTTGCACAGTAACCACAATATATTTTACACTTAAATAAACTAATTCGACTGAGGACCCCTGAAATGCGGATAGTCGCCCGTGAAGTGTTGTCGGGTCAGGTAACAGCGGTTAATTTCGACCACGATAACGCACGCAGCGAACCGACCGACAGTATACCACACGAACATTTGTGCATAAGCCCGGGCTGGGTTGACGTTCAGGTGAACGGCTTCGCCGGGTACGACCTGAATTCTGCGCAACTCATTCCCGAACATGTGGCGGGTCTGGTCCATCGCTTGGCGACCGAAGGGATAGCAGCGGTTTTCCCGACGGTCATCACCGCCTCCAGCGAGCACATTACCGCCTGCCTGCGCACTATTGCAACAGCCTGTGAAATCTATCCTGAGGTGCGCGCAGCCGTACCGGGTATCCATCTGGAGGGCCCTTATCTGTCGCCGCGTGATGGTACCCGCGGCGTCCATCCGGTCCAGCATATTCACGCCCCAAATTGGGACGAATTCTGCCGCTGGCAGGAGGCCGCTGGCGGTCGGATCCGCCTGACCACCCTAGCGCCGGAGCAGCCTGGCTCCGCGCCCTTCATCGAGCGCCTGGTGCGCTCAGGCGTAACCGTCGCCATCGGGCATTCGGAGGCCAATACGACTGACCTGGCCTCCGCCGTTGACGCCGGCGCGCGGCTGTCCACGCATCTGGGCAATGGCATCGCGCTGACCATCCGGCGGCACCCCAACCCGATCTGGGATCAACTGGCCGACGACCGGCTGTACGCCAGCTTGATCGGCGACGGCTTTCATCTACCGCCCAACACCATGCGCGTTTTCCTGCGGGCGAAAGGCGTAGAGCGTTGTCTGCTGACGAGCGACGCTGTCGCGTTGGCGCGCCAGGCGCCTGGCGTTTACGACAGCCCGGTCGGCGGCCGGGTGGAGTTGCACCCCTCGGGCCGCCTCACCCAGTATGGCAGCGAGCATTTGGCCGGCTCAGCCAGTTCATTGAAGGACGGCGTGGAGAACGCGGTCCGCCTGGCCGGCTGCACGCTGGCCCAAGCCATCGCGATGGCGACCGTGACGCCCCGGCGCGTCTCACCGACGCCGCTTCTGGACAGCACGACCATCTTCCAGTGGGCACCGGACCAGCACAAAGCGACCATCCTGGCCACGCTCGTGGCCGGCCGCGTCGTCTATCGAGCCGCCGAGTTGCAGACATTCCTAAGAGAGGCTGGACCATGACTGCTGTCCTGCAAGTCGCCATGTTCGATCGTCTTGAAGTGGAAGTCTACCCTGATAACGCCGCGTTGGGCCAGGCCGCGGCTGAACGGGCAATGGCTTTGCTCCGCGAGGCGCTGGCGGAACGCGGCCAGGCCAACGTAATTCTGGCCACCGGCAACTCACAGTTGACTTTCTACGCGGCGCTGCGCGAGGGGCCCGACCTGGACTGGGGGCGGGTCCGCCTGTTCCACATGGATGAGTATAGGGGGATACGCGCCGACCACCCGGCCAGCTTCCGGCGCTACCTGCACGAGAAGATCGTGGACGTCGTTCGGCCGGCGGCCTTTTTCGGGGTGGAGGGCGATGCCCCCAACGCCGAGCAGGAGTGCCGGCGCTACGAGGCGCTGCTACGCGCTAACCCGGCCGACCTGTGCTGTCTCGGCATCGGCGAAAATGGCCACCTGGCGTTCAACGATCCGCCCTTCGCGGACTTCGCCGACCCGGCCTGGGTCAGGGTCGTCAGGCTGGACGAGGCCAGCCGACGGCAGCAGGTGGGCGAAGGCCACTTTGCCACGCTCGCCGACGTGCCCACCCAAGCCATCACTCTGACCATCCCGGCTCTGTTGGCGGCGCGACAGGTGCTGGCCATCGTTCCGGAAAAGCGCAAGGCGCTGGCGGTTAAAACGGCTCTATTGGGGCCAGTGTCCGCTGCCTGCCCGGCCTCCATCTTGCGCACTGCCGCGCACGCTCGCCTGTATCTAGATGCGGAGTCTTTTTCGCTGGTTGGCGAGCCCAAGCTCTGACGCTACCGTGATGCATTACCAGGAGATCTACCTACAACCGGTAGAAGTGAGCAGCGCGGGCTTATTGGACTTCCCAGTCCTGGTGGCGCTCCAGGCCCCCGGTCTACGCAGCGTCGCGCTGGGCGGCCACGTCCAACAACCGGATGGGGCCGATCTCTGCTTCACGTTGCCCGGCGCTGACCAACGCTTGCCGCACTACCTGGAAGCTTACGATCCGACGGCCGGCATGCTGCGCGCCTGGGTGCGCCTTCCCCGCTTGGCCGTCGACGCCGAGACCGTCCTGCACTTGCGCTATGGCGGTGCCGCCCGTCCACCGACGCCCGGCGACGATCCGGCGATGAGCCTGACCCTGCACAACCCGGCTACGCCATCCCGGCCGGCCCCAGATCTAGTCCTGGAAGACAAACTGACCGTCGAAGCCTGGGTGCACACCGACGATTTCTACCCGGAAGCCTTGCAGCCGCTGGTCTCCCAGTGGGCGCCGCCCCTGGCGTTTGGGGCCTGCGCCGCCTACGACGCCGGGACCACGGACGGCCTGGCAGCGTTTGCCTACTTTGGCGCAGTCTTCGACGGCCGCTACGTGTATTTCGCTCCGCAACACTACCAGGACCGCACCGCCCACGGCATCGTCCTGCGCTACGACACTCACGCCGACTTCAAAGACCCGGCCAGCTATGCCGCCTACGACGCCGGCCGCACTGACGGTCTGAACACCCAAGGCTACTATGGCGCGGCCTGTGACGGCCGCTACGTGTACTTCGTGCCCCGGCAGGATTCGGTCAGCTACCACAGCCGGGTGCTGCGCTATGACACCCACGGCGACTTCAAGGCTGCCAGCAGCTGGGAGGCCTATGATGTGGGCGAACGCCAATCACATCAGGGTGCCGCCTTCGACGGCCGCTACCTGTATTTCTCGCCTGGCTTCCACGGCGACCCGCGGCGCGAGGACCAGTTCAGCACCCGGATGATCCGCTTCGACACGCAGGCGGGCTTCAAGGACCCGGCCAGTTGGCGGGTGTTCGACGCCAGTGCGGCGACCGGCCAAGCGCTGGGCTGCTTCGACGGCGCCGCCTTCGACGGCCGATACATCTACTTTGCGCCCCTCAACGCTGGCCGGGCGTTGCGTCACGACACGCGCGGCGACTTTGGGGACCCCGCCAGCTGGCAGTCGTTCGAGGCCGGCCTGCAGATGTGTGTGGGCATCGTCTTTGACGGCACGTACTTGTACTACGTGCCTTACGCCCATAGCACGGTGGTGCGCTTCGACACGCGCGGCGGCTTCACCGATCTGGCCAACTGGAGCCGGTACGAGGCCGCCGGGACCGACGGGCTCAACACCGGCGGATTCGACGGCGGGTTCTTCGACGGTCGCTTCGTGTACTTTGTGCCGTTTGTGAGCCCGCTCGGGGAGGCCCGGCCGGCTGGGCGCAGGCCGTACACGTTCCACACCAACCTGTTGCGCTACGACACCGCCGACGCCTTCGATGACCCGCGCAGTTGGAGCGCCCACGCCGCCGAACACACCGACGGCCTCAAGACCGTCGGCTACAACGCCGGCGCTTTCGATGGCCGCTACTTCTACCTGGCCCCGTGGCAGGATGGTACGCCGCCGGAACCCATGCACGGCCGCATCCTGCGCTATGACACCCTCGGGGCGCATGGCACATTCAGCCTGCGCTACGGTGACTACGGCCACAATGGCGGTCTGTGCGCGGCTGTTCTTGGTCCGACCTTCATCGTCAACACCCTCGCCGGCCCGCGCAGCGTGGCGGCCCGCCGCACGCTCACCCCTGGCTGGCATCACCTGGCCGGCGTCTACACCGGCCGTGTCCTGAAGCTCTTCATCGACGGCGCGCTGGCTGCGCAGCGGTCGGCTTCCGGAACCCTGGTCAACTGCCGCGCCCCGCTAACCTTGGGCGCCTTCGAGACAGGCGCCGCCCGCTTCCGCGGCCATCTGGCGTTGGTGCGCGTCGCCAGCGTCGCCCGCTCCGACGATTGGATCAGAGCCGCTTACTGGAATCTGGCCCGCCCGAGCGCCTTCGCGCGCGCCGGACCGGAAGTGACTCCGGGCTAGAGGTAAACACGCCCGACCACATTCTCAACCACACCCAATTGATTGCGCGAACGGGTCTATCCCTGGGAGGCAGGTCGATATGCAAATTCATGAGGTTCCTTTTCTGGCCATGGGTGGCGTGTATGAGCAAGATGACCTGGAGGCCGTCCAGCGGGTGACGGCAGCGGCCTTGGGCGAGAGCGGCAACTTCTTCCCTCAGCCGGAAGAGGGCGAGTTTCAGAAACAACTTGCCGCGCATGAGGGCGCTCGCCAGGCCGTGGCCACCAACTCCTGCGGCACAGCCCTGGACTGCTGCATGATGGCCCTGGGCATCGGGCCTGGCGACGAGGTCATCACCACGCCCCTGACCTTCGTGTGCACGGCGGGCACCGCCGTGGCTCGCGGCGCCCGCGTAGTCTTCGCCGACGTGGACCCGGTTACGCTCAACCTGGACCCCGCCCGCGTGCGCGAGCGCCTGACCGAGCGGACGCGCGCCATCATCCCCGTGCACTTCACCGGGCTGGCCTGCGACATCGACGCTTTCGACAAGATCACGCGCGAGACGGGCGTGCCCGTTATCTACGACGCCGCGCACGCCGTCGGCACTCGGTATCGCGGCCAGCCCATCGGCGGGCGCGGTCAGGCCGCCTGCTACAGCTTCCAGAGCAACAAGAACATGACGTGCCTGGGCGAGGGCGGCGCCGTCACCACCGACGACGAGGCCTTCGGCGAGAAGGTCCGCCAGCTCAAGACGTTTGGGTACGTGTACGGCGGGCCGACCCTGCGCGTGGCCAGCATCGGCTTCAACTATCGCATGAACAAACCCCAGTATGCGGTCGGCTTGACGCAGCTGGCCAAGGTGGACCGCATCATCCGGGACCGCCAGGTCCGCATGGCGCGGCTGAATGAACTGCTGGCCGGCGTGGACGAACTCATCCTGCCGGTTGGGCACGGGCCGGAGCACGGCAGTCATCTCCACGTAGTGCGGCTGGACACGGACCGGGTACCCTTCTCCACAGCCGAGTTCCTGGCGCATCTGAAGAATCGCTACAAGGTTGGCACCGTCAAGCACTACCCCGCCGTCTGGACCTGGGAGGCTTTCCAGCAGTTGGGCTACACCGACGAGGGCTGCCCCAACGCGGCCAAGGCCTGCGAGCAGGTGTTCTCCACGCCCGTCTTCCCGCGCACCTCAGACGATGACCTGCAATACGTGGCCTGGGCGCTCAAGCAAACCCTGGCCGATCTGCGCCGCTGACCTGGAGAGGCTCCCATGACTGAATTGAGCTGGTTGTTGGTCGGGACTGGAGATATCGCCCGCAAGCGCGTGGCGCCGGCGCTGGCCGGAGTGACAGGCTCGCACCTGGTCGGCGTGTGCGATCCGCGCCAAGAAGCGGCCCAGGCCCTGGCCGCCGAGTATGGCGGCGTGCCGGTCTTTGGTGATCTAGCGACGGCCCTGCGCGAATCGCCGGCCGCTGCCGTCTACCTGGCGACGCCGATCCACCTCCACGCTCCCCAGGCGGTGCAGGCGCTGGAGGCCGGCCGCCACGTACTGGTGGAAAAACCGCTCGGCCTAGACAGCCGTGAGTGCGCGGCCGTGGTGGCGGCGGCGGCGCGCACCGACCGCACGGCTGGCTGCGCTTACTTCCGGCGCCTAACACCCCGTTACCGGCACGCCCAGGCCATGCTGACCGCCGGCGAGTTCGGCCGGCTGGTTTTGGCGCGCCTGGTCTACCACTCCTGGTTCGACCCCGCGCGGGACGACCCGAAACACTGGCGCGTGGTCCGGGCCCGGTCCGGCGGCGGGCCGCTCAGTGATATGGGCTCGCACATGTTCGACGTCCTGATCGGTCTGCTCGGCCGGCCGGTCAGCGTCTACGCGCGCTGCGCCAACCTGGTCCACGCCTGGGATGTGGAAGACACAGCCAGCGTTCTGATGACGATGCGGGATGGCGTTCAGGTGACGGCCTCGCTGAGCTGGTGCGCCAAAGCCTGGCGCCATGAGTTCGAGATCGTGGGGACCGAGGCCAAGCTAGACTGGCTGCCGTACGATTCCGGGCCGATCACCAAGACCGTCGGCCGGCAAACGGAGAGTCTGGATCTGCCCTCGCACGAAAATGTCCACTGGCCGCTGGTGGAGGACTTCGTGGAGGCCGTGGCGGCCGGGCGTCCGCCGGCCTGCCCTTTGGCCGAAGCCGCCCAGACCACCCAACTGCTGGACGCCATCTACCAATCGGCGGCTGAAGACCGGGTCATCCAGCTGAGCGCCAAAGAAAGCCAGCAATGAGGTTCCCCCTCCGGCCCGAAAACGATTTTGCCGAGTACATCCGGACGTACTATCGCGAGTGCCGCTATCGTTTCGAGCGGATCGAGGCCATCGCCGGCAAGTGGATGTTCCGCGATCTGGCGCCGGGTATGAGCGATTTCGATACGCGCTTCATCGTCCGCGACGGCATGACGGCCGACGACTGGTGTCGTATGTCGATGGCCATCGGCGAGGCGCATCTGGCCCTCTGTGCACGGGTGCCGGCCTGGGCGCGCAACCTGGAACACCTGCCCGGCGTCAACCTGACCTGGTCCGAGCTGACGGCCGAACGCAGTTACTACCCCGAATTCCAACAGTGGACCTACTACCACACCGAGCACCCGGCACAGATCAGCGCCGCGCTTGAGCACTTCGCCCGGCGCCCGTGGGATGTCAAGGACGAATACTTTCACCTGAAGAAGTTCTGTCTGTACTATGGCCGCTATGACCGAACGATTGACCCGGCCGTGAATCTAGGCGTGCACGCCGTCAAGTATCCGCTGCACAGCCGCCTGATGCACTACTTCAACCCGCCCGTCCTGTCAGCCGTCTGCCTGTTGGAGCGCCAGAACCTGGCCGGCAAACTAGACGCCTTCGAATGGGCGGCCCGGCTATTCCCGGAACTGCGTTGCTGGGAAATGGTGGACGAGATCCTGCACGGGGGATATGAGACCCCGCGCTGGTACAGCGAGCCGCATCTGACCGAACTGGAGGACGCCCTAGAAGAGGCCCTGGGCGCTATCGCCGCGCGGCTGCGCGGGGTAATCACGCTGGTGCCGGCGGAGGCCGGATTGGAGATCGCGGCCTGGAAGCGGGCGCTGCCGAAGGCGCCCATCGACCCGGCCCTGGTCATCTTCGACAACGCCAAGTTCGCGCGGCTGATGAAGGGTCGGCTGTGGTTCTACCTGCACGCCCCGGCTCACTTCGACACCGCCTGGCTGTTCCAGAACGAGCTGCGCCGCATCGGCCAAAACTTCTTTCGCACGCCGTTTCAGATGTTCTGGCAGATCAGGACCGGCGAGTCGGTCGACAACCCGGCCAACATCCTAGACGCTCTGCGGGGCGGCCTGCTGACCGAGGCCGAGGTCGAGGCGACACGCGAATTCGACCGCATCACCGCCCGGCCCTATGAGGCAGCCACGGCGCGGGACCGGGCTGCCGCCATCGTAGCCGTCTTCGACGACTTCTTCCGGGCGCTGTTCAAGATCAGCCAGGCCGTGTGACGCCGCCTCGATAAATCTCCTGCTAGACTACTTGGAGATGGCAAAGAAATGGCCGCTCACTACCAATGGCACTGCGTCAGCCCTCACGCGGCCTTCCCGCCGCGCGATGGGGCCGGCGCGCTGGTATATCAGGACCGAATGTGGCTCATCGGCGGGTGGAACCCGCACGACAAGGCCGCTTATCCGCGCATCTGCGTCAACGATGTCTGGAGCTCATCCGACGGCGCGCAGTGGACGTTGGTCAAGCCCAACACGTTCAAGGACCAGACGTTTGACCCCGAAGTCGATTGGGAAGGACGGCACACCGCCGGCCACGTCGTGTTCCAGGACAAAATGTGGATCGTGGGCGGAGACGTCAACCAGGGCCATTACCACTTCGACGTATGGAATTCGAACAACGGCCGGACGTGGAGGCGGATCGACAAGCGCGTGCCGTGGGGTCCGCGGGCGCTGCAGCACACGCTGACATTCAAGGACCGGATCTGGGTCATGGGCGGGCAGACGCTGCCGCAATTCGAGTCAGTGCCGGGAGAATATGTCGTCTACAACGACATCTGGAATTCGCCCGACGGCCGGGCGTGGGAAAAGGTGCAGACCCGCGGTCGGATCTGGTCGCCCCGCGGGATGATCGGCGGCAATGTCGTATTCAAGGACCGTATGTGGATTCTCGGCGGCGGCATCTATGAGACAGCCAATACGGAGGACGAAAAAGGTGACTGGCAGGTGCTCAACGACGTCTGGAGTTCCGAGGACGGCGTGACCTGGCATCGTCATCTGGAGAAAGCCCCCTGGAAACCGCGGATCTATCACAACGTGGCGGTGTTTGATGGGCGAATGTGGCTGATGGAAGGCTTCGGCCCTGGGAACATGAATGACGTGTGGCACTCGACGGACGGCGAGCACTGGCAGGAACTGCCTCAGACTCCCTGGGCGCCGCGCCATGCCGGCAGCCTCTTCGTTTACGACGACGCGCTGTGGGTCGTCGCGGGAAACAACATGGAAAGCGATGTCTGGAGATTGCAGAGAACCTGATGAATGACGGAGGGCGCCGGCCGTGGCGGGGAGATCACCGGGCCGGGGCACCCCGCCAGCTTCCTGGAGTCGACTGATGAAAAGCAACTCCCTCCACCGCCCGCCCGATTGGGACACGCGCGAATGGCGCAATGTCAGTTGGAGCCTGCTCGCCCGCACCACCTCGTCCGGCCGCAACCTGGCCGTGCTGGTGCAGCGCTTTGAGCCGGGCGGCGCCTTCGCCGAGCACGCCCACGACCTGGAGCAGTTCTTCTTCGTCACCCAGGGCGAGCTGGAGATGACCATCGGCGGCCGGAGCGCCGTCTACCGCGCCGGCGACTTCGTCGCCGTCGAGCGCAACGAGCCGCACGCCGGCCGCAATCTATCGACTGGCATCGCTGAACTGCTCGTCCTGGATTATTGGCCGCCCGACAGCCAGAACAGGATCGGCCTGGAATGATCCGTATCCCGCACTCCCGTCCCGAGAGCGCCGGGGACCGCGCCCTGCTGGTCGTCGTGGACAGCCGCGGCGCTTACGCCGACCGCGCCATCGTGGACGAGACGGTCCTGATCCCGCTGCGCCACTTCGGCTTTCCGTATCGCCGGCACGACCTGGCGGCCGGCCCGCTGACCCGCGAACTGCTGGCCGGCTGCGCGGCCGTGGTCCTGGCGCAGGACCGTTTGGGCGGCGCGCTTTCTCCGGGGGAGGGCGCGCTGCTGGCCGCCGCCGTCGCCGAACTGGGGCTGGGCCTGGTCAACTTCGACGGTGGCGACCTGAGCCGCTATCCGCCGGAGGTGCTCGGCTTGCTTGGGCTCCAGGTGGATCGGCGGCCGGCGGCCTCCGACCGGCTGCTGTTCCCGCGCAACGATCACTTCATCACCTGGACTCAGCCGGGCAGTCAGGACGTGCGCCTGAAACGCCCGGTCACGGTCGCGCCGATCACGCGCCTCGGGCGCCACGCCGTCGAACTGGCCCAGGCCGTGCTGGGCAAGGAGCAGTTGATCTTCGCCCGACATCACGTCCCTGGCAACGCCTATGAGCCCGGCCAGCTCCCAGTCGTGGTCGCCGGGAAGGCCGGTCACGGCCGGGTGGTCCAGTTCGCGTTCAGCCCACGCTTGTGGCACCGCGAATTCTTCGGGCACGCGCTTGGGCTGGACGGCCTGTTTTGGCGCGCCATCGTCTGGGCCGCGCGCAAACCCTTCGCCGCGACGATGATGCCGCCGTACGTCACCATCCGCGTGGACGATGCGCGCGGCCGGCACGACTTCGGCTACGTGGAGGTCATGAACCGGCACGGCCAGCACCCCCTGGTTTCGTGCTTCGTAGACGAAACGCCCGCCGAATTGGCCCCGGCGATGCGGGCCCTGAGGCAGGGCGGCCAGGTGGACTGGGATGCGCACGCCCTCGACTACTATCGGCTCATCCCTTTTGACTTCGGCGTCGGCGAGTACAGCGACGCGCAGCTGGCCGAGAGCTTCGGGCGCGTGGACGCGTGGTACGCGGGCCTGGGCGTGCCGCCCCCACGCACTGCGTATTTTCACTGGGGCGAGATCGGCCGGCGGGCCCTGCCATATCTCAAGGCGCGCGGCCGGACCTATGTGTATTGCCCGTATCAACTGGGCCAGCCCAAGTGGGAGCGGGTCTTTCCAGACTGGTGGCCCTATGGCCTGAACAGCCTGTTCTATGACTACCACCCGGAGGACCCGGACTTCTACAATGTGGGCGGCGGCCTGCCGCGCCACCTGATGGAGTCGGACGTGCTGGCAGGCTGCACGGTCTGGGGCGGCGAAAGCCCGCGCAATGATCCGGCGAAAGCCGCGCAGCGCGCCGCCCTGGCTGTACGCCTGGCGCTCGACAGCGGCTTTTTCGCCGAGGTGACGACCCACGAGCAGAAACTGGCCGTGCTGGGTCTGGACGAGATCGACCGCTGGCTGGGCCTGCTGGAGGGCGAGGTCGCCCGCTACCCGCTCCGGCGCGTGGGCCATGAACTGGCCGCCGACTACACCAAAGCGCGCGACGAGGTCTGGATCACGGTCGCCGAGTGTCCCGCTGGACGGCCGCTGCGCGTCACCCTCGCCGGCCGCGCGACCGTGTCACTGGAGGTGGCCGTCTTCGAGACCGAGGGCGATGAGGTCCGGCAGCGCTGGGCGCCGCTTCCGGCCTTCGACGGCGCGTGGACGGCCACGCTCTGAGCGGCGCCCACGGCCTCAGAACAGGCGCCGGCCGGTCAACCAGCCCACCCCCAGGAGGACGCCGCCCAGGACGAAGACGGCGACGAAAGTCAGAGGCAGCCCGGCTTTGAGCAGATCGCGCGTAGAGTAGGCCCCGGCTGAATAGGAGGTCAGGTTGATGGCGGCCTGGGCCGGCAACGCGAAGGCCAGGTTGGCGGCGAAGATCGCCGGCGCCGTGAACGCCCACGCCTCTAACCCCAGGCCCTGGGCCATGGCGATCAGAAGCGGGATCAGAATGGCAGCCGCGGCGGTATTGCTGGAGAAGAGCAAGCGCAGGACGCTCACGCCCGCGCCCAGCACAAACAGCCGCGCGATTGGGGCCATCTGGCTCAAGGGGCCGAGCAATTGCCAGGTGAGCCAGGCCGCGCCGCCGGTGCGGTAGAACATGACGCCGGCGGCCAGGCCGCCAGCCAGCACCAGCAGCGTCCCCCAGGGCGTCTCGCGTTGCGCCACCGACCAGGGCAGCAGATCCAGTCCGGGCAGAAAGACGACCAGCGCCGCCGCCAGGCCGACCGTCTCAAGCGTGAGGGTGACGCGCCCGGCCGTCAGCGCGCTGACGGCCGGGGCCGCGCTCCACAGCGCCAGCATCAGCCCGAGGATCATTAGCACCTGCTTCTCCTGGCGCCGCAGCGGCCCGGGGCGGGTGGCCTGCGCCGCGTCCAGTTGAATGGCCTCAGCCACGGCCGCGGGCTGAAATGGAAACAGCCGCAACAGGATGAGCCAGGCCGCGGGCACGAGCAGCGCCACCATCGGCGCTCCCAGAACAAGCCAATCCAGGAACGTCACCTCGATCCCGGCCAGTTCCTTCAGATAGCCGATCGCCAAAGGGTTGGACCCAGCCCCCGCCGGTGTGCCCAGGGTGCCGATCATCGGCCCCCAGCTCGTCGCGATCAGCAACGCCCGGGCGAAGTGGGCCTCGTCGCGTGCCCGGGGACGACCGGGCGGCATAATACCAAGAGCCATCGCCAGCAAAACAGTCACGGCGCCCAACCCGGTGATCGCCATTGACAGGCCGGCGCCGACGGCCAGCACCAGCAGGATCAGGACAGCGGGACGCCCGCGCGCCAGAACAATCACAGCGTGGCCCACGCGCCGGCTGAGGCCCACGTGTACGAAGGCCGCTGACAAGAGCAACAGGCTCAAGAAGAACAGAATCAGGGGATGCCCCAGCCCGTGGCTCGTCACCGCGCCCAAGTCGGCCACACCCAAAGCCGGAAACAGAAGGAAGATCGCCAGCGCCGTGACCGCTAGCGGCACCGGCTCCAGGATCCACATCAACAAACTCCAGGCCACTATCGCCAGGCTGGCCCGCCCAGCTGGCGTGAGCTCGAGGAGTACTCCGCCTGCACCTGGAAGCGCTGGCAAAGGCAGATATAGCAGGGCGGCTGCAACCCCCAAGCTAACCAGAAGTCCCAACCAGCGCCGGATGCTCATAGGAGCCTCTCTTAGTTGATTTTGAGAATAACGAATAGATTTGTTGTCTTTATAAACTTTATTATCCAATTATACGCTGTTGACAGCAAGAAAACGTATGCTATCATTCGATTATCCGTCAATTAAATTCAACAAAACAACTATATAGTATTTTATGTCGCCCAAGCGGCGCTTTTTGTCGGGAAGTCCATGCACCCAGAGCAGCCCGCCGATCGAGGTCCATCCGCGTCACGCGGCCCACGTCTGACCGACCACAAGGGACCAACTGCCCGGGATGTGGCCCGTCTGGCTGGTGTTTCAGCCAGCACCGTCTCGCGCGTCCTGAACGATTCCGGGACCACCTTGATCAGCCCCAGCACCTGCGAGCGTGTCCGCGCCGCCGCCGCTGAACTCGGCTACTCGCCCCACCCATTGGCGCGCGCGCTGCGTGGCAAGCACACTCAGTTGATTGGCCTCATCGCCCGCGAGATCGAGGATCCGTTCTTCGCCCATTTCATCTCTACCCTCAGCACCCAAGCCCGCGCCCTCGGCTATCAAATCGTGCTCGGCCACGCCCAGAGCGACCCGAGCCAGGCACTGCAGATGACGGCCGTGCTGGACGCGCGCCACTGCGACGGCGTCCTGCTGCTGGGCGACCTGCGCGATGACGGCGCGGCGACCGAGGAAATCCTCCGCCAGCGCCGGGCCGTTCTGGCCCTGTGCCGTGGCCAGTCGCCCGGCCCCATCCCCACGATCAACACCGACAACCGCCACGGGATGCGGCTGCTGCTCGACCACCTGTACACCCTTGGCCACCGGCGGCTGGCGTTCATCAACGGCGGCTGGCTGGGCGATATCCACGAACGGCGCGAAGCCTTCCTGGAGTACAGCCAGCTCTCCGGGCTCGAGGTCACGCCGGATGATATCCGCACCGACAGCAACAACCTAGATGGCGGCTATCGCGCACTCGTCGAACTGATGCAGGCGCCGCGGCGGCCCACGGCCGTGCTCGCGTCCGACGACGTCATGGCCCTGGGCGCCCTCAAGGCCGCACTCGATCTCGGCCTGCGCGTGCCCGCCGACATTTCCATCACAGGCTTTGATGACATTGAAATGGCGCGCTTCACCAGCCCGGCCCTGACGACGGTCCGCCAGCCCGTGGAGGCGATGAGCCGGCAGGCTCTCGCCTGGTTGATGCGCCTGATTCAAGGCGAACTCCCGTCCGAGGCCGAGCAGGCCGCGACGGTGCCACCCGCGTTGGTGATACGTCAATCCACCGGCCCGGCGCCGCGCTAGCAGGCCGGGCGCAGGCAGAGCGAGGTTCCATGATCCAAGTTGGCTTGCTCGGCGCTGGCTTTATCGGGGCGACACATGCCGCCGCCTTCGCGCGGCTGGAAGGCGTGCAGCTGGCGGCGGTGGCCGACGCCAACCGCGCCGCCGCCGATCAGCTGGCCGCCCGGCATGGGGCGCGTGCCTGTTACACCATCGCCGAGGTGCTCGAGGACCCAGAGATTACGGCCGTCAGCATTTGTCTGCCCACCTTTTTGCACGCCGCCACCGTTGTCGCCGCGGCCGAACACGGCAAGCACCTGTTGTGTGAAAAACCGCTGGCCCTCAGCCTGGACGACGTGGACCGCATGCAGGCCGCCGTCGAAAAGGCTGGCGTCAAGGCCATGGTCGCCCAGGTGATCCGCTTCTGGCCGGAGTACGTGCGCATCCGCGAGGCGCTGGCCGATGGCCGGTTGGGCGCGGCGCGCCTGGCCACCGGCACCCGGCTGGCGTCGCCGCCCACGTGGGGAGAGTGGTTCAAAGACCCGGCCAAGAGCGGCGGCGCATTGTTCGACCTGCACATCCACGACCTCGATTTCGTCTACTCTCTGTTCGGCCAGCCGCAGACGGTCTATGCCGTGGGCGGGCGCGGCCCGGCCGGTGGCTGGGACCATGTGATCACCAACCTGGACTACGGCGATCACCAGGCCGTGTTGGAGGCCAGCTACGCTTTCCCGCCCGGCTTCCCGTTCCAGATGTCTTTCCGATTGACGGGCGAGGCCGGCTGCGTGGATTTCCTGTTCGGCGGCGTGGCCCAGGTAGACCAGCGGTCGGCGGCCCAGACCAACCTGGTGCTTTACCGGCGCGGCGCAGCGCCTGAGTTCCTCACGCCGCCGGCCGAAGACGGCTACCAGGCCGAGATCCGCTACTTCTGTGCCTGCCTGGCGGAAGACCGGGCGCCCGCCGTCGCCACGCTGGCCCAGGCGCGCGAGGTGCTCACCATCGCCCTGGCGGCGAAACAATCGCTGGAAACCGGTGCGGTCGTCCGGCTCTAGCCGGGTGCCGCTCATCAGTATTGGAGGCCCTAATGGGAAAACTGGCTCTCACGGGGGGGCAGCCGCTCCGCACGGCACCCTTCCCTGCCTGGCCGGTCTGGGATGACCGCGAGGTTGAAGCCGTGACCGGCGTGGTCCAGAGCGGCAAGTGGTTCCGCTTCGCGTATGCCACTGGCGTCGAACTCAACGAGCCCACGTCCGGCCCGATGTCCAAGGCTGTTGAGTTCGCGCACTCGTTCGCGGCCTTTCACGGGGCCAAGTACGGTGTCTGCACCGCCAACGGCACCGGCTCGCTGGAGATGCTGTTCAAGGCCATCGGCCTGCGCCCGGGCGAGGAGGTGATCGTCCCGGCCTACACCTACGTGGCCAGCGCCACGGCCGTGCTGCACGCCCAGGGAGTGCCGGTGTTCGTGGACGTCGAGCCGGACACGTATCTGATGGACATGGACAAGGTCGAGGCCGCCATCACGGAGCGCACCCGGGCCATTGAGCCTGTGCATTTCGGCGGGCAGGCGGTGGACATGGACCGGCTGCTGGCCATCGCCCAGAAGCATAACCTGAAAGTGATCGAGGACGACGCCCACGCCCACGGGTCCGAATGGCGCGGCCAGAAACTGGGTGCGCTGGGGACGGCCGGCTCCTTCAGCTTCCAGCTCTCCAAGAACATGACCGCTGGCGAAGGCGGCATCATCATCACCAACGACTTCGACATCGCCGAATTGTGCGAGTCCTACCTGTGGTCCGGGCGCAAGAAAGGCCGGCCGTGGTACGAGTTCCACCGCCTCGGCTGGAACTACCGCATCACGGAGTTCCAGGCCGCGTTGCTGCTGGTGCAGCTGACGCGGCTGGAGGCGCAGAACGCCCGGCGCATGGAGAACGCCCGTTATCTGGCCCAGTTGCTGGGCGAGATCGACGGGCTGCAGACCCAGCGCTGGGACGAGCGCGCCAACAAGCACAGCTGGCACATCTTCATGATCCGCTATGACCCGGAGCGCTTCGACGGCGTCCCGCGCGCCCGTTTCCTGGAGGCGCTCAGCGCCGAGGGCATCCCCTGTTTCACGGGCTACACCTTCCCGCTCTACGCCAACCCGATGTTCGTCAATAAGGATTTCCTGAGCCACGGCGCCCCGGTCTCGCCAATCTATAAGGACATCGACTTCACGGCCTACCAGGAAAAGTGCCCGGTCACGGAGCGGGCCTGCTACCACGAGTCGATCTGGCTCGAGCATCGTCTGCTGCTCGGGACACGCCAAGATATGGAGGCCATCGCGGCCGGGTTCCGCAAGGTCAAAGAGAACCTGGCCGAGATCAAGGCCCACTGACCGGCCCTAGGACGCACCCCCATGCCGCTGCTGCCGTCGCCGGAAATCCGCCCCGAGGCCATCGCCGCTGGTCTGGCCGGCCTGGGCGTGCGCCCCGGCGACGCACTGCTCGTACACAGCGCATTGTCCAGCCTGGGCCACGTGGCCGGCGGCGCCGAGGCCCTGGTCCACGCCCTGCTGGACCTTCTGGGATCGGCCGGCACGCTGGCGGCACCGACGCTGCCGGACCTCACGCAGCCTTTCTCGGTGGAGACGTCGCCGTCTACGGTCGGCCGGATGTCCGAGGTCGTGCGGGTGTGGCCGGGCGCCTGGCGCAGCCAGCACCCCACGCACGCCGTCGCCGCCGTCGGCGCCCGGGCCGCCTTCCTCACCAACGGCCACGAGCGCGGCCTACCCTGCGGCCCGGACAGCCCCTATGGCCGCCTGGGCCAGATCCGGGGATGGGTGCTGTTGCTCGGCGTGGACCAGGACCGCAACACCACCTGGCACACCGCCGAGACCATCGCCGACGTGCCATACCTGCGCACGCTGACGGTCCCGGTGCTTCAATCCGACGGGTCGATCCGGGAAGTGGCGCTGCCCAAATCGCCCTGGGGCCACCGCGAGTTCATCCGCTGGGACCGACCGCTGCGCGAGGCCGGCCTGCTCCGCCTGAGCCGGGTCGGCGCCGCCGCCGCGCGCCTGATGCGCGCCGATGAGCTGATCGCGTTTGGCCTCGAGCAGTTGCGCGCCGATCCGGCCGCTTTCCTGTGTGCGAAGCCGCGCTGCGTTTTCTGCCGATGGGCGCGGGCCAGCCTCCAGACCGGCGCGGACCAGCCCGGCGACTGGGCCGAGGCCGCGCGCCGCTGGGGATGCGGCGCCCCGACCTGCGAGGTGTGCAGTGTTTAGCGCACCGCGCGTGTGCCTGCCCCTGCCTGCGGCGGATGCGCCGCCGCCTTACACAGCAGAGCAACTGCGCGGCTGGGAGGTCCAGGCCGGGGAGTTGGCCCAGTCGGACCTGGCCGCCCTGACGGAGGCTGGACAGGCGCGTCTGCGCGCGGCGTTGCAGGACGCGGGCCTGGGCGTCGCCGCCATCCGCGCCAGCGGTGCGGACACGCTGGCGGAGGCCTTCGCCCAGGCGCGCGCCTGGGCGGCCGAATACGTGGTGACGCCAGCGCCGGCTGGCGAGGACGCCGCCACCTGGTTAAGTCAAGCGGCCAGCCTGGCCGAGGCGCACGCTGTCCCCTTGCTGGTGGAGAACGGCCCCGCCACCCTGGCCGACACCGGCCAGCACTTCGCGGCGCTCTTGCGGCGCGCGCCGGCCGACTGGATCGGCGCCGCCTTCGACCCGGCCGGGTTTACCGCCCTACGCGAGCACGCCTTCCTCACCGCCTGGATGCCAGGCGCGCTCAAGACGCGGCTCCGCCTGCTGCGCGTCGCGGACGCCACCTTTGAAACCGGCGCACCAGCCCGGCTCAACCATGGCAACGCCGAGGTGAAAGAACTCGTCTCGGCCCTGCTGGCCCGGGGGTTCGACGGCCTTTTTGCGCTCCGCCCCCTAGGTCCCACCGCGAGCGAGGTGGAGACGGCCGTCGCCGACTTCCACGCGCTGTTGGCCGAACTGGGCGCACGGGAGGCGCCTCCGCCGTCAGCCCGGCCGCCTGAACATCTGGAACGCTCAAACCCATCTACGGCGGCGCCCCTGGACACGGCGTCCGCCCCTCTCGATCCGAAAGGAGAACGGCCATGACTAACTGGAGAACCATCGGCAAACCGAAGGATGTCGCCATCACAGACAGCTACGCCACCGGCGACGCGGTCGAACTGAAGGTGCCCTACTCCTTCAACGGCAGCCGCCTCGGGTTGGAGGAGGGCGAGGCGGTGCTGCGCGCACTGCAGCAGGACTCGTTGACTATGGGGCCGGAGGTGCGCAACCTGCAGTCCGAGTTTGCCGAGTACGTCGGCGCCAAGCACGCCTTCGCCACCCAAAGCTGCACTTCGGCCCTGCATCTGGCCACCGCGCTGCTCCATCTTCAGCCCGGCGACGAGGTCATCACCACCCCAATCACGTTTATCGCTACTTCCCTGCCGCTGTTGAAGAAGGACTGCGTGCCGGTCTTCGCGGATGTGGACCCGCGCACGGTGAACATCGACCCGGCCAGCGTGGCGCAGAAGATCACGCCCAAGACCAAGGCGATTTACGTCGTCAGCTACGGCGGCCATCCCGTGGACATGGATCCGATCATGGAGCTGGCGCGCCAGCACAGGCTGGCGGTCGTGGAGGATGCGGCCCACTCGCCCGGCGCCGAGTACAAGGGCCGGCGGATCGGATCCATCGCCGACATCACCTGCTTCAGCTTCCACTCGCTGAAGAACATGACCACCGGCGAGGGCGGCATGCTCACCACGAACAACGACCAGTTCGCGGAAGAGTGCCCGCTGCTGCGCACGATGGGCGTCAAGAGCTACGAGAACCAAGCCGATTACTGGCTGCCCTATCACTACGATGTCGTCACCATCGGCGGCGAGTTCGGCCACCACTATCGTATGGACGAAATGCGCGCCGCGATCGGCCGCGTGCAGCTGCGCAAGCTGGACGCCCTGAATGCCGAACGGGCGGCCATCGGCGAGTACCTCAGCCGCGGCTTCGCGCAGATCGAGGGCTGCACGCCGCCCTACGTCGCGCCGGACTGCCAGCCCACCTGGTATCTGTACACGCTGCATGTGGACTTCAAGGGCCTGGGCGTCAACCGGGACACCTTTATCCGCTACCTGTACCGGGAAGGCGGCGTCCAGCCCGTGCAGCACTACCTGCCCAACTACCTGTTCACCATCTACAAGGAGCGCGGCTACAAACCCGGCCTGTGCCCGGTGGCCGAGGACGTGTTCTTCAACCGGATCATCAACCTGCCCATGCATCCGCGCCTGACGCGCAAAGACTGCGACGCGATGCTGGAGGGCGTGGCCCTGGCAATCAAGAAGGCCAAGCTCGGACACAACGGACACAACTGAGCCGCGCACGAGTCGGCGCCCCCCTTTAGTGCAGCGACCGGCGGGCCGGGGCTTTCTCCCGGCCCTGGTCTGCCGGCCGCTCACGCTCAATGGGACACAATGACGACTGACGCCTGGCAAGAACAAGCAAGCCGCGGAAACGGCTGCCTGCTGGTGGTGGCGGACACGGGCGTGCCCGAGCAGGCCGCGCACCTGGAGCTCGCCTTCTTCACCGCCCTGCAGCACTGTGGCCTCCCCTACCAGGTCCTCGACCTGGCCCAGGAGCGGTTGACGCCCGCACGCCTGGACGCCAGCCGGGCCGTGCTGCTGGCCCAGGCCCACCTCGGCCCGCGCCTGACCCCGGCCGACGCCGACGGGCTGGTGGCCGCCGTCCGGGCCGGCCTCGGATTGGTCTGCTTCGACGGCCACCTGGCCGAGTATCCGGCCCCGCTGCGCGAGCTGTTCGGCCTGGCCGGCGAGGCGCGCACCTTGCTGCGCAACCGCGTCCGCCTCGGCCGGGACGATCACTTCATCACCGCCACCCGCGAGCGCGGCGAGACGGTCTTTTTCTCGCAGCCGGCCGAGGTCTGCCGCGTGGACGGCCCGGGCTTCGGCGCATCGGAGGAGGCCCTGCTCCTCACCGACGATCAGTGGCCGGCCCTCGTGGCCCGCGCCTATGGCCGCGGCCGCGTGGTGGTCTGGGCCCTCAGCCCGCTGGTATGGACCCCGGCCGTGCTTGGCCACGCCATGGGGCTGGACGACCTGTTCTGGAAGGGCCTCGTCTGGGCCGCGCGCAAGCCGTTCGTCATGCGCGCTATGCCGCCCTTCGTAACCTATCTGGAGGACGACGGCAGCTCGGCCTACAACCACTTCCGCTACCTGGACGTCTTCAACGACCACGGCTACCTCCCGCACGTCGAGCTGCACCTCCGGGATATCGACAAAGTCATGCACGATGTGCGCGGGCAGGACTCGCAGGCGATGAAGGCCAAGGCCGACGCCGGTCTGGCCGAGTTCGGCGCGCACGCCTTCACCTACGACCACCACATCTACTTCGACCACGCCGCGCGCCAGCCCTACCCGGACGCGGTGGTGGCCGAGAACTTCCGTGAGCTGGACGAAAAGTTCAGGACTTGGGGCCTGAAGCTCAGCCGCTTCTCCAACCCGCACTTCGGCGAGGTGGGCTTTAACGCCCTGCCCTACCAGCGTGAGCGCGGCGTGGAGTTCTCCGGCGCCCTGTTGCCCTTCGGCGTAGCCTGGTTTGCGGCCGACCCCGCCGACAAGGAGCTGCATCTGGCGCCCTACGGCCGCAGCGGCTTTGTGTTCGACTATATGCCCGGCCATCCGGAGTTCTTCGGCGTCAACGCGCTGATTATGCCGCGCCAGATGACGGGCGTGCCGATGGTGGCCTCTGAGTTCCTGTGGAACTACACCATCTTCTGGGACGAGCGCCCGCAGGGCAACGACCTGGAAGGCGCCGCCAACCAGGCCCTGGCCCAGATGCGCCTCGGGCTGGACAGCCTGTTCTTCGGCGAGTTGTACACGCACGAGCAGCGCATCGCGGTCTTGTCCATGCGCGAGCTGGACGAAATTCTGACTCTGATCGACCGCGGCCTGGCCAAGCACTGCTACGTCCACCGCCCTTACGAGTACATCGCTGAGTACGCACGCAGCAAGGTGGAATCGCGCCTGACGGCCGTGGCCGTTGACGCCGGCGGGACCGTCACTGCCGATCTGGCCGGCCGCACCACCCTGACCACCAACCTGTATCTATTCACCGAGCAGGAGGGCGAAATCCACCAGCGCTTCGTGGACGTGCCGCCCTTCTCCGGGAGTGTGAGGGTCACATGTTGATCAAAGCGCTCGCCTGGCCAGAGGCCCAGTCCACGGGCAATGGTTGCCTGGGCGTGGTGGTGGACTCGACTGCGCCCGCCGGCTGGCCGGCCGTGGGCGAGACGATCTTCGCGGCCCTGCAGCATTTCGGCCTGCCCTACCGCGTGCTGGACCTGGGCCAGGCGCGCCTGACGCCCGAGGCGCTCGGCACGCTGCCGGCCCTGGTGCTGGCCCAGGCCGGCCTGGGCGACCGCCTGAGCGAGACCGAAGCCGGTTACGTGCGCGACGCGGTGCGGGCTGGCCTGGGTCTGGTCTGCTTCGACGGTGGTCTGGCTGCCTACCCCGCCGCCTTGCGCGAAGTGCTCGGAGTCGCCGGCCGGGCCATCGCCGTCAACCGGGACTGCGTCCGGCTGGCGCGCGATGACCACTTCATCACGGCTACACGCGAACGCGGCGAAACCGTCGTCTTTAGCCAGCCCGTGGCCGTGTGCCGCGTGGACGGGCCAGGCTTCGGCGCGCCGGAGGACGTCCTGCTGGTCACCGCCGACCAGTGGCCGGCGCTCGTCGCCCGCCCCTACGGTCGCGGCCGCGTCGTGGCCTGGACACTGGCCGTCGACGTCTGGCGCCAAACGCACCTCGGCCACGCCATGGGGCTGGATGACCTGTTCTGGAAGGGCCTGGTCTGGGCAGCGCGCAAACCATTCGTGATGCGCGCCATGCCGCCGTTCGTCACCTTCGTGCTCGACGACGCCAGCTCGTCTTACAACCATTTCCGCTACCTGGACGTCTTCAACGACCACGGCTACCTCCCGCATGTCGGCGTGTACCTGAACGACGTAGACAAGGTCATGCACGACGTCAAGGGCCAGGGCTCGCAGGCGCTCAAGGCCAAAGCCGATGCCGGCCTGATCACGGTGGCCGCACACGGCTTTGCCTACGACCACCAGATTTTTTACGACCACGCCAACCGCCGCGCCTGGCCGGATGCGGTGGTGGCCGAAAACTTCCGCCGCTACGACGAGACTTTCAGAGCCTGGGGGCTCCAACCCAGCCGTTCGCTCAACGCCCACTTTGGCGAGATCGGCCTGAACGCCCTGCCCTATCTGCGCGAACGCGGGATTGAGTTCCTGGCCACCACCATGCCGCACGGCCAGGCCTGGTTTGAGCCGGAAGCCACGCGGCGTCCGTGGACCGACCCGGCCCCCTACCACAACATCGGCTTCGTCTTCGACACCCAGCCCGGCGCGCCGGAGTTCTTCGTAGCCACCGCCCGGCTCAAGCCGCGCCAGATGACCGGCGCGCCCCTGATCGCCGTGGACTTCCTGTGGGGCCACACCATCTTCTGGGACGAGCACCCGGCCGGCAACCACCTGGAGGGCGCCGCGTACCAGGCCCTGGCCCAGATGCGCCAAGGCCTGGACAGCCTGTTCTATGGCGAACTGATGACGCACGAGCAGCGCCTCGCAGTGCTGTCCATGCGCGAACTGGACGAGGTGTTGACCCTGATCGACCGCGGCCTGGCCAAACACCGCTATACCCACCGCACCTACGAGTACATCGGCGAATACGCCCGCTGTCTCGCCAACTCGCGCCTGACCGCCGTGGCCGTGGACGCCGGCGGGGCCGTCACCGCCGACTTGGCCGGCCAGGCCACACTGACCACCAGCCTGTCTCTGTTCACTGAACAGGACGGCCAGATCCACCAGCGCTTTGTGGACGCGCCGCCCTTCACCGGCAGCGTGCGTGTGACCGCCTGAGTCAGAGGATGACGATGCTGAAGGGCCTCAATTACTGGGCCTTCCCTCCCGCCGCCGACGGGGCGCCTTGTGATCCCGTGGAGGCTCTGCGCCAGGCGCGCGCCCTGGGCTTTGACTGCTTCGAGCTCACGGTCGAGGCGCAGGGCCTGATTTCGCTGACCACCACGCCGGCCGAGGTCGAACGCGTGCGCCGCGAGGCCGCCGCGCAGGGGCTGCGCCTGATTACGCTGGCCTCCGGGTTGGCCTGGGGCGCGTCGCCCACCCACCCCGATCCCGCCGTGCGGGACCAGGCGGTCCGCAACTACGAGAAGGTGCTGGAGATCGCGGCCGGCCTGGGCGTCGAGACGATCCTGTACATCCCGGGCATGGTCTCGGCCGTGTTCGTGCCCGAGTTCGCGCCGCAGCCCTACGACCGCGTGGAGGCCTGGGCGCGCGAAGCGCTGGCGCGCCTGCTGCCCACAGCCGAGCGGCTGGGCGTGAAGATCGGGGTCGAGAACGTCTGGAATCGTTTCCTGCTCAGCCCGCTGGAGATGCGCGCCTTCATCGACTCGTTCGCCTCGCCCTGGGTCGGCGCCTACTTCGACGTCGGCAACGTCATGCTCTATGGGCATCCCGAGCACTGGATCGACATCCTGGGGCCGCGCCTGCTGGCCGTGCACCTGAAGGACTTCCGCGTGGCGGTGGGTAACCTGGACGGTTTTGTGGACCTGCTGGCCGGCGACGTGGACTTCGCGGCCGTGCTGCGCGCCTGCGCGCGGGTCGGCTACGCCGGCCCGTTCACGGCCGAGATCGTCCCGGGCCGCGTCGGCGCCGCGGAGAAGGCCGCCGCCGCCCTGCGCACGATTGAGCAATGCTGGGGAAGCTGAGGCATGCCTGAACAAGCGCCGCTGAAACGTCTGACCGCCCTCGCCATTGCCGCCCATCCGGACGACATCGAGTTCATGATGGCCGGCACGCTGCTGCGCCTGAAGGACGCCGGCGTCGAGATCCACATGTGGAACCTGGCCAACGGCAGCTGCGGCACCGCCGTCCACGATCGGGACGAGATCGTGCGCCTGCGCGCCGAGGAGGCCCGCGCCTCGGCCCGTGAAGCCGGCGCCACGGTCCATCCGGCCATCACCGACGACTTGAGTATCTTCTACACGCCGGACCTGCTGGCTCGCGTGGCGGCCGTGATCCGCGCCGTCCGGCCCGACCTCATCTTTACCCACTCGCCCCAGGATTACATGGAGGACCACACCAACACCTGTCGGCTGGTGGTCACTGCGGCCTTCGCCCGCGGCATGCGCAACTACCCCGCCGAGCCCGCGGCTCCGGCGTGGGGCGGCGACGTGGCGCTGTACCACGCGCTGCCGCACGGCCTGCGCGACGGGCTGCGCCGCGTCATCCAGCCGGAGAGCTATGTGGACGTCGGCGCGGTGCTCGCGCGCAAGCGCGCCATGCTCAGCCGGCACGAGACCCAGAAGACCTGGCTCGACGTCAGCCAGGGAATGGACTCCTACCTGCACGAGATGGAGGCCATGTGCCGCCAGGTGGGCCGCCTGAGCAGATCTTTCGAATACGCCGAGGGCTGGCGCCGGCACTCGCACCTGGGCTTCAGCGCCGCCGACGTCGACCCGCTGGGCGCCCTGCTCGGGCCTGCTTACTGGATCGACCCGAACTATGCGCGCGGCCTGGAGGCCGGGCCGGCGTCCTGACCGAACACTCGCACTCACCGGAGGGAGGACAACGATGGCTCGCCCAATCAGCAAAGTTGCGCCCGGTTGGTGGGATTACACCACTCTGGACCCGGCGCTCATCGCCGACGCCGCCCGGCTGGAGGAGAAGGATCTGGGGCAGTTGGCGCGACCCGGCTTCCAGATATCGTTCTACGACACCCTGGAGGACTTCTACCTGGCGGAGGCCCTGGAATACATCTCCGCCTGGCGGCAGGCTCGGCCCGGCGCGCCGGCCGGCATCTGCGGGCCGATCGGCCCCACCGAGCAGCTGCCGCTGGTCGCCCGCATCGTCAATGCCCTGGGTCTCAAGCTGCACGACGCCCACTTCTGGGGCATGGACGAATGGGTGGAAGATGGTCGGCCGGTGCCCGTCAGCCATCCGCTCTCCTTCGCCAAGGCCGACCTGGACCTGTGCTTCCGGCGCATCGACCCGGCCCTGCGCATGCCGGACGCGCACCTGCACTTCCCTACCGGCGACCTGGCGGCCTATAGCGCCAGCTATGACTCCATCCGCTGCGTCGTCATGCAGGGCGGCCAGGGCGAGGTGAAGCACTGGGCCTTCAACGATCCGCCGCAGCGCGCGGGCGCGTATCAGGACGCGCCCCCCACGCCAGCGGAGTATCGCCAGCTCAAGGCCCGCGTCGTGGACCTGCACCCCATGACGGTCATCCAGAACGCCCGCACCTCCGGTGGCGGCAATGTGTCGATGGTCCCAACGCAGGCGGCTTCGGTGGGGCCGGTGGAGACCTGGAAAGCGGAGAAGGTCTCCATCTGGCACGCCGGCATGCACGACAACCCGTTCGGCATGCGCCTGACCACGCTGATGATCTCCAAGCGCCTGCCGGACAGCGCTGTACCCATGTCACTGCTGGCGGACCATCCTAACGTCCACTTCCACTTCTACCGGCCGGCCCTCGGCAAAGTGGAAGCGGAAATGCACTGAGCGAGGTTCCGGTGAGACTGATCGACATCGGCGGGGCGCTGGAACAGCATTTGTGGGCGGTGGACGGCAACCCCTTCCCGCTGGTGGAGGTGGCCGAACTGCCAACCCTGCCGTTCCTGCCCTACCCGGTGTACGCGCAGACGCTCTTCACGCCGATGCAGGCCTCCACCTACCTGGAGACCGCCGCGCACATGGACCCAGAGCGGATCAAGGTCGACGCGCTGCCGCTGGAGCGCCTGATCACCGAGGCCGTAGTGCTCCAGATCCCGCTGGGCGCCGGCGAGCACATCACCGGCGCCGGTGTACGCGCGGCGCTGCAGGCGGTCGGCGAGACGCTCCGGCCCGGCGACAGCCTGCTGATCGGCACCGGCTGGGACGCGCACTGGCACGCGCCGGATTTCCTGCGCGACCCACCGCATTTCACCGGCGAAGCCATCGATTGGATCCTGGCCCAATCCGTGGGCTTGCTCGGCTGCGACTCACCCTTATGGGACGGTCGGTATGACCCGCAGCACTTCTTCCCGCGCTTCTTCCAGTCCGAGACGCTGCTGCTGGCCCCGCTCGTCAATCTGTCCGCCATCAGCCGGCCGCGCGTCCAGCTGATCACCCTGCCCCTCAAAGTGCGGGGCGTCTGCGCGGCTCCGTGCCGCGCCATCGTCATGGAAGCTTGAGGTCCAGGATGCCCTCCAAGGTTCTGTCCGCCGAGAAGGCTGTGGGTCTGATCCCCGACGGGGCCACCCTCGCCACCGGCGGTTTCGTCGGCATCGGCCACCCGGAAGCCTTGAGCGCGGCCCTGGAAAAGCGCTACCTGGCCACCGGCCAACCGCGCGACCTGACCTTGGTATACGCCGCCGGCCAGGGCGACGGCCGCGAGCGGGGCCTGAACCACCTGGCCCATCCCGGCCTGGTCCGGCGCGTGGTCGGCGGGCACTGGAACCTGGCGCCCTGGCTGGGGCAGCTGGCCCTGGCCGGCGCCATCGAAGCCTACAACCTGCCGCAAGGTGTGATCACGCACCTGTATCGGGACATCGCTGCCGGCAAGCCCGGCACGCTTACCCACATCGGCCTGCACACATTCGTAGACCCGCGCCGGGGCGGCGGCAAACTGAACGCGCGCACGACCGAGGACCTGGTGGAAGTGGTGCGCCTGGCCGGACGCGAATGGCTGTTCTACCACGCCTTCCCGATCCAGGCGGGGCTGGTGCGCGGCACGACGGCGGACGAGCACGGCAACCTGCGCCTGGAGCGCGAGGCGTTGACCCTGGAAAGCCTCTCCATCGCCCAGGCCGTGCGCAACTCCGGCGGGCTCGTCCTGGCACAGGTGGAGCAGATTGTGCCGGTCGGCAGCCTGAACCCCAAGGACGTCCACATCCCGGGCATCCTGGTCGATGCCGTCGTGGTCGCCGACCCCGGCCAGCACTGGCAGACCTTCGGCGAGCAGTTCAATCCCGGCTATGTGGCGCCGCCTTCAGGCTCTCCCCTGGACCTGCCGGCCATGCCGCTCGATGAGCGCAAGATCGTGGCGCGGCGGGCCGCTCAGGAACTGCGGCCGGGTTCGATCGTCAACCTGGGCATCGGGTTGCCGGAGGGGGTCGCGCGGGTCGCCCATGAGGAAGGAGTGCTATCGCAGATCGTCATGACAGTGGAGGCCGGCGCCATCGGCGGCCTGCCGGTCGGCGGGCTGTCCTTTGGCGCAGCCCTGCACCCCGAAGCGATCGTGGACCAGCCCTACCAGTTCGACTTCTACGACGGCGGCGGGTTGGACCTGGCCTTCCTGGGCTTGGTCCAGGCCGATCGGCACGGCAACGTCAACGTCAGCCGGTTGGGGAACCGTTTGATGGGCGCCGGGGGTTTCATCAACATCTCGCAGACCGCCAAGCACGTCGTCTTCTGCGGCACCTTCACCGCTGGCGAGCGGCGCTACGACCTCGACTCGGCCAACGGCCGGCTGACCATCGCTCAGGAGGGAGCGCATCCGAAATTCGTGGATCAGGTTGAGCATGTGACTTTCAGCGGCGAGTGGGCGCGCCAGCGCGGTCAGAGGGTGCTGTACGTCACCGAGCGGGCTGTCTTCGGCCTGGAGGCGGACGGCCTGGTGCTGCGCGAGGTCGCACCGGGTGTGGACATGGAGCGGGACGTGATCGGCCAGATGGGCTTCCGCCCGGCCATCGCGCCAGGGCTGCGCCCGATGGATCCGCGGCTGTTCCAGCCGGGGGCAATCGGGTTGTCCGACCGCTTCCACGGCTAAGGCAGAGAGGAGGTGCATCCGATCCAAGCAGAGCCCCGAGTTCGCGTCGCAGTTCGTTTATCCGACTCTCTTAGATTACACAGGGCAAGGAGGACGAGGACATGTCTCAGAACCGATTCGGAGTGTCGCGCCGCCAATTTCTGAAGGCGGCGGGTGTGACGGCAGCCGGCAGCGTCCTGGCGGCCTGCACCCCGGCCGCCACCCAGGCCCCGCAGCCCACGGCCGCCCCAGTCGCCGCGCAACTCGAGGGTTCCATTGAAGTCGGCTGCTTCTACACCGAAGGGCCGTGGTTCGATATCCACAAGTCCGTCGGGGACTCCATCATCAAGGATTTCCCGAATGTGCAGATCAAGTACACCGACGCCAACACCGCCACCGACCCGGCGCGTGTCCTGCGCTGGCAGGCCGGCGACCCCCTGGACGTGGATTTCGGCCGCTTCAACAACCAGGCTCCCCCGACCTGGGAGTGGGCCGACAACGACTACCTTTATGACCTGACACCGCACATGCAGGACACCCTGCCCAGCGGCGAGAAGTGGGGCGACACCTTCTTGAGCGCCCTGGACGGGATGGATTACGACCAGCGGGAGGGGAGCAAGACCAAGGGCAAGCGCCTGGGCGTCGCCTTCGAGCTCGTGCTCATGTTGATGCAGTACAACATGCAGATCTTCGAGGATCTGGGTGTCGAGCCGGCCACCAACTGGCCCGATTTCCTCAACCTGTGCGAGACGATCCGGTCCAAGGGCGTCAAGCCGATCTGCGTCTCCGGCCCCACCTTCTACTACACCTGTCACTGGTGGGACCGCCTCATCCAGCGCGTCGTCGGCCAACAAGCCGTGCTCGATGTCACCTACGGCAAAGCCAAGCTGGCGGACAACCCGGGCTTCCTGACCGCGGCCCAGGAGATCCAGAAGCTGATCGACAACGACTGGCTGATGGATGGCTACGAGTCCGCCGACTTCACTGTCTCCCAGGCGATGTTCTTCCAGGGCCAGGCAGCCATGATCCACCAAGGCTCCTGGCTGACCTCCGAGATGAAGGATGCCATTCCGGAGGGATTCCGCCTGGGCGCTTTTGACTTCCCGGCCTACCCGAGCGGCAAAGGTGAACAGAATGCCATGTTCGGCCAGTCGCAGGCGATGCACATCCCCAACCCGGCCAAGTCCACCAGCCACAAAGTCAACGTGGAGCTCGCGGTCGAGTTTCTGAAGCGGCGCACCGCCAAGGACGTCCAGCAAAAGTCGGCCACGGAACAGGCTGTCATCTCACCGATCAAGGGCGTCAGCGCCCCGGCCACCCTGCCGGGCATCGACAAGGTGCTGGCGAACCTCGCCACCGCGCCGTTCATCGTCTACTACTACGGCCACCACTGGGATCAAGCCCTGACCCAGGCCTGGATGGTCCCCACCCAGGCGCTGTTCCTGAAAGAGATCAAGGCCGAGCAGATGATCGAGCAGATCGACAAGAACCTGGAGCAGTATCGGGCGCAGAAGCAGACGTCGTAACGCTCAGAGGACTACACCGCCGCCGGCGTGGCCAGCCGGCCGAACCGGGGAGGGAGGGCAGGGCTCTGCCCTCCCTCCCCAACGGGTGCAACCCTGCTGAAAGGTGAGGTAGCGGCATGTTCCAAAAAGCGCGCCGAAAGCTGATCATCCCGTTTCTGCTGCCGCAGTTCATCCTGTTTACGGTCATCACCCTGGTGCCCATCGTCGCCACAATCGGCTATGCCTTTTCCGACTGGGAAGGCCAGGCGGACACCAACCCCAGCTGGGCCGGCCTTACTCAGTTCGAGGTCATCACTATTGACCCGCTGTTCCTGAACGCGGTCAAGAATTCGTTCTTTCTGCTGCTCGTGGGTGGCGTGCTGGTGTTCATCCCCGCCTTCATGATCGCCTGGGGCCTCAACCAGCCGCTGCGCTTCCGCAAACACTACCGCTTCCTGATCCTGGCGCCGGTGGTTCTCTCGGTGAGCGTGGCCGGCCTGCTGTGGAAATGGATGTACCACCCGATCTTCGGTCTGCTCGGCGGGCTGCTGAAGACGGTCGGTCAGACGCTCGGCCTGGAGCCGCTGGTCAAGGGCGTGATGGGCGACACCAGCACAGCCCTGACCGCCATCATCATCGCCAGCATCTGGCACGGCATCGGCACCTGGGTGCTGCTACTCAGCGCCGGCTTTGAGCGCATCCCGCCCGAGATCCCTGAGTCGGCCAAAATCGACGGCGCCAGCGACTGGCAGGTATTCTGGCTGATCACGGTCCCGCTGATGTGGGAGGTCATCCGCATCCTGCTGGTGCTGTGGGTGATGCAGGCGTTGCAGGCTTTCTCCTTCGTCTTCGTCATGACCGGGCCGGTGGCCGTCGGCGGGCCTCTGAACTCCACCCAGTTGATGGGCACCTTCGTATACCTGATGACCTTTGGCTCCTTCAAGTGGGCCTATGGCATGGCCCTGGCCACCACCATGATGGTGGTGATTTTCGTCCTCAGTACGGTCACCAACCGCGCCCTGCTGCGCGAGACCGTGGAATACTAACCAGCCACCGCCCGAGCTCCCGGAGGCCAGCATGGATACTTCCCTCGCCCCTTCCCCCAACACCCCGCCGCCTCGGCGATCTCGCGGACCCGTGCTGCGCCTCAAGCACCTGATCATCTATGCCCTGCTGACCGCCTGGGTCCTACCCACCCTCTTCGCCTTCGCCTGGGTGATCTCGGTCTCGCTCAAGACCAACCGCGAGTTCATGGGCCGCCCGCCATGGACCTTACCGCTCGAAGCGCAGTGGTCCAACTATCAGAAGGCCTGGGACCGGGGCGTCGGTGCCATGTTTCAGAACAGCCTGCTGATCGCCGCCGTCAGCACCGTGGCCTCCGTCGCCATCGCCTGTCTGGCCGCCTACCCGATCGCGCGCATCCCGTTCCGCTTCAGCCAGGCGCTCATGACCTACTTTCTGATCGGGATCATGATCCCCTATATGCTGACGGCCGTTCCGCTGTACTTTGGCGTGGAGGCTGCCCGCCAGTGGCTGCTGAAGCTGCCCGTGCCCATCACGTTAGACAGCCGCTGGCTGCTTATTCTTCTGTACACCGTGGCCCAACTACCCTTCAACACTTTCGTAATGACCGGCTTCTTCAAAGGCCTGCCCACGGAGCTTGAGGAAGCCGCAGCCATGGACGGTGCCTCGCCCCTGCGCACCTTTTGGCAGATTATGGTCCCGCTGGCCACGCCCGGCATCTCCTCCCTCACTATCCTAGGCTTTCTCTACGGCTGGAACGAGTTCTTCTACGCCCTGATCTTTGTCAGGGATCAGACCCAACGCACCATCCCGCTGGGTTTGTTCTATCTGGATCAGCAGGCGCAATACACGGCTTCCTGGGTGGGCTTGTTCGCCGGCATGTTGATCGCCGCCATTCCGGTACTGATCGTGTTCGCGGTCCTGCAGGATCAGGTCGCCAAGGGCCTGACCGTCGGCGCACTCAAAGGCTAACCGGGACGGAGTTTTCCGATGATCATTGATGCTCACGCCCATGTCGGCCAGGGACGCTTCAAATCCCTCAGCCCGGACGAATTGCTGCGTCAGATGGACACGAACGGCGTAGATCGCGCCGTCCTGTGCCCGGTGGAAGAACAGATCGTCGCCTTCAATCATGAGGGCAACGCCTACATCCTGGAGCAGGTGCGCGGCCACCCGGCGCGCTTTGTGGGGTTCGCGGTGGCCAACCCCTGGTTCGGCCAGGCCGCCGTCCGGGAGCTGGAGTGGGCGTTGGGCGAGGGCCTGCGCGGCCTCAAGCTGCACGCCGTCTATCAGGGCTTCCCGATGAACAACACCATCGTCTACCCGCTGATCGAGGTCGCCGCCCGGCACAAAGTCCCGGTCTACGCCCACTGCGGCTCGGCCCACTTCGGCGAGCCGCTGCGGCTGGTGGAGCTCGCCCGCCGCTACCCCGAGGTAACCTTCCTGATGGGGCACTCATCGTTCAGCGATTTTTGGAACGACCTGCCGCGCTGCCACCAGTTCGCGCCCAATATCCTGTTCGAGACCTCGCGCAACACGCCCGGCAACTTCCAGCAGATCGGCAAGGAGATCGGCACAGACTTCATGGTCTTCGGCTCCAACGCGCCCGAGCATTACTACCACGTAGACATGCCCATGCTGCGCGCGATGTTCCCGGACCCGGCCGACCAGGAGAAGATCTTCCATCGCAACATGGCCCGCGCTCTGGGAGAGCTGACATGATCATCGTCGACGCGCACACCCACCTGGGCAACGATATCTACGCCGGCCAGTGGAGCGCGGCGGCCACCGATGCCGCCGCTGACGAGTACGCGCGCGTCATGCGCGCCGCCGGTGTGGACAAGGGCTTCACGTTCACCATCGCCGGCCTGGTCTCAGACCCGCAGCCCGGCAACGACGAGCTGGCCCGCGCCCGCGCCCGCTACCCGGACCTGATGCTGCCGTGGGGCACGGTGGACCCGTACTGGCCAGAAGCCAAAATCCGCCACGAGATGCGGCGCTGCGTCCAGGAATTGGGCTTTTACGGCTTCAAATTACACCCCTGGCTCCAGGGCTTCTCGCTCACTGTGCCGGGTATGGAGGTGGTGGCCGACGAGTGTGCCGCCCTCAACGTGCCGGTCCTCTTTCACGATGGAACGGCTTTCTACTCCACTGCCCTGCAGGTGGCTTACTTCGCCCGCGCGCACCCGCAGGTGACCGTCCTCTCCGGGCATGGCGGCCTGGCGGAGCTGTGGCCCGACACTATCGCGCCGGCCAAGGAGCTAGCCAACTATTACATCGTCCTGAACGGGCCAGTGCAGCAGGGCATGCAGCAGATCTACGACGAGGTTGGACCGGATAAGCTGATGTTCGGGTCCGACGGTGGTTCGTTCCACCCGGCCACCGTTACCTGGTACCTGGCCCGCACCCAGGCCCTGCGCGCGCCGGCCGAGGACCTCGAGAAGATCCTGGGGCTCAATGCCCTGCGCCTGGTGGGCCTGGCGGTTTGACTTACTCGAAGGAGGTCGATGATGAAGAAAATCAAATGGGGCGTTATTGGCGCGGGCGGGATTGCGCTGCGGCGCACCATCCCCGAGGCGGTTCGCGACGCTCACAACCTTGAGCTGGTCTCGGTAATGGACATCGACCACGATCGGGCCAGAGCCGTCGCCGACAAGTTCGGCGTGCCGCACTCCTGCACCACCGAGGCCGAACTGCTGGCGCAGGACTTGGACGCCGTCTATATCGCCACCCCGCAGAACCAACACGCGCGCCAGACCCTCCAGGCTGCGCAGGCCGGCAAGCACATCCTGTGCGAGAAGCCCATCGCGGTCTCGCTGGCCGAGGTGGACCAGATGGAAACTGCGGTGCAGCGGGCCGGCGTCAAGTTCATGCTTGGCTTCTGCATGCGCTACAACGTCTACAACAAGAAAGCGCGCGAGCTGGTGCAATCCGGTGCCCTCGGCCAGATGGTTATGGGCCGGGCCCAGCTCACCTGCTGGTATCCGCCCATCCCTGGCGCCTGGCGGCAGGATCTCGCTATCAGCCACGGCGGCTCCCTGATCGATATGGGCACGCATGGGCTGGACCTGCTCGAATGGATCCAGGGCACCCGGATCGTGGAGGTGGTCGGCTTCCAGGATCTGCGCACCCACGCTTACCCCACGCGTATCGAGGACACTTCCACCGTCATCGTCCGCTTCGCCAACGGCGCTCACGGCATCATCGACAACTATTTCAATCTGCCGGACGCCGCCGCCCAGAACGCCTTGGAGTTGCACGGCACCAAAGGCTCGCTGCTCGCCACCGGCACCATCGGTCAGGATCCGACCGGCAAGATGTTCACCATCCTTCAGCCGGAGGAGACCGGCTACGACCCCAACCAGGTTCGCGACGTGCCGGTGGACCGTCAGGAGTATCGCTTCCAGGGCATCGGCCTGTACGGGCAGATGGTGGCGATGTTCGCCGATTGCATCCTGGAGGACCGCACCCCGCCGATTTCGCTGGAAGACGGCCGGCATTCGGTCCGCGTAGTGGAGACCATCTATCGCGCGGTGAAGGAGAAGCGTGTCCTGCCGGTTCCAGCGTAGAACACGGTTACAGGCGCGGCTGCGTTCGTTCTGAGCCGGTCTGAGGCCGCGAGCCGCGTCCCTCGACCGCCCGATCAATTCGCGGCTCGGGAGGCCGGCGCTCAGCGCAATGGCAGTCGGAGAACGCTGTTGACGAGGTCGGCATGTCCCCTGCACCCCCTCGCGTGATCCCTGACTTGCTGGACGATCTCCGCCGCCTGGGTGTTGAGCCGGGCGACCTGATTGTCATGCACAGTTCGTTCAAGGCGCTGGGCCGCGCGGATGTGACGCCGGCCGACTTCATCGGCGCCTTGCAGGCGGCGCTGGGCGCCGACGGCACCCTGCTGACGCCGACCTTCACCTATTCCTATGCCGGTTTCTGGGACGTCCAGCCGTTCGACCCCCAGACCAGCCCCGGCCTGCATAACGGCATCCTGACCGAGACCCTGCGGCGGTACCCGGGCGCGCGCCGCAGCGCCCATCCGACCTATTCGGTGGCCGCCCTCGGCCGGCACGCGGAGGTGCTCACCCAGAACAAAGCCCAGGCCAGCGCTTTGGGCTTCGGCTCATCGTACGACGACGCCCACCGCCTGGGAGCTAAGGTCCTGCTCCTGGGCGTAGGCAATGACCGCAACTCGATGCTGCACTACGCCGAGACCGTGGCCGGCGTGCCCTACCTGGACATCCCGTGGCGGGCCTGCGCCGGGCCGACGGCTCTCGTGCTCCGCGCCGGCCGGCCGGTGGAGGTGCTCCTGCCGATTGAGTATCCGGCCTGCAGCCTGGGGTTCGGCGTGGCCGACGCCCACCTGGAGGCCCACGGGGTGGTGAAACGCGGCCTGGTGGGGGCGGCCCCTTGCTTACTGATGGAGGCCCGCGCGATGGTGGCGGCCGTAGCCGAGCAGCTGCGGCGCCAGCCCGGCTGGCTGCTGTGCCACACCTTCGGCTGCGAGCCGTGCACCCTGCGCCGACGACGCCTGCGTTCGCTCGGGCTTATTTGAGATGGCCCCGGCTGCCCGGTGCCACCTGCTTCATCCTTAACCCTATGTCCACCTCTCTTGTCGCACGCGTCCTGCAGCAGATCGACCATGATCGCCAGGACATTATCGCCTTCGAACAGGCGTTGATTCGTCACCCCAGCGAGACCGGGCAGGAACAGGCCTGTCAGGTGTTTCTGGCCGATTGGCTTCGCCAGGCCGGTTATCACGTCGATGTCTTCACGCCCGCGGAGGTGGCCGGTGGCCGCGACTTCCGCGGCCGGCCGCTGACGGTGAGTTACGCGGACCGCCCTAACGTCGTGGCCCGGCATCCGGGCGCCGGCGGGGGCCGCTCGTTGCTGCTCATGTCGCACGTGGACACGGTGCCGATCGGGCCGCTGGAAAACTGGACCATGCCGCCCACCGGCGGCGAGATCCGCGACGGCAAGATTTATGGCCGGGGCGCTCAGGATGACAAGGAGGGTATTGTCGCCCAGACATTCGCCGTGGAATGCATCCGCCGGGCCGGGCTGCGCTTGAAGGGCGACGTTATTTTGTGTTCAGTGGTGGATGAGGAGGGCGGCGGCAGCATGGGGTCGTGGGCCTGCCTGGCGCGCGGCTACCGGGCCGACGCCGGCCTCTACCTGGATGGGGTGGACATGAAGATCCACCCGGCCAACCTGGGCTGGTCCGGGGCCGTCATCCAGATCCAGACCGGCGTGAGCCAGATGCACATCGGCGAGGCCAAAACCTGTGCCGATGCCGTCTACGCGGCGCTGCTCGCTTTCCGGGACGAGCGGTGCGCCGTCTTTGACAGCCATCCGGCCTACCAGGCAACAGCCTGGCCGGCTAACAATCTGATCGTGCCGCACGTCAGCGTGGGTCACCCGGGCGGCGTAGCCATGAACCAGGCGATTGTGGGCGCCATGCTCTATACCCTGCCGGGCGCCGACCTGCAGGCCGACCGGTTGGAGCTGGAGGCCCGGGTGCGGGCGGCGCTGAGCCATCTGGGCAACCGGCCAGCGGTGGCCATTGAGTGGAACGCCACCTGGGTGGACCCTTACGAGGCCCCGCCGGATTCTCCGATCATCGCGACGCTGCGCGAGGCCAGCGCTCTGGCCACCGGCGTCCCCATGCCAGTCGCCGGCATGCCGGCTTCCGATCTTCACATCCTGGGCAACTTTTCGCATGGCATGCCGGCCCTGGCCACTGGACCTGGCGGCTTCGGGGTGCCCGAGGCGGCCCACCAGCCGGACGAGAGCATCTCGATCGACGGCGCCCTGCTGCCCTTTGTCAAGAGCATGGCTGCCGCCGTCGTCCTGTGGTGCGGCTGCGAGCCCTGAGCACCCATCCCATCTTCTATGAACAGCAATGCAGCGCCCCAGGTGATCGTAGCCGGGCACCTCTGCCTCGACCTTATCCCGACGTTCGCAGCCCGGTCGGGCAGCCTGAGAGATCTGTTGGCGCCGGGAAAACTAGTCGAAGTCGGTCCCGTCCTTCTGGCACCGGGCGGCGCCGTCGCGAATACCGGCCTCGCCCTGCATCAATTGGGTGTCGCGACAGCGCTGGTCGGCAAGATCGGGGCCGATGCCCTGGGGCGCAACCTGGCGGCCATCTTCCAAGAGCGGGCCCCGGCCCTGGCCGGCTCCCTGATTGTCGCGGAGGGAGTCCCGACATCCTACAGCCTCGTGATCAGCCCGCCTGGGATGGATCGTCTCTTCCTGCACTGCCCGGGCGCCAATGACAGTTACTCGGCCGACGAGATCACCGACGCGCAACTCGCCGGCGCGCGCCTGCTCCATTTCGGGTATCCACCCCTCATGCGCCAGGTCTATGCCGATGAGGGACGTGCGCTGGCGAGGCTCTTCGCCCGTGCCCATGCGCTCGGACTGGTCACGGCGCTCGACATGGCGCAGCCGGATCCCACCCAGCCGGCCGGGCGTGTGGATTGGCGCGCCTTTCTGGCGCGCGTACTCCCCGAAGTGGATCTTTTCCTCCCGAGCCTGGACGAGATCGTGTTCATGCTCGACCGGGCGCGCTTCGGCACCGCTCCCGCGGCCGGTGGCGAGTTACTGGATGACCTCGCGCGGCAGCTGCTCGACGCCGGCGCGACCCTCGTCGGGCTGAAGCTCGGGGATCAGGGGCTCTACCTGCGCACCACCGCCGAGGCGGGCCGCTTCGCCCATTGGGGGGCGGCCGCGGCCGACCGTTGGTGCAACCGGGAACTGCTCACGCCCTGTCTGCAAGTGAACGTCGCCGGCACCACCGGCGCGGGCGACAGCACAGTGGCGGGCTTCATCGCCGGTTGGCTCCTGGGCCTGTCGCCGGAGGCGGTGCTGAGGTCGGCGGTAGCCGTCGGCGCGTGCTGCGTGGAGCAACCCGATGCCACCAGCGGCGTGCCGCACTGGTCCAACGTCCAACAGCGTTTGCGCGCCGGGTGGCCACGCCGGCCGACGGCCCTGGCCTTGGCCGGCTGGCGTCTTGATCCTGAGCAGGAGATGTGGAGCAGCCCGCGCGACGCCTACTCTGTGGGCCGTTCGCCTCACTCAAAGGAGAGAGATCGCCATGACGTATCTGATCGGCATTGATGTCTCGACGACGGCGACCAAGGCGCTGCTGGCCGATGAGACCGGCGCGGTGCTATCGGTAGCGACGACGGAGTATCCATTCCAAACCCCTCGGCCTCTGTGGAGCGAGCAAGATCCCGGCCTGTGGTGGGAGGCCGCGGTCCAGAGCCTCCGGACACTGCTGGGCCAAGCTGGCGTCGATCCGGCCCAAGTTGCGGCCATCGGGCTTACCGGCCAGATGCACGGGCTGGTGCTGCTCGACGCCGAGGGCCGGGTGCTGCGCCCCGCCATCCTGTGGAATGATCAGCGCACCGGGGCGCAGTGTGACGAGATCCGCGCGCGGCTCGGCCGGGAGCGTTTCATCCAGATAACGGGCAACGACGCGCTGACAGGCTTTACAGCACCCAAGCTCTTATGGGTGCGCCAGAATGAGCCGGACATCTACGCCCGCGCCCGGCACGCGCTCTTGCCAAAAGACTACGTCCGCTGGCAGCTCACCGGTGAGTTTGCCTGTGACATGGCTGATGGCGCTGGCACGGTGCTGATGGACCTCCGCCGCCGGACCTGGTCAGACGAGGTGCTCAGCGCTCTGGACGTCCCGCGCGCCTGGTTGCCGACCTTGTTCGAGGGTCCGCAGATTACCGGCCGGATCACACCGGCGGCGAGCGCAGCTACGGGCCTGAGGGCCGGCACGCCGATCGTAGCGGGCGGTGGCGACCAGGCTGCTCAGGCGGTGGGCGTCGGCGCAGTGCGTGAGGGCATCGTGGCCTTGACGCTCGGCACATCTGGCGTCGTCTTCGCCACCACCGATCACCCTGCCATCGAGCCGGCGGGGCGGCTGCATGCGTTCTGCCATTCGGTTCCGGAGCGCTGGCACCTGATGGGCGTGATGCTCTCCGCGGGCGGCAGCTTGCGCTGGTTCCGCGACACGTTCAGGCCGGGCACCGCTTACGACCAACTTCTGGCCGATTGCGCGCAGGTCCCGGCCGGGAGTGAGGGACTGCTGTTTCTGCCGTATCTTACCGGAGAGCGGACGCCTCACCCGGATCCGCTGGCGCGCGGCGCGTTCGTTGGCCTGACGGTCCGCCACACGGCAGCGCATCTGACGCGCGCCGTCCTGGAGGGCGTCGCTTTTGGCTTGCGCGACAGCTTTGAGCTTATGCGGGAGGCCGGTCTGGCGGCCATCCAGCAGGTGAGAGTATCAGGCGGCGGGGCGCGGAGTGCGCTGTGGCAGCAGATCCTGGCCGACGTGCTGGGAACAGAGCTGGTCACTGTCAACACCAGCGAAGGCGCCGCTTTCGGCGCCGCCTTGTTGGCCGGCGTCGGCGCCGGCTTGTGGCCAGATGTGCCCGCCGCAGGTGAGGCGGCCATCCGGATTACGGGGCGGGTTGCGCCCACGCCAGGCCTGGACACTCAGGCCCTGTATGCGGCGCTGCATACTCAATACCATGCCCTCTACCCGACGCTCCAGCCCACCTTCCCCGAACTCGCCCGGCTTGGCGGCTGAGGTCTTGCCTCCCCTCGAACCGCTCCGCACGCCTGGTCGCACTATTGTGGCCAGGCGTCCGCTGAAACAGCCCCAAGATCCAGAGAACGTTGCCGGAGCCTGAAACGGAGTGAGCTCAACAACGATCAACCTCTTGCTCCGCAGGAGTCGCTGGCGGAGTTCGGGCAGGTGGAGACTTACCGGCAGCGGATCGCGGCCGTGCGCGCCAAGCTGGAGGCGCTGCACGAGGCCAATATTGATGACGCTACGTTCGAGGAAAGACGCGAGCTGATGGAGATACTTGACGTAAGAGTGTACCCGTCGGAGGATTTGTCGACGGTGACGGTCACCTGCGCGCTGGACCTGGACGGTTTAGGGGGTCATCTATCGCGTGAAATTATCAACATCGCGTCGCCGAACGAATAGAACCGGTAGCCGGCCTGCTTGGCGGTCTCGTAGGCGGCCAGGACGCGCTCACGCCCGGCGAAGGCCGACACCAGCATCAACAGCGTCGTCCGCGGCAGGTGGAAGTTAGTGATCAGGCCGTCCACCACCCGGAACTCGTCGCCAGGTTGCAGAAAGAGCGTGACCGTGTCCCGCAGCGGCGCCAGGGCCTGGCCGGAAGACCCACCCCGGCGCGCGGCCGCTTCCAGCGTGCGCACGGCCGTGGTGCCGACCGCGATCACGCGCCGGCCCTCGCGCTTGGCGGCGTTGATCGCGCCCGCCGTTTCTTCCGTGATCTCACACCATTCCCCGTGCAGGGTCCGCGCCTGCACTTGCTCGTCGCTCACCGGCGCGAACGTGTCCAGGCCGATGTGCAGGGTCACAAAAACGGTGGCCACCCCCCGCGCCCGGAGCGCGTCCAGCAGCCCTGGCGTGAAGTGCAGGCCGGCCGTCGGCGCCGCAGCCGCGCCGGGGTTCTGGGCGTACACCGTCTGATAGCGCTCGGGGTCCGCCAGCGGGGCATGAATGTAAGGCGGCAGCGGCACCTGGCCCACGCGCTCCAGCAGCGGCGAAATCGGCTGTGAGAATTGCACCAGGCGGCGCGGCCCGTCCAGCACCTGCAGCACCACGGCCTGCAGCCCCGGCCAGCCCTCCACCTCCAGCACGGTGCCCAGGTGGACGCGCTTGCCCCCCACGAGCACTTCCCAGGTGAGCGGGGCCTGGCGCTTGAGCAGCAGCAGCTCCACCTGTCCGCCGCTGGCGGCCTTGTGGGCCTTCAGCCGGGCCGGCAGGACGCGCGTGTCGTTGAATACCAGCACATCGCCGGCGCACAGATAGTCGCCGATCTCACTAAAGACGCGGTGCTCCAGCGCCCCCGTGCCGCGGTCCAGCACCAGCAGCCGCGCCGCATCGCGCGGCTCCACCGGCGTCTGGGCGATGCTGGCCTCGGGCAGATGGTAATCGAAGTCGTCCAGGTGCATCAACGCTTGAAGAGGCGGCCGAGCACGTTCACCAGCAGCGTCAGCCCCAGGCTGAGCAGCAGCGACGTGGTGATGGGCAGGTACAGCGAAAAACCGGGGCGCTCGAGGCGCACGTCGCCAGGCAGACGCCCCAGCGGCAGCCCGAAGCGCCCGGCCAGCCAGACCGCGCCGCCAAGCGCGGCCAGCGCCAGGCCGGCGCAGAACAGCCATTTGCCGAGGGTGGTCAGGTCAGGCATGGCGTGGCCGACTAAGGATCGGCGACGGCGGACGAAGGCCACTCATCCGCCTTTCGTCTCGAGTCAGATCAACTTCGGCTGCGCGCCATCGTCCGGCGGCGTCAGCCCCAGGTGGGCATAGGCCGACCGCGTCACCGTGCGGCCGCGCGGCGTCCGGTCCAGGAAGCCCTTCTGCAGCAGGTACGGTTCGACCACGTCCATGATGGTGTCGGCCTCTTCGCTGATGGCGGCGGCGATAGTCTCCAGGCCCACCGGCCCGCCGTTGTACTTTTCGATGATTGTGCGCAGGACGCGCCGGTCGATCTCGTCCAGGCCGAGCGGATCTACGTCCAGCAGATCCAGCGCGGCCCGAGCCACCGCCAGCGTGATCGCGCCGCCGGCCCGCACCTGCGCGTAGTCGCGCACGCGCTTGAGCAGGCGCAGGGCCACGCGCGGCGTGCCGCGCGCCCGCCGCGCGATCTCAGACACGCCCTCACCGTCGGCGGCCACCGCCAACAGCCGCGCCGCCCGGCTCACGATCGACTCCATGGCGGCCAAGTCATAGTAATCCAGGCGGTAGACCGCACCGAAACGCGCGCGCAGCGGCGCCGAGAGCAGGGCCAGGCGCGTGGTGGCGCCGATGACCGAGAACTTGGGCAGGTTCAGGCGGATGCTGCGCGCGCTCGGCCCCTTGCCGATGACGATATCCAGCGCGAAGTCTTCCATGGCCGGGTAGAGCACCTCTTCCACGGCCCGGCCCAGGCGATGAACTTCGTCGACAAACAGGATATCCCCGGCGCGCAGATTGGTGAGGATGGCCGCCAGGTCGCCGGCGCGCTCGATCGCCGGGCCGGCCGTGACCTTGACGTTGACGCCCATCTCATTGCCGAGCACCTGCGCCAGCGTGGTCTTGCCCAGTCCGGGCGGGCCGTAAAACAGCACATGGTCGAGCGCTTCGCCCCGGCCGCGGGCGGCCTCAATCAGGATGGACAGGTTCTCGCGCACCTTGTCCTGGCCGACCATGTCGGCCAGCTTCTTCGGGCGCAGGGCGTGGTCGGCCTGGTCCTCCGGTTTGCGCTGCGGCGACAACAATCGCTCATCAGTTCCAGTCATGGCGCCGATTATATAGCAAATGCCGGCCGCAGCCGCGTTTGGCGCGCCGGCCGTCCTCATCTACAATGACCGCATCTCATCTGGGGAGTACGTCATGTCCGCCAATGTCTTTCCTTGTCGCCACCCCTTGGTGGCCCACAAGCTCGCTTTGCTGCGCAGCGTCGACACCAAACCCAAGAAGTTCCGCGAGCTGGTGCGCGAGATCAGCATCCTGCTGGCCTACGAGGCCACGACTGACCTCCAGCTGGCCCCCGTGGCCGTGACAACGCCGATGGGCGCCGCCGCCGGCCACCAACTGCAGCAGGACATCGGCCTGGTGCCGGTGCTGCGCGCCGGCCTCGGCATGGTCGAGGGCATCTGGGAGATGATCCCGGGCGCCGAGGTCTGGCACATCGGCCTGAAGCGTGACGAGCGCACGCTGGAGCCGATGCAGTACTACGCCAACAAGCCGGTGGAGCCGCGCGTCCAGGTCTGCCTGCTGCTCGACCCGATGCTGGCCACCGGCGGCTCGGCCTCGGCCGCCTGCAGCCTGCTCAAGTCCTGGGGCGTGCGCCGCATCAAGTACATCGGCCTGATCGCGGCGCCGGAGGGCATCCAGCGCCTGCAGACCGACCACCCGGATGTGCCCATCCATGTCGGCGCCGTGGACGATCATCTCAACGAGATCGGCTACATCGTGCCCGGCCTGGGCGACGCCGGCGACCGCCAGTTCGGCACGGGTTGAGCCAGGCCGGCCCGCCGCCGGGCAGCCCCAATGGAATTCATCGTCCTCGCCATCGCCGCCGCGCTCTCGGCCGGCGGCACCCTCCTGGGGATGAAGCTGGGCGAGCGCTTCGGCCTGCTGCAGGTCCCGGGCGGCCGCCGCCAGCACACCCGTCCGGTCTCGCGCCTGGGCGGTCTGGGCCTGTTCGTGGGCTTCGGCCTCACCGGCCTGGGCCTGTACTTGTTTGCCCCCCGCCCGGCCGACCCCAACCTGCATCTGCCGCTGCTGGGCACCCTGCTGGGCACGGCCCTGGCGGCACTCACCGGCCTGGCCGATGACCGCTGGGAACTGCCGGCCGGCCCGCAGTTCGCGGCCCACTTCGCGGCCGCGCTGATCGCCATCCTGTGCGACGTCTTCATCGGCGAGGTCACGCTGCCCTTCTTCGGCCGGCAATCAATCCCGGTGCTGATCGCCTACCCGTTGACGGTCTTCTGGGTGATGGGCATGATCAACACCGTCAACTGGCTGGATGGGCTGGACGGCCTGGCGGCCGGCGTGGGTGCGATCGCGGCTGTGTTCTTCGCGCTGCACTCGATCTTCAAGCTGGGGCAGCCGGAGGTGGCGCTGTACTCGCTGGCCCTGGCCGGGGCGTGCCTGGGCTTTCTGGCCTTCAACTTCTACCCGGCCCGCGCCTTTCTGGGCTCAATCGGGGCGCAGACCCTGGGCTTCGCGCTGGCGTCTTTGTCCATCATCGCGCCGGCGCGCGTGATGACGGCGCTGCTGGTGCTGCTGATCCCGATCGTGGACGTGGCCTTTCTGATCGTCGACCGCTGGCGGCGCGGCCGGCTCCCCTGGAGCGGCGACCGCCGCCACCTGCACTTCCGCCTGTCGGATCGCGGGATCTCGCAGCGTCAGATCGTCTTGGGCTACTGGGCGCTGTGCGTGCTTTACGGCCTGGCCGCGCTCTTCATCGACTCGCGTGAGTTGAAATTCGCGGCCTTCGTCGTGATCGCGGCCGTGGTGCTGGCGGGCCTGATCCGCCTGCGCGAGGCGCCGCCGTCCGCCTGATCGGGCGCGCCTCAGGGGATTTGCAGCGTCTGGCCGATGTAGATCAGCGTGCCCGCCAGGCCGTTGGCGCGCTGCAAGTCCGTGACCGTGATCGAAAACCGCAGCGCAATCCTGAAGAGCGTATCGCCGGCCTGCACCACATAGGTCGTGGCCGGCCGCGGCGTCGCCGAGCCGGTGGCCGCCGGCCCGGGGATGATCAGGTCACGCCCGGCGTAGATGACGATGCTGTCGCCCAGCCCATTGGCCGCCTGCAGCGCCGCGACGGTGGTGCCGTAGCGCAGGGCCAGGCGGAAGAGGTTCTCGCCGGGCTGCACGCGGTGGGTGCGGACGCCCGGGGCGGGTGTGACCGGCGTGGCCGTGCCCGGGCGCGGCGTCGGCGTGGCCGTGGCCGTTGTCCCCGCCACCACCAGCCGCTGCCCGGCATAGATGCGGATGCTCCCGCCCAGCCCGTTCAGGGCCTGCAGCGCCGCGACCGTGGTGTTGTAGCGCAGCGCGATGCGGAAGAGGTTTTCGCCGGTCTGCACGATATGAACCGTCGGCGACCCGGACGGCGGCACGCTGGTGGCGCTGGGGGCCGGCGCGCCCGGCACCTTGAGCACCTGGCCCACCAGGATGCGGTCCGAGGTCAATCCGTTCAACGCCTTCAAGGCGTCCACCGTGGTGTTGAAGCGCACCGCGATCAGGAAGAGCGTGTCGCCCGTCCGCACCACGTAATCCACCGTCGCCGCGGCTGCCCCGCGCGCACTGAGCTCAAACAGGGTCAGGTGGTTCACAGACGCGCAAGCCCGGCGCGCGCTCGCGTCCACAGTCGTGGTCAGCGCGCCCCAGGCGCCGCCGATCGGGGCGGTCTGGATCACCAGGCCGTCGGCGCGGCCGCCCGCCGCCGCCAGGTCGGCGTCCCCATACGGGTAGCAGAAGCTCAAGGATTTGGCGAACGTCGTCAGCCAGCGGCCCTGGTTGTCGTAGACGTTGACGTTGACGGTGTGGCGCAGCAACTGGAAGCCGGCCGGCGCCGCCGGCGCCGAGGCCGGATCGTAGCTGCCGCAATCCAGGCCGCCGCCATCCGGCACCACGCCGGCCGGGATCGTCACCTGCCAGCCGGCGCAGTTGAACGCGCCACCCGCGCTGCCCACGGCTCTGACGCTCGTCGGCGTCGGCGCGCGCGTATCCTGCGGGGCCGGCGTCGCGCTCACGGCGGACGTCGGGGCCGGCGTCGCGGTGGGCGCCGGCGTGCCGGTCTGCGTGGCGGTGGGCGTGTTCGTCGGCAGCACCGTCGGCGCCTCGAAGGCGCCCATGTCACAGATGGCGTTCAGGTCGCCGTTGCCGTCCTTGGGCCGCGTGTTGCCGATCTGGTCAACGGCGGGGCAGCCGGCCACGGCGCCGGCGTCGATGGCGGCGCTGCCGGTGTTCAACACGTAGACGCCGCCGGAGAAGCCGCCCAGCGGGCTGGCCCCCGCCAGGTTGCCGGCGCTGCTGCCGCCGACCGCACAGCCGGCGGCGCTGCCGATGAAGTTATTGCCCTGCGAAAAGAGGTTGCCGCCGCAGTCCACGCCGGTGTTCCCGGCCAGGATCGTGTTCTTGACCGTGGGCGCCAGGGCGCCATAGACGCCGGCGCCGCCGTTCGGGGCCGTGTTCTCGCTGGCGGTGACGTTGAGCAGATCCAGTCCGGCGCCGTTGTAAGCGCCGCCGCCCGTGTCGGCGGCCGTGTTCAGGCGCAGCGTGACGTTGGTCAGCCGCGCCAGGCCGCCCTCGACGTACAGCCCGCCGCCCACGTTGCCCGAATCATTGCCGGCGACGAGCGTCCTGGCCATAGTCAGCGTCCCGCCCGACAGGTACACGCCGCCGCCGTAAGCGGCCGTATTGCCGGTGACGGCGCTGCCGTTGTCCACCGTGAGCGCGCCGCCCGACGCCAGACCGCCGCCGAAGCCGAAGCCGTTGGCGTGGTTGTCCTTGACCTCTACCTGGCTCAAGGTCAGCGTGCCGGCGTTGAGCAGGCCGCCGCCGTTGGTGCCGGTCACCGCGCCGCCCTGCACCGTCAGCGCATTCAACACCAGGCTGGCGCCGGCCTGGACGTCGAAGACCCGGTCCACCCCGCCGCCGTCGATGATCGTCGTGCCGGGGCCGTTGCCGGTGATGGTCACCTGGCCGTTGGCCAGCACATCCAAGTCGCCGTCCAGGGCCGTGTTGTCGGCGCCGCTGCGGGCGAGCGTCAGCGTGCCATTCACGCCGAACGTGATCGTGTCATCGCCGGCCAAGTTGTTGGCCTCTTGCAGCGCCGCGCGCAGGGTGCAGACGCCGGACGGCGTGCTGACGCAGTTGCCGTCCAGGGCGGCGTCCGGCTCATCGGCCAGGCTGTCCACGATGAACCCGGCCGCCTGGGCCGGGGCCGCCGCGAAGACAGTCAGGCCCACCAGCCCGGCGGTCACGAGCACGGCGGTCAGCCAGGGTGCGTTCAGTGATCGACGGCTCATCACGCCTCAATACTCCACGCGCAGCCCGGTAACCCGCATCAGGCCGCGCTCTAGCAGCCACAGGATCGGCGCCACGGCCAGGTCCAGGGCGACGGCGATGGTGAAGGCGGCCGCCAAGACACGGATGGCCGCATCCACCGGTCCCACGACGAAGTCCAGCACCAGCGTGCCCAGCCCGACGTAGGCCAGGACGCCGGCCAGCACCAGGCCGAAGACCAGCAGAGGCAGCCAGGCGCGCCGGTCGGACGCGGACGGCAGCATCGAATTACTGACCGTGAACAAGAGATAGATCCACACCCAGGCATCCGGCGCAGCACCAAACGCCAGCACATTCCGTGCCAGGGCTTCCAGATCCCCGCGCGCCAGCGCCTCCCCCACCGGTCCCGCACCCAGCAGCCCGTTGCCGATCAGGCTGACCGCCAGCGCGCCCGCAATCAGCGGCGCCGCGCCGATCAGGGCCTCCCGAAAAAAGTCCGTGGCCTCCGTCTCCACAAAGCCCAGCCGCAGGGTCCCATCCGGCAGACGCTCCGGGATCACCGAGAAGCGCCCGGTGCGCGCCCCCAGCAGCGTCGCCATCACCCAGTGGCTGGCCTCGTGCAGCAGCACGCCCGGCAGCATCACCAGCGCGTACAGCACCGTCGCCACATCCGGGCTGCGGAAGAGCAGCAGCCACACGCCCTGCAGATGTCGATGGATATAACGTTCGAGCAGCAGCAGCGGCAGAAACGCCGCCACCAACCACAGGCCGGCGACCAGCGTCGGCATCAGGCGGTGCGCCTCTCAGCCGGCGGCCGCCCGCACGATGGCCGCGAACTCGGCCGGTTTCAGGCTGGCGCCGCCGACCAGGGCGCCGTCGATCTCGGGCTGCGCCATCAGCGCGGCCGCGTTGGCGGCCGTCACCGAACCGCCGTACTGCAAGCGCAGGGCGTCGGCCACGCCGGCCGAGTACAGGTCCTTCAGCAGGCTGCGGATGTACTCGCCCATGACGGCGTTGGCCTGCTCCGGCGTGGCCGCCTTGCCCGTGCCGATGGCCCAGACCGGCTCATAGGCCACGATCGTCTTGAGCGCGTCCTCGGCCGAGAGGCCGGCGTAGGCGCCGCGGATGTGCCGCGTGACGACTTCGCCGGTCCGGCCGGCCTCGTTCTCGGCCAGGTTCTCGCCCACGCACACGATCGGCGTCAGCCCGTGCGCCAGCGCCGCCTTGACTTTCTTGTTCACGGTCTCATCGGTCTCGCCGAAGTACTGGCGCCGCTCCGAGTGGCCGAGGATCACGTACTGACACAGACCCACCAGCATCGGCGCCGCGATCTCGCCGGTGAAGGCCCCGGACTTCTCCCAGTGCATGTTCTGGGCGCCCAGGCCGATGCCGGTGCCGGCCACCACCGGCGCCAGGGCCGCCAGCGCCACGAACGGCGGACACAGCACGCGCTCCACGCGGCCGACCGTCTCGATCTCGGTGACCACGGCCCGCGCCAGTTCGGCGGCTTCGGCCGGGGTCTTGTTCATCTTCCAATTCCCAGCAATCACAGGGGTACGCATGTCAGCTCCAATCGTCGTAGGCGGGGCCAAGGCTCCGCTCGAAATTCAGGGTTCCGGACGGGCGCGGACCAGCTCTTCCAGCGGCAGGCACGATGGCGTCAATTCCGCCCCGGCGCGCTTCTCGGCCAGCTGCCGCTGCCGGCACTGCGCCTCCAGCTTAATCCAGGCCGTCACCGGCCGCGCCTGGTCCGCGACGTTGCGCATGGCCAGCTCGTAGTGGGCGGCCGCCTCCAGCGGCTGGCCGGCCTTCAGGAAGTAGTCACCGTACACCAGCTGCGGCCCATCCGCCGCCGGGTTCGGCTTCACGATCGTCTCGATCTCGATCTTGGCCGTGGCCAGGTCGCCGAAGAACAGGCGCCAGCGCTGATACATCAGGTTGCCGGCGTTGTCCAGCAGGCGCGGCCCGATCTCGAGCAGGAAGCCCTCGGCGTCCCGGTCCGCGGCGGCCACGTACAAGGCCAGGCCCAGGTGCTCACGCAGTTGGATGTAGACAGGCTCCCGCGACTCCGGGTTGAGGCCCAGCCCCGGCAGGTAATACTGCTCCACCGCCGTGAGCGGGCCCTGGTACAGCAGAACGGCGTCGCCGGCGGCCAGGCGCAGGCCCGGATCGTCCGGGAATTGCGCCACGGCCTCGGCCAACGCCGTCGTGGCCTGTTCGGTATCGCCGGCCCGAAACGCGTTCAGGGCCACTTCCACCGGCAGGCGCCAGGGTGGATCACCGGCCGGCAGGCCGGGCGTGGGCTGAGTGTTCGGCGGCAGCGGCGTGGGCGCTGGGTTGGTCGCCGCGGTCACCGATGCCAACGGCGGCGTCGCCGTCCCGGCCTGGCGCTGGCGGGCCAGGCGCTGCGCCAACCCGAGGGCGCCCAGGCAGCCCACCACCAGCACCACGCCGACGAGAGCGTGCCACCAGCGGAACTGGAAACCGGTCTTCGGCTTGGCGGCCACGCGCGTAGCGTCCGCCGGCTCGGCCCGCGGCGCGGCGGTCGTGGCCGCCCCCGGCGCCGTCGGGGCCGCCGGCGAAACCGGCACCGCGCCGGGCAGCGCGATCACGCCAGACTCGGCGCCGGCCACGGCTTCGCGCAGCGCCGCCACCAGCGCGGCCACATCCGGAAAGCGGTCGGCCCGCTCCTTGGCCAGCGCCTTGAGCAGGACCCGCTCGATGGGGGCCGGGACGTTCGGGTTGACCGTGCGCGGCATCGGCAGCGGCGTGTAGATGTGGTCGTGGATGATGGCGAACGGCGTGTCCGCGCTGTACGGCAGCCGCCCGACCACCAGCTCGTAGAGCACCACGCCCAGCGAGTAGATGTCCGTGCCGGCGTCCAGGTCCTTCTCGCCGCGGGCCTGTTCCGGGCTCATGTAGTGCGGCGTGCCGATCATCGAATCGAGCGAGAGTGTGCTCTCGCCAGCCACGGCGATGCGCGCCAGCCCGAAGTCGGCCAGGTAGATGCCGCCGTCGGCGGCCAGCATGATGTTGGACGACTTGATGTCGCGGTGCAGGATGCCCTGCTGGTGGGCGTAATGCAGGCCGGCGCCGACCGCTTCCAGAACCCGCAGCGTCTCCTTCAGCGACAGGCGCTCGCGCTGCAGGCGGGCCTTGAGGGTCTCGCCCTCCACGAACTTCATCACCAGGTACGGCGCGCCGTTGTGCTCGGCGAAGTCGTAGACCGGGACGATATTGGGATGTTCCAGCCGGGCGACGACGCGGGCCTCGCGCTGGAAGCGCGCCAGGAAAGTGCTGTCTTCCTTGAAGGCCGGGTGCAGGACCTTGATGGCGACGTAGCGGTCCAGGGCGGCATGGTAGCCCTTAAAGACCGTGGCCATACCGCCCTGGCCGAGCTGCTCCACGATGCGGTAAGGCCCAACCGTCTCGCCGACGACAAAAGACATCCGCCATTCTCCCAAAACAAAGAGACGCTGCAGGCGACCTGTCAGCGTCTCAGAGTATGCGCCAGGACTGTCTAGGGCGCAAGCAGCCCGCTGTTATAGCCGTGTACACGGCGCCACGCCGCTGGCGTGGCGCGAGCGCTGCGCCGCCTACCGGTCGTTCAGCGCGGCCAGGCCGGGCAGTGTCTGCCCTTCCAGCATCTCCAGGCTGGCGCCCCCGCCGGTGGAGATGTGCGTGATCTGGCTGGCCAGGCCGGCCTGCTCGATGGCGGCCACCGAGTCGCCGCCGCCGACCACGGTCACGGCCCCGCACTCCGCCACCGCCTGGGCCACCGCGTTGGTGCCCTGGGCGAAGGCCGGGAACTCGAAGACGCCCATCGGCCCGTTCCAGACCACCAGCGCTGCGCCCTTCAACGCCGCGGCGTAGGCGGCCACAGTCTGCGGCCCGATGTCCAGGATGCGCCAGCCGGCCGGCACACCACCGGCCACAGCGATCGTCTGCGCCTGGGCGGCCGCGTCAAACTTGTCGCCGAGCACGGCGTCCACGGGCAGCAGCAGCTTGTCGCCGGCTTTGGCCAGGATCGTCTTGGCCGTCTCCAGGCTGGCGTCCTCCACCAGGGAGTCCGCCATGGCAAGCCCCTGAGCCTTGAAGAAGGTGTTGGCCATGCCGCCGCCGATCAGGACGCGGTCGGCCTTGACCAGCAGATTCTCGATGACGCCGATCTTGTCCGAGATCTTGGCGCCGCCCAGGATGGCCACGTACGGGCGCTTGGGGTTCTCCACCGCCTGGCCCAGGTACTCGATTTCCTTTTCCATCAGGAAACCGGCCACGGCCGGCAGGTGGTGGGCGATGCCCTCCGTGGAGGCGTGCGCGCGGTGGGCCGAGCCGAAGGCGTCGTTGACATACACGTCCGCCAGCACCGAGAGCTTCTTGGCGAAGGTCGGGTCGTTCTTCTCCTCCTCCGGGTGGAAGCGCACGTTCTCCAGCAGGACCACGTCGCCGGGCGTCATCACGGCCGCGGCTTCTTCGGCCACCGGCCCGACGCAGTCCGCCACGAGCTTAACCGGTTTCCCCAGCAGTTCGCTCAGCCGCGCCGCCGCCGGCGCCAGGCTGTACTTGGGGTCCGGCCCGCCCTTGGGGCGCCCGAGGTGGGAGGCCAGAATCAGGGCCGCCCCGGCCTCGAGCAGGTACTTAATCGTCGGCAACGACGCCCGGATGCGCGTATCGTCGGTGACTTTGCCGTCTTTAAGCGGGACATTGAAGTCCACGCGCACGAAGACGCGCTTCTTCTTGAAGTCGACGTCGCGGATAGTTTTCTTGTTCATGGCTGCGCCAGTGGGCAGTGGCTGGCGGACAGTGGCCGGTCTTGACCACTGTCCGCTGTCCACAATCCATCTGTTAGAGTTTGGACGCCATCATATTGACCAGGTCGGCGGTGCGGACCGAGTAACCCCATTCGTTGTCGTACCAGGTGACGACCTTGATGAAGTCGCTCTTGTCCTTGCCGAGCACGGACGTGAACGGCAGGTCCACGGACGAGCTGTGCGGGTCGCCCTTGAAGTCGATGCTCACCAGCGGCTCGTCCACGGCGGCCAGGATGCCCTTCAGCGGGCCGGCGGCCGCGTCGCGGAAGGCCTGGCGCAGTTCGTCGGTGGTGGTCGGGACTTCGATCTGGGCCGTGAAGTCGACCACCGACACGGTCGAGGTCGGAACGCGCAGGGCGTAGCCGTCGAACTTGCCCTTGAGGTCCGGGATCACCAGGGCCACGGCCTTGGCCGCGCCGGTGGTCGTCGGGATGATGTTCAGCGCGGCGGCGCGGGCGCGGCGCAGATCTGAGTGCGGCATGTCCAGGATTTTCTGGTCGTTGGTGTAGGCGTGGATGGTCGTCATCAGGCCGCGCACGATCTTGAACTTGTCGTGGACGACCTTGGCCGCCGGCGCCAGGCAGTTGGTGGTGCAGGAGGCGTTGGAGACGACGTGGTGCTTGGTCGTGTCATACTTGTCGTCGTTGACGCCCATCACGATCGTCAGGTCCTCGCCCTCGGCCGGGGCGGAAATGATGACCTTCTTGGCGCCGCCCTTGCTGATGTGGTTGACCGCGCCCTTGACGACCTTGCCCTTCTTGTTGGTGCCGTCCTCCTTGATCGTGAACAGGCCGGTGCTCTCGATCACGATGTCGACGCCCAGGCTGCTCCACGGGATGTTGGCCGGATCGGTCTCCTGGAAGACCTTGACGGACTTGCCGTCGACGATCAGGGCGCCGTCGCCGACCGCCACCGTGCCGTCGAAGCGCCCGTAGTTCGAGTCATACTTCAGCAGGTGCGCCATCGTCTTCAGGTCGCCGATGTCGTTGAAGGCGACGACCTCGAGGGTCCCCGCGTACTTGTCGCGGATGACCTTGAAGACCTGCCGGCCAATGCGGCCGAAGCCGTTGATGCCAATCTTTGTCGTCATGTGCTTCTCCTTGTGCATAGACCCCGCCCGGTGCACGCGTCGGGCGGGCGTGTAGGGAACAATCGCTGTCCGGGCCGGGATCGGCCGTCAGGGCAGCGTCTGGTCGAACGCAGGTGTGACCACCTGTTCATTCGCAAACAGCGTAAACAGCGCCGCGGCCAGCTTCTCGGCGTCGTGGCGCCACGGCCGCTGATCATCGCTCAGGTCGGCGGCCAGCACCAGCGGCCCGTGCCCGTTCTGGGGCTCCACCGCCTCCCGGCCCACCCACGCCAGACCCGGCAGCAGCTCGCCGCGCTGGTTGTCGTTGGCCAGCACGATCGGGAACAGCCCCGGCGGCGCGTGCCGCTCCAGGGCTTGCACGTGATCCAACACCGTGTAGCCGTCCGTTTCGCCCGGCTGCGTGGCCGTGTTGCACACGTAGACCTTGACGGCGCGGCTGGCCTGCAGCGCGGCCGCCAGGTCCGGCACCAGCAGGTTGGGCAGCAGGCTCGTGTACAGGCTGCCCGGCCCGAGCACGATCAGGTCCGCTTCCAGGATGGCGCGGATGGCGCCCGGATAGGCCGGGGCGTCGCCGGGCCGCAGGTAAACGCGCTGGATCGCGCCGGGCGCCGCCGTGATCTGGGACTCGCCCTCGACCACGTTGACGAGCTGGCCCTCGCCCACCACCTCGCCCACCAGGGTCACATCTTTGAGCGTGGACGGCAGCACCTGGCCGCGGATCGTCAGAACCTTGCCCGATTCCAGGATGGCGCGCTCAAAACTGCCGGTCACCTCGGCCATGGCCGTGATAAACAGGTTGCCGAAGGAGTGGCCGCCCAGGTCGTGGCTTTCACCGCCGAAGCGGTACTGGAACAACTGCGTCGTCAGCGCCTCGTCATCGGCCAGCGCCGCGATGCAGTTGCGGAAGTCCCCGGGCGGCAGCACGCCCAGCGTCTGCCGCAGCCGCCCGGACGAGCCGCCGTCGTCGGCCACCGTCACGATGGCCGTGATGTTGGATGTCCGCTTCTTGAGGCCCCGCAGCAGGGTAGACAGGCCCGTCCCGCCGCCGATGGCCACGATCTTGGGACCCCGCCCGCGCTTGCGGTGCTCGCTGACCGCATCGGCCACGTTCTGGCCGGGGCGCACAAACGGCGCCAGCACCGTGCGGTTGATCTGAGCCAGCGCCACCAGCAGCGCCACCAGCCCGGCCGCCCCGAACAGGGCCGCCCGCGCCAACCGCGGCAGGAATTGCAGAGTCGCGGCGTCGAAAACCGGCGGCAGCGCCAACGACCGGTAGATTTCGATCAGCAGGTAAGCCAGGCCCAGGCCGATCAGGGTGGCCCCCACCAGCAGAAGCCCGATCCAGCGCTTGACGCCCATGCCGGGCACCAGCCACAGCGCCTGGGCGCGCAGCAGCGCCAGCGCCCGTCGAACGGTTGTTAGGCTTCGCATAGTGTGGCGGGTGACCCGGTGCTCTGGCCCATCCGGGCCAGGCCGCCGCACGGCGTCGGCAACCTCCGGCGAGGGGGTCTGGCGAGGCAGTGCCGGGACACCAGCGTCATGATAGCAGAGCCATATGGCCGGGTCAACGTTCCGCTAGGAAATAGCACGAGTTGCCGGCGCCAGTCAGTGCCGTTTGTCACGTCGCCGGCCCGGCCGGGCGCGCGTATTTGGCTTCCAGGGCGCGCAGCCGCTCGATCTGCTGCAGATTCCAGGGGCTCTGCGCCTCGCCCGTACCCAAGGCGGTGCCGAACCAGGCCTCCAGGATTTCGCGCAGCACCGGGATCGGCGTGGCCCGCAGACTGAGCGCCAGGACGTTGGCATGGTTCCACAGCCGGGCGCCGCGCGCCGTCTCCGCGTCGTGGACCAGGGCGGCGCGGATGCCCGGCACCTTGTTGGCGGCCAGGCTGGCGCCGGTCCCGGTCCAGCAGCACACGATGCCCTCGTCGGCCTCGCCGCGCGCCACCGCCTCGGCCGCCCGGCCGCACACCAGCGGCCAATCGCGGTCGGGGTCAGCCGGGGCCAGCGGCCCAAACGGCAACAAGGTGTGACCGCGCTTTTCCAGCTCGGCCACCAGGGCCGCGGTCAACTCGGTGGCTTCGTCGCTGGCGATGGCGATTCTCATACGTGTCCGCTCCAGGTGGTGTACGGATGCTGCGCGAGATAAGCGTTGGTGTAGCGATAGTCGCTGGAGACCTCCAGCCCCACCCACGGCGGCAGCGTCACCGCCTGGGCCTCGCTCTCCAGCTCGACTTCGGCCACCACCAGACCGGCATTGGCGCCCGCGAACACGTCCACTTCCCAGACCAGCCCCGCGAAGTCCACGCGGTAGCGCGTCTTCTCGATCACGGGCTGCGCGCACAACGTCTCCAGCATCGCCTGCGCGTCGGCGGCCGGGATGGCGTACTCGAACTCGGCCCGGCGCAAGCCGTGGTGCTGGCCCTTGATCGTCAGATAACCCTCCGCGCCGGCCAGCCGCACGCGCACAGTCGTGCCCGGCGCCGCCAGCAGATAACCCTGGCGCACCGCCACGCCGGCCGCGCCGGTCCGCCAGGCCTCGCTCACCACCAGGAACTTGCGCTCAATCTCGACGCCCATAGCTACAACCCGTTCGCCTGCAGATAGCGGCCGAGCCGCTCCATGGCCTCCGCGTAGCCCACCCGCGGCGTGTAGCCCAGCTCCACGCGCGCCCGCTCGGTCGCGATCTCGTGATGCGCGCCCACCAGGCCGAGGGCTTCGCGCGTCAGCGGCGGCCGCGTCGGACTGCGGCGCCAACGCCAGACGGCTTCGGCCGCGGCGGCCACCAAGCGTGCCGCCGGCAGCGGCAGCGAGCGCGGCGGCCGCGCCCCCACGCGCTGCGCCAGGTCGGTCATGTACTGCCGCCACGTCACCGGGAAATCATCGCAGGCATTGTAGGTCCGGCCCACCGCCGCCGGGCGCGCGGCCGCCAGGATGAGCAGATCCACCAGGTTCTCGACGTAGATCAGGCCGGCGTTGCCGCGCCCGCCGGCGACCAGCGCCGGCAGCCCGCGCCGCAGCACCGCCGCCGCCTCGCGCACCCACGGCGTCGACACGCTCCCGAAAACGTTGGCGGGCCGCACCACCGTGACGCGCAGACGCCGCTCGCGCGCTAGCTGCTGTACCACGGTCTCCTGACTCTGCTTGGCGCGGCCATACGCCCCCTGCGCTGTGCCCCAGGCCGTGTCCTCGGCGCACACGCCCGCGCCGAGGCGGTCGCCGTAGACGACGATGCTGGACGTGACCACGATGCGGGCGTTGGCGGCGCCGGTGGCCGCCAGCACGTTCTCGGTGCCGCCCACCGTCACCCGCTGGAACCACTCCTCCGGCCCCCAATCCCCCACGGCGGCGGCCAGGTGGAAGATGGTGCCGGCGTGCTGCAGGGCTTTGGCCACCACGGCCCGGTCGGTGATATCGCCGCGCACCACCTCCACCGGCGCCGTCCACAAGCCGCGCGTCGCCTCATCCGGCAGCACCACGGCGCGGACATAGTTGCCGTCGGCGGCCAGGCGTCCCACCAGCCAGCGGCCGATGAAGCCGGTGGCGCCGGTGACCACCACCGGCTGAGTCAGGGCGGAATCCGTCACAGATGCCTCACGTAAGCTGAGCGTGCCCGCATTATAATCTCCGGCAAGTCGACCGGCATCCGTTCCCGTGCCCCGAGAGGAGAGCCCGCATGCTCCCCAACCGTCTGGTCATCCTGGATATCGACGGCCTGCGCCGCGACGTCTTCCTGCGCGCCCTGGCCGACGGCCGCGCCCCGGCCATCGCCCGGCTGCTGGGCGGCCCGGACGCCGACGCCGGCCGGCACTTCGAGCCGGTCAGCAACGCGCCGTCCATCACCTTCTGCTGCCAGAGCTCGCTCTTCACGGGCGCCCACCCGGAGCGCCACGGCGTCATGGGCAACCAGTTCTTCGACCGCTTCGGCCGCCACACCAACGGCGTGCCGCGCCACTACGCCTTCGACGTCGGCGACACACTGGCCGTGGACGACGCCGTGGCCGTCTTCACCGGCCAGCCCGGCCTGATCGGCGACCTGCTCTCTCCGGACACGCCCACCCTGTACGAGCGCGCGGCGGCCCGCGGCCTCACCTCCACCGTGGCCTACAACATGATCGCGCGCGGGGCCACGCACTGGCTCAAACCCAGCCTGGTGGACATCGCGCGCTTCACCAAAGGGGGCGGCCTGCTCGGCCTCTCGTCCGAGCAGTACGACGGCCAGATGCTGGAGGCCGTGCTCGCCCACCTGCGCGGCGGCGCCCGGCCGGATCTCCTCACCGCCTACTTCATGGGCCTGGACCACCACTCGCACTACCACGGCCCCGACCAGCAGTCCGATTACTTCACGCGCGTCGTCGAGGCGCAGGTCGGCCGCCTGACCGCTGAGTTGGAGGCGCGCGGCCTGTTCGCCGGCACGCTCTTCGCCGTCGTCTCCGACCACGGCCAGATCGGCGTGGTGCCGGACGACCGCCACTCCCTGCGCCTGAGCTTCCCGTTCGACCGCGAGATGGGCTACCTGTTCGACGCCCTCGGCCTGGACGTGCACGACGTGCCCGGCGAGGACCCCAACTGCGACGCGGTGGTGGCCTGCAACGGCGGGCTGGCCCACGTCTACCTGCGGCACCGCGCCGGCCACTGGGCCGACCGGCCGCGCTTCCTGGCGGACGTCCTGCCGGTGGCGCGCGCTTTCTGGGACGCCCACCAGACCGGCCGCTACGCGTCCGACCTCCTCGGCGCGCTGGCCCTGGTGCTGGTGCGCGACGTGGAACGCGACGGCTGGGACGCCGACTACCAGGCGCTGGGCCCGGACGGAGCCCTCCAGCCCATCGCCGCCTACCTGGCCCAGCATCCCGAAATCGAGACCGTGGACGCCGTCAACCGCCTGCGTCACCTGGCCTCCCCGGTCAGCGGTGACCTGGTGCTCCTGGCCAACTACGCCGACGGTTTCTACTTCGGCGCGCCGCTCACCGGCATGCATGGCGGCCTGCACCCCGACGACTCAGAGGCCGTCTTCTCCCTCGGCTGGCCCACCGGCTCGCCGGCCCAGATCGCGGCCATGCGCCTGGCGACCCAGGGCGTGATCACGGACCGCTGCCGGGCCGAGGGCGGACGCCGCGCCGGCCTGGTGGACGTGGTGCCGGCGGTGACGGCCGCGCTTGGCTGGTGACCGCGCCGCCTCGGTTATGATAGAGCGATGCTCCTCAACCGCCGCTACCTTGGCATCGTCTATTTCTTCGGCCGCCTGACCCTGCACGTCATCGCCTGGGAGATCGTCCTGCGCCGCCTGGGCCTGGGCGCCTGGTCCAACCGCACCGCCCGCGAGCGCTATACGCGCTGGTCCGGCCGTTTCCGCGCCCTGGCCGTGCGCCTGGGCGGCGTCATGATCAAGGTCGGCCAGTTCCTGTCCGCGCGCGTGGACGTCCTGCCCGAGTACATCACGGCCGAACTGGCCGGCCTGCAAGACGAAGTCCCGCCCGCCCCCTTCCCGGCCATCCGCGCCGTTCTGGAGGCCGAGCTCGGCCAGGGCTTGGAGTCCGCTTTCCCCATCTTCGACACCGCGCCGCTGGCGGCCGCCTCCCTCGGCCAGACCCACCGCGCCCAGCTGCCCACCGGCGAGCGCGTCGTCGTCAAGATCCTGCGCCCCGGCATCGAGGCCGTGGTCGAGATCGACCTGGCCGCCCTGCGCACCGTGGCCCAATGGCTCCGGCGCTACCCGCCCATCGCGCGCCGCGCCGACGTGGACGGTCTGCTGAACGAGTTCGCGGCCACCCTGCGCGAGGAATTAGACTACCGTCTGGAGGCCGCCCACGCCGCGCGCTTCGCCGAGATGTTCGCGGACAAACCCGGCCTGCGCATCCCGCAGCTCCACCGCGCCACCAGCGCCCAGCGCGTGCTCACCCTGGAGGATGTCGGCTTCATCAAGATCACGGACTACGCCGGTTTGGCCGCAGCCGGCGTGGACCGCGGCCGCGTGGCGCGGCGCCTGTTCTGGGCCTACATGCACCAGATCTTCGACCAGGGCTTCTTTCACGCCGACCCGCACCCCGGCAATTTATTCGTCCAGCCCGCCGACGGCGAGCGCGGCTGGCGTCTGGTCTTCATCGACTTCGGCATGGTCGGCGTGGTCTCGCCGGCCACGCGCGCCGCCCTGCGCGAGGCCGCCATCGGCCTGGCCACCGGCGACCCGGCCCGCCTGCTGCGCGCCTCCACCGACCTGGGCGCCGTCCTGCCCGGCGCCGATCTGGACCGCATCCTGGAGGCCGAACGCGCCGTCTTCGACCGCTTCTGGGGCAAGAGCATGACCGAGCTGCGCCAGACCAGCTACCGCGAGGTGGACCAGTTCTCGCGCGAGTTCCGCGACCTGCTCTTCCAGCTCCCCTTTCAGGTGCCGGAGAACCTGATCTACCTCGGCCGCACGGTCTCGATCCTCTCGGGCATGTGCACGGGCCTGGATCCGCAGTTCAACGTCTTTGCCGCCATCGCGCCGTTCGCGCGCAAGCTGGTGCAGGAAGAGCTGGACGGGCGCAACCTGGAGTACTGGCTCAACCAGGTGGCCGACCTGGGGCGGCGGCTGCTGGCCGTGCCGGGCCGGCTGGACCGTGTGCTCACACGCCTGGAGCGCGGCGAGCTGCTGGCCCCGGACCGCGTCAACGGCCGCGGGCCGAAAAACGACGACCGCCTGGCGGCGGCCGTCAACCGTCTCACCGGCGGCCTGATCTTCCTGGGCCTGGCCGGTCTCGGGACTCTGCTCTATCTCAATAGTCAGCCGACTCTCGGCTACTGGGGCTGGGCGCTGGCCGGCCTCAGCCTGCTCTGGACCCTGACCCAGCGCTAATCTCCGGTCGCTAACCTGGGCCCCCCACCGCCCGCCGGATCTCAGTCACCAGCGCCTCTGCCCGCTCCACGGCCGTCCCCACATAGGCTTCGGCCTTCATCAGCTCGGTCAGCCGCGCCGGCTGCAGGAAGCGCAACAAGTCCGGGTCGGCGGCCAGGTTGTGCGCCAGCGGATTGGGCTTGTCCTTGGCGATCACGTCCCAGGCCTTCAAGCTGTGGTCGCGCAGGCGCTCGTGCATCTTCTGCCGGTCCGCGCCGGCGCGCACCAGCGCCATCAGGACGCGCTCCGTGGCCGCGAACGGCCCGTACTTCTCCAGGTTGGCCGCGCACGCCCGCGCGTTCACGCGCAGACCGCGCACAATCTTGAGCGCCGTCAGCAGCATCTCGTCCATGGCCAGGCAGGCCTCCGGCAGCGTCACGCGCCGGTTGGCCGAATCATCCAGCGTGCGCTCCAGCAGCGACTCGGCCGCGTTCTCCCAGGCCACCGCCGGCAGCGCCGCCACGTAGCGCGCCAGCGAGCAGACCTTCTCGGCCAGCACCGGGTTGCGCTTGAACGGCATCGCGCTGGAGCCGACCTGCTTCTCGCCGAACGGCTCGGCCAGCTCGCCGAAGCCCGCCGACTGCAGCACGCGCACATCGAACGCAAACTTGTGCAGCGAGGCCGCCAGCCCGGCCAACGCGGCCAGCACCTGGAAATCCTGCCCGCGCGGATAGGTCTGGGTGGCCACCAGGAAGGCCGGCAGGTCCAGCCCGCGCATCACGGCCGCCTCCAGCTCGGCCGGGGCCGTGCCCGTGCCGGCCAGCAGTTCCGCGTAGGAGGCCTGCGTGCCCACCGCGCCCTTCAGGCCCTTGCCGCGCAGGCCGTCCAGCACATTGTCCAGCAGATACAGGTGCTGCAGCAGATCCTGGCCGTAGACCGCCAGGCGATAGCCCAGCGTGGTCGGCTCGGCCGGCTGCAGGTGGGTGTACGCCATGCACGCCAGCCCGCGATGCAGCGCGATCTGGTCGGCGAACGCGGCCAGCAGCTCCGCCAGCCGCCCGCGCAGCAGCCGCCCGGCCTCGCGCAGGCGCAGCACGTCGGCGTTGTCGGTGATATCGGCGCTGGTGGCGCCCCAGTGGATCAGGCCGCCGCCCAGCCGGCACTGCTCGGCGTAGGCGCGCACCTCGGCCATCACGTCGTGGCCGATCTCGCGCTCGATCTCCAGCGCGCGTTTGGTGTTGAGCTTGTCGGCGTGAGCGCGCAGGTCGCGCACCTGCTCGGGCGTGGCCAGGCCGGCCTGCGCCTGGGCCTCGGCCAGCGCCACCCAGATCCGGCGCCAGGTCCGGCGCTTGTGGTCGTCCGACCACACCGCGCGCATCTCGTCCGAGCCGTAGCGCGCCGCGAACGGAAAGTCCAGGTTGCTCATCGTCCTCCCCAGGGCCCGGTCTGGGCGCCTCACTTCTTCTCGGAGTAGCCGAGCCGCTTCACCTCGCCCTCATCCTTGCGCCAGTCGCGCCGGACCTTGACGTGCAGCTCCAGGTACACCTTCTGGCCCAGCAGCGCCTCGATCTCCAGCCGCGCGCGTGAGCCGATCTCTTTGAGCTTGGCCGCGCCCCGGCCGATGACGATGGGCTTGTGCGACTCGCGCTCCACGTACAGCGTGGCGCTGATCTGGGCCAGGCCGGGCCGGCTCTCGTCGAAGGCCTCGATCTCCACGGCGACGCCGTGCGGCACCTCCTGCTCGAGCGTGTTCAGGGCCGCCTCGCGCACCATCTCGGCCGCCAGGTCGCGCAGGTGCGTCTGGGTGACCTCGTCCTCCGGATAGAGCGCCGGCCCCTCCGGCAGCCCGTCCACGATCTGGGCCAGCAGCGCGGCCAGGTTATCGCCGCGCGTGGCCGAGACCAGCATCCACTGCGCGCCCGGCGCCAGTTCGCGGTAGGCGTTGGTGTTGGGCAGGACATCGTCCGGGCCCAGCCGGTCGCTCTTGTTGAGGGCCAGCACCACCGGGGCCACGCCCGGCCGGTTCTTGATCCGCTCGGCACAGCGCACGTCCTCGGCCGTCGGCGGCCCGCTCACGTCCACGATAAACAGCACCGCGTCGGCGTCCAGCATGGCGCGCGCCGCCGTCTCCACCATGTACTTGCCCAGCGCGTTGCGCGGCTCGTGCATGCCGGGCGTGTCCACGAAGATCACCTGGTAACCCGGCTCGGTCAGGATGCCGAGCTGCGTGTGGCGCGTGGTCTGCGGCTTGGCCGAGACGATGGCGATCTTCTGGCCCAGAAACGCGTTCATCAACGACGACTTCCCGACATTCGGGCGGCCGACCACGGCCACAAAACCGGACCGGTGCGGGGCGTCAGCGGCGTCCGTCACGGCCTCCTCCTTGGCGGTCCCGGCGCGCGGCCCGGACCACCGTCAACCCGGCCTTCATCAGTTGAGGGCCAGCGGATTGAAATTCGTATCCCGGTCGAAGTAATCCTCGCGCTCGCCGCGCTTGAGGAAAGCCACCACCTGGTAAGTCAGCGGCGTGCCGAGCACCTCCACGCCGACCTTAAAGACGTAGTTCGAGACCAGCACGGCCCAAAGCAGGTCGGCGGCCCACACGCCGGCGAAGGCCGCCAGCAGGAACACGGCCGTGTCCACCAGCTGCCCCACCAGCGTCGAGCTGATCGTGCGCGCCCACAGCCAGCGCCCGGCCGTGCGCACCTTGAGCTTGGCCAGCACGTAGGCGTTGACGAACTCGCCCGCCCAGTAGGCCGCCAGGCTGGCCAGCGCGATGCGCGGCGCCTGGCCGAGCACGGCGCTGAAGGCCTCGGACCGCGGCGGCAGCGCGTCGACGGCGCCCAGCGTCACCACCATCAGGCCCAGGCCCGCGAAGCCGGTCCAGATTACGCGCCGGCTGGCGCGGTAACCGTAGACCTCGGTCAGGATATCGCCGAAGATGTAGGCCAGCGGAAAGAGCAGCGTCCCGCCGTCGAACGTAAACGGCCCGAACTCCACCACCTTGGTGGAGGCCACGTTGGACAGGATCAGCACGGCCACAAAGCCGGCCGTGATCAGGTCGAGATAGCGATAGGCGCGCATGGGGCCCGGCCCTACGCCGCCGTCAGCAGCGGCTGGCTGGCCGGCGCCGCCACCGTCTGCTTCACCAGCGCCACCTTGTCCCACAGCCGGCAGAACGAGCACTCGCCCGGGGCCGAGGTCGGCTGGCCGCAGCGCTCGCACGGGTGCAGGTCGGCCTTGTCCTCGGCCGCCGCGAACAGGCCCTGCTCCTTGGCCTGCAGGAAGCTCAGGTAGAACTGCAGCTTGGCGCCCGGCCGGTCCTCTTCCATCTTATTGAGCACTTCCTTGTAGTACAGCGTCGTCGAGCCGCCCACGTGCGGGCACTCTTCATATATGTACTCGATCCCGCGCACCAGGCAGTAGGCCGTCATCTCGCGCTCGTAGATGCGGCACAGCGGCTTGACCTTGCGCGTCAGGCCGCCGCTGGCCGCCAGCACCGGCGCCTGCCGGGCCAGGTAACCGCCGGCCCAATTGAACGTGTTCTGCATCAGCACGGCCACTTCGTCGTCCAGGTTGTGGCCGGTGACCAGCGCGTCGAAGCCGCCCTCCAGCGCCGCGCGGTTCATGATGTAGCGCTTGTTGAGCCCGCACACCGAGCACGGCTTGCCGTGGCCGCGGTTGCTGATCACAGACAGCTCCGGGATGGTCGCGCCGAAGCGCGCGGCCACGTCCACCACGTGCAGCGTCAGCCCGCGCTCGGCCGCGAACTGCTCGCTCAGCCGGCGCGACTCGTCCGAATACGGCAGGCCCTCATCATTGATGCCCAGCCCGATGTACAGGCCCTCCGTCCGGTAGCCCAGCCCGTGCAGGATGTCCCACAGCCCGAGCGAGTCCTTGCCGCCCGAGACCGCCACCAGCACCTTCTCCTGGCGCGTGAACATCTTGTACTTCTCGACGAAGCGCTCCACCTGCTCCGGCAGCCACTCCAGGTAGTGTTCGCCGCACAGCGCCAGCTTGTGCTGGCGCATGTTCAGGACGGCCTTGCCCCCGCACTTGCGGCACTTCATTGAGCACCCCCAGGGGGGGTGCGACTCACACTGCCTTCGGCGGTGTTTACCCCCTCTTCGGGGGGCCGCGCGGCGTCGCCGGTGGCGACGCGCCAGGTGCTCGCATTCCCAGCCGGGTTTGGCCCCTCTTCAGGGAGCCTGGCTCCGCCGCCGGACACCACCGCCACCAGCTTGATCTGCATGTCCGGCTCGAGGATGGTGTCATCCGTGATGAGCTTGCCGGCGCTCACCGCCAGCACGGCTTCCGGCTGCAACCCCACCTTGCGGATGGCGTCGCGCACGGTCATGCCGGCGTTGACTTCGTATTCCTTGTCGCGGTACTTGATTTTCACGGTCGCCATAACGTCCAACTCCCAGAAAAAGGCCGCCACGAGCGGCGTGAACGATCACGAATAGTCGCCGACCCCATTCGTGCCCATCCGCGCGGTTCGTGGCTTGGGCATTGTACTACAGGCCGCCGGTCAGAGCCTCCAGTTCAGCCAACGTCAGCCGCCAGTCCCGCCGCCCGCTGGCCAGCAGTTGGCTCAGGATCGCGGCGCCCGCCGCCCTGCCCTTGCGCTCACCGCCGCCGGCGGCGGCGCGGGGCATCACGCTCGACGCCAGCCGGTAACACGGCAGCGCCCGCGCCAGCAGCGGCACCGGCGCCTCAGCCGGCGTCAGCGCATACTGGGCCGGCCCGGCCTGCGCCGTGATCCCCAGGCTCACGCGCACAAACGGCCCGCCGTCCGGGCGCGCCGACGCGAACACGGCCAGGTCCGTCAGGTCCAGGTTTTTGGTAAAGACGCTCTGCTCGCCGCCCTCCAGCCGGTAGCCGATCACGTCCGAGCGCGGATACAGGTCGCCCTGCGTCTCCAGCCACTCGTACACGTCCGGGGCTTCGAACTCCTGGCCGATATCGTCCACCACCGTGTGGGGCAACAGGAACGGCGCGGGCGGCTCCCACTGCCGATAGCCCGGCCGCAGGAAGACCGGCGGCCCGTACAGCGGTTCCCCGAGCGCGGCCGGCTCCGGACCGTACACGAGCACCTGCTGATGCTGGAACGCGACGACCAGCCCGGCCACTTCATACGCCATGCCAACTCCACAAAAAAGGGAACTGAGGGCCAGGCGCGGCCCTCAGTTCCCGAGACATATCAGGCTCGCGGGCCGGGCCTAGTGCCGCCCCGTCCACCAGTACAAGCTGGACGAGTGACGTTGCGCACAAGGCGGCACCGGCCGACGAGCGTCCATCTCGTTCAGATGGACGGGGTACTAGAACTTCAGCACGCCCATCGTCTCGCGGATCAGCTTCACCGACTTGTCCGCCATCGCCCGCTCTTCATCCGTCAGCGGGAACTCGAGGATCTGCTCCACGCCGCCGGCGCCGAGCTTCACCGGCACGCCGAAGTAGATGTCTTTGTACCCGTACTCGCCCTCCAGATACGTGGAAGCCGGCACGATCAACTTAGAGTCCAGGATGATCGCCTCGGCCATGCGCGCCGCCGCCGCGCCCGGCGCATAGTACGCCGACGTCCCCAGCAGGTTGACGATCTCGCCGCCGCCCTTGCGCGTGCGCTCGATGATGGCGTTGACGCGGTCGGCCGGCAGCCACTCGTTGATCGAGCGCCCGAAGACCGTGGAGTAGCGGGTCAGCGGCACCATCTCGTCGCCGTGGCCGCCCAGCACCACCGTCTGCACGTTCTCGATCGAGACGTTCATCTCCAGGGCGATGAAAGCCGCCATGCGCGCCGAGTCCAGGATGCCGGCCTGCCCCATCACGCGGTGTTTCGGCAGCTGGGAATGCTTGTAGGCCAGGTACGCCATCGAATCCAGCGGGTTGGTGACCACGATGAAGAAGGCGTTGGGCGAGCGCGGCAGGGCCTTGTCGATCACGTCCGTGATGATGGCCTGGTTGGCGCCCACCAGGTCCTCGCGGCTCATGCCCGGCTTGCGCGGGAAGCCGGCCGTAATCACGATCACGTCCGAGTTCTCGGTGCCGTCGTAGTTGCCGTCGGCCGTGCCCGTGATGCGGGCGTTGTAGCCCACGATCGGGCCGGCCTGCAGCAGGTCCAGCGACTTGCCCACCGGCGCCGTCTTGGCGATGGCGGCGTCGACCAGCACGATATCGGCTAGGCCGCGCTGGGCCAGCCAGAGCGCGCAGGACGCGCCCACGTTGCCGGCGCCGACGACGGTGATCTTCTTGCGCATACGAGACTCCTTTGAGCTGAGTAAACTGTGGGCTTGGATAAGTCCGGGCGGGGAACGGCGAAGACGGCCCGCCGTTAAGGAATTCTATCACACCTGTTTTCCGCCATCCTCCCGCAGAACAGCCTGCTCGCGCGCCCACAGCGCCGGCAGGCCGCCCGTGTGCCAGAAGACCACGGGCTCAGCCGGCGGCCAGTCCGCGCCGCGCACCTCGCCCAGCAGCCCGGCCAGCGCCTTGGCCGTGTAGACCGGATCCACCAGCAGCCCCTCCGTCTGCGCGGCCAGTTGCAGCGCCGCCTGCCCCGCCGCGCTCGGCCGGGCGTAGCCAGCGCCCACGTAACGCCCCTCGATCAGCGGCACCTCGTCCGGCCGAAACGTCCGCGCCCCGCCCAGCCGCGCGCAGACCGCGCTCGCCAGCGCCGCGATCGACTCCGGAAAGCCGCGCCAGAGCTTGCCCACGTCGATGCCCACCAAGCGGTGCTCCAGCCCCCACAGATGAAAGCCGGCCAGCAGACCCGCCAGCGTGCCGCCGGTCCCGGCCGCCACCACCACCGTCGCCCGCCGCAGGCCGCGCTCGCGTAATTGCTCGTGCAGCTCCAGCGCCGCCAGCACGTAGCCCATCGCCCCGGCCGGCGAGTGGCCGCCCACCGGCATGAAGTAGGTGCGCTGGCCCCACAGCGCCGGCGTCAGCGCCGCGATCCCGCGCACCAGCCGGATGGCGGCCTCCAGGGACAACCCCGCCCCTGCGCCGCCCAACGGCAAGAAGTGCAGGTGCGCGCCCAGCAGGTGCAGAAGCAGCAGGTTGCCATCCAGGCGCTCCGGCCGGCGCGCGAAATAGAAACAGTGCGGCTGCAGGCCGTGCGCGCGGGCGGCCGCGGCCATCTGCCGCGCAAAGTTCGATTGCAGCCCGCCGAAAGTGGCCACCGCCGTCGCCCCCTGCGCCAGGGCCTCGCCCAGCAGGAACTCCAGCTTGCGCGTCTTGTTGCCGCCCAGCGCCGGCCCCAGGGCATCGTCGCGCTTGACCCACAATGGCGGCCCGCCCACCGCCGCGCTTAATCGCGGCAGCGGCTCCAGCGGCGTCGGATACCGCCCCAACCGCACCCGCGGCAGCGCGCTCAGATCGAAGACGAAGGCCATGTTCTCCCCTGGGCCAGGGCCTCCACCACGCGCAGCGCCACCGCCCCGGCCTGGGCGAAGCCGCGCGCATGCAGCTTATCGGCCGTGTCGGCCGGCGTATGCACGGCCCAGGTCGCCGGCCCCACCGCCAGCACGGTCACAGCCGGCAGGCCGCGCCGCGCGAACGGGATGTGGTCGAACAACACACCCGGCAGGCCGAAGCGCCGCAGCGGCTGGCCGGCCGCCTGCGCGGCCTGGAGGACCCGCCTCGTGAGCGGGTTGGCCTCCGCGCCCTCGCGGTCGTCGTAGTACAGCGCGCCGTCCACACCGACCCCGTCGAAGTTCAAAACCGCCAGCCCCCCGGCCTCGGCTGCCTCGCGCAGCGCCGGGCCGTGGCGCTCCGCGAAGGCCGCCGCCCCCATCAACGCCAGCTCCTCCGCGCTGGTCAGCAGGATCGTCCAGCGCAGGGCCGCGCTCAGGCCCGGCCGGCGCGCCAAACACTCCGCCAGGTGCAGCACCAGCCCCACACCGGAGGCGTTGTCGATCGCGCCCGGCGACCCGTCCAGCCAGTCCAGGCCCAGCAGCGGCAGGCCGGCCGCCAGTGCGATCACGCCGGCGGCCAGCGCCGCCTCCGCGGCCGGCGGCCACGCCACCGCCAGCAGCGCCAGCCCGGCGCAAGCCAGGCTTCCGCCCAGCGCGGTCACGATCAGGCCCAGCCGGACCAGGATCGGCAGCCGCTGGCGCTTCGAGTCATAGTGCGCCATCAGAATCAGGTGCGGACGGGCGGGGTCAGGCGGCTGGCCGGGCAGTTCGGCCACCAGGTTGCGGGTGGTGAAGCGCCGCCCGAGCCGGATCCACGCGGACTGAGCCTCGCCCGGAGGCCGGATCAACGCGCCGGCTTCGGCGCTGCGCAGCACCGGGTTGAACGCGGCCAGCCCGAGCAGCAGCAGCCCAGCCGGGAGCGCCGGCGCGGCCGGATGCAGGCCGCGCGCCGCCAGCGTCAGCGCCACCAGTCCCAGGCAGACCGCCACCTGGCCTATCACCGCCACGTTGACGGCCGTGGAGAACGAGAACGGCTCGGCGCGCACCGCATAACCAAAGCGCGTCAACGTCTCGGTCAGCGCCGCCGCCGTGGCCGCTTCGGCCGGTGTGCCCACGAAGCGCGGCCGGCTCAGATCGACCGCGTACTTCAGCGCGATTTCGGGCGAGAATTCCGCCATGCTGGGAGTCCGTCGTGGTTATGATACACTACGCCGATTGTGTCCAGCGGCCCGCCCGGGCCGCTCCCCGATCTGAACCAAACCACCATGCTCCCCGATTTCAGTCTCAATGCCGCCCGGGAAGACTTCCGGCGCGCCCGCCAGCAGGCCGCCCTGCAAGAGCTCATGGCGCGGCTTACCGGCCGCTCGGTCGATCTGCTCTCCTACGAAGATGTGCGCCGCAAGCTGCGCGCCACCGCCATCGCCGACCGCGGCCTGCAGGAAATCCCGGTCAGCGCCGTCGTCGGCACCGTCGGCCGCTACGGCGACTTCACTCGTGACTTCCTGCCGCGCGACAGCGTGGACGAAGTGCGCTGGGCGCGCGTCCGGATGGCCAGCGAAGAGAAAGAAGCCGCCGGCCTGCCGCCCATCGAAGTCTACAAGATCGGCGACGCCTACTTCGTGCGCGACGGCCACCATCGCGTCTCGGTGGCGCGCCAGATGGGCGTGGCCCACCTCACCGCCTCCGTCACCGAAGTCCGCACCAAGGTCCCGCTGGCCGCCGACGCCAGCCCCGCCGACCTGATCCTGGCGGCCGAATACGCCGAGTTTCTCGAACTCACCCGCCTGGACGAACTGCGGCCCGGCGCCGACCTGAGCGTCAGCGAGCCCGGCCAGGCCATGCGTCTGCTCGACCACATCGAAGTCCACCGCTATTTCCTGGAGAGCGAGCGCGCCCAGCCCGTGCCGGACGGTGAGGCGGTGGCCAGCTGGTACGACCAAACCTACCTGCCCATCGTCCAGGTGATCCGCGAGCGCGGTATGCTGCGTGATTTCCCCGGCCGCAGCGAGGCCGACCTGTACCTGTGGGTGGTGGAACACGCCACCGAGCTGCGCGAAGCCCTCGACCTGCCGGACAAGCCCACGGCCGTGGCCGAGCGCCTGGCCGCCAGCTTCAACCCCAAGCCCGCCCCGTGGGGCCGGCGCCTGCTGGATTTCGTCACCCTCGGCTCGCTCGCCGACGGCCCGCGGCCCGGCGCCTGGCGCCGCGAGCGGCTGGAGGCCCGCTACCTGGACCGGCTCTTCGCCGACGTGCTGGTGCCGATCAGCGGCGAGCCGAGCGGCTGGCTGGCCCTGGACCAGGCCCTGGCGGTGGCGCAGCGCGAAGGCGCCCGCCTGCTGGGCCTGCACGTCGCCGCCACCGAGGCCGCCCGCGCCGCCGCCCGGCCGCTGCGCGAAGAGTTCAGCCGCCGCTGCGCCGAGGCTGGCGTGGAGGGCAGCCTGGCCGTCGACGTCGGCGAGATCGCGGCCCGCATTTGCGAGCGCGCCACCCTGACGGATTTGGTGGTCCTCAACCTCGCCCACCCGCCCAGCGCGCAGGTCCTGGAGCGGCTCAGCTCCGGCTTCCGCACCATCATCCGCCGCTGCCCGCGTCCGGTGCTGGCCGTCCCGCGCCAGGCCACGCCGCTGGAGCGGCTCCTGCTCGCCTTCGACGGCAGCCCCAAATCCAAAGAGGCGCTCTTCGTCGCCGCCTATCTGGCCGGCGAATGGCACAGCGCCCTCACCGTCGTCACTGTGGCCGAGGGCGAGGCCACCGTCACCGCCTCCGCGCTCGAGTTCGCGCGCAAGTACCTGGACTTCCACGAAGTCGCCGCCGACTTCGTCGAAGCCAGCGGCGACGTGCCGGCCGTCATCCACGCCGTCGCCGCCGAGCGCCTGAGTGACCTGATCCTGATGGGCGGCTACGGCGCCCAACCCGTTGTCGAAGCCCTGCTGGGCAGCTCCGTGGACCGGGTGCTGCGCGAGAGCGAACGCCCGCTGTTGCTCTGCCGCTAGCGCCCGGTCCCCGTCTGGGGCCGGGGTGCCGGGCCGTTTGACGCAGACGGCGCGCCTGAGTATCCTATCCGCGCTGACCAATCCGCCCGGCCGCGCCGCACCCGTATCGCCAGCGGCGCGCGGGCTGGCCTATGACCTTATCTGACAGGCGACGCCGCCCCTCTGGCGCAGTGTGGGTCCGGCTGCCCGACCAATCCCTGGCCGGCGCGGCCGGCTGGCTCTATCGCGCCGCGTCCCGCCCCGGTCAGCGTCCCCCGCCGCCATGAGCGCCCCCGCCGCCGTCTCCCCGCTGGAGCAGCTCACGCGTCTGCTGGAGGCCCTGCCCGCCGACGGCGCCACGCCGCCCAGCCCGGCCGCCCTGGACGAGATCCAGCGCCTGGTGGAGGCGCTGCGCCAGGCGGAGACCGACCGGGACCGCCGGGCCAGCGCCCATCAACACGAAGCCGCCTACTACCGGTCGCTGCTGGACCAGGCGCTGGATGCCGTCATTGTCGCCAATGTCGACGGGCGCGTGCTGGACGCCAACGCCCGCGCCGCCGCCCTGCTCGGCTATCGGCACGCCGACCTGCTCAGCGGCCACCTGCGCCACCTGATCCCGGTGGAGGACTGGGACGGCTTCCAGTTCCAGGTGGAAGCCGGCCAGACCACGGTGCGTGAGCGCCGTATGCTTCAGCACGACGCCAGCCCGGTGCTGGTGGAGATGAGCGTGCGCACCCTCGGCGAGGGCCGGCTGCTGGTCGTGGCCCGCGACGTCACCGAGCGCAAGCAGGCCGAGGCCGCGCGCCAGGAGAACGAGTCGCGTCTGCAAGCCATCGTCGGCTCCATCGACGAAGCCGCCTTCGAATTCGACGCCGACGGCGTCTACATCAACATCTGGACCAACGACGACAGCCTGCTCACCCAGCCGCGCCAGGAGCTGCTCGGCCGCGCGCTGGACGAAGTCCTTGAGCCAGACCAGGCCCGCCGCATCATCGAGACCATTCGCCGCGTGCTCTACAGCGGTCAGCCGGCCTCGCTGGAGTATCCCGTCAACCAGGCCGGCGCCACGCGCTGGTTCCTGGCCCGTGTCGCCCCCATCCCGTCCGCCAACAGCTTCGTCAAGACTGTGTGCATGCTGGCGCGCGACATCACCGAGCGGCGCCAGGCCGAAGCCCAGATGGCCCAGAACGCGGCCGAGATCGCGGCCCTCTACCGGGCCTCCGCCCAGCTGTTGGCGCCGGCCCAGGATGTGGCCACGTTGGCCCGCCACATCGCCGCCTCCGTCACGCAGGAGTTCGCCATCGTCGCCTGCAGCGTCATGCTGGTGGACGACGACGGCCGGGAACTGCGCCTGATCGCCACCGCCGGCGACTTCGCGTTGGAGGGGCTGACCGTCCTGCCGCTGTCCGGGCCGGGGCTGACCGTGGCCGCCTTCAACCTGCGCGCCACAGTGTACGCGCCGGACGTCGACGCCGAACCGCGCTACTTCCGCAGCGATCCGCACACGCGCGCCGAGCTGGCCGTTCCGCTGGTCGCCCGCGGCCGCGCCATCGGCGTGCTGGACCTGCAGAGCCCGGAGCTGCACGCCTTTCCCGAGCGCGCCCGGCACATCGTGGAGGTCTACGCCGACAACGCCGCGCTGGCGCTCGAGAACGCCCAACTGCTGGCCAACCTCGAGCGCGCCCGCCAGGTGGCGGAGGAAGCCAACCAGCTCAAGAGCATGTTCCTGGCCAACACCTCGCACGAGCTGCGCACGCCGCTGGCCGTCATCATGGGCGCCTTGGACGTCATCCTCAACGGCCTGGCCGACCAGCCGGACGAGCAGCTCAAGCTGATGCGCACGGCCCACGGCGCCTCCCAGCGGCTGCTGCACCTCATCAACGACCTGTTAGACTTCGCCAAGATCGAGGCGGGTCGGATGGATCTGCAGATGGAGGCCGTGGACGTCCTGCCGCTGCTGGCCGAGGCCTACATGTTCACGCGCCCCCAGGCCGAGAAGAAAGGCCTGCACCTGGAGATGCGCCTGCCGGCCGAGCCGCCGGCGCTCATCTGGGCCGACGCCGCCAAAGTGGAGCAGATCCTGCTCAACCTGCTGGGCAACGCCGTCAAGTTCACCGAGGCCGGCTCGGTGACGGTGAGCCTGGCCGCCGATCTGGACGCGCCGCCCTGCCTGGTGATCACGGTCCAGGACACTGGCATCGGCATCCCGCTGGAGAAGCAGGCCGAGCTCTTCCAGCCCTTTGTCCAGGCGGACGGCAGCACCACGCGGCGCTATGGCGGGACGGGTTTAGGGCTGAGCATTTCTCGGCGGCTCGCCGAGCTGATGGGGGGGCTGCTGCTGCTGCGCAGCGACGGAGCCGGCGCGGGCAGCACCTTCACGCTGCGCCTGCCGCTGGCCAACAGCGGCGCCGCCGCGCCGGCGCGGTGACGCTGGCGCGTCAGTAATCCAGGGGGCTGCGGACGGCCAGACCGCCGCGGTTGAGGACGTGCGTGTAGATCATCGTCGTTTTCACGTCCTTATGGCCCAGGAGTTCCTGCACGGTGCGGATATCCTGGCCCGCTTCCAACAAGTGCGTCGCAAACGAGTGCCGGAACGTGTGGCAGCCGACCGGTTTGGTGAGGCCGGCCTGTTGCGCGGCGGCGCGGACGGCGCGCTGCAAGCCGCTCTCATGCGCGTGGTGGCGGCGGATGGCGCCCGAGCGCGGATCCCGCGAGAGCTTCTCGGCCGGGAACACAAACTGCCAGCCCCACTCGTACGGCGCGTGCGGATACTTGCGCTCCAGCGCAAACGGCAGGTAGACCGCGCCGAAGCCCTGGGCCAGGTCCTGGACGTGGCGTTGCCGCACGCGGGCCAGGTGCGCGTGCAGGACCGGCGTCAGCGCGTCGGGCAGCATCGTCACACGGTCCTTCATCCCCTTCCCGTCGCGCACCACTAGCTGCCGCTGCGCGAAGTCCAGGTCCTTCACGCGCAAGCGCAGACACTCCATCAGGCGCAGGCCGCTGCCGTACAGCAGCTGCGCCATCAAGCGCTGCTCGCCCTCCAGCTGCTCCAGCACAGCCCGGGCCTCCCGCTTCGTCAGCACCACCGGCAGGCGTTCTGAACGTTTGGCCCGCACCGGCGCGATCTCGCCCTCCAGGTTGTGATGCAGCACATCCCGGCACAGGAAGACCAGGGCGTTGAGGGCCTGGTTCTGCGTAGCCGCCGAGACCTGCTCCACCAGGGCCAGATGCGTCAGAAAGGCCGTGATCTCCGGCGACGACAAGGTCTCAGGATGCCGGGGGAAATGGAAGGCGGCGAAGCGCCGCGCCCAATCACAGTAAGACTGCTCCGTGCGCAGCGAATAGTGGCGCAGGCGGATTTCGGTCCGCAAACGCTCGAGCACGTTGAAGATCGCGATTTCGGGGGCCGGGTCGGCCGGTGAGCCGGAGTGAGAGGACATGGGCCTTCGTTTCGAGGAAAGTGCGGTGACAACTTCCGGGGGCCGCGGAAAGCGCTGCGGCCCGGGCACAGTGTAACGGCGAGAAGGCGCTGGCCTCAGTTGGGGCCGGATGGCCCTGGGCGGGAAATTGGGCCATTTCGCGCCAATCCCTGCGCAGAGGCCAACTGATTGTCGATTGAGATCGGGCGCGGTCTACCTATAATGACAACCACATCGCGCCAGCGTAGCCGACGGGCCTCCCGGCGAGTTGGCGGTCATCAGGGGGACAAGGGGGATACACAGGGGGAGGAGAGCTGGAGGCCCACGAGCCGCTCGCACGCCAAGCGAGCGGCTCATTTTTTCCGAGCAGGCGCGGCGTCTGCCCTGCCCCGGTGGAAGCACCATGAAAGCGCGTCTGAGTCGGCTCCCGATTCGTCTGAAACTGGATCCGGGTGTGCCCGGCACCAAGAAGCTTGAGCGCGAGTATCGCGACCGGCTGGTGTGCGTCCGCTACCGCTACGACAAACGCACCCGCCGGCGCTACAAGACTGTGGAGCTGGTCGTAGACGTGGCCCCCTGGTGGCCGGGTCGGCGCCGCATCAAGCCATCCGACGTCGTCCTGCTGGATCTTGCCCGCGACGAAGTCGACCTACACGAAGTCGTCCGGGCGGCTGGGGGAGGCTGGAACCGAAAACAAGGCGCGTGGATGCTGTCCTACGCAGCCGTACTTGAACTGAAACTCGAAGGCCGCGTCACCGGCCTGTTTCCAAGCCCGTAATCCCCAAATCCGGGATCCCGCCCCAACTGGACTTTCCCCACCACCGCTATATACTAGTGCATGGTTTTGCATCCACCCATGCATGGCCTCCGGGGCCATCAGTCTAATCATATGTTAGGCCACCACGATTTTTGATTGCTGTTAAGCGCTCCGCGCTTGCCTGGCCGCGCCGCTCGCGCGGGGCGTGGCGCGTGCGCGGCGCTCTCCGCCGCCTCGCTCAACGCTCGGCGGGTCGGCTTGCGCAGCCGTGCTCCGCACGGCCAGGTGTTTGCGCCACGCCATTCGCGGCCATGCTATCATCTGGTCATGTCGCAGGCTCATGCTCGGGCAGTAGTTCGTGGTGGCCTAACAAGCGCTAGCAGCCGACCGTCCTTCGCGCTCGGCCTCCGCTCCGCTCCGGCTATCCGCGCTCAGGCCGGCGGCTGAAGCGCGGCCGTTGGGCGTGCTATGGTCAATGGCTCTGGGGTCTGTTGTTTTGCACTCCATCAA
>CALFZO010000186.1 GCA_937952305.1 uncultured Anaerolineales bacterium | reverse complement strand
GTTCTATTTTCAGGTCCGGGGTTGGGCGGGTCAGTCGCTGCTGGCGGGTTTGGCGGCGGTGTCGGCCGTCTTGGTCTCGGCCGGTTTTGTCTCGGTGGACGTCTCAGACGTCTTGCTGGTCTTGCTGAGCGTGCTGGATGACGATTTGCTGTCGGTCACGTACCAGCCGGACCCCTTGAAGACGATGCCGGAGGCCTGCGGCACCCGGCGCACCTTGCCCTTGCACTCCGGGCAGCGGTTGAGCGGCTTGTCCGTGAACTTTTGATAACGCTCGAATTCGACCCCGCAACTCTCACACCGATAGGCGTACGTTGGCATTGCCCTTACTCCACTCAGGCCAGGTTGGCCTTCAACACAATACGCCAAGTATATCAGAAAAGGATTAACAGCCGCTATTCCAGGACTTCCGGCCCATCCTGGCCGAGGTCGTCGGCCGTGCCGGCGTACAGTTGGCGCCCCAGCAGCCGGTCGTAGTCGGTCCATGGCTGGGCGGGGTCACGGCGCGCGCCGAGCACTTCCCGGAACCGGTTCAACTGTGCGCTGAGTTCCTGCACATGGTGCAGGGCGATGGCTTCCAGGGTCTGCGGCCGGCGCGGCGCGCCCCATTCCGGCCGGCCGCGATGGCTCACCAGCATGTGTTCTACGCGCAGCCGCAGGGCCGGCGGGAAGCCCGGCAGCCCCTCGATGGCGGCGCTCACTTGTTGGGCGGCCAGCACGGTGGGTCCCACCAGACGGCCCTCGTCGGTGATCGTGATTTCCGTCTCCCAGGCGTAGGCGCGCAGCACTCCCAGGGCGCTGAGCAAGGCCCCGGACACCAGCAAGTCCCGGCTCAGATCCGGGTACAGGGCCAAGACAGCGTCGCCCAGGGCCAGGACGTCGGTCAGGTGTTCGAGCAGGCCGCCCAGGTAGGCGTGATGCAGACGCCGGCTGGCGGGCGCCTGGGCGAAGCTCTCCTGAGAACCGGGAGCGTCGTAGAAGTGGCGGACCAGGCTGGCCAGGTGCGGGTTCTCGATCTGGTCGATGGCCGCGCGCACCTGGGCCCACAGCGCCGCGACGTCACGGGTGGTGGCGGGCAGAAAGTCGGCCAGGTGGTACTCGCCGGCCTGGGCCGGCCGGAGCTTCTGCACGATGAGCTGCGCGCGGCCGAGGTACTCCTCGACGTCGCCGGCCACCTTGATCACGTCGCCGACCTCGAAGGCGGCGGCCAGGTCGGCGGCCTCCTCCCACACCCGCGCCAGGATCTGGCCGGTCCGGTCACTCAGGATCACGGTCAGGAAGTTGCCCTTGCTGCGGTCGCGGAACGGCTCGAGCTGTTTGTGGCGCGCCTGATAGAAGCCGACCACGCGTTCGCCGGCGCGCAGGTCGTTGACGAACGGGCCCTTCTGCGGGTGGTGCGGTTCCATGCTCAGCCCTCAACCGGCAGCGTGAAAAAGAAGGCGCTGCCGCCTTCGGAGCGGTTTTCGACCCAGATGCGGCCGCCATGAGCTTCCACGGCCATCTTGCAGAAGGCCAGGCCCAGGCCGGTGCCCTGGCGGCGCCCCTTGCGGCCCTCCACCTGCACGAAGCGGTCGAAGACGCGCGCCAGGTATTCGTCGGGGATGCCGGGGCCGGTGTCGATCACGGCGCAGGTCACGGCCGCCTGGCTGTCGCCGTTGGGCTGCGCCTGGGCGCGCACGGTCACCTGGCCGCCCGGCGGCGAGAACTTCAGGGCGTTGTCGAGCAGGTTGGTGAAGACACGGCTGAGCTTCTCCCGGTCGGCGGGCACCAGCGGCAGCCCGGGCGGCACGTCGTTGATCAGGACCAGGCCCTGGTCGTTGGCTAACGGGGTCAGATCGCTGAGGACTTCGTCCACCACCAGGTCCAGCTGCAGCGGCGCGCGCTTGAGCACGAGTTCGCCGGCCTCCATGCGCGAGAGGTCGAGCAGCGTGTTCACCAGGTCCAGCATCTTGTTGCCGGAGCGGATGGCCACGTCGATGGACTGTTTGATGAGCGGCGTCTGCTGCTCCTTGGGCAGCCGGTCACGGATCAGGCTGACCCCGGCCAGCATCGACGTCAACGGGCTGCGCAGGTCATGCACGATCATGTTGGCGAGCGTGTCGCGCACCTGCTGCAGTTCGCGCTCTTCGGTGATGTCGCGCAGGATGACGACCCAGCCGATGGCCTTGGCGAACTGGTCCAGCACGGGCGCGCCGGTGCGCTCCAGGAAGCGCGGGCGCGGCGTGTACAGCGCGTACTGCACCTTCGGGATCGACAGCGCCAGGCCGGCCCGCAGCGTCAGCAGCAGCTCTTCGATCTCGTCGCGCGGCAGGCCGAGCTTCTCGCCGAGGTTGAGCTCGGCGTCGTCAGCCAGCGCGAGCAGGTGCTGGCCCAGCAGGCGGTGGCTGGGGATGCCCCAGAACTCCACCAGCGGCGGGTTGACCAGCGAGATCAGGCCGCTGGCGTCGATGACCAGCACGCCTTCGCGGGTGGAATCCAGGATGGCGGCCAGCCGGTCGCGGCCCTCGGTGACGGTGTGGAACAGGCGCGCGTTCTGCAGCGCCACCGCGGCCTGGTTGGCCAACATCTGGGCGATGTACAGATCGGACGGCGAGAATTCGCGCGCCGTCTGCGAGTACAACTGCGTCACGCCGACGACGTGCGGGCCGTTCATCATCGGCACAATCGCCACGACCTCGGCCGCCTCGGCCTGAAGCGTCTCGCGCTCCTGCGGTGTGAGGCTGGTGTCCAGGCTGGCCTGCAGCACGGGCTTGCGCTCGGCGACGGCGCGCGCGATGGCCGGGTACTCGTCGGGCGGGAAAGTCTTGGGCGAGCGCGGCTCGGTCAGCCGCATGACGCTGCCGACCGGATCGATCTCGGCCAGCGTGCAGCTGTCGGCGACGACGGCCTCCACCAGCTTCTGGACGATGGCCCGGTAGACGGCGCGGATGTCGAGCGTGGCCGCCAGCTTGACGCCGGTGTCGATCAGAATGGCGTTCTCTTTCTGGCGGACGCGGGCTTCCTCTTGCAGCTGGCTGTTGTCCAGCGCCAGCGCGATCAGGTTGGCGGCCTGCACCACGAAGGCTTCATCCCCGGAACTGAAGGCGTCGGGCTGGCGGCTGAGCAGCCGGATCAGGCCCATGCGCCGGCCGCCGCTCACCATCGGCACGCACAGCTCGGAGCGCACGCCCGGGAATGACTCGACGTAGGCCGGCTCGGCGGCGACATTGCCGCTGCGGATGGGCTGGCCCGAGCTCAAGGCCCGGCCGGGCAGGCCGTGGTCGCGCAGCCAGACGGTGCTGCGCTCCTGGGCCGCCCGCTCGGGGGAGAGGCCGAACCCGGCGACGAAGCTGAAGTTCTGACTGCCGGCGATGGCCAGGCCGAATTGCGCGAGCGTGGCCCCGACAGCCTCCGCCAGCTGGCGGAGGATGGCCTCGTAAGGCGGCCGGCCGGCTGGCGCGGTCTGCAGGAGCGTGGACACCTGGGCCAGCGCCGCCGAGTGGCGCGCGCGCTGGGCCAGCGCCGCCAGCTCATGCTGCGTGAGCTCCAGCTTGGCGGAAGCCACGGTCAGCTGGCGGTTGAGATTGTCGGCGCGCTGCCGGGCCTGGTCGGTGGAACGCCGGCTCTCGTCCAGGGCGTACGTCTGGTGGAGCAGCATCCAGGAGGTCGAGTAGAGCCGCAGCGCCAGGACGGCCAGCACGCCGCCGATGATGAGCAGCAGGTTGGACCCGAAGACCGACGACTGCAGGGCGGCGAAGACGACCAGCGGCAGCGGCAGGAGTTCCACCACCATGACGGCGCCGATGTTCTCGCGGAAGAACTGCGCGGCCGTCCCTGGCCCAGCCTCCACCTCCATGCCCAGCAGCCCGTTGTAGATCACCAGGAACAACAGCGCGAAGAGCGTCACCTGGATGATGTCGCTGGCCTCGCGGGCGACGCCGAGCTGCTGCGTCAGCCAGGCATCGGCGCTGCCGGCCAGGACCAGCGGAACCATCTGCTGGACGAAGCGCGCCCGGAAGGTGCCCAGGCGGGCCGGGCGCTCCGGCGTCGGCGGCTGGCCCGGCGCGAAGAACCACCACAGCTCGCCCAGCAGCAGACCGGTCAGCATCATCCAGGCGGCCGGGGCGACGCCGAAGGTCACCAGGATGCTGATGCCGATGGCGTGCGCCAGGATCAATTCGGTCTGGCGCAGCACGATCGGGAAACGCACGCAGACCGCGATCAGCCCGGCCGAGACCAGCAGGGCCACGTACTCGGACGGCGACGGGAGGTCCGCGATAAAGGTGGCGCCGATCATGCCGGCCAGGGCGACCAGGCCGAGCACGGTTTGGATGCGAGAGCGGGTGAGCGTCCAGCGGCTCATATCAGGGTGTGCGGCTGCGGGTGGGTGAAGCGGTGCCGGCGGGCGCCGGGTAACCGCCGGCCGGCGTACCGGCGGGGTAACCCGTCCCCTGCGCCGCGGCACCAGGCGTCGCCGGCGGGGTCGGCGTACGAGTGCGCGTGGGTGTGGCCGAGCCGGCGGCCGCGCGGGTGGCCGTGGGCGTGCCGGTGGCCGGGCTGGTCGGCGAGACCAGCGGCCCGACCTCGGTGAGGCGCGCCACGGCGGTTGGCGCCAGCCCGTCTGAAGCCGTCAGCGCGGCCAGGCTCTCCAGGTCCGCGATGAGATCGGCGCGCTGCTCGAGGGCCAGGAAGGCCTGAGAGCGCCACCAGAAAACCTGGGCCCGCTGCGGGTCGGCCGGCGCCAGGCCCAGCGCCACAGTCAGGGACGTGACCGCATCGGTGGCGCGCCCGCTGAGCACCTGCGCCTGGCCAAGCCCCAGCGCGGCGTCGAAGCGGTCCGGGGCCAGTTCGGCGGCCTGGCGGAAATCAGTCAGGGCCTGGTCTGGCCGAGGCGGCGTCAACGCCAGGCGCGCTTGGCCGCGGCCGACGAGCGCGTCCACCAGCCCAGCCGTGTCCGCGCCGGCGCGCTGGAACTGCGGGATGGCGGCCCCGAAATCGGCCTGAGCCTCGGCGTAGCGCGCGGCGGCCAGGTGCAGCTGCCCGCGCGCGAGCAGGGCGCGCGGCAGGCCGGTGGGCCGCCGCGCCAGGGCGGCGTCCAGCGTCGCGAGGGCGGCCTCCGGGTCAGCCAGCGCGGCCTGGGTCACGCCCGCGAAATACAGAGCTTCGCCGGCAGCGAGGTCGCCGGCTCCCAGCGCCGCCGTGATCGGGAACCACTGCGCGAAGGCGGCGGCATCGACCAGATAAGGAATGGACAGGCTGAAGGCGCGCTGGGCCGCGCCGTAATCGCTCAGCGTGTAAGCGGCCCGGCCCTGCGCGTACCAGGCGATGACCTGGCCCGGATCCTGGGCCAGCGCCTGCTCGGCCAAAGCCTGCGCCTCGACGGCGCGTCCGGCCGTGCTGTAGGCCAGGGCCAGCCGGCTGAGCGTGGCCGGCGAGTCCGGCGCCAACGCCTGCGCGGCCTCCAACTCCGTCAGGGCCCCGGCCACGTCGCCGCGGGCCTCGAGGAACTCGGCGCGCGCCAGGTGGGCGGCCACGCTGGCCGGGTCGGCGGCCACCGCAGCGTCCAGGCTGCGCCCGGCGGCGTTGGTGTTTTCGGCCGCCAACTCAGCCAGCGCCTTGCCGAGGTGCGCGGGCGCCAGGGCGTTGTTGCGGTCTAGAGCCTCACGGTAGCTGGCGATCGCGGCCTGATATTGGCCCGTGGAGCGGAGGGCTTCGGCCTCGAAGAAATAGACCGTCGGGTCATTGGACAGGACCTGGTCGCGCCGCAGGAGCGCGGTCTTGGCCAGCACCTGGCTCCACGCGCCGGTATCGCCGCTCAGGCCGGCCGTGTACAAGCGCACCAGGCTGGCGTAATCTTCGGCGGGCGTGTCGGCCGTGGGCACCGGCGGCGGCGCCGGTGTCTGGGTCAGGCACCAGTAGGCCGCCAGAGGCGTCGCCGGATTGGGATCATCCGGGGGGCGGCACGGTTCCACGGTGGCCGTGGCGGTGGCCGTGGCCGTGGCCGTGGGCGACAAGGTGGGCGGGACCGTGGACGTGACCACGACCACGCGCGGCGGGCGGAAGACCTGCGGCGCGAAGATGGCGATGAGCAGGGCGCCGATGGCAACCACAGCCACCAGGCTGGCGAGGGTGATTAGCAGGATTTCACGGTTGCGAGGCCGGGCGAAAAAATCGCCCACGCGGCCGGCGGCTTTCATGGCCGGCAAGGTAGGCGTGAACTCGTCCAGGCTGGGCGCCGGCGGCAGGGCCGCGGCTTCGGGTGTCAGGGCGCCCATGAGCACCAGGCCGCGGCGGGCGGGGATGGAGTTGGGGTCGATCTTGAGCGCTTTTTGCAGACAGAAGACCTGCTCTTTTTCCGTGTCGACGGTGGCGCTCATCCACAGCCAGTAGTCCGCGTTGTTCGGCTCGGTTTTGAGCAGGCGCGTCAATAGATCGCGGGCGCGGCGGCGCTGGCCGCTTTTTAGTGCCCGAATCGCTTCGCCGAACATCTCTTCGGACATGGCAACGGGAGTGTATCACAGCTTATTGACAGGGCAAATCAAGTCGCGGCGGGCGCGGCGCGGGCGTTATAATCGGACGCAATGAAGCCCTGGTTGATCGGAATTGCCCTGTGCCTGGCGGCCTGCACAGCCGCGCCCGTGCCGGCTCCGCCGACGGTGACGCTGCGCCCCGTGCCGGCCGCGACGGTGCCCTCCGCTGGGCCAGGCGCGACGCCGAGCGCGGCGGCCACGCCCATCATCATCGCCTCGCCTACGCCGGCGCCGACTCCGGTGACGCACGTCGTGCAATCCGGGGAGACGCTGATCGCCATCGCCGTCAACTATGGCCTCTCGCTGGACGCCCTCCTGGAGGCCAATCCCGGCGTCCAGGCCGAATTCCTGAGCGTCGGCGCCGTGCTCGTCATCCCGGCCGGCGCCGGCGAAGCAGGCGGAAGCGGGCCGCCGCCCGGCGCGGTGCCAAGTCCCGAACCGGTCAGCCTCTCGCTCCCGGACTGTCACCCGCTGGCCAATGGCGCCTGGGCTTGTTTCCTGAACGCCACCAACCCGGGTCTGGTGGCGCTGGAGGCCGTGACGGCGCGCGTCACGCTGGCTGGCGCGGACGGGCTGCCGCTGGCCGAGGCCGTGGCCTACCCGGCTCTGGGCGTGGTGCGGCCGGGCGGCACGGTGCCCCTGGCGGCCCTGTTCCCGACGGCGCCGGCGTCGGCGGCCGCGATCGGGGTGACGGCCTTGTCGGCGCTGCCGCTGGCCGACCCGGACAGCCGCTACCTTCCATTGGCGGTGACTGTTGACGCCAGCCAGCCGGACGGCGCTGCCTGGACGATCGCGGGTCAAGTGCGCAACCCGGGCGGCCTGGCCGCCGCCGAGGTGCGGGTGGCCGTGGTGCTGTATGACGCCGACGAGCGCCTGGTCGGCTATCGGCTGGCGCTCCTGGACGGCGGCCTGCCGGCCGGCGAGGCGCGGCCGTTCACGCTCACGGCGGCGGCGCTGAGCGGCACGCCGACGCGCTTCGTCGCCCTGGCGGAGGGCCGGCCATGAGCGCCGTGGTCGCCACCGCCTCGCGCTCAGTCTACGCGGCCGTGCGTGCGGTCTTCCGCTTCTTCACCAATCTGCTGTTTCAGGCGCAGGTGCAAGGCGTGGAGCATGTGCCTCGGCAAGGGGCGTTTCTGGTCGTGGTCAACCACCTCAGCCTCACCGATCCGGCCCTGATCATGGTCTACTGCCCGCGCCAGTTCGTGGTCTTCGCGGCGGACAAGTGGCGGCGGGTGCCCGGCATCCGGCACCTGGTGGACGCCGTCGGCGGGATCTGGGTGGCGCGCGGCGAGGCCGACCTGAGCGCCATCAAGCAGGCCGTGGCGATGCTGCGGGCGGGCTGGGCTTTGGGGATGGCGCCGGAGGGGACGCGCAGCAAGACGCAGGCGCTGCAGGCGGGCAAGTCCGGCGCCGCCTACCTGGCCAGCCGCACCGGTGTACCGATCGTGCCTGTCGCGCTGGCCGGCACGGAGCGCCTAAGCACCAACCTGCGGCGGCTGCGCCGGACGCCGGTGCGCATGGTGATCGGCCGGCCGTTCCGGTTGCCGGCTCTGGCCCGCGCCCACGGCGAGCAACTGGACCGCTACACCGACGAGATCATGTGCCGCCTGGCGGCGCTGCTGCCGCCCGAGTACCGCGGCGTCTACGCCGACCACCCCCGGCTGCGCGAGTTGCTCGACGCGCCGGACGCCGCCTAGGCCCGGGCGGCGGTCAGGCCGTGACGCGCAGGCCCTGGGCGCGGATGAAGTGCTCCACGGCTGGGCTGTCCGGCACCGTGATCAGACGCGGCGCTTCGCACGGGCGGTGCAGGATGAAGTGGTAGACGCGCCCGCCGACTTCGCCCCAGCGCGGGCGCAAGTAAACGGGCTCTTCGATCCGCCAGTTCAGGTCCAGCGCAGACAGCAAGAGCCGCAGACGCGGCTCACTGCCCGCCAAGCGGGCCGGCTGCTGCAACTGACCCCAGAGCTCTTCGCTGCCGTCAACTTCGATCGGGGACATGCGGCCTCCCTCAGGAATGGGGACAGCCTACAGCCTACACGCCCCGCATCAAGCGGCGGTCAAGCGCCTATTAAGGGCGCTGCAATTCCGTCAATTGAGGCCGCCCGGGCCGGGTTCGGTGGCCTTGCCGTCCAGCTCGCGCATCTCGCCGCTGGCGATGTAGATGGCGCGCTCGGCGATGTTCACGGCCCGGTCGCCGATGCGCTCCAGGTTGTGGGCGGCGAAGAGCAAGTGCAGGGCGCGATTGGTCGCGCTGGGGTCACTGGCCAGGAAGTTCACCAGATCGCGGAAAACCTGATGATAGAGCTCATCCACCACGTCGTCGCGCTTGGCGATGCTCTTGGCCGTGTCGACGTCGCGGGCGATGTAGGCGTCCAGCGCGGTGCGGGTCATGCCGCGGACCTCGTCAGCCATGCGCGGGATGTCCACCAGCGGCTTGATCAGCGGCAGGTCGCCCATCTTGAGCACGATCTTGGCGATGCCGGCAGCATGGTCGGCCATGCGCTCCAGGTCCAGGATGATGTTCATGGCCGCGATGATGATGCGCAGATCGGTGGCGGCCGGCTGCTGGGTGGCAATCAGCGTCAGGCACTGGTTCTCGACCTTGAAGCGCAGGTCGTTGACCTTGAAGTCGTCGACCACGACCCGGCGCGCCAGTTCCATATCGCGCTCGGCCAACGCCTGGATAGACCGCTCGATGGCCTCATCCAAGAGGCCGGCCATGCGCAGAAGGTTGTCCTGGACGGCGCGCAATTCGCGATCGAATTGAGAACGGATTGAGGTGGTCACGCGGTACTCTCCTGCGAAAAACTAGTCAACGGGGATCGCCAGCAATTGACGCCCGTTCTGGTCGTCCAGACGCGCATACACTTCCACCAGCCCGGCCAGCGTCGAGGCTTCCAGCCGGCGGCGCAAAACCTCGGCGGCGTGGGTGGCGCCGGCCGCCTGGCGCAGCCGCACCTCGACGCGGACCGGCCGGTGCTCGCCGCGCAGCAGGGCCACTTCCTCAATGGCGCCGGAGGCGTCGCCCGACTCGGGCGCGCGTGAGCGGCCTTTGGTCATGTCCAGGGCATCCGCCACGCGCAGCACGCCGGCCTCCAGCGTCAGGCAGGGCAGGCCGTTCAGGTGGACGGCGATGGCGTGCAGGACCTCGGCCAGCAGGATGGTGCGCTCGCGGACCGGGTACAGGCCGGTCAGCAGGCTGCGCGCCTTCTCCTGGGCCAGGGCAAGCCCAAACTCGTGGTGGCGTTCGTAGTGTACCACCAGCCCGACGTCGTGCAGGGCCGCGGCCAGCACCACCACGACTTCGGCGTCCTCGCGGCTCAAGCCGTGGTCGCTGACCAGGCTGGCCGGGTGGCCGCTCTCCATCAGCAGCCGCAGCAGGCGCAGCCCGGCGTTGGCCACAATGCGGATGTGGGTCTCGCCGTGATCGCTGAGGCCGAGGCGCTCCACGGCGTTGACGTTGGCGCAGCGCCACAGTTGGCGCAGCTCGTCGTCGGCGTTGATGCGCTCGACCAGGGTCTGCAGGCGCGGGTTGTGGCGCGCCGGAACGGAGAACACGCTGGATTGCGCCGCCGGGCTCGGGGCGGTGCCGAACGTGTACGTCGGCGGTGCGGTGTACGTGGACATGCAGCACCTCTACCAGATTATGGGACGGGGTTTTCTACCGCCGGCTGCGGCGGGCGCCCGCCCGTCTCCAGCAGGTCGGCGAAATGGGGCGGCAGGCCGGCGGCGCGCACAGCCTGAGCGGCCGCGGCCACATCGTAGGGCACACGCCGGAACTCCACCCGCGGCCGGCCGCGAAACTCCACCAGCACGTAGCCGGCGCGCGGGTCGCCGTCCTTGGGTTTGCCCACCGAGCCAGTGTTGACGAACAGCGTCGCGCCGACCTGTTTCTGGTAGGGCAGGTGGGTGTGGCCAAAGAACAGCACGTCGCCGGCGGCGGCCCGGGCGACGTTCTCGAAGACCGAGGCCGGCCGGTCTTCGTACAGATACTCGTTGATCTTGCGCGGGCTGCCGTGCACGAAGAGGACGCGCAGGCCGGCCATCTCGCGGCGGATCTGGAAGGGCAGTTCGCGCAGGTAGGCCTTGTGGCCGGCTGTCACATGGGCGCGCGTCCATTGAAGCGATTCTTTCCCGCGCGCGTCGTCGGCCGGGTCCTTGTAGACGCAGCCGCAGTCGTCGCGGTCGAAGCCGACCCCGTCGTCGTAATTGCCGATCACGGTCGGGACCTCGCGCTCGCGGATGAACGCGACGACTTCGTTGGGGTGGGCGCCATAGCCCACCAGGTCGCCCAGACAGACGACGGCGTCCGGCTCCTGGGTTTCCAGGTCGGCCCAGACGGACTCGAGCGCGTGCCGGTTGGCGTGAATGTCGGACAGGACGGCTAGGCGCATCCGAGGCCTCCTTGAGATTAGGCGGTCAGCGCGTCGGTGCTGTGGATGTTCAGGGAGGCCAGCCAGGCGCGGACCCGGGCGTCGATCTGGTCGCGCACGGCGCGGAACTTAGCCAGCTTGGCCTCATCCGGCCCGTCGAACGCAGCCGGATCCTCGAACGGCCAGAACAGCCGCTGGCTGACCCCGACGAATACCACCGGGCATTTCTCCTCGGCGTCGGCGCAGACGATGATCAGGTAGCCGAAGTTGATGTGGCCCAGATACTCGCGCACGCCCTTCGAACGGTGGCCGCTCAGGTCCAGCCCCAGTTCTTCCATGACCCGAATCGTAAACGGGTTCAGGCCTTTGGGATCCAGACCGGCGCTGTAGGCCTCGAACGAGTCGCCGGCATAGTGGCGCAACAGGGCCTCGGCCATCTGGCTGCGGGCCGAGTTGCCGGTGCACAGGAAGAGAACTTTGGCTTTGCCGGACATAGAGTCTCCGTATCGTGTGGCGTAAGATTGCGGACGCCGCGCTCACGTGGCGCCCAGCTTCACTTGGGGAGGCGGCGCCGCGCGGCAGGCGTCCCGCTGGCGCGCCGGGAGCGCACTCCAATGCCCCGCCCACCTGGCAAGGTTGATGGGCTTGCCGGCCGCACTTGTTCGGGATGATCCCTGCTCTGCCCGCGCCTCTCGGCCCGGCGTTTAGCCGAACCGCCCGGAGACGTAGTCTTCGGTGCGCTTGTCCTTGGGCCGGGTGAAGATGCGCTGGGTATCGTCGAACTCGATGACGGTGCCGGAGCGCTTGCCGTCGTCGGTGAGCATCATCATGGCCGTGAAGTCCGAGACGCGCGCGGCCTGCTGCATGTTGTGGGTGACGATGATGATCGTGTACTCTTTCTTGAGTTCCTGCATCAGCTCCTCGATCTTCAGCGTCGCGATCGGGTCGAGGGCCGAGCACGGCTCGTCCATCAGAATAATCTCGGGTTTGACGGCGATGGCGCGCGCGATGCACAGGCGCTGCTGCTGGCCGCCGGACAGGCTGTAGCCGCTCTCTTTGAGCTTGTCTTTGACCTCGTCCCACAGCGCGGCGCCGCGCAGCGAGCGCTCCACCAGTTCGTCCAGGTCGGCCTTGCCGCCGCGGAAACCGTTGATGCGCGCGCCCCAGGCGATGTTCTCAAAAATGCTCTTGGGGAACGGGTTGGGCTTCTGGAAGACCATGCCGATGCGCCGGCGCACCTCCACCGGGTCGACCTCCGACGCGTACAGGTTGCGGCCGTGCATGAGCACCTCGCCTTCGACGCGAGCGCCGTAGACGAAGTCGTTCATGCGGTTGAAGGCGCGCAGCATCGTGCTCTTGCCGCAGCCGGACGGCCCGATGATGGCCGTGATCTTGCGCGTCTGCACCTGCACGTTGACGTCGTGGATGGCCTTGAAGCTGCCGTAGTAGAAGTAGAAGTTGCGGGTCTCGATCGCCAGCGAGTGGTCGCCGGCCTCGCCGTCGGCGGCGCGGGCGGCCACTGAGGTTGCTACGTTGATCATGGACATAGAAGTGACGACCTCGAAAAGGCTCAGTACAGGCGGCGGCTGAAACGGTTGCGCAACAGGATGGCGGCGGCGTTCAGCGTCAGGAGCATCGCCAGCAGCACCAGGATGGCGGCGGCGGCGATATTGCGGAACTCCGCCTGGGGCCGGGCCGTCCAGTTGTAGATCTGGATGGGCAGCGCCGTGAACTTGGAGAACGGCCCATCCGGGTCGGCGGTGATGAACGTGGACGCGCCCACCACCACCAGCGGCGCGGTCTCGCCGATGGCGCGCGAGACGGCCAGGATGCTGCCGGTCAGGATGCCGGGCAGGGCGTTGGGCAGGACGTGGTGCCAGATGGTCTGCCACTTGGTGGCGCCCAGGCCGTAGGCCGCCTGGCGGAACGAGTCCGGCACGGCCTTGATGGCCTCCTGGGCGTTGACGATGATGATCGGCAGGATCAGCAGGGCCATGGTCAGGGCGGCCGACAGGATGGTGCGCCCGTTGGAGTCGGTCACGCCGAAGAGCGCGCCGCTGGTGAGGGCCTCCAGCGTGCGCACGAACACGGCCAGGCCGAGCATGCCGTACACGATGGAGGGCACGCCCGACAGGTTGTAGATGTTGGTCTGGATCAGGTTGTTGATCCAGTTCTTGGTGGCGTACTCCTGGAGGTAGATGGCCGCCATCACGCCGATCGGCAGCGCGAAGGCCAGCGTCAGGCCCACCAACGACAGGGAACCCAGCAGGGCCGTGCGCACACCCGCGTATTCGGGTTTGCTGGACATCGGCGTGGTCAGGAATTGCGGGGTGAGCCAGGAGCGCCATTCCAACTGGGCGTCCGGGAAGTCGGCCGCCACTTCCTGCGCGATGGCGGCGCGGTTGAACAGCGACGCGGTCAGCGTGTAGCTGGCCTCCACCTTGAGCTGGACGACACGCTCATAGACCACGTCCAGGACGTTCTCGCGTGAGCGGTCGGCGAACGGCTGGTCTTTCTCGAGCTTGTTGAAGGCGCCGCGGGACAGGTTGGCCTGCAGAATGGCGACCAGTTCGTCCTTGGTGAGCTCGCTCAGCGGGCGCTCGGCCAGCGTCGCCGCGTCCACTTTTTCGACCACGGCCACGAAGCCGAAGGCGCTGTCGATCACGTTGTAGAGCAGGGCCGACAGCGCCAGGATGCCGACGCAGGTGGCCAACAGGAACAGGGTCTGCCAGAGCCAGCCGGCGCGGTGGCGGCCAGCCATGTAGGCCGAAAGCTGCGCGCCTTCGGGCAGGAGCGTCCGCGGCGGGTTGGGGGCAGTCGGGGCGCTCATTCGTAGGCCTCCCGGAATTTCTCCACGACCCGGCGGCTGATCAGGTTGAGGACCAGCGTGATGACGAACAGGACCAGCGCCAGCGCGAACAGGCTCTCATAGTCGAGCGAGGCGTAGCTCAGGTCGCCGCCGCTGATGCGGACAATGTGGCCGGCGATCGTCTCGGCCGAGTCGAAGGGGTTGAGCGTCAGTTTGGGGCCGGCGCCGGCGGCGATGGCCACGATCATGGTCTCGCCGAAGGCGCGCGAGACGCCGATGATGAAGGCGGCCACGACGCCGGAGAAGGCGGCCGGCACCACCACCTGGATGGCCGTCTCCAGTTTGGTGGCCCCCAGGCCGTAGGCGCCTTCGCGCAGCGCGCGCGGCACGGCGCTGAGCGCGTCCTCGCTCATCGACGTCACCAGCGGCATGATCATGATGCCGATGACGATGCCGGCCGAGGCGTTGTTGTAAATCTGGACCACGCTCTCGCCAAAGACCGAACGCAGCAGCGGCGTCATGAAGGTCAGCGCGAAATAGCCGTAGACCACGGTCGGGATGCCGGCCAGCACTTCCAGCGTCGGCTTGAGGATGCCGCGCACGCGCGGGGACGCGTACTCGCTCAGGTAAACGGCGGCCATCAGCCCGAGCGGCATGGCCACCCCGATGGCGATGAGGCTGGTCATCAGCGTGGCGCTGACCAGGGGCCAGACGCCGAACTCCAGGATGGCGGGCTGCCAGACGAGGGTGGTGAAGAACTCGGTGACGCTGACTTCCGGATTGGTGAAGAAGAGCAGCGCTTCCTGGCCGAGCACGATCACAATGCTGACCGTGATGGCGATCGACAGCACCCCGGAAAGGAACAGGGCGCTCTGGATCAAGGTCTCGGCGATGCGCGGCCGGCGCCGCAAGTCAGCGGCCGAGAAGGCGTCGGCTTGCTGGTCGACCAGCCCGGCGGGCAGGTTGGTGGTCTGTTCCATCCTTAGCTCCTAGAATGATTTCGGAACGCGGATTCCCAGCGGGCCGGGCTCCCCGGTTGTAGGCGCGGGCGCGCCGCGGAGAGGCGAGGGGCGAGCGCGAGTCGGCGGGCTGAGCGGGACATGGCGTTTCCTGACGGGCAGCGGGCGGTTCAAGGCGGATCGCCCCCAGC
>CALFZO010000185.1 GCA_937952305.1 uncultured Anaerolineales bacterium | reverse complement strand
GGGGGGGGGGGGGGGGGGGGATGGGCGGGGCGGGGAGCATGACCGGCCGGTGGGGGCGGCTTGTTCAGCCGCCCCCCTAGCCTCGGGCGTTTAGCGCTTGAGGTTGACCAACTCCTGCAGCATCTCGTCGGAGGTCGTGATGACGCGGGAGGAGGCCTGGAAGCCGCGCTGGGCCAGGATCATGTTCGTGAACTCCTGGGCCATGTCCACATTAGAAGCCTCCAGATAACCGGACACCAGCGTGCCGCGGCCGCCGCTGTTGGCGGTGCCGACCTGCGGGGCGCCGGAGTTCAGGCCGGTGATGAACAGGTTCTGGCCGGCGTGCTCGAGGCCGGACGGGTTGATGAAGTTCGCCATGGCGATCTGGCCGAGGCGCTCCTGCAGCCCGTTGGAGTACAGGCCATAGATCTCGCCGGTATTGGTGACCACGCTGAAACCGCTCAGGCTGCCGGCGGCCAGCCCATCCTGATTCGATAGGGCGACGTCGTTGGCGGTGGCCAGCTGCGTCAGGCTGCTCATGTCCAGGGTGGCCGTCGTCGCGGCGGCGCCGCCCGTGCCCGGGATCGTGATGGTGCCGCTGCCGCCGGTGTATTGGCCGCTGGTGTTGAAGGTGACCGTGCCGCCGCCGACGCTGGCCGCCGGAGAGCCGGCCGAAGCGGCCCAGGTCCAGGTGTCGTTGGCGGTGTGGGTGTACACGACGGAGACAGGGTGCAGCACGCCGAGCGAGTCGTAGATGCCGGCCGTCGCGGTGAAGGTGTTGCCGAGGGGCAGGGTCGAGTCTAGGTTGCCGCGCAGCGTGGCGTTGGTGGTGGCGCGGGCCAGGGTGGAGTTGACCGGGATCGTGATCTCGCCGATCGGCAGGCCGGTGTCGATGACGCCGGTGGAGCCGCTGATCGTCTGCGCCTGCCAGCCCTGGATGCGCAGGCCGGTGGACGTGTTCACGAGCACGCCGTCGGCATCCATATCCAGGGCGCCGTCGCGCGAGTAATACTGCGTGGTGTTGTCGCTGTAGATGAAGAAGCCGTCGCCCTGGATGGCGATATCGGACGGCCGGCTGGTGCTCTGCAGCGCGCCCTGAGTGAAGCCGGTGGTGATGCTGCCGAGCCGCACGCCCAACCCGATCTGGGTGGGGTTGATGCCGCCGACATTAGCCGACGGCGCGGCGCCGGCGGCCAGCAGCTGCGAGATCTGGTCCTGGAACGTCACGCGGCTGCTCTTGTAGCCGGTGGTGTTGACGTTGGCCAGGTTGTTGGCGACCACGTCCATGTAGGACTGGTGCAGGGTCAACGAACCAATCGAAGTGAACATCGAGCGAAGCATGTGAGCATCTCCTGTGGGCGGACAAGCGGTCCGCGCCGGTCGGGCAGGCTTCCTCCAGGAGGGCCAGCCTGCGGAAAAGGGTGATTACGCTTGGGTCCGGCCCTTGTCGGCCAGCACCACACTGTCGATCTGCGTGAACACGCCGCCGCCGCGACTCTGGTCGTCGATGGCGGTGACGACCAGGCGGTTCTTGACGTTCACGATGAACGCCAGGTCGTCCATGAGCACGAGTGACTCGCGGCCGCCGCGCTGGGCGGCCCGGTTGACGGCGTCGGCCAGGCGGTTCAGGCCGTCGTCGTTGAGCTGGATGCCGCGCGATTCCAGGCGCTTCTGCGCGTGGTTGGAGAACTTCACCTGGGCCTGGGTGAGCGCAGCGTCGAAGGCCCCGGCCGCGGCCGGGGCGCCCGCCGCCGGGGCGCCGGAGGCCTGGGCGGGCCGGCTGGCCTGGATGCGGATCGGGTCGGCCATCTCAGGCCTCCTGGGTGTTGACGGTCAAGATATTGGTCAGGGCCACCTTGGCCGCGCCGACCAGCAGGATGGGCTGGTCGCCGTCCAGGCTGACGCCGGTCACCACGCCGCTCTGCACCGTGCCGTCGGCCGCGCGGTAGTGGATCGAGCGGTCGATCAGGCTGGCGGCCTCGGTCAGGTGTCCGGCCTTCGATTGGGCCTGGAGCAGGGTCGTCATCTTGCGCAGCTCCTCCAGCGAGTTTAGCTGCGTGACCTGGCCCATGAAGTCTTTGTCTTGCACCGGATCCAGCGGGTTCTGGTTGCGGAGTTGCGTCAGCAGCAACTGCATGAACTGCGCGCCGGTGTCGTCGGTCATGGCGCGCCCGGCCGTTTTGGCGGTGCCGAGCTTGGTATTGGGTGTGATCGTGTCAATAGGCGGGGTCCACATAGCGCCTCCCGTATTCAGATGCGATAGTCCACGCGGGCGCCCATGCCGGGCGCCGCCGCGCGTGTCGGGACGTCGTTGGGCGCGGCGTCGGCGCGCAGCAGATGAGTGCCGCCGGCGTTGGGTGCCAGATGGCGCTGCCACAGATAGCTGTTGTCGGCCTGGCCTTGCCCGACGTTGACCGAGAGCGTCGCGACGTTCAGCCCGGATTCGGCCAGGCTGTGGCGCAGGTCGCTCAGGTTCTGCTGCAGCAGGTTCCCGGTAGCGGCCATGTCCGCGGTCAACGTCACCCGCATCCCATCGGCCGTCGCGGTGAGGTGCAGGTCGATACGGCCGAGCGCCTCCGGGTGCAGCTGGACATGCATCGCCGAACCCCCGGAGTGGGCCAGGCTCTCCAGGCCGCGCACCACTTGGGGCAGCACCACAGCCTCCGGCGTTGCCGCCGCGCGAACCGTGGGTTGAGCCTCCGCCAAGCGGGCCGGCTCGTTGAGGGGGGCGGGGGCCGCCGGGTTGGCCGCCATCAGCGTCTCGGCGGCAACGACGGGTTCCTCGCGGGGCTGGGGCGTGGCCGCGCTGGGGGCCGGCGCCTTGGCGGCGGGTGCTGTCGGCGTACCAGCGCCGGTCCCTGTCAGCGTCGCCTGTGCCGCCGTCTCGCCCGAGATAGTGGCCGTGTCAGCGCCGGCTGCCACCTGGGCCAACTGGGCCGCGAAGCCGGCCTCGGGAGCGTCTGCCAGCGCTTCCGGAGCAACATCGGCGGTCAGCGGGACCAGGTCAAGCGGGGCGGCCGCGGCCGCAGGCAAAGCCGCCTCGGTCGGCGCAGGCCCAGCGGCCTCAGCGGAAGGCGGCGGGGCCTCCACCAACATCGGCGGCACTTCCGGCTGCGGGTTCAGCAGGGCAGCCAGGGCCGCCAGCAGGGCCGGATCAGTTTCGACCGGTGCCGCGTCCACGGGTTCGGCCTCGGCCTCGGCGGCGGCGGCCAAGACCTTTTCAAAAGGCTGGCCGCCGGCCGGCTCCGTGGCGGGGCCGCTGGCGGTGGGCGGCGGTCGCAGGTCCCCGGTCGGGGGGGCGGCCGCCGCCGGGAGAGTGAGTACATCGAGCATAGCGCTTACCTCCCGGTAGCGATTGAACGCAGCAAGAGAAGTTTCTTACTGACGAGCTGTGATATGGCCTGGAACCGCAAGCCGGTCTCGGCCATTTCCATCAATTCCTGATCGACGTCGACGTTGTTGCCGTCAGCCCGGATGCTGCCGCCCGTGCGGGGCTGCAGGCGGACGATGGCTGTGCTGTCCGCCTCGCCGACTTGATGTGCGGCATGGGTGACGGCCAGGCGTACGGCGGGCGTTGTAGCTTCGGCGCGTTGCAAGGTGTCTTCAAAGGTCACGGACTGGGCGGTGTAGCCGGGCGTATCGACGTTCGCCAGGTTGCGGCCGATAATTTCCTGGCGCAGCGCCAGGCCATCGAGCGCCGTCTGCGAAGTCCGAAAAGCGGCATCGGAGAAGAGAGGGTCGGTCATGGTTTAGGCATCCCACTCATTCATGAATTTCAGAACGCGCGGCACGTAAGTCTGCGTCTCGGCGTAAGGCGGCACGCCGCCGTACTTGTCCACGGCGCCGGGGCCGGCGTTGTAAGCGGCCAGGGCATAGGCGACGTTGCCATCGTAGCGGTCCAGCAGCCGCCGGAGCAGCCGCACGCCGCCGTCCACGTTCTGGGCTGGGTCAAGCGGGTCGCTGACACCCAGCCCGGCGGCCGTGCCGGGCATAAGCTGCATCAGGCCCTGGGCCCCGGCGCGGGAGACGGCGTCCGGGTCGAAATTTGACTCGGCCTTGATGACGGCTTTCACCAGCCGGGCATCGACGCCGTAGCGCGCCGACGCTTGGTCGATGAGGTCCGCAAAGGCCACCTCGCCGGAGCCGCCAGCCAGCGTCTGGCCGGCCGGGGCGCCGGTCCCGCCGGCGGCGGACCCGGGCAGACGGTCCAGCACCTTTTCGATGAGCTGGAGGAGCAGGATTTGAATTGAGACGCCGCTGCTTGACTGAAACATCCGTCACCTCACAGTGCCGCCGACCCGGAGGCGCGCCGGTGGTGGGCACGCATGATGTACAGGTCGTCGCGCTGGCTGTTCTCGATCCGGTGAAGCTCGGCCTGGTAGCGCTCCAGCTCCTTGTTCTTCAGCACCACCAGAGCTTCTTCGTCCTGTTTGGCCGCCACCAGCCGGGCGCGGGCTTCGTCCACTTGCTGGGCCAACTCCGCGAGCCGGGCTGCCTGCTGCGCCAGGCGCTGTTCCAGATGCTTGAGGTTGAAGCGCAGCTGGGCGATGGCAGCCAGGTCCAGGGTGCCGGCCTGCTTCTGGCGGATTTCGGCGAACAGCGCGCGCTGGTTCTCCTGGAGGGCCTCCCACACCTGCTGGGCCTGTTGCTGCTCATAGAGCACGCGGCCCAGTTGAATCTCGAGCGCCTCGACCCGGCTGTGGCGGTAATCCAGGACGGTCTGGAGCGAGAACTCAAGCGCCATGCGAGCCTCCATTAGCGAGCGCGCTCAGGCGCTGGGTGGTCTCTTCAAAGGGCGCGAACTCGACCCCCTGCTGCAGGAACCCCATCAGGGTCGGCAGGGCTTCCAACGCCGCGTCGATCTCGGGGTCCGAGCCGGCCACATAGGCGCCGATGTTGACCAGGTCGCGCGCCTTCTCATAGGTGGCCAGCAGCCGGCGCGCCCGGGCGGCGGCTGCCCGGTGATCGGCGCTGGTGACGGCTGGCATGACGCGGCTGACGCTGTTGAGGACGTCGATGGCCGGGTAATGATTGCGCGCCGCCAGCTCACGGGTGAGCATGATGTGGCCGTCCAGGATGCTGCGGGCCGCGTCGCAGATGGGCTCGTTGAAGTCGTCGCCTTCCACCAGGACGGTGTAGAAGCCAGTGATGCTGCCGCGTTCCGACGTCCCGGCCCGCTCCAGCAGCTTGGGCATTAGGGCGAAGACCGACGGCGTGTAGCCCTTGCTGGCGGGCGGCTCGCCGATAGCCAACCCCACCTCCCGCTGCGCCATCGCAAAGCGCGTGACCGAGTCCATCAGGAAGGTCACATCCAGGCCCTGGTCGCGGAAATACTCGGCGATGGTGGTGGCCACCCAGGCCGCCTTGAGGCGCACCAGGGCCGGCTGATCGGACGTCGACACGACGACGACTGAACGGGCCAGGCCGATCTTGCCCAGATCGCGGTCGATGAACTCCTGGACCTCGCGGCCGCGCTCACCGATCAAGCCGATCACGCTGACGTCGGCGCGCGAGCTGCGGGCGATCGCGCCCATCAACGTGCTCTTGCCCACGCCGCTGCCGGCGAAAATCCCCAGGCGCTGCCCCTTGCCCGCGGTCAACAGGCCGTCGATGGCGCGCACGCCCGTGATCAAGGGGTCGGCGATCGGGCGGCGCCGGAGCGGGTGGGGGGCGGCGTTGTAGATCGGCGCGGTCTCAGACACGGCCAGCGGGCCGCGGCCGTCGATGGGCCGGCCCAGGCCGTCCAGGACGCGCCCGAGCAAGGCTCGCCCGACCGGCGCGCGGAAGACCGAGCGCAGCGGATACACTGGGCTGCCGGGCTGGATGCCCTGCATCTCGCCCAGCGGCATCAACAGGGTGCGCTCGTCGCGGAAGCCGACGACCTCGGCCTGCAGGGTCGGCTGGCCGTTGGTGCGGATTTCGCACACTTCGCCCACCTGGCAATCCAGGCCGCGCGCCTCCACGGTGAGTCCGACGACCTGGGCGACCCGGCCCGACAGGCGCACGGTTTTCAAGCCGGCGAGGGCGGTGCGCTGCGGGGTGAGGTCGACCGTGGCGGGCAGTGTCATGGTTAAGCGCTCGGGGCGGGCGCCGGCGGGGCGCTGATCGCCTCGACGGCCAGTTGTAGTTGGGTCTCGACGCGTCCGTCGACACTGCCGAAATCACCTTCCACCAGGCAGCCGCCGCGACGCAGGCTGGGATCGGGCACCAGGTCCAGGCTCTGTCCGATCTGGACCGACTGCTGTTCGGGCCAGAGCGGACCCAGGAGGGCGGCGTCTTCAGGGTGGACATGGATGCGCAGCGCGCCCAGCGGTTTGGCTTCGGCCAACGCCCGCCCAAAGGCAGCGTGCAGGGCGGCTTCGTCCAGAACCCAGCCTTGTCCAAACAGGGCGCGGGCGATGTCGACGACCAAATCCAACACCAGCTTCTCGCTGCCGCTGGCGAGCTGGTCCCGCCAGACGCCGACTTCATCCAACACCCCTTGCGCGGACAGGAGCAGGTGGGCGGCTTCGGCCTCGGCCGCGGCCTGGCCGGCCTGATGGGCCTGGCGCGTCACCTCGGCCGCCTGGTCGCGGGCGGCTTGGACGATCTCGGCCGCCTGCGTGCGGGCCGTCTCCAGAATCTCCTGGCTCTGGGCGATGGCGGCCGTCAGAATGCTCTTCTGGGCGGTCTCCATGTCCAGTGGCGCGGGCGCCGGCGCCGCGGGCTCAGGCGCGGGCGCTTCGACGGCTGACGCGGCCGGAGCTTCGACCGGCGCTTTGGCCGCCATCAGCATGACGTCCCCGCGCGTCAAGGCCACCCGGTGAGCCTTGATGACGTTACGGGATGTACTCACTGCCTCCGCCTCCGCCCGCGATCACGATTTCTTCCGAGGCTTCCAGGCTGCGGACCACGTCCACGATCTTGCGCTGGGCGGTATAGACGTTCTTGGCCAACTGCGGACCCAGCAGGTCGAGTTCTTCCTTGAGCATTTCGCGCCCGCGCTCGGACATATTGCGCAGCACCAGGTCGCGGATCTTGTCGGGGGCGCCCTTGAGGGCCAGCACCAGGTCTTGCTTGTTCACGTCGCGCAACACGCGCTGCATGGCCCGGTCGTTGAGCTTGATCAGGTCGTCGAACGTGAACATGTTGGCACGCACTTCCTCGGCCAGCGGTGGGTTGCTGGTCTCGAGTGCGTCGAAGATTGTCTTCTGGACGCCGCGGTCAACCTGGTTGAGGACCTTGACCAGGAAGGCCACGCCGCCGGTGGCTTTGTAGTCGGCTTCGCTCAACACGCCGGAGAGCTTGCGCTTCAGGCCGCGTTCCACCTGCTCCACCACCTGCGGCGGGATGCGTTCCATCTGCGCCAGGCGCAGCGTCACATCGGCCTGCAGGTCGTTGGGCATATTGCTCAGGATGGCGGCCGCCTGCTTGGCCTCCAGATAGGACAGCACGACGGCGATGGTCTGCGGGTGTTCGTCGCTCAGCAGGGTGGCCACCTGGGCCGGGTCGGCGTCGCGCAGAATCTCGAAGGATGAGCGCTGTTTGTGCGCGGCCAGGCGCTCCAGGATTTCGGCACCGCGCCGCGGGCCGACGGCCCGCGCCAGCAATTGGCGCGTGTACTCGATGCCGCCGGTCATCAGGCCTTCGCCCACCAGGGCCAGCTCGTGGGCCTCGTGCAGCACGGAATAGCGGGTGTCGGAGGCCAGCGGCCCCACCTCGCTGATGGCCAGCAGCACGCGCTCCAGATCGACTTCGCCCAGGTTCTGCAGGATCGCCGACGAGCGGTCGACGCCCAAGGTCACCAGTAAGGCGGCGGCCTTCTGCAGGCCGCTCATTTGCAGGCCGCTTCCTTCAGGCATGTTTCTTCTCGTCCTCGGTCAGCCAGATGCGGATCACTTCGGCAATCGTGCCGGGCGTCTCTTCCGCCATGCGGACCATCAGCCGTTCCACCTGTTCGTCCTGAGGCGAGGGCGGCTCTACCACGGGC
>CALFZO010000184.1 GCA_937952305.1 uncultured Anaerolineales bacterium | reverse complement strand
TATAGCCAGTGACGGCGCGTTTGTCAACGTAAAACTAACCTGGCCAAGGCCGGGCACCCCGCGCCAATTAGAAGCGGGCGCGGGGTGCCGGGGCCGGGCGCGCTGATCCGCGCCAAGTCAGCGGGTGATCGTCTTGGTCAGGACGCTCTTGGCGGGATCAAAGGTGTAGCCACTCTTAGTGATGTTGGTGATCTGCAGCGTGTATGTGCCGCGGCCGCCGCTGACCTGGAACTGGGCCACGCCGCGCGAATTGGTCACGGCGTTCTGGCTGGCCGTGGCGCCGCCCGGCAGGGTCCAGGTGATGTAGACCCGGGCATTGCTGACGGTCCGCCCGGCTTCATCTTTCACCGTGACCTTGCCGGTGACGGTGATGCTGGCCAGGCCGCGCGCGCTCAGCGTGATGTCGGTCGAGCGCAGACACTTCGTCGTGCAGCCGCCCGGGTTCGGCGTGGGTGTGGGCGGGGGCACCAGGGTCGGGGTCGGGGTCGGCGGTTTGGTCGGCGTGGGCGGCGTGTTGCCGACGGTGACCGTGACCGTGGCGGTGCCGGTGGCGTTGCGCCCATCGTAGACCGTCAGCCGGGCCACGTAGGTGCCGGCCGAGTTATAGGTGTAGTAAGCGGTCGAGCCCCAGTACTCGCTGCCGTCGTGGAAAGTCCACTTGATGTTGCCAATCGACCCGTCCGGATCATACGACTGGTCGGCGTAGAAGGTGACGTTGAGCGGGGCGGCGCCGCTGGCCGGAACGGCGGTGGCCACGGCCACGGGCGGCTGGTTCGGGGCCACCGCCGGCACCAGGATCGCCTGGGTCGTCTGGGCGCCGCCGTTGTCGGTGACGGTTAACTGCGCGATGAAGGGTCCCGCCGTGGTGTACGTGTGGCTGGGGTTAGCCTGGGTGGCCGTGCTGCCGTCGCCGAAGTCCCAGGCGTAGGCGCTCACGCCGCCATCCGGATCGGTTGAGCCGGCCGCGCTGAAGCTGACGGCCAGCGGCACGTCGCCGCCGCTGGGGGTGGCCGCTGCTACCGCCACCGGAGGCTGGTTGGCGGCGCTGCCGAACTGGCCATAGCCGATGCGGTAGTTGGCGTAGGGCGCCTCGGGGCGCAGCAGCGCGCCCGCGATCAGCGCCACGCCGTTCTGGGCAGCGATAACGGGCAGGGTCTCGGCCCATGGGCTGGCTGAGAACAGGAAGCCCTGCGGATCGATGACGGTCCCGGTCGCGCTGATGCGCATCCCGAACAGATCGCTGCGCCCGTCGAGCATGTCCAGATCGGCGAGGCGATTCTTCTGATCTTCATAGACGACGACGAATTGGGTGCCATCCCAGGCGGCCTGCGGGTTGTACTGATTGCCGCGCCAGGGCGTCACGTTAGTGACCGGGCCGAGCATGCCGTCCGGGTAGATCAGGCGGAAGAGCAGGTCGGTCTCTACGCCGGAGCTGAGTTCAGCCGACTGCACCATCAGGGCGACGTTGCCATTGGAGGCCAGCCCAATCCGGAAGACGCCGTTGCCGCCGGCTGTGGAGAAGTTGACCAGGCCAAAGCCGGCCGATCGGGTGCCGTCCGGGCTCACGAACACGGCGCCCGTGTCGGCATTGCTGGCGTCATGGCTCCAGTTGCTGTGATAAACCACGAGCCAGCGGCCGCCCAGCACCGTCACCGCGGGCGCGCGGCTGACGTAGCCGCCTCCCAGGTACAGGGGCGTCGCGTCCAGCACCGCCCCGGTGCTGCCGTTGACGCGCGCGCCGTAGGCGTCGATGAATTGCGGCGTGGACCCGTTCTTGCGGCCCGTGACGAAGAACGTGCCGCCGAGGGCGTCGATGTCGGGCGGCCCAAAGGCCGCCGCCATGACGAGGAACGGCGCGGCGTCCACTTGGCTGCCGTCCGCGTTCAGACGCTGAGCCACCAGCCCCTGGCCCGTGCTCCAGGCCACCAGATAGACCGAGCCGTTCCAGGCGACGGCCGGCGCGCCGGGTCCAGTGCTCAAGTCACCGGCAGCCAACTCCACCGGGGTGGCGGTCGTCGGGTTGCCGGCCGCATCCAACGGCTGCGCCAGGACACGGTGGCCGGTCCCGGTGCTGCTGAGATAGGTGAGGAGATAGCCGGCTCCGTTGGTCGCCAGATCCGGCCGGACCTGGCGTGGCGCGCCGAGGGAGACGTCGCGCGTCGGGCCGGCCACATTGTTGGCGGCGATATTGGCCGTCACAACTCCCTGATCGCTGTTGACGTAGGGCGACCAGACCATCTGAAGGCCGCCGTTGCCGGTGCCCGCCGTGAGGCCCGCGCTCAGCCCGGCGACGGGGACGCCGCCCGGATCGAGGACGGCGCCGGCGCTCGTCACCCGCGCAACGCGCAGCTCCGTCAGGTTGCGCAGCCAGGTCACCTTCCAGTTTACGCCGTCCCAAACGGCGGCGATGTCGGTGTACGTGTCGATCGTGGTGTTGCCGGAGATGTTGTCGCCGGCCCCGTCCAGCTTCTGACCGGCCGCGTCCAGGCGCGTGCCATAGACCGCCGTGCTGAAGTCCGGCTGTTGCTGGGGCCAGGCCAGGTAGAACTGGTTGGCGGCGCCGGCCAGGCTGTTCGCCGGCGTTGTCAGGAGCTGGACCGGTGCGCCGAGCAGATTGAGGGCCGGATCGAAGCGCACGGCCTCGGTCTCGTAGGTGCCGTTCAGATAGTCGTCGTTGTAGGTCATCAGGAACACGCCGCCGGCGTAGGCCAGGCGGATGTTCGAGCGCATGAAGTAGGTGGCCTTTACCAGGGCGCGGGTCGGCGGGTCGAGCACGACGCCGGCCGGTGAAATCCGCAGGGCGACGATGTCGCCGCTGGTGGAGGTGGCCTGGTTGACGATGACCCAGTTGTTGCCATCCGACGCCAGTGACCAGTACGAGCCGCCCGCCGGCTTGAGGCCGTACAGCGTGATCGGCTGGGCATCCAGCACCTGGCCGGCGGCGCTGACACGCACCGCCTGCAGACCGGTGTCATAGTAGCCGGTCCCGTTCGGCCCGAGGCTCTCAAAGACCACGAGCCAGGCCGTCCCGTTCCAGGCGACCTTGGGGTTCGATTGCGAGGCTGGGCCGGCCGCTACGGCAATGGGGGTGGTGTCCAGCAGGTTGCCGGCCGCGTCCACGCGCACGGCGTAGATGTCGCGGCCGGTCTCGCTTTCCGTGCCGCCGGTGACGATGGCGCGGCTGTCGGTCCAGGCGATGAGTGACTGACCGTTGCCCGACGCGATGGCCGGGGCAGCCTGTGTGTTGTAGGCCGGGCTGACGGAGTCATCGCCCGGCGTGAAGCGCACGGCGACACCCGCCGACTGCGCCGGCAGGGCTGAGCTGACGACGACTACCAGGGTGAGCAGAGAGGTGACTAAGGCGCGAAGTCTCCAGGTCATGGGGCAACTCCTTCTTGGCTGCGCGAACCGTGCGCTGACCGGGCCAGAGCAGTTCGGCTTGCTATTGAGTTGGAGGGGATGGCTGAACGACAAGCTCATTCTAGGGTGTGGTCGGGGACAGTTCAGTGACCGGAGTCACACAGTCGCACGCTTGTTGGCAGCCTGGCTCAAGTCTCAGCTTGGATAAATTAGATCGGGTCCGGCGAGAACCTGGGTTCAGTCGGGGATAAGCTGGGCGAGGCGGCCAGCGCCGACTCGTCGAGGACCTGGATCTGGCCGCGCCGCAGGGCAACCGTGCCGCGTGTCTGGAATCCTTCCAGCAGCCGGCTGATCACCTCGCGTTCGCTGCCCAGCTCGTCGGCCAGTTTCTGATGCGTGGTCTGCACGGTCGGCCCCTGGCTCAGCAACGCGGCGGCGAGGCGCTGTTCCAGTTTCTGGAAGGCGACCTCCTCCACAAGTTCCATCAGTTGCGTGACGCGCGTCGCGAACATCTGGAAGATGTAGGTGCGAAAGGGGGAGGATTGCTCGATCAGGCTTATGAATAGGGCGTGCGAGAAACGGAAGCCGGCCAGATCGGTCTCGGCCAACCCGCGTGCGGTGTAACGCGTCTGCCCGAGCAGACACGCGGTCGTCAGAATGCAGCTGTCGCCAGGCTGGAGACGGTACAGCAGCAACTCATGCCCGCTGCTCACCGGCCGCACGACGCGCACGACGCCGCTGGTGAGGGCGAGAAAGTGATGACACGGGCTGTCTACGTTGAACAGGACCTGCTGGGCCGGCGCCTGCACGGGCGTGGTCTCCTGAACCAGGCGCGCGGCCAGCCCATTCGTCAGCTCAGAGAGGACCGGATAGGATTGCTGCAGCTGGGCCAGATCGGCGGGATTCAACATGGGCAGAATGACCTCCTGCCCAGTAAGTCGCGTTGGGCGCCGAAAAGTTGCGGGCGGCCGCGCTCACGGGTTGGGCGGCGAGGCGGTCAGCGCCTCCAGCCGGTCCACCATGTCGGCGAGCACGCCGAAGGCGGCCTCCACGGGCTCTGGCCCGCTCAGATCCACGCCGGCCCGGCGCAGCAGGTCCAGCGAGTAGCCGGAGCCGCCGCCGCCCAGGAAGCCTCGGTAGGCCTCGACCGCGCCCGGTGCCCCGGCCAGGACTCTGGCCGCCAGGGCCTGCGCGCCGGCAATGCCGGTGGCGTATTGATAGACGTAGTAATCCTGATACAAATGCCCGAAGGTGGCCCAGGTGAGCCCCACCCGCTCGCGGTCTACGTGCATCTCGGTGCCGTAGCCCTCCGCGAACAGGTCGGCCGTCAGGGAGTTCAGGTCTTCGGCCGTCAGGCCCTGGCCGCGCTCGGCGCGCTGGTGGACTTCCAGGTCCAGCCGGGCCAGGGTGGGCATGATGAAAAAGTAGCGATGGAAGTTGGCCAACGCCTCTTCCAGCAGGCTGATCTGGAAGTTACGGTCAGTGTTGACCCGCAGCAGGTGGGCACGCAGCAGGGCCTGATGGAAGTTGGAGGCCACCTCGGCCGAGAAGATGGTGTAGAAGGCATAGATGAAAGGCTGGCGCTGCCAGGAAAGATACGAGTGCAGGGAGTGGCCGAGCTCGTGCGTCAGCGTGCTCAAGCTGAAGACCGTGTCGTCGTAGTTCATGATGATGAACGGGTGCGCACCCGGCCAGCCCGACGAGAATTGGGCCGAGGCTTTGCCGGCGTTGGGGTAGACGTCCACCCAGCGCTCGTGCAGGCAGCCGCGCCGCACCGTCTCGACGTAGTCGGCGCCGAGCGGGGCCAGGCTGGCGCAGATCCAGTCGACGGCCTGGCGATAAGGCACGCGTGGGCTGTTCGGCGTCAGCGGCGCCCAGATATCGTAGGGGTGCAGCGTCTCCACGCGCAACGCCTGGCGCCGGACGCGCCAGTAGCGGTGCCAGGTGGGCAGGTGGCGGCGGAAGGTGTCGATCAGCTGTTGAAAGACGCGCGGCGGGATGTTGTTGGCGAAGAGCGCGGCCTCGAGCGTGGAGGCGTGGCGCCGGACGCGGGCCAGGAACACGTTTTGCTTGATGGACGTGGCCAGGTTGCTGGCCAGCGTGTTCTGAAAGGCGCGGTGGGTGTCTTGGTAGTGCTCCCAGGCGCTGCGGCGGGCCTCCCGGTCCGGCCCGGCCAGGATCTGGTCGATGGAACCCTGCGTCAATGGGAGGTCGCGGCCATCGGCGCCGCGGGCGGGCGGAAACTTGAGGTCGGCGTCGGTGAGGGCGCGTGCCGTGTTGGCCACACCCTGGAACGGTTCAGCGGCCAGGCCGAGCACGGCCTCCACTTCGGCCGAGCGCACATGGGCGTGCTGGCGGAAGAGGTCGTGCAGATAGTGTTCGTAGACGCGCAGGCGCTGCTCCTCCAGCAGCCAGGCGCGCAGCTGGTCTTCGCCCAGCGCCAGCAGTTCCGGGTCCAGGAAGGCGCCGGCGGCGAAGACCTGGCTGGCCCAGCCCTGGGCCTGGCTCAGCCGGCGCGCCGCGCCCGGGTCGGCGGTGTCCACGGAGTGCGCCAGGTTGGCGTAGACGTAGACCCGGCCCAGGCGCTGCACCAGGGCATCCCGGGCGGCCAGCGCTGCCGCGACGGCGGCGGCGCCCTGAGCTAGGCCGCCCTGGTAGCGCGTCAGCGTCGGCAGGTCCGCCAGCACACTTTCGGCGGCGGCCTCCCAGTCGGCCTCCGAGGCAAATAGGCTGGCCGCATCCCAGGTGTATTCAGGCGGCGTCGCGGCGCGCGAGGGGTAGGGTGAGGCTGACATCACATTGCTCCGGGGTCCAGGGTCAGGCGGTGGCTTCCAGTTGGGCGATCTGGGTCTCGATCAGGGCCACAGCCTGGCCGAGCGTGTCTGCGTCGAACGCGAAGCGGGCGCCGGCGGCTGCGAATAGCTGCGGCAGCGGCGCCGTCCCGCCCAGGGTCAGCGCGTGGCAATAGGCCGCCACGGCGGCCGCCTGGTCACGCAGGGCGTTGCGCCAGACCTGGGCCGCACCCAAAGCGGCCAGGCCGTATTCCACGTAGTAGAAGGGGACGCTGAAGATGTGACCCTGGCGATGCCAGCCGGTGACCAATTCGGCCTCCAGCCCGCTCCAATCGACGGCCGGCAGGAAGCGCCGCCACTGGGTCTGCCATTGCGCGTCGCAGCGGCGCGGGTCGGCGGCTTCCTGCGGGTGGGTGTAAACCCAATGCTGGAAGGCGTCGATCACGGCCATGTACGGCCAGAAGACCAGCATCTCCTCCAGCTTTTCGACGCGCGCGCGGGCGGCCTCGGCCGCGGAGTAGAAGCCGCCCTCGGCCTCGGCCAGATAGGGCGCGGCCAGCAGTTCCATCGCCATGGAAGCGACTTCATTGAACTCCATCGGTACGTCCAGCTGCGGGTGGTAACGCAGCCGCGCTTTCTCGAAGGCGTGGAAAGCGTGGCCGGCTTCATGCAGCAGGGTCAGGACATCGCCGGGCAGACCGACGGCGTTCATGAAGATGAAGGGCCGGCGCGCGACGGCGTAGTAGGTGCAGTAGCCGCCCGGCGCCTTGCCGGCGCGGTTGTCCAGGTCGAGCAGGTCCTCCGCCCGCATCGTCTCGAAGTGGGCGCCTAAGGCCGGGTCCACGCGCCGCAGCACCGCAGCCGTGCGCGCCAGCAGCTCGGCGGCGTCGCGATAAGGCCGCAGCGGCGGCAGGCTGGCCGGCTGCGTGGGGCGGCCCCAGGTGCCGTTCGTCAGGTCCCACGGCCGCAGCATCGTCACGCCCAGGCGCTGGCTTTGACGCTCGTAGACGCGGGTGGCGGCCGGCACGCAGACTGCTGCGATGGCGTCGTGGAAGCGCAGACAGTCGGCGGGCGTGTAGTCGAAACGGTGATAGGCCTGCCACACGTAGCTGCGGTAATCGGGCTGGCCGGCGTTGGCGGCGAGGCGGGTGCGCAAGGCCAGCAGCGCCTGCCACAACTCGTCCAGGACTTCGCGGTCCTGGAGCTGGCGTTCCCGCGCCAGCCACCAGGCGCGTTCGCGCCGGCCTCGGTCCGGCTCTTGGAAGACTGTCTTGAGCTGCGTCACCGGGATCTCGCGCCCGTCCCACTCCACGGTCTGCGCGCCGACGCGCTGGTCATACTGCGCGGTGAGCTTGGCCTCCTCCGTGGCGAGCGCCAGGTTCGCCTCGCGGAACAGGTCCGCCTCGGCGCGCAGGTTGCGCAGCGGCACCGCCATCCCGGATGGGGTCAGCCCGCTGTCCAGGAGCTTCTGCTTGAGGCGCTGCTCGGCCGCCTGCAGCGCCGGCGCCAGGTCGTCCAGGTAGGCGAAGTAGCGCGCCTGGGCGGCCTGGTCGAGCGTGTTGCGGTCAAAGGCCAGACGCCGCCGCACGCCCAGCTCGCTGACCCAGGCGTTCAGGCGCGACCACTCCTCCAACCACGCCTCGACGTTCTCGGCGGTCAGGGTGCGCGCGGCCAAATCCTCGAAGAGAGGCGCCAGCTGCGGCCAGGTCCAGGCCTGCACGGGATCGACCGTGGCGGGCAGAGTCGTGAGCATGAGCCCTCCTGGGCGGATGCGGCGGTGTCAGCGCCGGCGGGGTGCACAGACTCTAGGCGGGTTGGACGGCGCGCGGAGGGAGCGAAGTATGTATTCGCGGGGTGTATTTCAGACGAGCTTGAGCGCGGCGGCCCGCGCCAGGGCCTGCGTGCGGCTGTGCGCGCCCAGCTTGAGGTACACGTTGGCGACGTGGCGTTTGAGCGTGCCCTCGGCGATGACGAGCTGAGCCGCCATCTCGCGGTTGGAGAGGCCGGCCGCCAGCAGCCGCAGGATCTGGCGTTCCCGTTCGGTGAGGGCTTCGGGCAGGCTCTCTTCAGGAAAGGCCGCCAGCACGCGGCCCAGATAGGCCGGCGCGGCGCTGTGGGCGGCGGCGCGGCGCAGCAACTCGCGCATGGCCGGCCCCTCGTCCACGAAGGTGCGCACCAGCCCGCCGGGCTGGCCCAGCGCCAGGGCCTGTTCCAGCGTCGCCAAGGCCTCGTCCGCCTGGCCGCGCGCGCGCTGGGCCAGCGCCCGGAGCGCCAGCACCTGGGCGCGCACGACCACCAGGTTGGTCGGCTCGAGCGCTTGCCCGGCCTGATCCAGGTGATGCAGCGCTTCGGCCGGCTGGCCCTCCGCCAGGCGCAGGCGGGCCGCCGCCAGGGCGTGGAAGAACGGGTACGGATGCGGGGCCTCCACCAACAACGCGGTCAGCCAGTGACGCGCGGACGTCAGGTCACCCTGGGCCAGCGCCAGGCTGAGCCGTTGCCGGAGCACGGCCCGCGCCACGAGGTCGTCGCCCGACTGGCGCGCGTGCTGGGCCGCGGTCTCCAGACTCTCGGAGGCGGCCGGTGTCTGGCCCAGCGCCTGCAGCACCTGGGCGCGCAGTACCCAGCCGCGCGCCTGCACCGACCGGTTGCCCCATTGCGCGCACAAGGCGATGGCGCGCTCCGCTTCGTCCAAGGCCGCCGTGAGCTCGTTCCATTCATAGCGCGCGCGCCCGAGCATCCAGCGCACGGTGCCCAGGTAGGGCGGCTCGACGCCGAGCCACTGTGTCGCCAGGTCGATGATGCGCTGGTTGGTCTGGACGGCCAGCGCCAACTGGCCCTGGTTGTACTGTCCGTCGGCGAGGTTCTCGAGGGCGGAGAGGGCGATGAAGGTGTTGCCGTTGGCCTCGGCCAGCGTCAGCGCGCGCTGGAGGCTGCGCTCGGCCCGGACGGCGTCGAAGTTCATCTTGTGCGCGGCGCCCAGGCTGAAGGCGACGTAGGCTTCCACAAAGGGATCGCGGCCGGCGGCGGCGGCTTCGGCCTGACGCGCGAAAGCCAGCGCCTGTTCGGGCTGATACAGCAGGGCCGCATAGACGGACCGGGCGGCCAGCATTTCGCCCCGCAGGCCGGGGGCCGGGTTGGACTCCAGGTAGGCGTCGAAGCGTTCTAGATCCGCCCCGGCCGCCGCAGTCTGGTTGGCGTCCAGCAGCGTCCAGGCCCGCGCCAGCACGAGGCGCGGCTGGGTCCACACCACCGTCTCGGGCAGACGCGCCAGCCAGCGGCTCAGGGTGGCCAGCTCGCCCCGCTGCAAGCGGCCGGGGGCGGCCTCCGCCGCCAGGCGCGCTGCCGTCGCAGCGTCTTCGGCCGCCAGTGCGTGCTCGATGGCTTCCTCCGGCTGCGCGTGGTGCTCATACCAGTCCGCGGCGCGGCGATGCAGTTCCAGACGCAGGCCGGGCTCGCGCTGCGCCAGGCGGGCCGCCAGGAATTCGCGGAAGAGCGGATGCAGGCGATACCAGGCGCCATCCAGGCGGCTCAGAAACAGGTTGGCGCGGGCGAGCGCGTCCAGCACGGGCTGGCCGGCCGGCTGGCCGCCGGTCACGGCATCGCACAGCGGCCCGGAGAGGTGTTCCAGGATCGAGGTCGTCAGCAGGAAGGCCTGGGTTTCGGCCGTCTGCCGGCTGAAGACCTCCTCCAGCAAGTACTCGGCCACGTAGCGCTGAGCGTCATCGTCGGCCGTCCGCGCGTCCGGGCCGGCCTTGCGCAGCGCCAGCGCCGCCAACTGCAGGCCCGCCACCCAGCCGTCGCTGCGCGCCTCGAGCGCGTCGACGCGGTCTGGCGGCAGTTCCAGGCCCATCGTCTCGCGCAGGAAAGCGGCCGCCTCCGCCGAGGTCAGGCGCAGATCGGCGGCGCGCAGCTCTTCGAGTTGGCCGCGCGCGCGCAGCCGGGCCAGCGGCAGCGGCGGATCGGCGCGGGCGGCCAGCACCAGGCGCAGGGACGCGGCTGGGTGCTCCAACAGGGTGGCCAGGGCCTGATGGATGGGCTCGGCCGTGATCGCGTGGTAGTCGTCGAGCACCAGGACGGCCGTCTGGCGGCGGCCGGCGGCCTCGTTGAGCAGGGCCTCGGCCACGACCTCGGGCGGAGCCGGCTGCGGCGATTGCAGTCCGGCCAGGGCCGCCTGGCCGAAACCGGGCCAGACCATCTGCAGCGCCGCCACGACATAGCTCAGAAAACGCGCCGGGTCGTCGTCGGCGGGATCGAGCGACAGCCAAGCTGGCTGCAGTCCGGCCGCGACCGCGGTTGTCCGCCACTCGGCCAGCAGCGTTGTCTTGCCGAAGCCGGGCGGGGCCGTGATCAGGGTGAGGGGCACACGGCCCACGCGCGCGCTCAGGCGCGGCCGCGCAACGAGATCTGAGCGCGCCGGCGGGGCGGCCAGTTTGGTCAGGAGGAGCGGCGCCGGTGAGCGGGGATCGTCGACGGCGGACATGCCGCTAATTCTAGCCGGAGTTCAGAGGCGCCGGTTCAGGCCTCGGCGGCCGAGGCGCGCAGCCGGGCCAACAGCACCTCGTACTCGGCTTCTCCCCGCAACCCGCGCAGCCGCCAGTTTTCGGTGAGCCAGGCTGGCTGGCCGGCCCAGGCGCCGTCGAGCAGGCGCCGCAGGTTGGCCAAAGCGCGGGTCTTGTCGCCGGCCAGGGCCCAGGCTTCGGCCGCGCGAAATGCGCAGCGCAGGACGTCCCGCGGCTGGCGCTCGTAGTGCGCGGCCCACTCGGCGTACTCGTCCGGCGTCAGGTCGCCGGGATTCTCGGCCGGGAGGTACGCGCTGTAAGCCAGGTAGTGCCGATCGCGCACAAACCCTATCTTCTCGGCCACCGCCAGCGAGCCGGCATTGCCGCTCAGGCAATGCCAGCCGACCTCGGTGAGGCCGCGTGCCGCTGCGTGGGCCACGGCCGCGGCCACCACCGCCCGGCCCAGGCCGCGGCGCCGGAAGGCGGCGTCGGTCCGGACGCCGATCTCGCCCTTGGTCCCGGTGACGCAGTCGGTCAGGCTGTAACTGGCCAGGCATCCGGCCTGGATCGCGGCGAATCCAAAGCCGCGCTGAAAGAAGTCGGTGCGCGAGCGCCAGGTGTCGACCCAGTCCGCGACGTCGGCTAGATTCCGCAGGTCGGTGCGCGCCAACAGCGCGGGCGTGACGGGGACGATTTCAAAACCGGCCGGGACGACGGGCGTCGGCGCGGCGCCGGGTTGGATCTGATAGCGCAGATGCTGGCGCGCGTGCCGGCGCGCGGCCGGATCGAGGCCGATGTCAGGCAGCCGAACCTCCCAGCCGGGCGGGTCGAAGATCAAATAGGCGTCCGGCGGCAGCACCGCGCGCAGGCCGGCGTAACTCGCGGCGTGCTCGGGGTCGCCGGCCAGGTAGTGGCCCTCCGAGGTGGCGGCGAAGCCGACGCGCGGATCGGCCGGATCATCCACGTAGACGTCGCCGGGCGCGTGGCCGGCCAGGACCGCGGCCAGGCTGAGGTTGAACTCGACCAGGGACGCGAAGAGCGGGGCGGCGGCTGAGGCGGGTCGGGCGGTGAGTGGCTGCATGGCTGACCTCGGGCCGCGCTCGGGCTGGCGCGATTGTCCCACGAGTGGAACTTCAGGCGGGGAGTGACTCGAACGCGGCCGGGAGGCTGGCGGCCCAGGCGCGCACGGCCGGCCAGTTGCGCCGGTCACCGGCCGGCGCTTGCAGGATCACCATGCCGAACAAGACAGCCCACCACGGCAGCCGGCCATACTCCAGCCGGCCGCCGAAGACGCCCAGAGCCACCGGCCGGGCGGGGCGGGCTGCGGCCAGGATAGGGCGGACGTAGTTGGGCAGCGTGGCGTAGCGTTCGCGCCAGGTCAGCCGTCCAGCGGACCCGGGCGGCTTGGGCAGTCGCTCGTCGACGTACACGGGCACGCCGGGCACGCTGAGGTCGCCGGTCTGGGTCAAGGACAAACCGGTGACCAGGACAGCCAGAGGCCGACGCTGCAAGGCCGCGCGGTGTCGGCGCAGGAAGGCCAGCGCGGCGCGATGCCAGCCCAGGATCATGGGGGCCGCCACCACCACGCCGGCGTAGGGCGCCAGGTCAGGGACTGCCTGCAATGGCCGGCAATCCACGTCCCAGCCGCGCGCTGCGATTTCGGCGCTCACGGCCTGGGCGACCTCGACGGTGGACCCTGACAGGGTGGCATGGGTTACCAGGGCGCGGGGCATCGCGGTTCCGCCTGGAAAACGGGCGCGTCAGTTGACGCCCATGAAGCCCAGCGTGCGCCACATCACGCGCATCAGGGCGTGCCCGAAATCGGGCTTGAGGAATTGGTTGGGGCAGGAGCCTGGGATCACGGCGATGCCGTGCTCGTGGCAGACGCGCACCGCGTCCTCGGAGACGCTGGTCATGCCGGCCGCCAGGCCCGGCTTGGTCCCCATCATGCAGTGCATCCAGACGCGCGTGATGCCCAGTTCCACGCACTGCTGGATGATCTGATCGGTGACCTTGGGGTTGGCGAGGATGAACACGGCGTCCGGCTTGGTCGGGATCGACTTCAGGTCCGGGTAGCACGGATCGCCCTCGAACGCCGTCAGGCGCGGATTGACGGCGCTGACCGCGTAGCCGGCTTCCTTGAACTTGCGGTAGCCCAGATTACAGCCGGTCTCGCGCTGATCGGAGACGCCGACGACGGCGATGCGCTTCTGCGCGAGGAAGTCTTTCACCAGGACATCAATGGCGGACATGGACGGGAGCTCCTTGCGCGGGCCACCGACCGTGGGCCGCGTTCTCATGCGTATCTACGCAATAACCGCTGAGAATGTTGCACACCGAAGACGGAGTCTCGGCCTGAAGCGCGAACAACACGATTTGTATCAGCAATCTCTGAGTAGGCCCGGCGGGGATGGCGCGGCGCGCGGTCAGGTGTTGGCCATGAACCGATAGCCGACACCGGCCTCTGTGATGATGATCTGGGGATGCTCTTGATCTGCTTCCAGTTTCTTGCGCAGCTGGCGGATGTACACGCGCAGATACTCGGTGTGATTGACTTCCAGGGCGCCCCAGACGTGCGTGAGGATGGCCTGATGGGTGAGGACGCGCCCGGCGTGGGCGGCCAGATAGGCCAGGAGTTTGAACTCCGTCGCGGTCAATTTCACGTCCACGCCCTCACGCGTTACGCGGTGGGCGGCCAGGTCGATCTCCAGCAGCCCGGCCCGGATCACCGGGGTCGGGCTGCCGCGCGTCAGCGCCTGGTGGCGCAGCGCCACGCGCACGCGGGCCAGCAGTTCGTCGATGCCGAACGGCTTAGTGAGGTAGTCGTCGGCGCCCTGGTCCAGCGCCGCGACCTTTTCGGCTTCGGTGTCCCGCACCGAGAGCACGATGATCGGGACCTGCGTCCACTCGCGCAGGCGCGCGCAGATGGCCAGCCCGTCCATGTCCGGCAGGCCCAGGTCCAGGATGATGACGTCCGGCGGGTCGGCCGCGGCCCGCGCCAGGCCTTCGTCGCCGCGGCTGGCCGTGGTGACGCGGAAGCGCTTGTGGGTCAGGACCGTGCGCAGCGCGCGCACGATCTGCTGCTCATCGTCGATGACCAGGATGTGCGGCGAGGTGTTCATTCGACCTCGGGATCGGCGGCTATGCTGGCGGCCGAGGCGCCCTCCCACAGCAGGGGCAGGGTGAAGTGGAAAGCGAAGCCGGGCGGCGGCGTCAGGTTTTCAGCCCAGATGCGGCCGCCGTGCGCCTCGATGATGCCCCGGCACACCGACAGGCCCAGCCCGGTGCCGGTCACGCGGTCGGCGGCGGTGACGCGGAAGAACTTGTCGAAGATCCGGTCCAGGTGCTCGGCGGCCACGGGCGGGCCCTGGTTGCTCACCTGGACGCGCAGCGTCTCGGCCGCCTGGGCCCAGGCGCGGATCTGGATGAGCGTCCCGGCCGGCGCGTACTTCAGGCTGTTACTGATGAGATTCGTGAAGACCTGCTCCATCTGCACATAGTCCAGCGGCACCAGCGGCAAGTCGGCCGGCACGTCCACGGCGAACTGGTGTGTGCCGGTGGCCCGGCGCATGCGCGTGAGCACATTCGCGACCAGCTCGCCCAGCACGCTCCACTGGCGGCGCGGCTTCAGCGCCCCGGACTCAAGGCGCGACATATCCAGCAGGTTGCCCACCAGGCGATTCAACAGGTCGGTGTCGTCTTCGATCACCTCCAGCAGGTCGTCCAGCGCCGGCGGATCGGTCCACAACGTGCTGTCGCCGCGCAGGCTGGTGACGGCTGCTTTGATGCTGGCCAGCGGCGTGCGCAGCTCGTGCGACACCGATGAAAGCAGCGCGGATTTGAGGCGGTCGCTCTCCTCCAGGATTTTGGTGCGGCTCTCGTTCTGGGCCAACTGGGCTCGTTCCAACGCCAGCGCGCACTGGCTGGCATAGGTTCGCAAGACGCGTTCCGGCAGCGGGCCGGCGCGCGGCGGCTTGAGCCAGGCGTGCAGCTCGCCGAGAGTCCCGCGGGCCGCGGTGAGCGGCAGGCGGTGGCTGGGAGCCGTGTCCGGCCGCGGGGGCGCGGCGGGCGCGGCCCAGGTGCGCGCCGGCTCCCCCAGGGCGGGGTGGACCAGCACCTCCACGTAGTCGGCCGCGACGCTGGCCTGCAGGCGCTCGGCCGTGAGGCGCGCGATCGCGTCCACCTGGCGGGCCCCGGCCAGCGCCGTGCTCAACTCGTACAACTGGGTGGCCTCGCGTTCGCGCGCCTGCGCGGCGGCCAGGCCGGCCCGGGCGCGGCCGACCAGCTGGCTGATGACGACGGCCACGACAAAGAAGACGCCCAGGATGATGACGTCCTGAGAGTGGCGCACGGTCAACGTGCCGTAGGGCGGGAGGAAGAAATAGTTGAAGGCCAGGAAGGCGCCGAAGGCCGCCAGCGCGCCCGGCGCCAGGCCCCACAGCGCCGTACTGAGGCCGACCGGGAGCAGGTAGAGCAGCGCCATCGTGGAGCGGTCGATGACAGCGCGCAGCGGCAGCAACAGCACGGTGGCGCCGACGATCAACGCCACACTGGCCAGAGCCGTCAACACCTGCCCGTGGGCAGAGATCGTGGAACGCATGCCGGCATTATAGCGCCGGCACCGCGCGGAGCTGGGGAGAATGGGGGGCCGCCACCACCCGGGGCAGTCCGGGCGGCCTGTTTTTGTATTTTTATATTCCCCTTACACCGCCGCTGGAACTGCTTACAACGCCTTTACACCCCGTCGGTAGAGTCAGGCACTATGATCAACACCGCCGACGCCGCCTCCAAAGTCATCGTCCACGACACGGGCACCCAGCCGCGCCGCTCCTGGGTCTCGCTCCTCATCGGCCGGCCGCTGGCCACCGCCGACGCCCCGCACCAGACCATCGGCAAGACCGTGGGCCTGGCCGTCTTCGCCTCGGACGCGCTCTCGTCCACGGCCTACGCCACCCAAGAGATCCTGATCATCCTGGCCGGCGCCGGCACCCTGGCCTTCGGCTATTCGCTGCCGATCGCGCTCGCCATCGTCATCCTGCTGGCCATCGTCACCATCTCCTACGAGCAGACCATCCACGCCTACCCCGGCGGCGGTGGCGCCTACATCGTGGCCCGTGACAACCTGGGCGAACTGCCGGCCCAGACCGCCGGCGGCGCGCTGCTGCTGGACTACATCCTGACCGTCGCGGTCTCGATCTCGTCCGGCGTGGCCCAGATCGTGTCCGCCTTTCCCGAGCTCTTCGCGTGGCGCGCGCCCATCGCCGTCGGCCTGGTGCTGTTCGTCATGTTCATCAACCTGCGCGGGGTGAAGGAGTCCGGCGTCACCTTCGCCATCCCCACGTACTTCTTCGTCGTCATGATGGTGCTGACCGTCGGCGTCGGATTGTTCCGCGCCCTGACCGGGGTCTTGCCGCCGGTGACCGACCCGCCGCACATGATCGTCGAGACCCTCCAACCGGTGTCGCTCTTCCTGATCCTGCACGCCTTCGCCAGCGGCACCACCGCGCTCACCGGCGTGGAGGCCATCTCCAACGGCATCACGGCCTTCAAGGAGCCGCGCAGCCGCAACGCCGGCATCACGCTGGTGTGGATGAGCGCCATCCTGGGCTCGCTCTTTCTGGCGATCACGTTCCTGGCGCATCAGATCGGCGCCATCCCGTCGGAGGAGGAGACCGTGATCTCGCAGTTGGCGCGCACCGCCCTGGACGGGCGCGGCCCGCTCTACCTGGGCGTGATCGGGGCGACGACGCTGATCCTGATCATGGCCGCCAACACCGCCTACGCCGATTTCCCGCGCCTGGCCGCTCTGCACGCCGGCGACGGCTTCCTGCCCAAGCAGCTCACCTACCGCGGCAGCCGGCTGGTGTTCTCGCGCGGCATCATGCTGCTGGCCGCCATCGCCTCGCTCCTGATCTTTGTCTTCAACGCCAGCGTCACAGGCCTGATCCCGTTGTACGCCATCGGCGTGTTCCTGTCCTTCACGCTCTCGCAGGCCGGCATGGCGCGGCGCTGGTGGAAGTCCGGCCATCTCAAGCCGGGCGAGGAGATCAAGGAGCCGGGTTCGGTCCTGCACCACGACCGGAACTGGAAGCTGAAGCTGGCCATCAACGGCTTCGGCGCCGTCTGCACGGCGGTGGTGATGCTGGTCTTCGCCATCACCAAGTTCCGGGATGGCGCCTGGATCATCATCGTCATCGTGCCAGTGCTGGTGACCGGTTTCTTCGGCATCCATCACCACTACAAGCATCTGGCCAAGCGCCTGTCGCTGGAGAATTTCGGCGCGCCGGCCCGCCTGGCCCGCCACCGCGTGGTGATCCCGATCGCGGGCGTGCATCGCGGTTCGTTGGCGGCCCTGAACTACGCGCGTTCGCTCTCCAGCGATGTGACGGCCGTGCATGTCTCCATCGACGCCGCCGAGTCGGAACGGCTGCGGCGCAAGTGGGCCACCTGGGGCGACGGCGTCCGGCTGGTGATCCTGGATTCGCCGTACCGGTTGATGCTGGAGCCGCTGGTGGACTACGTTCAGGGGTTGGCCGGCCAGTGCGCGCCCAACCAGACGATCACGATCGTGGTGCCGCAGTTTGTGTCGCGCGTCTGGTGGCACAGCCTGCTGCACGCCCAGACCGCGGTCTGGCTGCGGCTGGCGCTGCTCTTCAAGCCTGGCATCGTTATCACCGACGTGTCCTACCACGTCGACTGACAGCTGGTTCGCGGGAGATACCCATGCCAACTCGATCGCCACAGTGGTGGCAACTCTATGGTCTGGGGGCGCTGATGCTGGGGGCGCTGATCTGGGCGCACCGGCTGGGCCTGGCAGACCAGGCGGAGATGGTGATCCAGCTCTTCGTCTTGGTGGTGACGTTCGGCTTGATTTCCTTGTGGATCAACGCCAACGGCCCGGCCCTGCTCGGTGAAGGCGACGCCCGCGCGCCGGCCCAGGACGACCTCCACCGGGATGAGCCGGCGCCGGCCGCGCGGACAAGCCGGAACGGGGCCGACGGCTTTGCGCCGGCCGAGCCGCCGGCGGCCGGCGAGTCCGTCATCGCGGGGAGTGTGCTGGATTGAGGACGCCGCTTCAGGCCCGGCCCTCCGCCGGGTCCAGCAGCGCGATCAGGCCGAGCAGCCCCATGTTGCAGTAGAGCAGCGGCGCCAGGAAAGGCGCGCCGCGCAGGAAGCGCTCCACGATGACGGCGTTGTGCAGCCCCAGGTCAGACTGGATGTGCAGCACCGCGCCGACCACGCCCACCGCGATCAGCGCCAGCATCGCGCCGATGTAGGTGAGCAGATCGGCGCGGGTGGGGCGCTCTAGCATGCCCAGCAGCGCGGCCACCACCATGCCCAGGATGCCGGCCGCCAGCGGCAGCCACAGCCAGGGATTCTCGAAGCCGGCCCGGGCATGATCCAAGACGCTGCTCACCAGCGCCACCAGCACGCCCATGCTCACGGCGAAGAAGTAGGCCTGGGTCTTGGGATACGGCAGCTGCAGGCGCCAGCGGCTGGAAAGCACCAGCAGGCCGCTGTCCGGCGGCGCCTCCACCCAGGCCGCGCTGATCCCCAACACCCCCACCAACGCAAAGGCCAGCGGCCCCAGCACGGGCGGCGCCAGCACGAACAGGTCCAGCGTCACCTGCTGGCCGGCGGGCGCGTTGGGCAGCACGGCCCGGGCGATGTGGAAGTAAGCGCCGAGCGCGCCGACGACGGCGCTGGCCAGGAGCACCAGCGTCGCCAGGCTGCTCGCCAGCGCGCGCCGGCGCAACGCCACCAACCCGGCCAGGAGCAGCAGGCCTCCCGCCGCCGGCCCAAACACGATCGGGATCCACTCGTAGGGCCGGATCGTGCCGCTGGTGCTGTGCGCCAGCAGGGTGTCCAGGCCCAGGAAGAACTCATTGATGGCCGCCATCAGCAGCATCGCCTGGTCCCGCGAGACCGGCAGGCGCACGCGCCGAACGGCCGGGAAAGCGACAGCCAGCCAGTACATGGTTATCTCGTCAGGAGCTCGTCGGCCAGGTGGCGCAGCTCGGCCAGGCCCTTGACCACTTCGTAGGCCCCGTGCCACTGGGTGTAGTCGGCGCCCTGCATCCACACGCCGAACTTGGCCGTGCGGCCATAGTGGTGCCAGGTTTCATAGTGCGTGAACTCGATCGGCTCGTCGAAGAGCTGGTCCGTGAGGAGCTGCTGATCACGCAGGGGCTGCAGGATGTCATTGCTCTGCACGATGAAGGCGTTGACAGCCTCGGTCGCGCCGTCGGCCATGGTGTAGTAGGTGTCGACGAAGTTCTGATTGTGGCAGGCGCTGCACACGCTCTGCATCCGCACCTGGTTATCCTGCCAGGCCGGCCGGCGCTCGCTCAGCGGCGCGAACAGATACCAGGTCAGGCGGTCGCCGGCGTCGTGGGTGGTGCCGGTGCCGCCGAAACCGCTGAAGTGGCAGGTGGCGCAGGTGGGGGCCGGGAAGTCCTGCACGGTCAGCGTGCCCGGCTCGGCCTCCCAGTTCCAGTTCTCGCCGCCGGTGGCGTAGGCGATGCCGTGCTTGGATTCGAAGTAGATCTCCCACTGCGGGTGATCCGGCCCGATGTGGCAGTTGTTGCAGGTCTCGGGTTTGCGGGCCTGCTCCAGGCTGAACTCATGGCGGCTGTGGCACTTCTGGCACTGGCCCACCGAGCCGTCGGCGGCCGGCTTGCCGATGTTGTGGCAGTTCTCGCACGCGAAGCGCGTGATCTCGGGACCCTCCAGCTGGGCGATGATGTTGCGGGCCTTGTCCGGCGCAAACTGGCCCTCCGGGATGGCCTGGTAGGCGGCCAGCAGCTCGGGCGTGAGCTCCTGGCTCCCGGCCACGGCCACGTAGGAGGGCAGAGCGTGCCGGCTCTGGTTGAACTGCGCCACCTCGGCCGCATGGCAGCGTTCACACATGGCGGTGGTAGGCTGGTTGAGCACGTGCGTGCCCTCATGCGCGACGGCGCCCGGGTAGCTGGCCGCCACGACGTGGCAATCCTGGCACGTGACCTTGGCGGCCGCCATGCTGCTGTGGCCGTACTGCTCCACGATGCCGGGCGTGGACTGGCGGTGGCAGGCCACACACTCGTCCTGGCTGTCGGCCAGCACGTTGACGCGTTCCGGCCGGGCGCTGACCTCAGCCGAGCGCTGCACGGTCAGCACGATCAGAGCCAACGCCAGGACCACGATCACGGCCACCAGGCCCGCGATCAGCAAGCGCGCAGAGCGGATGGGGTTGGGCGGGGTGGTTTCGGTCATCGACAGCACCTCCTCAGGGGAATGCGGCCCACCGAGTGGGCCGGGCAGGTGTCGAGTGCCAGACCGGGTTGTCAAAGGACGCCCGGAGGCGCCCGGCAACGGTGCGAGGTGAAGAAAGTCTAACCGGCCCGGCGGCTTTCGGCAAGGCACCCGGCCGCCGCGCCGGTCCGACCGGCCTATAATGGGGCCAGCTGACCTTCCGCTGGCTTCCACAGTAGGCGTCCGTGAAACCCTTCGCTCAACTCACCGAACGCGGCCAGGCCCGCCGTCTGCGCGTGTTGGCCCAGAACGCGCTGCAAGCCTATGACCTGGACGTGGCGCGCCTCAGCCTGGTCACCAACTCCATGAACGGCATCTTCCGCGTGGACACGCGCTCCGGGCAGCGCTTCATCCTGCGCGTCAGTGTGCCGGAAGGCGGGCACACCCTGGACCACGTCGCCGCCGAAATGGATTGGCTGGCCGCGCTCGCGCGCGATACCGCGCTCAGTGTGCCGCGCCCGGTGCCGGCGCGTGACGGCGCCCGGGTGGTGGCGGCGGAGGCGCCTGGGGTGCCGGAAGCGCGCCTGTGCGCGGTCTTCAGCTGGGTGCCGGGCACCGACCTGGCCAAACATATCACACCGGCCAACCTGTCACGCCTGGGGGAGTTGATGGCCGGGCTGCACGAACATGCCCGCGGCTACCAGCCGCCGGCCGGGCTGGCGCTGCTGCGCTTTGACCGGGTCTTCCCGTTCCCGGAGCCGGTGATTCTCTTTGAGCCGCGCTTCGCGGACCTGTTTCCGCCGGAACGGCTGGCACTCTATCGCCGGGCGGAAGCGTGGGCCCAGGCCGCCCTCCACCAACTCCAGGCCAGCGGCGAGCCGATGCGCCTCCTGCACGGCGACCTGCATCAGTGGAATGTGCGCTGCGCGCGCGGCGGGCTGTCGCCCATCGACTTCGAGGACCTCATGTGGGGCTGGCCGGTGCAGGACATCGCCACCTCGCTCTATTACTTTCTCGAGCCGGAGGCCGACTATCCGCAGCTGCGGGCGGCGTTTGAGCAGGGCTACCGGCGCCGGGCCCCCTGGCCGGAGCGGCACCCCGGCGAGATCGACGCCTTCATCGCGGCACGTGGCCTCGGCCTGGTGAACTTCATCCTCACCCACCCCAACCCCGCCTGGAAGGCGCGGGCTTCCGAGTTCGTCGAGCGCATTGAGCAGCGCTTGCGGCGCCTGCTGGCTCAGACAGGTGGGTAGCCTGTCCCCGGCCGGCGGCAAAGGCAGCCGATAATCTGGAGAAGCCAACCGATTTGGCACTACCGGCCTTCTGACTTTGCGCGAAGATAAGGGGACGCCCGCTTGATGTACTCGCAGACAGTGTCTGCGACAGCCTCACGGCCGCCTCGCTGAGGTCACATGCCACGTTCGTCGCCGCTCCCCTCCCGATCCCACTTGGCGCAGGAAAACGCCCGCCTCCAGGCCCGCCTCGCCGAACTGGCCGCCGGCCAGGCGGCTCTAGAGCCCTACCAGGCGTTGTTCGAGAAGGCGCCGGTGGCGATCGCGCGCTCCCGGCTGGACGGGACCTTGCTGGAAGTCAACGCCGCCCTGGCCCGGCTGTTCGGCTATGGGTCGCCCGCCGAGCTGCTGGCGGCCGGCGTCACCGCTCCACAGCTGTATGTCGACCCGGCGGCGCGCGCGCGCTGGCTGGCGGCCGCCCAGTCCGACGCGGGTGACAGTGCCTCCGTCGAGTTGGAGTTCCGGCGGCGCGACGGCAGTGCCTTTGTGGGCCGGCTTACCGGCCAGATCGTGCGCGCCGCACAGGGCCAGATCGACCATTTGCGGGCGTTCATCGAGGATGCCACCGCGCAGCGGCGCGCGGATGAACAAGTGCGCGCCAGTGAGGCCACGTGCGCGGCTGTTTTATACGCGGCCACCGACGCCGTCTATCTGGTGGATGGCGACGAAGTCGTCCTGGCCGTCAATGACACCGGGGCGCGGATGACGGGCCGGCCGGCCGCGGAGATGGTGGGCCGCCCGCTCAGCCAACTCCTGCCAGCCGCAGTTTTGGAGCAGCGCCGGCCCTACCTGGCCGAGGCCTGGGCCGGCCGGCCGGTGCGCTTTGAGGATGAGCGCGCCGGGCGCCGGCTGGATCACAGCGTGTGCCCGGTGCCGGACGCGGACGGGCGGGTCACGCGCCTGGCGATTTTCGTGCGCGATATCACCCAGCGCCGGCAGGCCGAACAAGCCGCGCGCCACACCGACCAGATGCTGCGCAGCTTTATCGAGCATGCCAGCGACGGCTTCTCCCTGGTGGACCACGACGGCCTCTTCCGGGAATGGAACCCGGCCAACGAACGTCTGACTGGGCTGAGCCGCGCGGAAGTGCTCGGGCAGCCCTATTGGGACGTGCAGGCACGGCTGGCGCCGGCCGAATTCCGGACGCCCGAAATTTTGGACAAGTGGCGGGCCGCCAGCCAGGCCGCTACGCGCACGGGGCAGGCGCCGTTCTTTGGCCAACCTCTGGAGCGACCCTTTGTGCGCGCGGACGGCGTGGAGCGCTGCGTGCGCCAGGTGGCTTTCGCCATCCCCACCGACTCCGGTTTTTGGGTGGGCGCCACGGCCACCGATGTCACCGACCGCGCCCGCATGGAGGCGGCCCTGCGCGAGAGTGAAGCCCGTTATCGGCTGCTGTTCGAGCACATGGGCGAGGGCTTCTCCCTGCACGCCGTCATCACGGACGAGCACGGGCGGGTGGTGGACTTCCGCTATGTGGACGCCAACCCGGCCTACGAGCGCCATGTCGGTCAAGCGCCGGCCGCCGTGATCGGCCGGACGATGCTGGAACTGCACCCCGAGACGAGCCCGGCGCTGATCGAGCGCTATGGCCAGGTGGCGCTGGACGGCCAGCCGCGCACCTGGGAGTACTTCTCGCAGTTGTACCAGCGGCACCTGCGCGTGCGCGCCTTCTCGCCGCAGCCCGGTTACTTCGCCACGATTTTCGAGGACATCACCGAACAGAAGCGGGCCGAGGCCGCCCTGCGCGAGAGCGAGGCGCGTTACCACGCCGTTTTCGACCACAGCCTGAACGGCATCGTGCTGGTGGCCCCGGACGGCAGCGTGATTCTGGACGCCAACCCGGAGGCCTGCCGCCTGCTGGGTCATAGCCTGGCCCAACTGCGCGGGCTGCGCCGGGCCGATATCGTGGACGACACCGATCCGCGCCTGGCGGCGGCCCTGGCTGAGCGAGCCAGCCAAGGGAGTTTTCGCGGCGAGCTCACCTATCGGCGTGCCGACGGCAGTCTCTTCCCCGCCGACGTGGCGACGACTGTTTTTGCGGAGGCGCAGGGGCGCGAGTTGGCGTTGGTGTCGTTTACCGATATCACCGCGCGCCGTCAGGCAGAGGCTGACCTCGAACACGAGAAGCAGCGCTACCAACTGCTGCTGCAGACCTCGACCGACGCGGTGCATATCCTGGACCGAGACGGACACCTGCGTGATTGGAACCCCGCCTTCCTGAGTCACCTGGGCTGTACGCCGGAGCAGGCTGCACACTTGAAAGTCAGTGACTGGGACCTGCGCTGGGAGGCGGAGGCCATCCCGGCCCAGATCGCGGAATTGATCCGGACACCGCAGCTTTTTGAGACCCGCCATCGCCGGAGCGACGGCAGCGTGCGCGCCGTGGAGATCAACGCCGTTGGCGTGCGGCTGGAGGGCGAGGACCTGCTCTATGCCTCCGCCCGCGACGTCACCGAGCGCCGGCGCCTGCGGGCCGAGCTACAGGCCGAGCGGGACTTCGCGCTGTCCGTCATGAACACCATGGGTCAGGGCCTGACGGTCACGGACGCCGAGGGGTGCTTTGAGTACGTCAACCCGGCCTACGCCCGGCTCCTGGACAGCTCACCCGAGCAGGTGCTGGGCTTGTCTCCGGCGGCGGTGACGGCGGACAGTGACCACCCTGTTCTTGCTCAAGCCCGGGCCGACCGCCAGGCCGGCAAGACCACGACGTATGAAAACCGCTTGCGCCGCCCGGACGGCGGCCTGGTGGACGTGCTGATAACGAGCGCGCCGCGCTGGCGGGACGGCCAGGTGCGGGGCGCCATCGCCGTCGTCACCGACCTGACCGAGCGCAAACAGGCGGAGCGCGCCATGGCGGAGGAGCGCGTGCGGCTGCGCGCGTTGATTGCGGCCAGCCGCGACGGCATCGTTTTGGTCGGCCAGGATCAGCTGGTGTACGTGGCGAACGAGCCGGCGCTGCGTTTCCTGGGTCTGTCCGGTGAACCGGACGAGTGGGAAGGGCGCCCGGTGGCGGAGGCGCTGCAGTCCTTGGCGCGTCAGGGCGCGCCGGAGAGCGTCTTCGCCGAGGCGCGCCGGATCAGGTCCAGGGACCAGGCGGCGTCTCAAGGGGAATGGGCGCTGGGGGCATTTGTGCTGCGTTGGACGAGTCAACCGGTGCGCGCCGGCCAGCGCCACCTAGGCTGGCTCTTGGCACTGCGCGACGTGACCGCCGAGCGCCAGGTGGAGCATCTGCGCGATGACCTGACCCGCACCATGGTCCATGACCTGCGCGGGCCGCTCGGCAGCATCCGCTCGGCTCTGGAATTCTTCGCCCTGGACGGCGCCGAGCACCTGTCTGAGAGCCGCCAGACCATGCTAGACCTGGCCCGGCAGGGCACAGACTCCTTGCTGGACATGGTGACGGCTATCCTGGATGTGAGCCGGCTGGAGAGCGGCCAGATGCCGCTGCGCTGCGAGCCGCTGTCTGTGCGTGACACCATCAGCCTGGTCGTGCGCCAACAAGCGCCGCTGGCGGACGAGCGGCGCCTGACGTTGTCCACGGAAGTGCCGCCCGACCTGCCGGCCGGGTACGCGGACCCCGACTTGTTGCGGCGCGTGCTGCAGAACCTGGTCGGCAATGCCCTTAAGTTTACGCCGGCAGGCGGCACGATCTGTGTGAAAGCGGCTGTCCCGGCTGGCGAGCAGCGCATCCACGTCACGGTCAGGGATACCGGCCCGGGCCTCGCTCCCGAGGTGCAGGGCCGGCTCTTCCAGAAGTTTGTCACGGGACGGGTGCCGGGCCACGGCAGCGGCCTGGGCCTGGCTTTCTGCCGGCAGGCGGTGGAGGCCCACGGCGGCCGGATCTGGGCCGAGAACCGGCCCGGGCAGGGCGCGGCCTTCACGTTCACCGTGGCGATCTGGGAGCCGTCGCCAGACGCCGCCTGAGGCGGGCCTGCGCTCGGACCGGCGGCGGTCTGGGCTGAACCGGCCTCAGGCGGCCGGGCCGGGCGGCAGCCTCAGGAGGTATTCGTCCACCTCCGCGCCGCGCGCGTTGGCAAAGCCCCGGCCCGTGCCGACCACGCCGAACCCGCACTTCTCCAGCACCCGCAGCGAGGCGGCGTTGTCGGTGGCCGCCCGCGCGAAGATGGGCCGCGTCCGGTTGACGTGCGCCAGGAACTCAGTCAATGCCCGGGTGGCGTAACCGCGCCCCCAAAAAGACCTCCCCAGCCAATAGCTGACCTCCGGGTGCCCGTCGTCCTCGTAACTCAAAACACTGCCGGCCACCGCGCCCTCCACGACAATCGTCCTGACGAGCACGGTCTCATCGGCCCGGATCCTGTGCCAGTGGGCCAGGAAGGCCTCCCGGTTGTGCGGATCCTTGGCCGTGAAGGCCGCCAGGTAATTGGCGTCCGGGTCCAACTGCTGCTCAAACAAGATCGGCAGATCTTCAGGCACGACGGGGCGGAGAGTCAGGATTGTAGTCATGCGCCGATTCAACCACACTTTGGGCCGGCGCCGGCCTGGACACAGGGCGCTGGCCGATCCCACGCGCCGGGCCATCCTGGCTCGGCTGGCAGAGGGGGAGGCCTCAGTCATGGAGTTGGCCCAACCGTTTGCGTTAAGCCAGCCGGCCATCTCTAAGCACCTGAAAGTGCTGGAGCGCGCGGGCCTGATCTCGCGCGGCCGCGACGCGCAGCGCCGGCCGCCCAGACCCGCACGGTTGGCCCGGACCTGTGGGAGTAGTACCTTGTCGGGCCTGAGTCGACTCTGGACTCCACGCACTGGCGCACCGCGCTAAGCCGGCCGCTGGCTTGAAGCGGCGCCCGGCGTCGGCGTCCACCGCGCGATTGATTCCAACCTCTCCGGCGGTGTGGGCGGCCCAGCCTTGCGCTCACACCGCCGCCGCGTGTTTGGCGGCCGGACCCGCATCGGCAGTTGACCTCGCCCGAAGTAACAACCCACGTTGGCTATAATAAACATAATAACACGATTGAATGAGTTGACTTTACTGCGTTACGGCCGCATAATAGGCGCGAACGCATGTTCTGTTTGGTGTGCAAAGGATGACGAACCTCGCATGAAAACCTTCCATACTATTCTTGCCAACACGTTAATCGCGTCAGTGACCAACACGTTCGTGTGGTTTGCGGTCACGTTCTGGGTGTATCTGGAAACGCAGTCTGTTATCGCGACCTCGGTCATGGCCGGCGTGTACACGATCACGGTGGCCGGCTCGGGTTTCTTCCTTGGCTCGCTGGTGGACCGCTATCCGAAGAAGGCCGTCATGCTGCTCTCCAGCGTGAGCTCCTTGGTGTTCTATGCGCTGGCGGGCCTGGTCTATTTCTCAGCGCCGGCGGCCGCCTTCCGGGACGCGGCCAGCGCCACGCTGTGGGTGTTTGTGGTGTTGACTTTGGCCGGAGCGCTGGCCGGCAACCTGCGCGGGATCGCGCTGTCGACGCTGGTGACGATCCTGATCCCGGAGCCTGAGCGCGACAAGGCGAACGGGCTGGTGGGGGCCGCCAACGGTTCCGCGTTCCTGGTCGCGTCCATCTTCAGCGGCCTGGCCGTGGGTTACCTGGGCATGTTGTGGACGTTGGCCAGCGCTCTGGTGATGACGTTGTTGACGGCTCTGCACCTGGGGACAATCCAGCTGCCCGGCAGCCCCAGCCAGCGGGCCGACGGGCACGCTCACGCGGACACGACCAGCCTGGACCTGCCCGGCACGATCCGCGCGATCCAGGCCGTGCCGGGCTTGTTCGCGTTGATCTTCTTCCATACCTTCAACAATTTCCTGGGCGGCGTCTTCATGTCTTTGATGGACGCCTACGGGCTGCTGCTGGTGTCTGTGCAGGTGTGGGGCACCCTGTGGGGCTTCCTGAGCCTCGGGTTCATCGTCGGCGGGATGGTGGTGGCGCGGCGCGGCCTGGGCCGCAACCCGCTGCGGACTCTGTTCCTGGCCAACCTGGTCATGTGGCTGATCTGCTCGGTCTTCACGCTGCGCGCGTCCATCGAACTGATGGCGGTCGGCATGTTCATCTGGTTGTGCCTGATCCCGGCCGTGGAGGCCGCCGAGCAGACCATCCTGCAGCGCGTGGTTTCGCCGGAGCGGCAAGGGCGTGTCTTCGGGTTCGCGCAAAGCGTGGAGCAGGCGGCCTCGCCCATCACGGCTTTCCTGATCGGGCCGGTGGCGCAGTGGGTCTTCATCCCCTTCATGACGACGGGCGCGGGTGTGGAGGTGCTGGGGCCATGGTTTGGCGTCGGCACCGATCGCGGCCTGGCGCTCCTGTTCACCCTGGCTGGCCTGATCGGCCTGGTCGTCACGCTGCTGGCCATGCGCTCCTACGCCTATCGGACTCTGTCGGAGTTGTACCAGCGCGATACCCCGGCCTTGGCTGAAGCCTCGCCGGCCTGAAGACAGCCTGCCCGCTTCCTCCACCGGCCAGGGCCGCGTTCTCGACCGAGAGCGCGGCCTTTTCTTTTCGCCTCGTCGCCTGGATTATCACTTGGACCGGTGAGTGCCTCACCCCAAACGGCGCATCCACATCCCGTTGTTTGCCATAAAGCGATTGACGATTCTGGGTCCTCCCCGTATACTGTGAATCGTTGTCACTTGTCGCAAGCCTTTGGACAAACAAACCGCTCGAGGCGAAGTGGGGGCCACTGTCGGCCAACACCCGCCTCCATGAAACCATGCTCGATCACGTCGACTTGATCGTCGCCGTCAATGGTCAGCGCGAGTTGCCGGTCGCCTTTGAGGAGGCCGGTGACCGTGTGACGCTGGCTTATCGCTTCGGCCTCCTGGCCGAGGGGCGACGGCAACGGCGCGGGGACGCCGTGGAGTGGCAATGGACGCTGCGCAACACCGGCAGCGAGCCCACGCCGCCGGTCACGGCCTTTCGGCCGCTCTCGGCGCGCTTCACCTGCCGCGGCCGGTTCGCGCCGACGCTATACGGCTGCCGAGGCGGCCTGGACGACGCCTGCTTCCCACCCGTCTCTTGGTCGCTGTGGCAGAAGTCGATCATCACCGAGGGCTTGCCCAGCCCGTGGGTGGCCCACTCGGCCGGCGGACGCTCCTCCAACCACGATCTGCCCTTCTTCATCCTTGAGAACCCAGACCGTTCCAGCGGCTGGTTCGTGGGTCTGGGCTGGTCCGGGGATTGGGATCTGCGCATGGAGCGCCAGGCTGAAGAGGTCAGCGTGCACGCCGGCATGACCCACCTCAACCTGGTGCTCCGGCCCGGCGAGGCCTTCCGCCAGCCGTCCGTGCTGATCGGCGCCTACACCGGGCCGGCCAGCGCCGGCTTTCGCGCCCTGCGCCGCTACCTGCGCGATGAGGTCCAGCCGCGCTACCTGGGCGAGCCGGTGCGCCCGATCACGTGCTTCAACAATTACTACGGCGACCGCGGCAACTTCGACGACCAGGTCTTTCTGCGTGAGATTCCGGCAGCCGCGCGCTTGGGCATCGACTATCTCGTCATCGATGGCGGCTGGACCGGCGGCGGCGACGATGCGCGCTGGGACTCGGTGCCGCCCCACATCGGCAACTGGCATCGGCCCGACCCCAGGAAGTTCCCCAACGGCTTCGGGCCGGTGCGGCAGGCGGCTGAGGCGTACGGGCGCGGTCTGGGCCTGTGGTTCGACGTCGAGCACGCCCATCCGCGCTCGCTGGCCCTGGCCGAGCACCCGGAGCTGTTCTTCACCGGCCAGCTGGACAACAACGGCTGCCATCTGCTGCGGCTGGACCTGGACATGGGCCGGGAGTGGGCCTTCCAGTCCATCGCCAACGCGCTGCGGGCACTGGGCGCGCGCTACCTCAAGTTCGACATGAACGCCGACCCGGCGCCGATCTGGGAACTGAATGACCTGCCGACGCGGCGCGGCGCCACCGAGGCGTTGAGGTCTTCCGGCAATGGCGCGGTGAAGATCACCGCTTTATCGGGCAAGACGCGGCCAAAGCCCACGCAGGTGACGCGATGATCGTCTGACGCAATGGCGCGGACAGGATCGGCCGCGCCGAGGCCCATCAGCCTCGCCGCCTCCTTGCGTTGGCGAGACCACTTCACGTCGGGCGTGCGAAACTTGATCGCGTCGCAAATGGCTGCGCCGGGATCGCCCCATTGCGCCGACTGCGTCAGCAGCGCCTTGGCGATCAGCGCGCGGTCGCGGCGCGGCAATCGATCGGGATAAGCGCCATCTTCGGACTCAAGCCCTTCCACGATTTGCAGCGCGGTGCGCGTGGCCGATGCAGCGGCGGGGCGCGGCATCAGGGTGCGGACGAAGTCGTCCTGCGAGCCCTGCATGAGAGCGGCCATCATG
>CALFZO010000183.1 GCA_937952305.1 uncultured Anaerolineales bacterium | reverse complement strand
GATCTCGCCGCGCGGCATCTGCTCGATCACCTGGCGCAGGATCTTGAGGCTCTCGCGCGCCTCGTCCAGCCGGACCAGGTAGCGGTCATAGATGTCGCCGTGGTAGCGCACCGCCACGTTGAAGTCGAAGCGGTCGTAAATGCTGTAGGGGTCGGCTTTGCGGACGTCGTAGGGCACGCCGGAGGCGCGCAGCACCGGGCCGCCCACGCTGTAGGCGGCGGCGTCGGCGGCCGAGAGCACGCCCACGCCGATGGAGCGCGTCCGCACGATCTCGCTGTTGGTCAGGTAGGCGTCGACCTCGTCCAGGGCGCGCGGCAGGCGCTCGAACACGATCTCCTTGATGGCCGCGAAGGAGTCGTCGGTGAGGTCGCGGGCGACGCCGCCGAAGCGCATGTAGTTGCACATCATGCGCGAGCCGGCCGTGGCCTCGAAGATGTCCAGGATCAGCTCGCGCTCTTTGATCATGTACAGCGCCGGCGTGAAGAAGGCGCCCAGGTCGTTGAGCAGGAAGCCGATGCCCCAGGTGTGGTTGATGACGCGCGTCAGCTCCACCATCAGCACGCGCAGATACTCGGCGCGCTCCGGCACCTTGAGGCCCATCAGCTTCTCCACGGCCAGGACGTAGCCGTGGTTGTTGGACATCGAAGTGATGTAGTCCAGCCGGTCGGTGAAGGGGATGTTCTGGATGAAGGTGTTGCGCTCGCCGATCTTCTCGTGGTTGCGGTGCAGATAGCCCATCACCGGCTCGAGCTTGACGATGGTCTCGCCGTCGAGCGTGGCCACGATGCGGAAGACGCCGTGCGTGGACGGGTGCTGCGGCCCGAGGTTAACCGTCACCAGGTCGGTGCGCATGCCCTCGGCGCTGACGCCCGTCCCGCCCGTGGGCAGGCTGTCGTAGACGGCCTTATCGGCCTCCTCGCGCCAGCCCTCCATCGTAAAGCCATCCGGGTAGGCCACGTTGTGGCCGAAGGGGGAGTTCTCTTCGGCGCGGTGCACCTGGCCGCCCGGCCAGCGCGTGTCAAAGGGCTTGCCGTCCTGCTCGAAGTAGGCCTCTTTCCAGTCCTTGCGCATCGGGTGGCCGTGGAAGCCTTCCCACATCAGGATGCGCTTCAGGTCCGGGTGGCCGGTGAGTTTGATCCCGTACAGGTCCCAGGCTTCGCGTTCCTGGAAATTGGCGCCCGGCCAGACCGGGGTCAGGGACGGCAGGACGGCGTTGTCGCGCGGGGTCTGCGCCTTCAGCACCACGGCCGGCCCGCCGGTCTTGGTGTTGTAGAGGTGGTAGACCATCTCACACAGGCCCTGCTCGAGGTAGTCCACGCCGGTGGCGGACGAGCAGTAATCGTAGCCGTGCTTGTCGCGCAGAGCAGTGGCGACCTCGACCAGCTTCTCCGGCTTGACGACGTAGCCGCTGTAGCCCTTGCGGGCATCCGGGGCGACGTCACCGGGAAATTCCTGGTCGAGCTTGAGATCAGTGGTCGTGGGAGCGGGGGCGACGGTCATAGTAAGTCCTTCTGGGGCGCTTGGCCGAGCGGCCGGTCACCTTAGGCGGCCGGCGCGCTCTCGGCGGCCGGGGCGGCGTTCATCTGGGCCACGGCGGCCTCGGCCGCGCGCTGGCGCAGCAGCTGGGCGTGGCGCGGGTCGATCAGGTCCGGGCCCAGGATCGGCACCGGGATCGGCTCGGACGGGCCCTTGTTGCCGCCGAAGGGATACCACGGCACGCTCATAAGCGACTGGCCGTCGATCTTCTTCTGGAGCGTGATCAGGCCGTGCAGCAGGGCCTGGGGGGTGGGCGGGCAGCCCGGGATGTAGACGTCGACCGGCAGGAACTTGTCGATGCCGGAGACGACGTTGTAGCCTTCTTTGAAGGGGCCGCCGCCGCTGGCGCAGGCGCCCATGGCGATCACGTACTTGGGCTCGGGCATCTGGTTGTACAGGCGCACGATCTGCGGCACCATCTTCTTGGTGACCGTACCGGAGACGATGAGCATGTCCGCCTGGCGCGCCGACGGGCGCATCACTTCCATGCCGAAGCGGCTCAGGTCGTAGCGCGCGGCGGCCGTGGCGATCATCTCGATGGCACAGCAGGCCAGGCCGAACATCATCGGCCAGAGCGAGTTGCGGCGGCTCCAGTTGTAGATCTTGTCCAGCGTGGTGACAAAGACGTTAGACTGGACGTCCGCCGGGACCTGGATGTCTGGGTGCGCCAGTTCCTTCTGGATCGAGCTCATACTGGGTTCCTTTCCTCGTACCACTCCTGGTAAATGGCTTGCAAGAACTCGTCATTGACGAGTTGAGGTTCGTCTTTGAACTCCGGCAGGGCGACCACCCAATTATAAATCATGTTCAAAGTTACACAATCGAGATCGACGTCCGGATGCAGGACCATCAGCCGGCGCGCAATGGCGTAAGAAGCATCCCAAGTCAGGTCGTCCATGGCCGGGCACCCATTACCTGCGGCTACGCTCCCGGCCCCAAAATGACGTCTGTGTCGATCTGGGCGCGCTGCAGGCGGCCGGAGAAATCCACGTAGATGGACTTCCATTCGGTGAACACCTCCAGCCCGGTCTGGCCGGCTTCGCGGTGGCCGTTGCCGGTGCCGCGCGTGCCCCCGAACGGGAACTGGATCTCGGCGCCGGTGGTGCCGTGGTTGACGTAGACGATGCCGGTTGTCAGGTCACGCATGGCCCGGAAGGCCTGGTTGACGTCCTGCGTGAAGATGGACGAGGACAGGCCATACGGGCTGCCGTTGGCCACCTGCACGGCCGCGTCGAGTGAGTCGACCTCCACGATCGACAGCACCGGGCCGAAAATCTCGTCGCGCTCCACGCGCATCCCGGGCGTGACGGCGTCCAGCAAGGTGGGCTGGAAGAAGAAGCCGCGCCCGTCTACGCTCAGCGCCTGGCCGCCGGTGAGCACCCGCGCGCCCTCGGCCAGGCCGAGGCCGACGTACTCGGCGATGCGGGCCTGGGCGGCCCGGTGGATGACGGGGCCCACGTCCACGGCCGGGTCCAGGCCGTCGCCGAGCCGGAGCTTCCGCGCCCGGGCGGCCAGGGCCTCTTTGAGCCGCGCCGCGATCCCGCGCTGGACGAGGAGGCGTGAGCAGGCCGTGCAGCGCTGGCCGGTGGTGCCGAAGGCGCTCCAGGTGATGGCGTCCACGGCCAGCTCAAAGTTGGCGTCGTCCAGCACGAGGATGGCGTTCTTGCCGCCCATCTCGAGCGAGACCTTCTTGCCCAGCCGCCCCGCCTCCGCCGCGATGGCGCGGCCCGTGGCGGTGGAACCCGTGAACGAAATGACGCGCACGCCCGGCTGCGCCACCAACGCCTGACCCAGCTCGGCGCCGGGGCCGCAGACGACGTTGAGCACGCCGGCCGGGAGGCCGGCCTCCTGGAAGACCTGGGCGAAGGCCAGCGCGGTGGCCGGGCTTTCCGGCGACGGTTTCCAGACCAGGGTGTTGCCGGCGATCAAGGCCGGGAAGATCTTCCAAGACGGCACGGCGATGGGGAAGTTCCAGGGCGTGATCAGCGCGCACACGCCGATCGATTCACGCACGGCCATCCCAAACTTGTCCGGCAGTTCCACCGGGGCTGTGTACCCGAGCAGACGGCGCCCCTCGCCGGCCATGTAGAAGGCCATGTCGATGGCCTCCTGCACGTCGCCGCGCGCCTCGGCCAGGACCTTGCCCATCTCCTGTGTGAGCAGGCGGGCCAGATTATCCTTGCGCTCGCGCAGAAGCTCACCCACCCGCTGCAGGATTTCGCCGCGCCGCGGGGCCGGCGTGGACCGCCAGGCCGGATACGCCTGCTGGGCGGCCTGGACCGCCGCCTCCACGTCGCCGGCGTCCGCCAGAGCGACATCGCCGACCTTGGCCTCGGTGGCCGGGTTATAGGTGGGGAAGGTGCCACCCGCCGCGCCGCCGACCCACTTGCCGCCGATCAGGTTCTGGAACAGCATTTGTGCCATCTTTCTCAATCAGGATAAATTATACTCAAAATGAGTTGTTTTATTCAACCTGAGTTTTTGGGGGAGCCAACCTGTGCCGGAGGCCCGGGTGGTGCGGTCACGCCTCAGACAAGACCTCGCCCTGTTCGAGCAACTCGCGCAGATGTTGGGCAAAACGCGCGGCGGGGGCGCCATCCACCAGATCATGATCCACACTGATCGTCAGGCACAGCATCTCGCGCTGCACCAGTTGGCCGGCCTCCACGGACGGGCGCTGCGCGATACCGCCGATGGTTAAACCGAGGGTGTGCAACGGCAGAAACCCGAAGCCCCAGCCGGCGCCGGCGCCGAACATGCCGAGGGCGGTGACGAGGGTAGTGCCGGCGAAGCGCTTGAGCCAGTGCGGGTTCTGGCGCAGACTCCAATAGAAGAGCGCGCGGCTCCAGGCCGGCGCGTACGGCGCCAGGCGGACGAGGCCGCCCGGTTGTTGGCTGCGAGCCGGCCGGGCCTGTACCTGGCGCAGCTCGTCATGCAGCGCGCGATACGAGCGGCTTTGGGCCGCGCGCAGGATGTGCGGCAGCGCCACGCCGTCGGCCTCGGTCTCGACCAGGGTGACGACGTCGACGTCGGTGAAGGACACGATCTGGTTGCGCCAGTTGCGATAGGCGTTCAGGGCGGGGTGTCGGTGGAGGGCGCGGGCCAGGCAGGCGACGACGAAGGCGGTGAAAGACAGCGTTTCACCGGTCCGGGCTTTGTGCGCGCGGAGAAAGGCGCGCGGCCGGGTCACGTCGATTTCCAGCAAGCCGTGGATGAGCGGGCGTCCAATCCCCAGGCGGCCCGCCTCCACAACGGTCTGCCGGGCCGCCGGAAACGGCCGCGTTCGGTAAGGCGGATCGGCTTCGCTCACGGTCAGCCGGCCTGGGCGGGGCGCGCTACCCGCGTCAAGGCGATCTCGGGCGTGATCGTGAACGTCAGGCAGCGGTGGGCGGCGCGGAGTGCCGCCTCGACCGCGTCCGGCGTCTCGCCGCGCGCGAAGATGAAGCCGAGATAGCTGTCGCCCTCCGGGAGAGGCACGATCGGATAGTCCACGGGGGCCGTGATCTCGACCGACTCGATGCCGGGCACGGCCTGGGCGGCCTCCAGCCCGGTGACGCCGCGGAACAGCCCGGCGGCCGGGATCGGGATCATCATGACCCCGCCGGCCTGGTGCTCGCGCTGGGAGTCGTCCACGGCCAGGCCGAGCGCCTGGCGCAGGATGAGCTCCTCCAAGGAGACGGAGGCGCTGTGGGTGAAGCGCAGCACGCGCGAGCACAGCCCGCCGATAGAGCGCGCCGCCACTTCCACCAGCCAGGCGCCCTGCGCGTTGACGCGCAGCTCAGCGTGGACCGGGCCTTCGCGCAGGCCGAGGGCCGCGCAAGCCTGGCGGGCGGCGGCGAGGATGGCGGCTTGCGTCGCCGCCGGCAGCCGCGACGGCGTGACGTACAGCGTCTCTTCGAAGAACGGGCCGTCGAGCGGATCGGGCTTGTCGAACAGGGCCAGCACCGTCAGCGCGCCGGCCTGCAGCAGGCCCTCCAGCGCCACCTCGCGGCCCGGGATGAAGCGCTCCACCAGCAGGTCGTCGCAGCCTTCCGTGGACAGGATGCGGCGCAGGCGCTCAAAGCGCTCGATGAACTCGATCGGATCGTCGGCGCGCATCACGCCCTTGCTGGCCGAGAGGTGGGTGGGCTTGAGGACCACCGGGAAGCCCAGACCTTCAGCCTCCAGGACCTCCAGGATCTCTTCCGGGTCGTCGTTGACGTTGAAGACGTGGAACTGCGGTGAAGGGACCCCGGCCGCCGCGAAGCGCGCGCGCATGCGGGCCTTGTTGCCGGCCGCCTCGGCCGCGTCCGGGGCGTTGTGCGGCAGGCCGAGCGCGGCGCCGGCCCGGGCCGCCAGCACGGTGCCGGAGTCGTCCACGCCCAGGATGGCGCGCACCGGGTGGGCGCGCGCATACTCCAGGATGGCGTCGGTCGCCGCGCTCAGGTCGCGGTAATCCAGCGCCAGGCGGTTGGGGGCTTTCTTCAAGAAGGGCGGGGGGACGTCCAGACCGAGGACGACGTCCAGGCCCAGCCGGCGGGCGGCGTCGGTGAAGGCGCGGTTGCGGTAGCTGCGCGAGGAGGCCAGCAGGATGACGCGGTCACGGGCGGCGTTCGCCATGCCGGGGATTATAGCGCGGCTGAGCCGGCCGCTGATTTCAAGTATACTCGGCGGCAGCGCGCACAGGAGACCGCCTTTCATGAGTCGCTACTTGTTGACGGGCGCCGCCGGCTTTATCGCCGCCCGCGTCGCCGACCTGCTCTTGGCCGACGGGCACACCGTCGTCGGCGTGGATAACCTCAACGACGCCTACGACGTCCGCCTCAAGCATTGGCGCCTGGCGCGGCTGCAGGCCCAGCCGGGCTTCCAGTTTGCGCCGCTCGATATCGGCGACCGGCCCGGCCTGGCCGCGCTGTGGCAGTCCGCGGGCCCGTTCGAGGCCGTCATCAACCTGGCGGCGCGCGCCGGCGTGCGCTACTCGGTGGAGAACCCGTGGGTCTACCTGGCCACCAACACCACCGGCACCCTGAACCTGCTGGAGCTCTGCCGCGCCTACGGCACCGGCAAGTTCGTGCTGGCCTCCACTTCCAGCCTGTATGGCGCCAACAACACGCTGCCTTACCGCGAAGACGCGAATACGGACCGCCCGTTGTCGCCCTACGCGGCCTCCAAGAAGGCGGCCGAGGTGTTGGGCTACACCTACCATCACCTCTACCAGCTGGACGTGACCGTGCTGCGCTACTTCACGGTCTACGGACCGGCCGGCCGCCCGGATATGAGCCTGTTCCGCTTTGTGCAGTGGATCAGCGAGGGCCGGCCGGTGACGATCTTCGGCGACGGCGAGCAATCCCGCGATTTCACCTATGTGGACGACATCGCGCGCGGGACCATCGCCGGGCTGCGCCCGCTGGGTTACGAGATCATCAACCTCGGCTCGGACCGGCCCGCCAAGTTGATGGCGATGCTGCGGCTGGTGGAGCAGCTGGTGGGCCGGCGCGCCGAGATCATCTACCAGCCCGCGCACCCGGCGGATGTGGCCGCCACCTGGGCGGATGTGGGCCGCGCCGGCCGGCTGCTGGGCTGGGAGCCGCGCGTGGGTTACGAGCAGGGGGTGGAGAACCTGGTGGCGTGGTATCAGCGCGAGCGGGAGTGGGCGCGCGCCATCGTCACCGACTGACGGGCTCGCTCCGTCCGAACGAGATGATCTGAAGCCTGATCGGCCTAAGCGACCTTTCCACTCCCGCTGGGCGGGCGCGCACTCAATCCGCGACCGCGATCCGAGTCACGCGCCCCTCGGCGGCGCGGAACAACCGATCCCAGATGGCCAGCCCCAAACCGGCCCGCTCTGGCAGGCGCGCCAGGATCACGCTGACGCCGCTGCTGTCCAGATCCCGCAGGGCCGCGAACAGGCGGCGGCCGACGATCTCCGGCTCAGCGGCCGGCCCAAGCCGCGCCACCACCACGGGCCAGCCGGCCCAGCGTTCGGCGTCCTCGTCTACAGCCAGCACCCCCACTTGGTGACCCGTCTCGGCCAGCGCGCGCGCGCGCATGGCGGCCAGCACGGCCTCCCGCGGCCCATCGAACAGGTGCAGGGCGGCGCGCGGCGCATAGTGTTTGAGGAACTGGCCGGGCGCCTCGGCGCGCTCGGCCGCCAACTCCAGGTAGCGGGCGCGCACCGTGCAATCCGGCGCCACCCGGCGGATGACCTCCACCGGCAGCCCGCCCGGCCGCAGCACCTGCGGCGGGTCCTGGGTTACATCCACGATCGTCGACTCCAGGCCGATGGTCACCGGGCCGCCGTCCAGGACCAGTTCCACTTTGCCCTCCAGATCATCCAGAACGTGCTGAGCCGTGGTCGGGCTCGGCCGCGCGAAACGGTTGGCGCTGGGGGCCGCGATGGGGAGGCCGGCGGCGGCCAGGAGCGCCTGGGCCACCGGGTGACGCGGCACGCGCACGGCCACAGTGGGGCCGCCGGCCGTCACCTCCGCGGGGACACCAGGCGCGCGCGGCAGGATCAGCGTGAGCGGGCCGGGCCAGAAGGCTTCGGCCAGCTTCAGCGCAAGTTCCGGCACGGCCGCAGCGACAGTGCCAAGTTGGCCCGAATCGTGCAGGTGGACGATAAGGGGATCGGTGGTCGGCCGGCCCTTGGCCTGGAAGATGCGCCGGACGGCGGCCGGGTCCAGGGCGTTGGCGCCCAGGCCGTAGACAGTCTCGGTGGGGAAGGCCACCAGCCCGCCTGAGCGCAAGCACTCGGCGGCCTGAGCCAACCCGGCGGGGTCGGGCTGGGCGGGGTCGATCTTGAGCAGACGCGTGGTGGACACGGGCGGATTATAACGCCCGGCCCCGGACCATCCGCCGGGTGTATTTGGCAAATAGGGCCGGCCCCTTCCCGGCCGCAGCGGGCATCCTGCCCCAAGGGTGTTGGGGCGCGGAGCGAGTCCCAACGCGGACCGTTGGGCTTGAAGTCGAGGATGCCCGCCGCTCTGCTCACCGGTGCCGGCGCCCGGGGCGCGGGCTGGCCGTGTGGCGCGTTTCCGGTTTCTGAGTAAGATACCTCTACCATCCGGCGGTTGCTAAGGACTCGTCCCGATGCTCTCAAACATTCCCAGACAATGGTTGTTGGTGGCCGGGCTCGTCGGCTTTGGATTGGTGGCTGGCGTGACCGTGATCGTGGCTCTCGGCCCGCAGTTGCTGTCGGCGGCCTTTGACCTGGAGCCGGTGCCGACCCTGGCGCCGACGCGGCCGCCGCTGACGGCCACGCTCACGCCGCCGCCGCCCACCAACACGGTCCCGGCCTCCACCGGGTCCGTGACCGGCCGCGTCTGGCTGGACCGCTGCCCGCCGGGCCAGGAGAGCACCGCCGCCTGCGCCCTGGACAGCAACGGGCGCATTCAGGGCAACGGCCAGCTAGACGAGGGCGAGACCGGGCTGGGCGGCGTCACCGTGCAGATCGGCGCTGGGCAATGCCCGGCCTTTGGGCTGGCGACGACGCTCACCGGGCCGGACGGCACGTATCGCTTTGACAAGCTCGGCCCCGGCACTTATTGTGTCCTGATCGCGCCAGTAGACAGCCCGGCGTTGAGCGTCGGCGGCTGGACGGCCCCCGCCCTGGACGACCGGCGCGCCCGCGCCGGGCAACAGGCCGCCGTCGCCGTCGGCGTCACCACCGAGGGCGTGAACTTCGGCTGGGATGACACCCTGCCGCCGACGCCGACCCGGACCGCGACGGCCACGATCACGTCGACCCCGACCGTCACGGGCACACCGACGCGGACGCCGCGGGCCACCAGCACGCGGACGCGCACGCCCACCGGCCTGCCCACGTCCACGCGCACGCGCACCATTACGCCGACCTCGACCATCTCGCCGACGCTGACCGTCAGCCGGACGGCGACGACGTCGCCCACGGCGACCACCAGCCGCACGGCCACGGCCACCAGCACGGCCACCGGCACCGTGACGCTCACGCGCACCCCCACCCCGACGGTGACGGGCACGCCGGTGCGTGGCGTGAGCATCGGCCCGGCCTCCCCGGCCCAGAGCGGCAACCCCGGCAGCGTCGTCACCTACACGCTGACCGTGACCAACATCGGCACGGCCGTCGACACGTTCTCGGTGAGCGTGGGCACTGGGACTTTCTCCGCCAACGCCTCCCCGACCATCCTGGCGAACGTCCCCGGCAACAACGGGACGGCGCTGCTCAACGTCGGCGTCACCATCCCGGCCGGGACCGCGCCGGGCGTCCAGAGCACCAACACCGTCACGGTCACGTCTCAGAGCGACGCCACGAAGAGCGCGGTGGCCACGCTGACCACCACTACGGCGACCGCCTACGGCGTGGCTGTGGCGCCGACGGCGGCCAACCAGGCCGGCGACCCCGGCGCCGTGCTCACCTACACCCTCACCGTCACCAACACCGGCAACGCCGCCGACTCGTATACGGTCCTGGTCACCGACACGGTCCTGGTGGCGTCGGCGGACTCCGCCAGCCTGAGCGGCCTGGCCGTGGGCGCCAGCGCGCCGCTGACTGTCACCGTCACGATCCCGGCCGGGACCGCCAGCATCGTAGAAGATGTGCGCGTGGAAGTGCGCTCGCAGGGCGACTCGAGCAAGTTCGTGATCGCGACGTTGACCAACCAGGTGAACCAGGTGGCCGGCGTCACGGTGGGCGCGCCCAGCGTGGCCAAGAGCGACCTGGCCGGCAGCGTCGTCACCTATACGCTGACGCTGACCAACACCGGCAACGCCACCGATTCGTTCGCGCTTTCCTCCAGCGCCGCGCCCCTGACCTACACCACCCAGATCACGCCGGCCGCCTCGGTGGACAACGTGGGCGGCGGCTTGACGGCGCCGGTGACGGTGACGGTGGAGATCCCGGCCGGCACGCCGGACGGCGACACGCACACCGCCGTCATCACGTTCACGTCCGCGTTCGACGGCGGCGTGGCGACGGCGATCACGTTGACGACCACGGTCGGCCCGCCCTCGGGCGTGGTGGTGCGGCCGGGCGTCCTGGCCCAGGCGCGGCCGGCGCCGGTGAGCGCGCGGCTGCCGGATCGGCTCCTGGCCTGGGTCAGCCCACTGGGCTGGCGCACGCGGCGCTGACCCAGCGACCCCGCGAATCAAAACGCTCCGGGCGAAAGCCGCGGAGCGTTTTTGTTTCCGGCGAGGTTGAGGTAGAGGCGTCTCAGTTCGAGCGCTGATAGTTGGGCGCTTCGCGCGTGATCGTCACGCTGTGGGGGTGGCTCTCGATCAGGCCGGCGTGCGTGATGCGGGTGAGCCGGGTCTGGCGGCGCAGGTCCGCCAGGCTGGCCGCGCCGGCATAGCCCATGCCGGAGCGCAGGCCGCCCACCAGCTGATAGACGGCGTCACGCAGGGTGCCCTTGTAGGCCACCAGCCCTTCCACGCCCTCCGGCACCAGCTTGCCGCTGCGCCCTTGGCCGCTGCCGTAACGGTCCCGCCCGAAGCCCTGCAGGGCGCCCAGGCTGCCCATGCCGCGGTACTCCTTGTAGCGCTTGCCCTCGTACAGCACCATGTCGCCGGGCGCCTCGTCCAGGCCGGCCAGCAGGCTGCCCAGCATCACCACCTCCGCGCCGGCCACGATGGCCTTGACGATGTCGCCGCTGAACTTGATGCCGCCGTCGGCGACGACAGCCACACCCTTGGCGCGCGCCGCCCGCCCGCACTCATGGATGGCCGTCATCTGCGGCATGCCGGCGCCGGCGATGATGCGCGTCGTGCAGATGGAGCCTGCGCCCACGCCGACCTTGATGACGTCGGCGCCGGCCTCGATCAGGGCCAACGTGCCCTCGGCGGTGACGACGTTGCCGGCCATCACCGGCAACTTGGGCCAGCCGGCCTTGATGCGCTGGATGGCGCGGATCACGCCGGCCGAATGCCCGTGGGCGGTGTCCACGGCCACCAGGTCCACGCCCCGGCCCACCAGCAGCTCCACGCGCTGCTCCAGATCCTGGCCCACGCCCACGGCCGCGCCGGCCAGCAGCCGGCCGCGCGCGTCGGTGGCGGCGTTGGGATAGTCGCGCTTCTTCTGGATGTCCTTCACCGTGATCAGGCCCTTGAGCCGGCCGGCCTCGTCCACCAGCGGCAGCTTCTCGATGCGGTGCCGCTGCAGGATCTTCTGGGCCTCCTCCAGCGTCGTGCCCACCGCCGCCGTCACCAGGTCATGGTCGGTCATCAGCTCGCGGATCGGCCGGCGCAGGTCCTCCTCAGACATGAAGCGCGTGTCGCGGTTGGTGAGGATGCCCAACAGCCGGCCGCTGTCCGACTCCGTGATGGGCACGCCGCTGATGCGGAACTGCTCCATGATCTGCTCGGCCTCTTTCAGGGTGGCCGTCGGCGGCAGCGTTATCGGGTCCACGATCATGCCGGACTCGGAGCGCTTGACCTTTTCCACTTCCTTGGCCTGCGCCTCCGGGGACAGGTTGCGGTGGAGCAGGCCCAAGCCGCCCTCGCGGGCCAGCGCGATGGCCAGGCGCGCCTCGGTGACCGTGTCCATGGCCGCCGACAGCACCGGGACGTTCAGGCACAGGTCGTCGGTCAGGCGCGCCCGCACGTCCACCTGGTCGGGCAGCACCTCGCTGTAGCCCGGGACGACCAGGACATCGTCGAAAGTGAGTGCTTCAAAGGTGTCAAAGAGTTTCTCGTTCACAAGCTCCTCCGGAAATACAAGCGCACCCGGCTGATCACAGGCCGGGTGCGCGGGCGTTACAGGTGTGGGGTGGGTTGGGT
>CALFZO010000182.1 GCA_937952305.1 uncultured Anaerolineales bacterium | reverse complement strand
CCGCGCCCAGCCGTGTCCAGTACAGCACCCGCCCCTGCGGCGCGCGCCAGCGGTCCGCGCCCCACCCGCCCAGCAGCGCCAGCGCGAAGACGGCCCAGACCAGCAGGCGCGTCGGCGCCTGAAAGAGGTTGAAGGTGGGGACGTGCTCATACAAGAACGGGAAGACCGGCGTGTTGCGGCCCAGCGCCAGCACCAGCGTGATCGGGAGGCTCAGCGCCAGGAAGCGCGGCAGCGAGTCCGGGGTGGCGGGCCCGTCATCGTTCTGGGCCGCCGCCGGCCTCCGCCAGGCACCGAGGGCCGTCGCCAATCCCAGGACGATGGGAATGAGGCCGACGTAGACGGCGTCCTCTAGATAGTTCCCGTAACCATAGAAGCGCCCGCGCGCCGGGTTGCCCAGCAGATCCGGCGCGATCAAGGTGAGCAGACGCCAGGGCGAGAACGAGTACGTCATCACGAACTCGTAGCCGGCCGCCTCGGCGCGTGGCGACTGGCGCAGATATTCGGCGGTGGGCAGCAGCTGCGCGGCCGCGATCAGGCCGGCCAGGCCGAACGCCGCCGGCACCCAAACCAGCACCGCGCGCTGCCGGGTCGCCGGGGTGCTGATCAAGCGCCAGGCCGCCCACGCGCCCGCCAGCAGCCACGTGTACCACGTCGTCTGCGCGTGCCCGGCCAGCAGTTGCAGGCTGAGGCCGGCCGTCAGCCAGAGACTGGCGCGCAGCCGAGAGCGCGCGTCGCTCGTCAAGACCTGATCCAGGGCGGTGATGATCCACGGCACCCAGGCCAAGGCGGCGTTGATGCTGTAGAAGCCGGCGCGGGCGACGACGTACTGCGACAGGCCGAACGCCAGGCCGGACACGGCCTGCCCCAACGGGCGATAGCCGAGCGTGCGCGCCAGGGCCACCATCCCGCAGCCGGTCCAGGCGATGTGCGCCACCAGCAGCCAGTTGAGGGCCAGGTCCAGCGGCAGGCCGGGCGCCAGGGCCAGCCAATTGGGCGGATACAGCAGCGCCGATTGATAGTTGGCCAGCAGCGGCGCGCCGTTGCCGAGCCACGGGTTCCACAGCGGCACTGCTCCGGCCCGCAGCGCCTCCAGCGCGGCGTAACGCCACGGGTAGAACTGCAGGAGCGGCGTGCCCCAGTAAAAGACCTGCGCCCCGGTCAGGAACGGTGCCAACAGCAGCACGGGCGCGACGAGCACGCCGAGATAGGGCCAGGCCTCGGCCAGAAGTCGCTTCGCGGCCTTCATGGGACCACCTCATACACCGCATAGGCGCCGACGGCAAAGCGCCGCCGCAGGTAGGGCGCGTTGTCCGGGTCAAAATCGCCCAGGGCGCGTTCGGCCGGCCCGAAGAAGACGTAGCGGATCCGGCCGGCGGACAGCCACTCTCGGCGCGCGGCCGCGCTTGTCCCGGCCTGAAAGAAGTCCGCCACCTGCGCCTGCTTCGCAGTGAAGAAGGCCGTCTCCGTGGTCAAGCCGAGGTAGGCCGGCAGCGGTGTGTAGACCGGGATCAAATTGCCGGTGGCGTAAGCGCCCAGCCCGCCGCCGCTCGCGTCCGGCTGCGCGGCCACCCACCGGAACACGGCCAACTGGTCTGCGGCGTGAAAGACCGGTGCCGCTGGCTGGCGCGCCACCACCATGGCGCCGCCCACCAGGAACAGCGCCGTCAGCGACGAGGCCGCCACGACCAGCGGCGTCAGCCAGCGCCGGGCCCGCCGCAATCCCACCGTGAGACCGAGCACGCCCAGGATCACGAGCGGGAGTTGCACGCCTTCGACCAGACGCCGCTGGATGGGCAGCGGCCAGTACAACAGGACGGGCGCCACAATCAGCCAGGCCGCAATCCAACGCGCAGGCTCGGACCGGCGGCGCAAGGCGCGCCAGCCGAAGACGCCGGGCGCGATCCACAGGCCGTAACCCAGCAGGTAGTGCGGCGGCGGCGCGGCCGGGAGGTTGCTCTGTGTGTTCCAGTTGCTCAGCACCGGGCTCAGGCTGAAGGCCGCGATCGTGTAGAGCACCACCGGCGCCGACAAAATCAGAGCCACGGCCGCGCGCCGCAGAACCACGCCGCGGCCCGGGGCGCGCAGGCGCCACGCCGCGTCCACGACCACGATCGCCCACAGCGCCAGGACGTGGATGGGCTGGATCAGGCTCACACCGAGCCAGGCCAGACCGGCGCGGGCCGGCTGGCCGCGCAGATAGGCGATCATACCCAGCAGGAAGAACGCACGCGAGAAGGCCAGGTGCGGCAGCGCGAACAGGCTCAAAAACGTGTAGGCCTCCGGCGAATAGAAATCGACCGGCAGTGATCCCAGCCAGGCGCGCTGGCCGAGCAGCACTAACAGCCAGCCGAGGCCGCCGCCCAGCGCCACCAGGCCCAGGCCCAGGCGGCGCTGCCGCACGAACGGCAGGAATTCGGCCAGGAAGCGGTAACTGGCCAACAGGGCCAGGACGCCGCCGACCACGCGCGCGGCGTGGAAGCCCAGCAGCTGGGCCGTGTGGTCCGAGCCGGTCAGGCGGCCGAGCAGAAAGTAGAACGAATACAACAGGACGCCGGACTGCGGTTCGGTGGAATACACCGGCGTGAACAGCCATTGGCCGCGCGCACTCTGGCTCATCTTGGCGAGATAGGAGTTGCTGTCCTCGACGCCGATCAGGAACCCGCCAAAGCGCCAGTCCGACGTCTGGGCCGCCAGGCCCACCAGATAGGGCGCCGTGGTCAGCGCCATCACGGCCAGCGCCCAGCCGACGGCCCAGAGCCATTCGCGGCGCGCGATCTTCACCGGGCCCATCGCACCACCACCAGCAACAGCCCCAGCCCGAGGCCGGTCAACGCCAGGCCCAGCGCCACTGACGGCGGCTGAAATCTGAAGACGACGGTGTGCACGCCGGGCGGCAGCGCCACCGACCGCAGCAATCCCTGGGCCGGCGTGATGGCGGCCTCCGCGCCGTCGATCCAGACCCGCCAGCCGGGATAATCGACTTCGCTCAAGACCAGCTGGCCGGGGCCAGCGGCGGTCAGCGTAATCTGGTCGGGCGACCAGGCCTGGAGGTCCACGCGGCCCCCGCCCTCCACCCAGGCGCGCGGCCGCAGAGCCAAGTTTTCGTACACGCGCGTCCGCCCGAACTGCGCGGCCAGTCTCAGAGTCGGCTGGTCCAGGTTAAACTCGGCGGCCACATATTTGACGTTGAGCAAGCCCAGCCGCCCAGGATCGGGCACCGCCGCGGCGTTGGCGGTCGCCAGGTCGGCCGTGGCGAAGGCCGGCACGGTGACGCTGTAACCGCGCAGCGGCACGCCGGCGGCTTCGGCAATGTAGCCGGCCGAGGCCGCCAACTGCAGCGGGTTGACACCGTCCACGTGCTCCAGACCGTCATCCAGCGGCAGGCTGTAAGACGGCGAGTAGACGCGGAACTTGTCCGCCGGGTCCTCCGCCGCCCGCGCGGCAATCCAGGCGGCGGCCTCGGTCAGCGCCGGCCGCGGCCGCGCCTCGATCAGCGTCACATCGACGCGCCACAGGTCCAGCACCGTCAGCAGCAGCAGCACCGGCCCCAGCCAGCGCGCCGACGGAAGCCAGCGGCCGAGGCGCGGCAGAGCCGGGCTGGCGCGCAGGCGCGGGAGAGCGGCCAGCACCACCTGCAGGCCGTGCGCGGCCAGAAGCGCGGCCGCCAGCGCCACCACAAACCAGGCGCGCGGCGGCACCCGCAGCCAGCTCAGCCCCGGCACTGTCTGAAACAACAACGGAAAGAAGGGCAGGTTGACGCCCAGCGAGAACGCGCCCGCGGTCAACGCCGCCCCCGCCCAGAACCAGCGCCGCCCGGCGATAGCGCCCGCCAGCGCCAGCCACAACGGCGCGGCGCCCAGGTAGGTCATCCATTCATGGAAGCCGCGCAGGTCCGGGATGAACAAACCGAGAAGGTAGTGCGGCGGCAGGGAGAAGGCCGCGGCTTCAGACAGCGTCAGCGCCGCGCGCACGGACCGATTGACGAAGACGAACAGCGGCAGCGACAACACCGCGCTCAGCGCCAGGAAGAAGCCGGTGAAACCCAGCGCCGCCAGCAGACCGCGGCGCGCGGGCTGCGGCCGCGCAAAGGGCGGCAGGGCCGCCAGCCAATAGGCGGCCGCCAGGCCGGCGGCGTAGAACGTCCAGCGCACATCGGCCAGGAAGATCACGGCCAGCACCGCGCCCGCCACTGCCCCGGCGCGCAGACCGTCGGCGCCCGAGGCCGCCCGCTCCGGCGCCGGTGCGCGCACGGCCCGCAGCGCCAGCAGCAGCCACGGCGTCCACGCCACCGCGCACACCAGGGAGGCATGACCGGCGCCGAGGTGCGCGATCAGCTTGGGCGTCCCGGCAAAGGCCAGACCGCCGAAGAGCGCGGGCAGCGGCGGCAGGCCTTCAGCGCGCGCGAACCGATACAGGCCGTAGCCGGCCCAGGCCAGGTGCAGGGCCAGCACGAGATTGAAGCCCAGCGGCAGCGGCGTGAGCAGCAGCAGCCAGTTGGGCGGATACCACAGCCCGGCCAACGGATCCGCCGCGAAGGGCTGCCCCGCGAAGAGTTGGGCGTTCCACAGCGGCCAGCGCCCGTCGCGCAGCCAGGCCGCGCGCCAGTACTCGACATTGGGCAGATGGGTGATGAGGAGGTCGGTGAACGCCGAGCCCGGCGGAAATGCCACGCAGTCCGGGCAGGCCGCCAGCGGCGACAGGAACACCCCGGCCAGCAGGATGAAGACCACCGCCGCCCACCCCTCGCGCCAGGTGCGCCGGTCAGCGGCCATAGATCACCACGTCCCCTTCAGCCCAGACCGGCGACCAGCCAGCGAGGTCCGGCCGCGGGCCGAGGGCCGCCTCACGCGGCCCGGAGTACACGAAATCGACAGCGAAACGGGTGAGCAGTTCATCCGGCTCAGCGCGCCCGCGAAAGAACGCCTCCACTTGCTGCCGCCGCTCGGCGGCCGCACGCGTTTCATACTGATGGCCATAGACTACGCGCGCGCCGGTGCGCGCCGGGATCAGCATGCCCGTATCCGGCGCGGCCAGCACCAGGGCGCCGGGCGGGAGCGCCGCCAGGGCGCGCGCCTCCGTCTGCGTCAGGAACAGGTCGGGCCGGCGGCTGAGGACGGCACTCACCGCCGCCCCGATCACGAGCAGGTTGCTGAGCACGGTCGGCAGCGCCACGGCCGCCAACAGCGCCGGCCGCCAGCGCGCCGCCAGGCGCGGCCCGACGAAATCGCGCACGCCAATGGCGGCCGTCAGACACAGCGGCACCCAGACGCCGAGCGACAGGCGGCGCTGGAACGGGACCGGGAAGTAGATGAGGAGCGCGGACGCGCCCAGCCACGTCAGCAAGGCGAGGTCGGCGGCGCTGCGCCGACGGATCAGAAAGCCGGCTCCAAGCAGGGCCAGCAACAGGGGCAGCCCACCCCAGAAAACGGCCTCGCTCAGCGCCGGAGCGGGCGCCGCTACCACCAGGATCGGCTGGAGGCGCGCGGCTTCAGCGCCCAGGATCAACCACGGCGCCGCGCCCACGCCCACGGCGGCCAGGCCCAGCCCGTCGGCCAGAGACAGACGCCGCTGCTGAACAGCGCGCGCCACCAGCAGCGCGCCAGGCCCGGCCACGGCCGGGGCCAGCGCCATCGGCAGCACCAGCGCCAGACCGCTGGCCGCCAGCGCCACCGCCGCCAGGCGCGGCCACGTCGGCGCGGGCGGCCGTGGGAACGGCAGCGTAGCCCGCCACAGCCACAACACCAGCGCCCAGGCCAACGGGAAGTGCGCGTTGCTGAACAACGTCAGGAACGGGATCGACTCGGCCACCCAGAAGTCCGGCGTCTGGCCGGCGCGCGCCGCGGCCGTCCAGCCCAATCCGGAGCCGGCCAGTATGGCCAGCCACACGATCAGGCGTTGGCGGCCAGGCGTCATCCAGCGGGCCACCGTCCGATACGCTTCCACCAATAGCCAGCCGCCGGCCAGCAACCGCGCGGCATGATAGACCCAATCGAGCGGGGCGTTGAGCCAGCGCGCGGCGTGCCCCAGGGCGAGATAGTACGTGAACACAAACACGGACGGACCCGGTTCCGGGTCAAACGGCAACGCAAACAGCCAGGCGCCGTCCCAGCCCTGGCGCATCTTGGCCAGGTAAGAGTGGCCGTCCTGCAAAGAAAACAGGACTCCGCTGAAGACCCAGGGCGGCGGCGCGGCGTACGCCAGCAGATACGGCCCGTTGACGACCACCAGCACCAAGACGCCGATCAGGGCCACGTTCCGCCACTCGCGGCCCGGGATGGCGCCGGCGTCCTCAGCGGCCATAGACGGCCACAGTGCCTTGTTCAAACACGCGCCGCCAGTCGGCCAGGTCCGGCTCTGGCCCCAGGGCGCGCTCGCGCGGCCCAACCAGGACAAGATCTACGCCCTGCTCGTCCAGGAAGGGCTGCGCCGGCTGTCCGCCGGCATAGAACGCCAAGACCGCGGCCTTCTGCTCGGCGGCGTTGACGGTCTCGAAGTCATGGCCGTAGATCACACGCGCATCCGAGCGCGCCGGAATTGCCAGACTCAACTCCGGGCCGGCCAACACCACCGGCCGGCCCGCCTGCGCGGCCAGCCAATCCAGGGCCGCGGCCTCGTCCCGGGTGAAGAAGTAATCGGGCGTGCGCGTCAACACCCCGGCCAGCAGGGCGGCCCAGACGAAGCCGTTGCTCAACCCAAGGGCCAGGACGCCGGCCAAGGCCAACGGACGCCGCCGGCCCGCGAACCACGGCGCCAGCACCTCGCGCCAGCCGATCCAGGCCAGCGCGCACAACGGCAGCCACAGCCCCACCGCCAGGCGTCGCTGCAACGCCAGCGGGGCGTAGAGCAGGAGCACGCCCAAGACCAGCCAGCTCACGCACAACCGGTCTAGGGCCGTGCGCCGGCGCGCCGCCACCCACAATCCCGGCAGGGCCGCCAGCAGCGGCAGCCCGCCCCAAACCACGGCCTGCGCCAGCGGCGGCGACGGGGTTAAGTTCTGGGCGTTCCAGGCGCGCAGCACCGGCAGGGTCTGCACGGCCCACCAGGCGTTGAGCACCCACGGCGCCGCGCACACGCCGACCACCAGCACGGGCAGCCAGGCGCGCACCGGGTTGGTCCGGTGTTCCCAGACCTGCCACGCCGTCGCCCCGACCAATGTCACGCCCAGCGGGGCCAGCGCCATCGGCTGCACCAAGCCCAGCAGCAACGTCAGCGCACCGGCGGCCGCCAGGCGGCGCGCGCTCAGACCCTCCGGCGCCAGGCCAGGCGCCGTCAGCGTCAGAGTCGCCAGCAGCAAGGCCCACATCAACGGGAAATGCGCGTTGCTGATCAGCGTCAGAAATGGGATTGACTCTGCGATCCAGAAGTCCGGCGGCAGCGACAGCCAGGGCAGAGCCAGCCAGCCGAGGCCGCCGCTCAAGACGAAGATCAGCCACAGCCGCCGCCGCGCGCCCGGCTCAGGCTCCACCCGCCCCAGAACGGCATAGGCCGCCCCCAAGAACAGGCCGCCGTTCACCACCCGCGCCAGATGATAGATCAGGTCCAGGCTGGCCCCGGTCCAGCGGGCCAGGTGTCCTAGGAACAGGTAGTAGGTCATCAGGGCCGCGCCCGCCCCTGGCTCAGCCGTGTACGGCAGCGTGAACAACCACTCGCCGCGCCAACCGGCGCGCATTTTGGCCAGGTAGGAGTAGCCGTCCTGCAGCGCGAACAGGATCCCGCCGAAGCGCGGCGGGTCAGATAGGCCATAGGCCGCCAGATAAGGCCCATTGACAAGCAGCAGGATGAGCGCGCCGAGGACCAGCAGGCGGGCGCGCTCGGAGTGGCAGCGCATCCCGGTGATTGTAACCGAGGCGCTCCGGCGCGGCAGCCGAGTCTCAATTGGGCTATAATCCCGCTACATGAGCCGCGTCAGCAATCTCTTCCGGCTGCAGGAGATCGATCTCGAGATCGACGCCGCCCGCGTCCGGCTGGCCGAGATCGACCAGGCTTTGCGCGGCGACCCCGCCGTCCAGGCCGCCCGCGCCCGCCTGATCGCGGCCGAAAACGAGTTACGCACGGCGCGCGTCTCGGCCCAGGAACTCGAGTTCGAGAGCGCGTCGCTGGCCGCCAAGATCAGCGACGCCGAGCAGCGCCTGTACAGCGGCCGCATCCGCAACCCCAAAGAACTCCAGGACCTGCAGGCCGATATCGCTTCGCTCAAGCGCCGCCGGGCGGCGGTGGAGGAACGGCAGCTGGACGCCCTCATCGAGGCCGAAAAGGCGGACACGACCGCCGCCGGCTCTCAGACTGAGCTCACCCAGGCGGAGACGGCCGCGGCCCGCTTCCACAGCCAATTGAACGTCGAACAGGAGACGCTGGTGGCGCGCACCCGCCGGCTGGAGGCGGAGCGCGAGACGCTGCGCGTCACGGTCGGTGACAATGACCGCCAGGTGTACGACCGGCTGCGCCAGGCCAAGCACGGCCGGGCCGTGTCCCGTTTTGAAGACGGCGCCTGCGCGGCCTGCGGCCTAGAGCCCACCCCGGCCGTGCGCCAGGAGGCGCGCCGCGGGACCGACCTGGTGCGCTGTCCCGGCTGCGACCGCATCTTGTACGTCGAGTAGTATGCGCTTCCCGGCCATCGACACGTTCTCGTTCTGGCTCGGCTTCTTCGCGGCCCTGGCCCTGCTCGGCCTGCTGTGGGCTTTCCGCCGGCCGCTGCTCATCGCGCGTGACCAACTCTACACCAGCCTGCGCGGCCTGCGCGAACGCCTGACCGCCGGCACCGAGCGCAACTGGCGCGCCGATACCTACCGCTTCGCTCAGGGCGCCCACCTGGCCAGCGCGCTCTTCGCGCTCGACGATATCTTCCGGCCGCCGCGCTTCTGGGTGCCGCGCGCTGCCGCCGATCCCACCCAGTCACTGCCCGACGAAGACCTGAACGCCATCATCCCGGTCCTGCCGGACTGGCCGGACCTGGCCGCCGTGTACCGCGCGCCGACGATCAGTTTGGAGGCGACCCTGGCCGGCGCCCAGCCCGTGGTGATCCTGGGCGCGCCTGGCAGCGGCAAATCCACCGTCCTGGCGCACCTGGCCTGCCGCGCCGCGCAGTCCGACGCGCAGCTGTTTCCAGATGCGCCCACGCCCATCTTTGTTCACGCCGCCGATCTCGACCTGCCGGTCAAAGCCAAAGACGACCTGTTCCAGCCGCTCATCCCGGCCGCTCAACAGCGGGCCTCGGCGCTGACAGCGACGACGCTTGCCCGTCATCTGCGCCTGCGGCTGCGCGAATTCAATTGTGTCCTGCTGCTGGATGGGCTGGACGAATTGCCGCAACCGCAAGTGGAACGGGTGGCCGAATGGCTGGCGCGCTTCCACAAGCAGTATCCCCAGCACCGCGTCATCGCCGCCGCCGGGACCAGCGGCTACGGGCCGCTGACGAGCCTCGGCTGCGCGCCGCTGTACCTGGCGCCCTGGACTTCCGACGACCAGAGCGCGCTGGCCCGCCAGTGGATCGAGGCCTGGGACAAGGCACGCCTGCGGGCGCGCAAGAAGCCCGGCCCCGGCGCCGTGGACGGCGATATCCTGCTGGGCTGGCTGGGTCTGGGCAACGGCGGGCGCTCGCCCCTGGAACTGACGCTCAAGCTGTGGGCGGGCGTGGCCGGTGATGCCCGCGGTCCGCGCCCGGTGGACGCGCTGGAGGCCCAGCTTCTGCGGCATGGCCTGAGCCCGGCCGGGCGGCGCGCCGTGCACAAGCTGGCCCTGGCCATGCTGGCTTCCAGCGACACGGCCGGCCTGACGCGCGCGGCGGCGCGTGATCTCTGCGCGCCCTTCTTCGTGCGCGCCGGGACCTCGGGCTCAGGCGCCGACGCCGAGCTCGAGATCGACCCCAACGCCTTCTTGGATGGCCTGGTCGCCAAACGGCTGCTGGTCCGCCAGGGCCGCGACCGCCTCAACTTCCGCCACCCGCTGTGCCTGGCCTACTGCGCGGCGGCAGGGCTGGCCGCCGAGCCCAGCGCGGCCGCCTTCCCGGCGCCCACGGCGCTCACGCCGCTGTGGTCCTGGACGCTTTATTTCCTGGCGCCGCTGAGCGACCTGACGCCCGTGGTCAAGCCGCTGTTGACGCAGCCGCCGGATGTGCTGCAGACCGAACCCTTGTTGTGCGCCCACTGGCTGCGCGATGCCGCCCCCACGGCGCCGTGGCGCGGCGAGGTCTTCCGCCGCCTGAGCAAGCTGGCGCTGGACAGCACTCTGCCGGAGGCGCTGCGCCTGCGCGCCCTGGGCGGCTTTGCCGCCTCGCATGATTCGGCTGTCGCCGCGCTGTTCAAGCAGGCCCTCGGCAGCCCGGACCCGTTCACGCGCCGGCTGGCCGCTCTCGGCCTTGGCGCGTTGGGCGACGGCACGGCCGCCCCGGCGCTGGCGGCGCTGTTCAACGATCCGTACCTGGATGTGCGCTGGGCCGCCGCCCTGGCCCTGGTGGTGATCGGTTCGGAGGTGGCGCTGACCACGCTCAAGCAGGGCCTGTTCACGGGCGACGACGGCGTGCGCCAGGCCTGCGCCCAGGCGCTGGCCCGCCAGGCTGAAACCGGGCATCCGCTCCTGAAAGAGGCGCTCAACCACGCCGAGATCCCCACGCGCCGGGCCGCCCTCTTCGGATTGGCCGAGGTGGACGCCGAGTGGGCCTTCGCCCTGATCGAAGCCAAGCAACGGGATGAGCAGGAGTGGTACGTGCGCAACGCCGCCAACGAGATCATGCATCGGCGCCAGGAGCCGCCGGATTACACCCCGCGGCCGTTCACGCCGCCGGAGTCGCTGGGCTGGCTCATCGCCTGGGCCGCCAGCAAGGGCGCGGCCGTACCGCCCGGGCGCGGCGCGGTGGAAGTGCTGGGCCGGGCGCTGCGCGAGGGCGACGAACCGACGCGCATCGCGGCGGCTGAAGCGCTGGCCGGGCTCGCCGACCCGCTCGGCGCCCGCGACCTGTACGGGGCGCTGCGCGATCCGGAATATCCACTGGTCCGCGATGCCGCCTACCGTGCCCTGGCGACCCTGGCCGCGGCCACGGGCCAGCGTCTGCACGCGCCGGCCGCGTAAACCCACTCACCGGAGAAAACCAAACGGAGCGGGACCGGGCGCTGCTGGCCCAGTCTCGCTCCGTTTTCCATTCGGCGGGCTGACGAATCGACGCCCGCGCTTACTTCTTCTTGGCGCGCGGCCCCGCCTTGGTCGCGCGCTTCGGGGCCGCGTCCTTCTTGGCCGGCGGCACCAGCTTGGCGTCCACATCCGCCGGCGACACACCCAGCAGCGAGATCAGTTTGCGCTCCGAACTCAGGCCGGCCACAATCTCCACCTGGTTGGCCTTGAGGCCCAGCGTCTCAGCCAGGAAGGCGAGCAACGCGGCGTTGGCGCGGCCCTCCTCGGCCGGCGCGGCCACCTGCACCTTGATGGTGCCATCGTCCATGATGCCAGCCACCTGCGTCCGCTTGGCCTTGGGCGTCACCTTGACGGTGATGGCGGCGCCGCTGCGCGCGTCCGTGAACTTGGTCATGCCTCGCCTCCAAAGAGAATGTGGCTGCCGCCGGGCCGGTCAGAACGCCTGCCGGATCAGCACTTTGATCAGCTCGCCCAGGATCTGGATGACGATCAGGGCGACCATGATGGAGAAATCAAACATCCCGACCGGCGGGATCAGGTTGCGAAACGGCTGGATGATTGGCTCGGCCAGTTGGGCCAGCGTGCGCCGGATCGGGTGCCACGGCTCCAGCGGCGCGAACGACATCAGCGCGTGCAGGATCAGGATGATCGTAATGACGTAGACGATGATGTCGACAATCGTGATGAGACTGGCTGCCACGAGAATACTCCTTCAAACCTGTGGACCGCTAACGGCCGGCGCGCTGGAGGCCGGCCTCAACTCCGCTCGCCGAAGATCGCGCGCCCGACCCGCACCAGGGTGGCGCCTTCGGCGACGGCGCCCTCAAAATCGTCGGTCATGCCCATCGAGAGCTCGTCCCATTCGGCCTGCGGCCAGCGCGCCCGCGCCGCCGCTTGCAGGGCGCGCAGCCGCGCGAAGAAGGGCCGCGCCGTGACGTGGTCGGTGCCCAGCGGGGCCATGGTCATCAGGCCGCGCACGCGCAGGCCGGGCTGCGCCAGGACCGCGCCGAACTCCGTCAGGACAGTGTCCCAGGCGGCCGGGTCGTGGGCGGCAAAGCCGGCTTTGCTCACTTCGCCGGAGACGTTACACTCCAGCAGCACCGGCTGGCTGCGCCCGGCGGCCTGGGCGAAGCGGCCCAGCCGGTCAGCTAGCTTCAGGCTGTCCAGCGAGTGGACCAGCGCAAAATCGGCCTCGGCCACGTCCCGGGCCTTGCGGCTCTGCACGTGGCCGATCATGTGCCAGCGCAGTTCGGCGCTGAACGGTGCCGCGGCCAGGCGCTGCCGCTTGGGCACGGCTTCCTCCAACCGATTCTCGCCGAAGTCACGCAGCCCGCAGGCCGCCGCCGCCGCCACGGCCTCAGCCGGGAAAGTCTTGGAGACCGCTACCAGCCGGACCGCGGCCGGGTCACGTCCGGCCGCGCGCGCCGCCTCAGCCAGGCGCGCCTGAAGCTGTGTGATCACGGCCGCCAGGCCGGCGCCGCTGTTCATCCGCCGAGCCCGATCAAGGCGCCGAACCGGCCGGTCTGACCATGCTCGCCGCGATGCGAAAAGAAATCGTCGGTGCGGCAGGCCGTGCACACGCCGCCCGTTTCAATCTGTTCGACGCCGGCGGCGCGCAGCACCTCGGCGTTGGCGGCCCACAAATCCAGGTGGGTGCGCCCAGCCACGGCGCGCAGCAGACCTTCGGCGCGGCCGTCGAAAACGGCGCGGGTCTGGGCCGCCACCTCCGGCCCCACCTCGTAATGGCACGGGCCGATGGACGGGCCGATCCCGGCGACCAGGTCGGCCGGGCGCGAGCCATAGCGCGCGCTGAGCGCCTGCACCGCGGCCGCGGCCGCCCGCTGCAGGGTGCCGCGCCAGCCGGCGTGCACCAGACCCACCGCCCGGCGGACGGGGTCGTACAGCAGCACCGGCACGCAGTCGGCGAAACGCAGAAACAGCGTGATGTCCGGCCGGTCGGTGATGATGACGTCGGCCTTGACCGCGTCGACGTTCAGGTCACGCGGCGTGTCAGCCACCACCACGTCGGCGGAGTGCACCTGCCACAGGTCCGCCACCGACTCCGGCGCGCGTCCCACCGCCTGGAAAGCGCGCTCGCGATTGGCGCGCACATTGGCGCGGCTGTCGCCGACGCTGATGGACATGTTCAGCGACGTCCAGGCGCCCCCGCTCACGCCGCCGTGCCGCGCGAAAACCGCGTGGGTCAAGCCGCGCTGCTCGAAGCTCTCGAATTGATAGTAGCGGAGGTGGCCGGCTTCACGTACCAACATTTAAGTTAGTGTACCACGCGCAGTGCCGGCCGTCGCCGGCCGGATGCTGTCCGAGTTAGTTTTTGAGCACGCGCTCGTCGCCGACCCGCTTGGTCACGCCGGCCTGATCCAGGTGCTCCATCAGCGCCAGCGCGTACTTGCGCGAAGTCTTGAACCGGTCGCGCACCTCGGCCACCGTGATCTTGCTATGCGCGCGCAGATGGTCCCGCACGGCCGCCACCATGCCCGCGTATGTCTCGGGCAGCAGCACCACCTCCGGCGAGACCGCCGTCAGGCGGCCCAGGTCCACCAGGGCCGCGAAGACGTCCTCGCCCACGCGCGCCGCGCAATCCTTGGGCAGCGGTGTGTTGTACGGGTCGCGCGCGAAGTCCGCCAGCAGCGCCTCGACCTTGGCCTGCTGGACGGCGGTGAAGGTGACGGTGTGCTCGGGCAACCGCACGACGGCGCCCTGAGCCGCCAACTGGCCGGCCTCCGCCGCCCGGCTGATCAGGGCCGTGAAGGCCTTGGCCGACAGCCGCCCACCCGGCCGGGCCTCGGCCAGCGCCGCCAGGCGGCTCTTCAACTCCTCCCGCGGCATCCCGCCGCGCAGCGGGTTCTGGCGATGGTAACCGGCCAGCGTCGCCCGCGCCTCGGACAAGAAGCGGTTCCAGGCGGCGCGTGAGGCCACCAGCGCTTCGCCTTCCAGCTCCACGAGATCGCCGGCCGCGCGCAGTTCCGCCGCGGCCTCCGCCGCCGCGCCTGCCTCCAGGCCGGCGCGCGCCACGGCGTCCTTGAGCGCGGCCGGACCCAGCGCGTCCAAGGCGTGCAGCAGACTCTCACCCGGCGTACCGCGCGCCAGCCGCTCCAACCGGTCGGCCGCGGCCGTGTCGCGCAGGCGGTAACGGCCGGCCGGCTGCGCGTCCACCACCACGCCGCCGCCGATGGTGGCGCCCGGCGACGGCCGGCGCAGAATGAAGCGCTGGCCCTTGACGGCCACGATCGGCTCGGCGCACACCAGTTGCAGCCAGGCCGCCTCCCCCGGCTTGAGCTCGGCGCGGCCCAGCAGCCGCGCCGTGGCCGGCACCTCGGCCGCGCCCAGGTACAGCTTGACGCCGGCGTTGTGCTTCAGCGGCAGTTCCGCGTCCGCCAGGTGGTTGAAATGGACGTCCAGGAGGGTCGTGGCGCGCAGCGTCCCGGGCAGCGCCACGACCATGCCGCGGCGCAGATCGCCGAGCTCGACCCCGGTGAGGTTGACGGCCACGCGGCTGCCCGGCACCGCGCGCTCCAGCTTGGTTTTGTGCGTCTGCAAGCCGCGGATGCGCGCCGTCTGCCCGCCGGGCAGAAGTTCCACGGTGTCGCCCAGCGTCAGCGCGCCTTCGCTGAGCGTGCCGGTCACCACCGTGCCGAAGCCGGTCAGGCTGAAGACGCGGTCGATCGGCAGGCGCGGCCGGCCCACATCCAGGCGCGGCGGCTGGGTGGCCAGGATGGCCTGCAGCGCCGTCTTGAGCTCGGCCACGCCCTGCCCGGTGCGGGCCGAGACCGGCAGCAGCGGGGCGCGCGCCAGGAGCGTCCCGCGCACGGCCTCGCGCACATCAGCGGTGACCAGCGCCAGCCAGTCGTCGTCCACCAAATCGACCTTGGTGAGCGCGATCAAGCCGGCCGGGATGGCGAGCAGATCCAGGATGGCCAGGTGTTCGCGCGTCTGCGGCATCACGCCTTCGTCGGCGGCCACCACCAGCACGGCGGCATCCAGGCCGCCGACGCCGGCCAGCATATTCTCGATGAAGTCGCGATGGCCCGGCACGTCGATGACGCCCACGCTCTCGCCGCCGGGCAGCGTGAACCAAGCGAAGCCGAGGTCGATCGTCATCTCGCGTTCGCGCTCTTCTTTGAGCCGGTCGGGGTGGGTGCCGGTGAGCGCCTGGACCAGCGTGGATTTGCCGTGGTCGACGTGGCCGGCCGTGCCGATGACGCGCATGGGCGGAGAGGCGTGTTCGGGGCGGACGGACCCGCCCCGGAGCGCAATTACTTGACTTTGGTGAACTGCTGCTCGTATTCAGCCGCCATCTCGCGCAGGACGTTGAGCAGCGTCTGCAGGCGGTTAGCGTCCAGCTCGCGCAGATGGTGCATGGTGTCCACAGCTTCGCCCATCTGCTCTTCCAGCGTGTCCACCCGCTCGCTCTGTTTGGCGCTGGCCCGGTCATGCTCACGCCACTGCTCATCGCGCAGCAGCATGTGCGTGGTCCAGCGCTTCTGGTCGTCGGCCATGAAGGCGGCCCAATCCTGGCGCATGCGGTCCTCAGACAGGCGCTGGATCTCCGAGACCTCGTTCACGCGCCGCTCCAGCAGTTCAGACGCCTGCCGCAGGTCGGCTGAGGCGCGCACGATTTCGCGGTTAGCCTCGGCGTACTGGTTCACGCGCCGGGCATACTCGTCCATCGTCTCCACCGCCGCTTCCACCTTGGCCCGCAGCTCCACCCAGGTCCGTTCCTGTTCGGTGTGGCGGATGGACTGCGACTCCATCCATTGGGTCTGCGCCTGGCGCCGCTCGACCTCAGCCTGGACGACCTCGATGATGCGGGCCTCGGCCCGGCGCGCCACATCCTCCACGATCTCGAGCTTGCCGCGGTTCTCGTCGACGCGCCGGCGCATTTCCGAGAGCTCAGCCTGCAGGTCGGCGATGCGCTTGGCGTCCTGGCGGCGGCCTTCCTCCACCAGCGTCACCGCCCGGTTGCGGTCGTCGACGTGCTTGTTGAACTCGCCGACGCGCTTCTGCAGCTCGGCCGCCAGCCGCGCCAGGCGCGCCTCTTCCTCCTTGCGGGCCTCCAGCTCGCGCTCGAAGCGCGGCAGGGTCTCCAGCCCCTTGCGCACCTCGCCCAGGGATTTGTTGAGACCTTCGCGCTCCACCTTGCGCAGACGCTCGTCTTCGCGGGCGGCCTCGACGCGCCGCTTCTCCAGCTCGTCCACCTGGCGCGCCATCTCCTTGCGGTAGCCGTCCAGGATCTCGTCCACCTTGACGGTGCGCTGCAGTTGGGTGGTGGCCGTCGTCAGCTGGGACTCCAGCTGCTGCACCCGGCGCGCCAGCGTGCCGTTGTCAGTCGCCAGCGCCGCCAGGCGCTCTTGCAGGGCCGTGATCTCCTGTTTATCTTTACGCCGCTCGCTGTCCAGCCAGTCGACGGTTTTCGACAATTGCGCCAGGTCCATACACCTCTCCCATACGAAGGCGGCGCCCTGGGCGGTGCCGGGCGCCGCGCTTGCGGGAAATTATACCGACGGGTCCCCAAAAGGCCAAAGCCGGCCGCATGCTACAATGCGCCGCATGCGCCTCGGGCTGGACGTCCGCTTGACGTATTACTCGCGCGGCGGCATCGCCAAGTACGTGCGGCGCTTGGCGGCGGCCCTGCCGGACCTCGCACCTGAGCACGCCCACTATCACTTCTACCGGCGCGGCCACACCGAACACTTCGCCCAGGCCGCCCGCCGGCTGGATTGCTGGACGCCGGCCCATCATCGCCTGGAGACCTGGGCGCTGGCGGCCGAACTGCTGCCGCACCGGCTGGACCTGTTCCACTCGCCCGATTTCATCCCGCCGCGCGCCGGCGCCCGCCGGCACGTCATCACCGTCCACGACCTGGCCTTCCTGCGCTATCCGCAATTCCTGACCGCCGAAAGCCGCCGTTACTACAACGGCCAGATCGCGTCCGCGGTCCGACGCGCGCACGCCATCTCGGCTGACTCGCACGCCACCAAGGCCGACCTGGTGGAGCTGCTGCACGTCCCGGCCGAGAAGGTCACGGTGATCCACCTGGGCCTGGACCCGGAGTTCCGCCGGCGCCCGGCCGAGGCCGTGGCGGCGGTGCTGGCGCGCCATCGCCTGACGGCCGGCTGCGTGCTCTTCGTGGGGACGTTTGAGCCGCGCAAGAACGTGCCCACGCTGCTGCATGCCTACGCGCGGCTGCGGGCGGCCGCCCCGGACGCGCCGCCGCTGGTGCTGGCCGGCCTCAAGGGCTGGCTGTTCGACGAGACCATGCAGCTGGCCGCCGAGCTGGGATTGGCGGACCACCTGCGCTTCTTCGAGAACTTCCCGTCGGCGGACCTGCCGGAGCTGTACAGCGCGGCCGGCGTGCTGGTGCTGCCGTCGCACTACGAGGGCTTCGGCTTCCCGGTGCTGGAGGCCATGGGCTGCGAGACGCCCGTCATCATCGCGGACCGTTCGTCGCTGCCGGAGGTGGCCGGCGAGGCCGCGCTCAAAATCAACCCGGACGATCCGGAAGATCTGGCCGAGGCGCTGCGGCGCGCGTTGAGTGACACCGCCCTGCGCGCCGAGTTGGTGCGGCGCGGCCTCGAACGGGTCAACGCCTTCACCTGGGAGCAGACGGCGCGGGCCACGCTGCAGCTGTACGAACGAGTCCTGGCCGGCTGAGGCAACGGCTTGGTTCCGATTTCCGGATGGGCTGACGTCAGCCTGGCCTCGGCCCCCCTTCGTGGTGCATCCGGCAATTAGGTATAGGTCGTCCCGGCGCAGGCCGGGACCCAGAGGGTAAACCCCGGTCGGGGCCAGCAGCCGGAGCGTTAGGCCAGATCACGGCGCGAACCAGCCAGCTTCTGCGAGGCTTGTCAGCCTGGTTTAGTCGCCCCCAAGTCAAAACGCTGCGGCCCGCGGCCGGCGCTCACCTGTGCCCGCCGTCCGCGCCCCAACACCTCTTGGCGGCTGCTTGAATCTGGCCCCAACCGCCAAGGAAGTAAAAAGCGGCCCCTGTTTGGCGACAGGGGCCGCAGTCCATTAAGGGGTCAGCTGGCGGCCTCAACGGCGCGTCAGCGTCATGGGCAGGCCGTGGCTGGTGCGCAGGACGAAGATCGGGTTCGGGCGCACCGGATGGCCGGGGACGAGCCGCAGCGTGTAGCGCTGCGCGAGGGTGGCCAGGACCAGCTGCGCCTCGGTCAGCGCGAACTGGTTGCCGATGCACAGGCGCGGCCCGCCGCCGAAGGGCAGATAGGCAAAGTGCGGACGGCCTTCGGAACGCTCCGGCAGGAAGCGGTCTGGATCGAACTGCTCCGGCGCGTCCCAGAAGCGCGGGTCGCGGTGGACGTTCATCACCAGCAGAGTCAGGCCGGCCGCCGGCGGCAGGCGATAGCCGCCCAACTCCACGGCGTCGATGGCTTGCCGCGCGATTCCCCAGGCCGGCGGATACAGGCGCAGAGTCTCCTCGACCACGCGGCGCGTGAAAGCCAGCCGGGGCAGGTCTTCAAACGTGGGCGCGCGCCCAGCCAGCACCTCCGCCAACTCGGCGTGCAGCCGGCGCTCGGCGTCCGGGTTCTGGGACAGCAGGTAGAAGGCCCAGGTCAGCGTGACGGCCGTGGTCTCGTGGCCGGCGAACATGAACGTGCCGATCTCGTTGCGCAGCTCCTGGTCGGTCATGGCCGCGCCGGTGTCGGCGTCGCGGGCCGCCATCAGCAGCCCCAGCAGGTCATCGCGCTCCGCGCCGGAGCGGCGGCGCTCGGCGATCAGGGCGTAGATGGCCTGGTCCACGGTGGCGACCGCGCGGCGCGTCAGCGTGTTGCGCGGCGTGGGCATCCAGAACGGCGGCGCGAAAGGCGCGTTGAAGCGGTAGTTCACGTACTCGCTCATGTGCGTGAAGGCGTCGCCCAACTGGCTGGCCTCGCTCGCCAGGTCGACGCTGAACAGCGCCCGGCCGGCCACCTGCAGGGTCAGCGCCATCATCTCATGATCGACCTCCAGCCGCGCGCCGTCCGGCAGGCGCTCCCAGCGCCGCAGGGTCGCCTCGACGCAGTCCGTGATCAGCGGGCCGAAGGCCGCGATGCGTTGACGGTGAAAAGCCGGCTGCATCAGGCGGCGGCGGCTCAGCCAGTCGTCGCCGTCGGCCGTGAACAGGTTCAGGCCCAGCGTCGCCTTGACGATGGAGTTGAAGAAGGCGTTGCGCTGGTAGTTCCGGTTGTTGTCCTGCAGGACGTGCTTGAAGAGATCGGGGTGGCTCAACGCGAAGGTGTCCACGTTGAGGAAGCGGATTCGCACGACGTCGCCGTACTGCCGGGCGGCGCCGTGGTACATCGCCAGCAGATCACGCCGGAACTCCGGCAACATCCCCAGCAGCCAGTGCCCGCGCGGGCCCGGCGGCAGCGCCGCGTGTGCGGATTTGGGCGGGTGATTGGGCTGGGTGACGGGTGCGGTCGCCATGTTCCTGGCTCCTCCTGGTCTCGGCCGGCTAATTGTGAAATATATAACATATTCGGGCCGATTTGTCATCCTCCCAAAGGCGGACCTTCGCTCGCGCCCTGCGCGCGATCCTGATACAGGATCAGTTCGATGGCCAGCGAGGCTGGGTGGCCAGGGGCCGCCTCCCGGGAGAACGGTCGGGTGACGATGAAAAAGCCCCACGGCAGTGCAACTCCGGCCGGGCGCGCGGCCCCGGGCGCGCGGACGCGCACGACCACGGACAGCTCAGCCGGGCCGGTCTCGGCCTGGGCCGTCAGCCGCCAGAGGGCCTGCTGGGTGGCGGCCCGCAGGTGGGCGGCTTGCCCCGGCGACAGGTGCAGGCCGGCCAGCGCCTCACCCAGCCGGCTTAGCACGCGCGGCTCAAGCTCCGGGCCGCCGGCCAGCGTAAACACGATCTCGGTCACGCCGCCCTCGGCCGGAAGCTACCCCACGGCTGCGCGTCAGCGACGACACCTGCCCGCTTCACCACCATGCCGCCATTAAACCCGCCGCCGGCCCGCGCCTGGTCTCACTCAGTCATACAAAAACTGGTACACGGGCATATAATCACGCCATTCTGTGGCCCTGGGAAAACTATGATCACGTGTCCCTGGTGTGGCACCAATTACGCCGCGTTCCAGACCAACTGCCGCAACTGCGGCGGTCCGCTGCCCTACCCGGCCGAGGCGCTGACGTCCGACCCGGCGCCGCGCCCGGCGCTCCCGCCCGCGCCGCGCCCGATCGCGGACAGCTATGCCTGGCGGCTGCTGGGCGCGGACGGCATCGCGATCGTGGCCTTCGTCTTTGCGCTGTTGGGCGCTATCTTCAGCGTGCTCGGCGCAGGCCTGATCATCGGCATCGTCACGGCCTTGGTCGGCCTGCCATTCTTCGGCCTGGGCTTGATGTTCCTGACTTTGGGCGGCGGCGGACTGGCCTGGCGTTGGAACGAGGCGCGCCAGTTGGTGGCAGTGCTGCGCGACGGCACCGCGGCTGAAGGCGAGATCGTCGACGTCCAGGAGAACCTGATGGTCCGGGTGAACCACCGGCATCCGTGGACCATCACCTACCGCTTCGCCGCCAATGGACGCGCCTATCAGGGCGCCGTGCGCACGCTCAACCGGCCGGGGCCCGGCCTGCAGCCCGGCCAGCCGGCCGTGGTGCTCTACCTGCCCGCCGCGCCGGATCGCAACGCGCTCTACCCCCACCCTTAACGAGGTCAGGCATGCCACAACGGTCCGGGGCGCAGATCAGCCTGCGCGCCTTCCTTCAATCGGTCGTGATCCTGCTGGCGCTGATGCTGGCCGCCGGCGTGCTGACGCTGATCGTCCCGGCCGGGCAATACACCCGGCTGGAACTGGATGGCCGCGAGGTCATCGATCCCGATTCCTATCGGGTGGTGGCGCGTCCGGACTATCCGGTCTGGCGCTGGCTGACGGCGCCGGTGGAGGTGCTGGCCGGCCCGGACAGCTTGACGCTGATCGTCATCATCGTCTTCATTCTGCTAGTCGGCGTGGCCTTCGCGGTGCTGGACAAGAGCGGCCTGCTGCGCGCGCTGCTGGCGCGCGTGGTCCAGCGCTTTGGCGGGCGCAAGTACGCGCTGCTGCTGGCGATCAGCTTCTTCTTCATGCTGATCGGCGGCTTTTTCGGCATCTTCGAGGAAGTGGTGCCGCTCGTGCCGCTGATGATCGCCCTGGCCTACTCGCTGGGCTGGGACTCGCTGGTGGGTCTGGGGATGAGCATCCTGGCCACCAACCTCGGCTTCTCGGCCGCCGTCACCAACCCGTTCACGCTGGGCGTGGCCCAGCGGCTGGCCGGCCTGCCGTTGTTCTCCGGGGCCGAGGCCCGGATCGTGATCTTCCTGGTGGTGTACGCGGTTTTCGCGGCCTTCCTGGTGCGCTATGCGCGCCGGGTGGACCGCCAGCCGGAGGCCTCGGCCGTGTTCGCCGAAGACCAGGCCGAGCGCGCCAAATACAGCCACCTGGACCTGAACGCGCTGAACAGCGGCGGACGCCGTCTTGGCCCGGCGCTGGCCTGGCTGACTGTCGCCCTCGGCCTGATCCTGGTCGTGCTGGTGGCCGCACCGTTCGTGCCGGCGCTGGCCGACTACTCCCTGCCCGTGGTCGGCCTGCTGTTCTTTTTCGGCGGCGTGGGCGCGGGACTGCTGGCGGGCGAGAGCCGCGCCCAGGTCCTGCGCGCGGTAGGTGAAGGCCTGGCCGGCATCGCCCCGGCCATCCCGCTTATCCTGATGGCGGCCAGCGTCAAGCACATCGTGGCCCAGGGCGGCAGCCTGGACACGCTCCTGCACAGCGCGGCCGGCGTCTTCGCGGGCACGCCGCCGCTGGCCGCGGCCGTGCTCGTCTACGCGCTCGCGCTCGTCATCGAGTTCTTCGTGGCCTCCGGCTCGGCCAAGGCCTTCCTGCTCATGCCCATCCTGCTGCCGCTGGCGGACCTGGTGGGCGTAACGCGCCAGACGGCCGTGCTGGCCTATTGCTTCGGCGACGGCTTCTCCAACCTGGCCTACCCCACCAACCCGGTGCTGCTGATCTGCCTGGGCCTGACCGTGGTGAGCTACCCCAAGTGGCTGCGCTGGACGCTGCCGCTGTGGGGGCTGCTGCTCGTGATCACGCTGGCCAGTCTCGGCCTGGCGGTCGCCCTGGGCTTCGGCCCGTTCTGAGGCGCGGCCATGCCCGACGTCGCCGCCCTCTTCCCGGACAGCTACGAGGCCTCGCGCTCGCGTTTCCGCGCCGGCCTCCTCCAGCTGCGCGAACGCTGGCCGGACGCGCGCCTGGCCCAGCACGCGCTGAGCGTCGACCGCGAGTTGACCATCGACTGGATTTTGGCCGACGCCACGCGCGCGCCCGAGCGGCTGTTGATCGTGACGACGGGCGAACACGGCGCCGAAGGTTACGTCGGCGCGGCCATGCTGACGCTGTTCCTGCAGGAGCACGCCGCGCGCCTGGACCCGGCCGTCACCGGCTTGCGGTTGGTGCACGCCCTCAACCCGTGGGGCATGCAGCACCGCCGGCGCGTCAACGCCGCCAACGTCGACCTCAACCGCAACTTCCTGCCGCGCCCGCAGACCTACGCCGCGCAGACCAACCCCGGCTACGACCGGCTGGCCGCGCACCTGAATCCGGCCGGGCGCGTCCCGGCGCGCGGCCTGCGCGACCTGGCGTTCGCGGCTGCGCTGGCGCGCGCGCTGACGACCGTCGGGCCGGCCACACTGCAGGCGGCCACGCTGCTCGGCCAGTATCGCCACCCGCAGGGCGTCTACTACGGCGGCGACGCGCTGCAAGAAGAGGCCGAGGTCATGATCGGCCTCTTGCACAGCGGGCTGCGTGATTACCGCCAGGTGCTGCACCTGGACATGCACACCGGCTACGGCCCGCGCTACCGCCTGAGCCTGGTGAACTCGCCGCACGAGCCGCGCCGGCCGAACGAGCTGGCCGCGCTGTTCGAGTATCCGCGCGTGCTGGCCGCCGACCCGCAGCAGTTCTACGCCATCCACGGCGACATGGTGGACTTCGCCTACACCCTGGCGCGCGCCGAGTTCCCGGACCGCCGGCTGTACGCCACTGCCTTTGAGTTCGGCACCTTCGGCGACACGCTGCCGGCCGCGCTGCGCAGCCTGCGCGCCATGGTCTGGGAGAACCAGCTGCATTGGCACGGCGCCGCCACGGCCGAAGCGCAGGCGGCGGTGGCCGAGGAGTTCCGCGAGCTGTTCGAGCCCTCCGAGCCTGGCTGGCGCATCAAGGCCGTGGCCGACGCCAACGAGGCCTTCGCCGGCATCCTGCGCGCGGAGGGCTTCACGCCGTCCTGAAGCGCGGAGTGCGGATAGCGTCCCGACCGTTGACACCGAGCCGGCGCGCCGCCGACCACCCAGCTGGCTGCGCGCACAGCCGCGCCCTTTTCTCCCCGAAAGCAGTCGTATGCAAGCCCTGATCTTCGATCTGGATGGCACCCTCGTCGACACCGTCTACGCCCACGTCTTCGCCTGGCAGCAGGCGCTCGGCGAGGCCGGCCTGCCCATCGACGGCTGGCGCATCCACCGCCGCATCGGCATGAGCGGCGGCCTGTTCACGCGGGCCGTGGCGCGCGAGGCCGGCCGCGCCCTCAGCCCGGCCGAGGCCGAGGCCGTGCAGCGCCGCCACGCCGAGTTGATGACGCAGCTTCTGCCGGAGCGGCGCCCCCTGCCCGGCGCCGTGGAGCTGCTGGCCAGCCTGCGGGCCGCGGCGATCCCGTTCGGCATCGCCACCTCCGGCCAACGCCCCGGCATCAACAGCTCACTGACCGCGCTGGGCCTGGGGCCGGAGACCGTGGTGGTGGAGCGCGGCGACGTCGCCCGCGCCAAGCCCGCGCCCGACCTGTTCCTGGCCTGCCAACAGCGCCTGGGCGTGGCCGTGGCCGAGTGCTACGTCATCGGCGACGCCGTCTGGGATCTGCTGGCCGCGCGCCGGGCCGGCATGCTCAGCATCGGTCTGCTGACGGGCGGCTACGGCGAAGACGAGCTCAGCCGGGCCGGCGCCTACCGCGTGTACCGCGACACCGCCGAGCTGCACCGCTCGCTGGATGAGCTGGGCGTCTTGCCGTGAAGGCGCGCGCTGGGCGGCCGGCGCTATAATCGAGCCTGATGGCCCCTCGCACCCTCGGCAAATACGTACTCCGTGAGCGCCTGGGCCGCGGCGGCATGGCCGAAGTCCACAAGGCCTACCAGCCCGGCCTGGAGCGCTTCGTCGCCGTCAAGCTCCTGCACCCCCACCTGGCCGATGCCCCGGACTTCCTGGCCCGCTTCCAGCGCGAGGCCCAGGCCGTGGCGCGCCTGCGCCACCCGCACATCGTCCAGGTCTTCGATTACGACCTGGCCGACGGCCAACCCTACATGGTCATGGAGTACATCGACGGCCGCTCGCTCAAGACCGAGTTGGACGAGCGCGGCGCGGCCGGCGGCGGGCTGCCGCTGGCCGAAGTGCTGGCCTGGTTCGGGCCGCTGCTGGAGGCCGTGGACTACGCCCACCGTCAGGGCATGATCCATCGCGACCTCAAGCCCGCCAACGTCCTGATTGAGAAGGGCGGCCGCGTCGTCCTGACCGATTTCGGCATCGCGCGGCTGGTGGACGCCGAACGGCTGACGCAGACCGGCCTGACCGTCGGGTCGCCCGCTTACATGAGCCCCGAGCAGGGCCAGGGCGAGGCCGCCGACGCGCGTTCGGACATCTACGCGCTGGGCGTAGTGCTGTTCGAGTGCCTCACCGGCCAGGTGCCGTTCGACGGCGACACCAGCGTCGCGATCCTGCTCAAGCATGCCACCGCGCCGATCCCGTCCCTGCGAGCCCTGCGCACGGACGTGCCCGCGGCTCTGGAAGCAACCGTGCGCCGCGCCCTGGCCAAGCAACCGGCCGACCGCTATCAGACCGCGGCCGACTTCCGCGCCGCGCTGGCCGGCCTGACAGAGACCCGGCCGCAGAGCGCGCTGACCACCGCGCCCGCCGCCCCGCCGGCGCGTCCCCGCCAAAGCCGGCGCCGGCCGCTGTGGCTGGCCCTGGCCTTGAGCGCCGTGGTCGTGCTCGTCTCCGCCGGGGCGGTCGGCTGGCAATGGTGGACGCAGGCTCAGCGTGAGCGGGCCGGGCAGGCCGCCCAGGCCCGCCTGGAGGCCGGCGAATACCAGCTGGCCGTCGACGCCTACAGCGCGCTGCTGGCGCAGGGGCCGGCCGAGGCGCGGACGCTGGCCGGCCGCGCTCAGGCCTATGAGGGCCTGGGCGATTTTGACGCGGCCCTGGCCGACCTGGACGCCATCCCGACCCTGAACACGGCCGGGCCGCGCGATCAGGCCTTGGCCTACGCCGAGCGCGCGCGCCTGCGGCTGCAATACTTCGGCGACGCGGACCCGGCCGAGGCGCGGGCCGACCTGGAGCAGGCCGCCGCCCTGGCGCCGGATGAGGCGCGCGTCCACTATCTGATCGGCTGGGCGCGCCTGAATTTCGCTCTGGATGAGGCCGGCCCCGACCCGGCCGCCGCCATCGTGGACCTGACCCGCGCCGCCACGCTGGCGCCGGACGACGACGAGGCCCAGTACATGCTGGCGCGCGCCTACCTGGCCACCGGCGCCGCGGCCGAAGCCCTGGCCCCGGCCAATCGCGCCGCGGAGCTGCGGCCGGACAGGGCCGCCTACTGGCTGCTGCTCGCGCACTGTCAGGCCGTGCTCGGCGACTTCGTGGGCGCGGCCGATTATCTGACTGAGGCGCTCCAGGTGGAATCCGCGCCGACGGCCCAGGCCACGTATCTGGCCGAACGCGCCTATCTGTACTGGCGCCAGGCCCGTCTGGAGGACGCCAGCGCCGACGTGCGCGAAGCCCTGCGGCGCGACCCCGGCTCGAGCCTGGCCGCCTGGATGGCGCGCCTGCTGGACCCGGCCCAGCCGCTGACCGAGGCGGAGTGGCAGCAGGCCCAGTTGGGCACGCCCGGCGATGACCCGATCTGGCGCGCCGTCGTGAACGACTTGCCACGCTGAGCCGCGCGGCCGGCTGGGCGTCCAGCGGCGTGTGCTAGAATGCGCCTCAGCCCCCTTCGTAGCTTCGCGTTTCACAACGCACTCAGGAGTCTCTATGTCCGTCCCTACTCAATCCCTGGCCTACGCCCAACAGAACCACGCCCGCTACCTGGCTGAATTCAAAGAGTTCGTCCACATCCCCAGCGTCTCCACGCTGTCTGAGCACAAGCCGGACATGCAGCGCTGCGCCGAGTGGGTGGCCGGCCAGATGCGCGGCATGGGCCTGGACGGCGTCGCCATCCTGCCGACCGCCGGCCACGCCGTGGTCTACGGCGAATGGCTCAAGGCGCCCGGCCGGCCGACCGTGCTCGTCTACGGCCACTACGACGTCCAGCCGGTCGATCCGGTGAACGAATGGCACAGCGGCCCGTTCGAGCCGACCGTGCGCGGCGATGACCTGTACGCGCGCGGCGCCTCCGACATGAAGGGCCAGGTGCACGGCTTTCTCAAGGCGCTGGAGGCGCTCCTCAAGCACAACGAGCTCGGCGTCAACGTCAAGGTCCTGGTGGAAGGCGAAGAGGAGATCGGGTCGCCCAGCCTGGGCGCCTTCATCGACGCCCACAAGGCGCTGCTCAAGTGCGACGTCGTGCTCAACGCCGACTCGGGCATCCTCAAGCCGGACCTGCCGTCGCTGGTCTACGGCCTGCGCGGGCTGGCCTACTTTGAGCTGTGGGTCTACGGCGCCGTGCAGGACCTGCACTCCGGCACCTTCGGCGGCACCCTCCACAACCCGGGCCAGGCGCTGTGCGAGCTGATCGCGGGCATGCACGACGCCGACGGCCGCGTCACCCTGCCCGGCTACTATGACCGCGTGCGGCCGCTCTCCCGCCTGCCGCACAACGACGACGAGTGGCGGGCGCTGACCGGTGTGCCGGCGCTGTGGGGTGAAAAGGGCTACACCACCGTGGAGCGCTTCGGCGCGCGGCCCACGCTGGAGGTCAACGGCCTGTACTCGGGTTTCATCGGCGAGGGCTCCAAGACCGTGCTGCCGGCCAAGGCCATGGCCAAGATCAGCATGCGCCTGGTGCCGGACCAGGACCATGACGAAGTGGAGCAGCAGCTGCGCGCCTACCTGGCCGCCAAGGCCCCGCCCACCATCCGCTGGGAGCTGAAGGCGCTGGCCGGCGGCCCGGCCGCGTTAGTGGAGCGCGCCTCGCCGGCCATGCTGGCGGCGGTGGCGGCGCTGGAGACCACCTGGGGCGTGCGCCCGGTCTTCGAGCGCGCCGGCGGCAGCGTGCCGATTGTGGGCCTCCTCCAAAAGTCGCTGGGCGTGGACTCGATCCTGATGGGCTTCGGGATGCGCGACGACAACATCCACGGCCCCAACGAGAAGCAGCACCTGCCCAACTACTACCGCGGCATCGAGGCCTTCATCCGGTTCTTCGGGAACATGGCCGGGTGAGGCTGAAGGTGGTGACCCTCAATTAGCCATCGTCGCCTGGCCGTCTGCGACTGGTCACAGGCCATTGGGACGCCGGTAGTCACGTGCTGCCGGCGTCTTCTTTTCGCGGGCGGCCGCCCACAATGGCTTCAAAACGGGGGTCGGTCAGCAGCCACTGCAGGTCCGGATCCTGCCATGGCCAATCCCGGTCGAAATCTGGCCGGGTGGCGGCACGGCGCAGGTGATCCAGCGCGCTCTCGGTATTGCCGCACACCGACTCCAGGCAGGCGAGGTTGTAGTCATCGTCCGCGGGGATTAACGGGCGCGCCAGTGCGGCGTGGCGGGCGGAGGCGTCGCTGTCGCCCAGATACCGGTGGATTGAGGCCAGGGCCAGGGGTGGATCGAAGTTGTCTGGTTCCGTCCGCAGGAGTGCCGCCAAGAAAGGTATTGCTTCAGACGGCCGGCCTTGCAGCCGCAATAGAAAGGCCAATCTGCTTTGTAGACCGGTATCATCCGGCTTGATTTTCAAACCAGATCGGTAGACTGTCTCGGCCTCTTTCGGTCGGCCTGTTTGCCGCAGCAACACGCCGAGATTGGAGTACGCCGCCGCGTCGTTCGGGTCACAGCGCAGCGCGTCCCGATACGCCTGCTCCGCTTCCCCACGCCGCCCCGCATCGTCGGCCAGCAAATTGCCGAGATTGTAGTACGCCGCCGCGTCGTTCGGGTCACAGCGCAGCGCGTCCCGATACGCCTGCTC
>CALFZO010000181.1 GCA_937952305.1 uncultured Anaerolineales bacterium | reverse complement strand
CCCCACAATTTTGCCCGCCACGGATTAAGTGGGCCCCACCACATGGGCAGTCACAAGGCTGAGGCTCTGGCTCAGGAAATCTGCGCGCTCTTGAATGACCCTGCCGCTGCCCAACCTTTCATCGTCGACATTACCAAGGAAAGCATCTCGGACTCGATCCAAGCTGACGTACTACAGTCGGTCGATCTAATCCTTGATTTCTCGGCTTCACATGCGGTCAGTCGCCACCTGTCTAGCCTGCAGAGCGGCAAGCCGCGACTTTGCGCATTCCTGACATCTCGAGGCCGCGGATTGGTTATCCTGGTTGAAAGTCCCGGGAGCACAAGTCGATTGGACGACTTGGAGGTGCAACTTGCTGCCCGGATTTGGCGCAATCCCGACCTGCACATCGTATACCAAATCACTGATGGGGGTGTTCACTTCGCCAGGTCATGTCGTGACACATCTGTGATTCTCCCTCAAGATCTCACTGCCATCCATGCCGGTGTCGCTGCGCGTTTCATTGCCAATCACATCGGGTCGCTTGCCACAGGACTCCATATCTGGCTCTGGTCAGACGAGACCAACAGTGTCACACACAGCTATTTCGGATCTGTGCCTGTGCGGATATTGCGCCAGGGCCAATGGGAGATTCGATGGACACTCGAAGTGGCCGAGAATTTGGCTGAGATGCGGCGCCAAAACTTGCCCAACGAAACCGGTGGCATCCTGATTGGACAGATTGACCATTTACGCCATATCGTCTACGTTGTCGACGCCTCAAGCTCTCCAGACGACAGCGTAGAATGGCCAACTGTGTATATCCGTGGTTCACAAGAATTGCGGAAGCGAGTTGAAGCGATACGCCGGGTCACGGGCAACGATCTGGATTATGTCGGTGAATGGCACTCTCACCCGCTTGGGTCGTCTGATGAGCCTAGCGCCGCCGACCGCGAAGCGTTAGCTCAACTATCGGCAAATTTGGCATCTGATGGCGTTCCAGCGATTGTTGCCATACAAGGTGATGGTGAAGAACCTTTCTTCATGGTTGACGGCACATAAGAGCCCCCCCACAACGGGGCAGAAGCTGCGGCGAAGCCGATGACGCATGAACTGCACGTCGGCTGGACTCTGTAAGGTACGCTGGATGGCAAGCGCGCCTAATCGCCGAGGCGTACAGTGTCCCGCCGTCCGGCCATGCCCGCTGAACGAGGCGCCTGTTGGCCTGGCCTGTAGTGGAACTCGGCTTCACAGCAAGTGTTGATGGTTGTCTGGTCGACGAAGGTGATAACATCTCGTGTCAGAACAACCAGGACCAGATGGCGTTGATGAAATTATCAAATCTGACCGGCCCAGCAGGATTACCAACCTAATTCAACGGATACAACCCCTTCAATACCGGAAGATGGACTTATAGTGTTGCGAGTTTTCCCCGCCGGCCCATTTGACTAAGATGCCGGCGTAGTGCCAGATCGTCTCACTGGCGATTTTTTGTAAGTAGACGGCCAGTAGGAAGGATGCCCCCGCGCTATGTGATGCGCGGGACCAGCATCAACGCCAAGCGGTCGAACAACTGAACCCGACGAGTCGATTGTGTTCGGGTGAGCCAGCTCCAATCTGACGCCGGATGATCTCCGGGGGTTGGTGCGCGGCGCACGATCACCGGCGGCCTGTGAAGTTCTCCCCAACGGGAGGGCTTTGCGGGCCGCCTTTTTGTTTGCCATAGGACAGGATCAATGCCGCCCAGGCGCCCGCGCCGCAGCGAACCCACCAGGGATGGCCCTGAACTGCAAGCCCCGCCGCCCGCCATCCTGCTCCGGCCGACCGACGTCGCGGTGATGGCGGGGGTGAGCACCACCACCGTCTGGAACTGGCAGAAGGCGGGGCTGCTGCCAGTGGCCAAACGCACCCCGGCTGGCCACGCGCGCTTCTGGTACGCGGACGTGCTGGCGCTGTTGAAAGGCCCGAACGAGGCGCCGGTGACGACGGAGTGAGATGCGATGACGACGATGAAATCCTTAGCCCGACTGCCGCTGCTTCCGGCCTCCCCGCGCGGATGGCTGCACTTACTGCTCAACGCGAGCGCCATCGTGATGGCGCTGTCGTTCCTGGCCTGGCCGGCGCTCGCCGCGCAGCCCCGCGCCCTGCAGGCCGGCTTGACCGCGCCCGATTTTCACGCCGTCACCTTCGACGACGCCGGCCTGCAGATGAGCGCCTACGGCGACCGGCGGCCCGTGCTGCTCGTGTTCTACGACCTCGATTGCCCGCCGAGCTACCGGACGCTGGCGCGCCTGAACGACCTGGCGGCCGCGCGGCCGGACGTGGCGATCCTGGCCGTCAATGGGAAGGCCCACCCGCTGCCGGCGCTCCGCGCGCTGGTCGAGGCGGCAACGATCAATGCGCCGGCCGACCGCGACGACTGGAAATTCCGGGACGCGGCCCCGCGCCGGGAATGGCAGGCCCTGGCCGATCCCGACGCCCGCGTTGCGCGGCTCTATCACGTCCCGGACGTGTTCCCGGCTTTCGTCTTCGTCGATCAGGCCGGCCGGGTCGCGGCGGTCCGCGTCGGCGAGCACGCCGGCGCCAATTTGCTCTACCGCCTCAACGAGATCTTGCCCGCCCAGGAGGCCCCGTGATGCGCCGCGTCTTCGCCCTGTTGATCCATTACCGCCTGGCGCTGTCGGCTCTGGTCATCCTGGGCGGCCTGGCGCTGTGGCTCCTGGGCCCCCTCAACCCCAACACAGCTCCCATCGCGCGAGGCGCGGGTTGTGGCCACACCTGCGGCAACAGCGTGCAGGGCGCGTGCGGCGGGCCGGGCGGCGGCGGCCCCTACGACAACAACTGCTGCGGGTGCGGCGGCGTGCCCCTGTGCAGCGCGCAGTGCAGCGGGTGCGGCGGCGGCAACTCGTGCTACTACTGCTGCGAAGGCTGCGCGCCGCCGCCGGGCGCCCCGCCCGGCGCGAACGGCTGCTGGAGCCCGCCCAGCGACCCGTCCGTCGAGTTGAGCCTTTCCAAGACCAACGGGGTCGCGAGCGTCGTCCCCGGCACCGTCGTGCAGTACACGCTCGACGCCGCCAACAATTCAGATAACGAAGGCCAGGGGCTGGTCGTGGACAACGTGCCGGCTGCGCTCACCGGCGTCACCTGGACCTGCGCCAGCCTGAGCGGCGGCGGCGCGTGCAGCGCCGGCAGCGGCGCGGGGTCCATCAACACTGTCGTCACGCTCCCGCCCCACAGCGCAGTGCGCTTCGTCCTGCGCGGCACGCTGAACCCAGGGGCGACGGGCTCGCTGCAAAACACGGCCAGCATCCAGCCGTCGGACGGCAAGACCGACTCGAACACAGGCAACAACACGGCGGCCGACACCGACGCGATTACGCCTCAGGCGAACCTGGCCGTCACCAAGAGCAACGGCGCTGGCACCGTCGTGCCCGGCGCGCCGGTGGCCTACACCATCGTCGCCAGCAATGCCGGCCCCAGCAACGCCTCGGGCGCAATGGTGCAAGACACCTTTCCGGCCTTGCTGACGAGCGTCACCTGGACATGCGCGGCCGCCGGCGGCGCAGCCTGCGGGCAGCCGTCCGGCTCCGGCCATCTCAACACCACAGTCACGCTGCCGGCCGGCGGCACGACCACGTTCACGGCCAGTGGCCTGCTGGCGAGCGCCGCCTCGGGCTCGCTCTCCAATACCGCCATCGTCTCGCCGCCGGCCGGCGTGACCGACCCTAACGCGGGCAACAACTCCGCCACCGACACGGACGCGATCACGCCTCAGGCCGACCTCGCTATCACAATCTCCGACGGGGTGACGACGGAGATCCCCGGCACGTCCATCGCGTACACGATCATCGCCTCAAATGCCGGCCCCAGCTCGGTCTCGGGCGCAACGGTCAGCGCGGCCCTGCCAGCCTCGCTCACCAGCGGGACCTGGACCTGCTCGGCGTCGGCCGGCTCCGCCTGCGGCCAGGCGTCCGGCAGCGGGGACCTCAATGCGACCGTGGCCCTGGCGCCGGGCGGCATGGCGACCTTCACACTCAACGCGACCATCCAGCCGGCTGCGACCGGGAACGTCGCCACGACCGCGACCGTCGGCGCGCCGGCCGGGTACACGGACCCGAACGGGGTCAACAACACCGCAACGGACAGCGACGCACTCACACCGCAAGCCGACCTGTCCATCACCAAGACCGACGGCGCGGCTGCGGAGGTCCCCGGCACCGCCGTCGTCTACACCGTCGTCGCCACGAACGCCGGCCCAAGCACGGCCGCGAACGCCGTGGTCCAGGACGCGCTGCCGGCCGCCGTCTCCGGCGCGACGTGGACCTGCAGCGCGACCGCTGGCTCGGCCTGCGGCCAGGCGTCCGGCTCCGGGAGCATCAACCAGTACGTCACGCTCGCGCCGGGCGGCTCGGCGACCTACACCGTCAATGGCATCGTCCAGGCGTCGGCGACCGGGAGCCTGGCGAACTCGGCGACCGTCAGCGCCCCGGCC
>CALFZO010000180.1 GCA_937952305.1 uncultured Anaerolineales bacterium | reverse complement strand
TGGCGACGTATCTGGTGAAAACTGATGGACTCATTGGCCCAATACTTGACACGGCTTCAGAGAGTGAGCCCATTTGGGGTCGGTCACCTTACGGGCGGCCAGCTGGAGATGATCCAGCCAGCCGCCCGTACAGGCTCAACTAAAACGGCTCGACGGTTTCGGCGTCGGCGACGCCCCATGGGGTCGCCATCGGCTGCGAGGCCTGTGGCACCGGCTGCGGCGCGGCCGGTTGCGGAGCCGGCTTGATCCGAATACCCCAGTCCGTCCGCCCGAACGCCGCCACCAACTCGCGGGTCAGCGTCAGGCGTAGGCCCACCCAGCCGTCGCATTTGTCGGTGCCGCTGAGCTTGGCGATGGCCAGGGCGTTGGTCCGGTTTAAGATGAGCGCCTTCCGCACACCCGTGAACCACAGCACCAACCGGCGCTCGTCCAGACCCTCCTTGTTTTTTATCGTCTCGGCAGTGTATTTTTCCACCGTGACGACGCGGTCCTGGCCATTTAGGTCATCGGCCCTGAGCCAGCGAGAGTCGAAGAAATCCTTGAGTTCCATCGCAGGTTCCATCCCGTTGAGTATTGAGGTTCTGTTCGACACGTTGGGGTGTTCTGTACGTTTCGTCGCTATAGACCGCCTTTTCAGGGCAGGGCTTGATATTGCAGACCTTCAGAATGCCCAAAGGTGCGACCTATAGCGCGCGCCTGCATACGCGCCCGGCCATGGCCCGGGTGGTCATGGTGCCAACTTGGCCTTGGCCGGCTGGGTGTCGCCTACCGGCTGAGCCACGCTGACCAAAAGGCCGGCCGACTCGAGGGCGCGACGGATGATCAGCGCGGCCTGGGCACGCGGGTCTCGCCGCTCGCGCCAGGCTAGCCGGTCAAGGGCTGCGCGTTCTTCAGGTAGAAGGTTCACGCGTAAGGCTGCCATAGTCACTTTCCAAACAAAAAGGCCGTGTGGTACGGCCTTTTTATAGCAGGTGGGACTATGACTCGCGCTATTAGAGGGCTACGACTTGGCTATGACTTTTTCCGCTTCAGCCGGCGCCAACCGTGAAAGGTTGACGGGGCTACATTTGGCCCGTTCGGATTATCACCAAAATACCAGGATAGCCAGTCAGAGAGCGGCGGCCGCTCTTCCCTCGGTGTGTTCTCCCATGCAACCAAGGCAGCTAGTCTTTCAGCCTGGTTCTTTGGGAGACGACCAAGGGGCGAAGATTTTGTCGACAGCGTCGGCCTAGGCGGAATAGCCTCACGGGCTGTGTGATCGGTCGGCTGGGCTTGCTTTGTTCGCGTTTCGAACTCTCGGAAAGCGAACCACAAATGCCCGGACAAGTAATTATGAATTGCGTCACCGCCCGGAGTTTCGGGTCGGCTGTTGACCGGCACCAATTGGATAGTAGTCCGGTCACCATGACGAATGAGTGTAAGGATCGCCTTGTCGTCGCCTGACACCAGTTCATACTCGCGCCGGCTGGATTCACTGAGGTGTAGTTTAGCCACCACCAGGGGCGCATAGCTGCCTATTCTTGCTGAGAGATGATCAAACGCGGCCGGCACTTCAAACACATTCCCAGTCCAAAGCTGCAAACAATCCAACTCAAAACCCCAATTCCGCTGCGCCGGATCGATCGGCGCCGAACCAAGCGGAGCGTGGTCTTTGTCATTCCTGACATGCGGTGTCCATTCCACGAACCCGACCGACTCATTGCTGTGTTTCGGGCCCAACCATTTATCAATCCATGTTGTCATTGCTCCGAAAGCTTGCTGGGCTGCGCTTGAGTCGACCGGGCCGCCTGGCGCATCAAAGAGAATCCAGGCGAACACTATTAGGCCGGTTGGCGCGTCAATGATTTCAAGGGTGATAAAGGGGAAATGCCCGGCGTGTCTAAACTCCCATTGACTCAATTCGTAATCAAGGGTGACGCCCGCTAACGGCGGCTGGTTATTGCCATCGGGCCCGAAATAGCCAAGCGCCCAATCCCTCAAGACACGAAGAAACACATCGGTCGATGTTTGAAGCGAGCGCTCAAAATCGGCGGGGCCGCGTGTTTGTAATGGGCGGCTACCGCCGGGGATCTCTTCCTTCATCTCTCGCACCTCATCATTGCAGCCGGCCGTACTGTGCGTGCTGCTCGGACGACTCCCACCACTTGGCCTTACCCTAGATACCCGCCAACAGCGCAGATGGGGCCGCCTGCGCCCAGCCAGGCACCAATTGGGAGCTGAACGCGGCAGGCTGGTGCAGCTCACCCATACTCGAAACTCGCTGTTTACCTGTTCAATTCCGTGGCATCACTACACTTTCAGGTCATCCGCGATCTCGCCGAATTGCTGCAGCGCCGCCTGCAGGTCCTCCATGATCTCAGCCGCCAGCACGTCCGGCGCCGGCAGGCTGGCACTGTCCTCCAGTGACTCATCCCGCAGCCAGAAGATGTCCAGGTTGACTTTGTCCCGCGCCAGGAGCTCATCGTAGGTGTAGGAGCGCCAGCGGCCCTCGAGATTCTTCTCTGACCACGTCGCCTTGCGTTTGTGCCGGTTCGCAGGATTGAAGCAGGCCACGAACTCGTCCAGGTCCTGGCGCTGGAGCGGGTTCTGCTTCAAGGTGAAGTTCATGTTGGTGCGCAGGTCGTAGATCCACAGCGTCTTGGTCCACGCCGCCTCGGCCGCCGGCTTCCGGTCGAAGAATAGCACGTTGGCCTTCACGCCCTGGGCATAGAAGATGCCGGTGGGCAGGCGCAGCAGGGTGTGGACGTCGCACTCTTTGAGCAGCGCCCGGCGCACCGTCTCGCCGGCGCCCCCCTCGAATAGGACGTTATCGGGCACGACGACGGCCGCCCGGCCGTGCATTTGGAGGATGGTCTTGATGTGCTGGACGAAGTTGAGCTGCTTGTTGCTGGTGGAGGCGATGAAGTCGCCGCGCTCGATCACCTGTGACTCGCGCCGGGCCTCGCCCTCTTCGTTGACGAAGGTGACGCTGGATTTCTTGCCGAAGGGCGGATTGGTAAGGACCAGGTCGAAGCGGGCGCCGGGGTCGGCGGCCAGGCTGTCCGCGACGTGGATGGGGGAATTGCCCCCATTCACACCGATGCCGTGCAGGTACAGGTTCATCACGCACAGCCGGGCAGTGTTGTCCACGATCTCCCAGCCGTGCAGGGCCTTGTGGCGCAGGTGATCCCACTGGTCGCGGTCCAGCGGGCCGTGCTCGCGGACGATGTGGTCATGGGCGGCCAGCAGGAAGCCGCCCGTGCCGCAGGCCGGGTCGCAGATGGTCTGGCCAGGCGCCGGCCGCATGACGTCCACCATGGCCTGGATGAGCGGGCGCGGGGTGAAGTACTGGCCGGCCCCGCTCTTGGTGTCCTGGGCGTTCTTCTCCAGCAGGCCCTCGTAGATCTCGCCCTTCACATCGATATCGAGGCCCATCCAGGTCTCGCCGTCGATCAGGTCCACCAGCCGGCGCAGCTTGGCCGGGTCCTGGACCTTGTTCTGGGCCTTGCGGAAGATGACCGGGATCAGGCCGGAGCCTTTGCCGAGTTCGGTCAGGATGTGGCGGTAGTGGGTCTCCAGGTCGTCGCCGTCGCGCTTTAGCAGGCTGGGCCAGCCGAGCTTAGCCGGAATAGGGCTGGCTTTGCCCACCAGGCCCATCTCGTCGGCCATCTTCAGGAAGAGCAGGTAGGTGAGCTGCTCCAGGTAGTCCCCGTAGGACATGCCGTCGTCGCGCAGGACGTTGCAGTAGTTCCAGACGCGTTGGACGATGGTGGCGGAGTTGGTCATCACAAAGCCTCAGTGAAACACATTTATGACCCTTTATCGCACTTCGAGCTGCGCTGGGGTTCCTGCCTCCGGTTGGCCGGGGGTAGGCAACGCCTTGAGCAAGGCTTCTTTAGCTTCACCCGCTGACTCGTAGCGGTCCCCTGGTTCTTTGGCGCAAAGGCGCAGGACGAAAGCCTCTAACTCCGGGGAGATGTGGGCGGCCTTGGTACGCAGCAGCGGGAAAGGATCTGTGATGGACTTGAGCAACACCGCCATGAGGGTGTCCGCCTGATAAGGAGGTTCTCCAACAAGGGACTCATACAAAGTGACACCGATGGAATACAAGTCGGACCGGATTGTCGCCGGTTCCCCACGACCACACTCGGGCGCCATATACAAAGGTGTTCCGATGACGACATCCGATGTCGTTAACGTGGTCAGGCCCGCCCCAGTCCACTTAGTGATGCCAAAGTCGCTGATCTTGGGAACACCTTTCTCGCTAAACAAGATCGTGCGCGGCTTGATGTCCCGGTGTACCGCGCCGGCCTCGTGCATATACTGCAGACCATCCAGGATCGCCCCAAAAACACGGCCGACCTCATCCAAAGGCAAAGGTCCATGGCTCAACCGGTCATGCAGGCTGCCACCCGGCATAAATTCCATGGTGTAGTAAGGCGGGAAACGGCCTGGCCTGCCGGCCATATAGACACGCACAACATTGGGGTGTTCCAGCCTTTGAGACAGGTGGCTCTCCATCTCAAATCGACGCAGGAATTGCACATCCGCTGCCAAGGTCGGCTCCAGCACCTTGAGCCCTACGGCTCGGCCCACCTCCAGGTCAAATGCCTGGAAAACCGTACTCATGCCGCCTCGGCCAATGATGCTTTGCACCTGAAAACGATCATCGAGAACGGTCCCAGGCTGCACAGCCTCGAAGGAGGGCGTCGTCGACTGTGCGGCCACAGAAGCGAGCCGCGCCTCCGCCTGGACGGCTAGGGTGAAATATACTGCGACCGCCTCCAAGGACAAGCCGGCAAAGCCGGCTTCCACACCCGGTGTGTCGACATGCAGGAGCAGCATCCGCCCCAGGCTTTCATCTTTGACAAACGCCTGCAGCAACGGCGGCACCTGCAACGCCTGCAAGCGGGCAATCGGATCCTCACCTTCCGTCAGCCCCGGCTGCGAAGCTAAACGCTTGAAGGCCGTTTCCAGTTCACCTAGCAGCCCGGGCCGCTCCCGCAAGAGGCGGTGCAACTCTGGGTAGGAATGCTGGATAGCTACAACTTTTGCGAGCCGCACCGGTTTAACCAGCTCCGCCAGCGCCGGCCGCTGTTTGGATAGGCTCCACAGCAACGCGAAGATGTTGAGCGTGCGCTTGATCTCGCGCGGGTTGGCCGAAAGGCCTTCCACGAATACGTCCCGGCAGTGCGCGTCCGGCAAATCCCGCGCGATCTCGGTCACATACTCGCGCATTTCAACTCGGGTCAGGGGCGGCAATTGGAATGGCAATTGGATAATCTTGCCCAGGTATTCGCGCTGGGCGACCGGATCGTCTTTGTACTTATAACTGATCGCCTGCTGCACCACATCCAGATCCAGGCCGAGCACATAGACGCATCCCGGAAGATCGACGAACAGTTTGACGGCATCCAGAATCTGCAGGACCCGTTCAGTAGGGCAGCGATCCAGGTCGTCGATGAAGACAGCCAGGCGTTTGTCGCCGCGCAGCGGCAGGCTGCTCACCACATCTGCGAAGTGCTCGCGAAACCTGTCTAGAAAAGCGATGCGCTTCTCGAAGTCCGAGTCCTTGCGCAGGGCGTTTAGGTCCAGGGTCAGGTCACGGCGCCAGGCCTCCACCAGCGGCCGAACCAGCACCCAGGCCGCCAACACGACAGCCCCGCCACCGCCGGCCACCTGGAGCAGGCTCTGAATCAGATCTTGCTGCACTTGCTGCGCAATTGGGCCGGCTACCACCAGGGGGGCGGCGACCACGGCCAGCCGCCACAGGAGTGACAGAAAATACTCGGGCGCCTCCGCCCATTTGAAGCGGCGGCGCCACAGGTTCAAGCTGAAGGCCAGGCGGCGCAGCAGACCCAGGCGGCCCCGGATCTGTAGTAGTAACGATTGCAAGAACGCCGCCCACAATTCCTCTTCCCGGCTGTATTGCCAGGCGTTGAACCAGACGGTTAGCGTGCCACTCCGCTCCAGCTCGGCAGCCAGCATCCGCATGAGGGTTGTCTTGCCAGTGCCCCAGCGCCCAAAGATGCCGAAGGTGACGGGCGTTTTAGTGCGCGGCTGGCCAATCAGTTCTGCGAGAGCTCGGCTGTAGGAGACAAAATCCAACCGATCCACAGCGGCCGGCTGGTCGTCCAGGATGTTGGAGATTTGGATGCTTGGAGTTGTGGGCGGCTTTCCCGGTGGCGCCCCGCTCATTCGTTGCGGTGGGGGAGATGCCGGCGGCGGGGGAGGCGGCTCTGGATCAGCCAAGGGCTTTCCACAGTTGGCACAAAAACGGAAGAGCGCCGGCGTTGTCTGGTCGCAATGCGCACACAGCGTTTGCGTGAATGCTACGTCATCCCGATGCTGTTCCAGCCAGGCCGAACCGACCTGGAAAACGGCACGCAGCCCTCCAAAAACAATCGGGTCTCCCATACGGAGGGGGACGCAGCTATTGATAGGCACAGCCCCACCACTCCACCAAGTGCCGTTCGTGCTCCCGAGATCTTCCAGACCCACCAGATGGCCGAAGAGCTCCAGCCGGGCATGATGGCGAGAGACGGCGTTGGCCGGGTCGAGAGAGGCCACAGAGAGCTCCGCCTGGGGTGCCCGGCCGAGGGTGAGGTCCTTTGACCGGGTGAAATCCAGCGCCAGCACTTGCCCACTGTCCGGCAGCCATAACTGCGGGCCGGCGGCCGGGTCAACCTGGGGCGGCTCGGGCCACGTCGCCGCCATCCAATCGGTCCGCGTCAAGATAAGCGTGGCCTGGAGTACGGCATCGGCGGGTTCCGGTTGGTGGTTGGGGGATGACGCCGCCTCCGCCGAGGGCGGGTTCGCATTGGGATTGGGGTCGCTCATGTTTAATACCCTGCGGCTGAGCCGGTGGGTCAAGCCGCCGGCTGGCGCCTGGACCGCCGCGGCGCGGGCGGGAACAATTCACCCTGGACCGGGGCCTCGCCGGCCCGGATGCGCTCCAGCAATTTCTCAGCCGGCTCATCCTTGGCTTCTTGCGGCACCAGCCGGCCCGTGAAGGCGCGGTGCAGGATGGCCTGCCGCAGCCGGCCGGCCCGCGCCAGGTTATCGGCCACGGTCTTCTCGACCTCGGCCGCCACCGACAGCCGGCGCTCGACCTCGGCCACGATGCGGCGCTGTTCAGGGAGGGGCGGCAGGGGGAATTCAACTCTTGCAAAGCGACCACCGCTGAGGTGGGCGATATTTGTAGTGATAGTCGCCTCTTTGGCAAAACGACCCGAGTGCATGTGCGCCCTAAAGACAAAGAGGGCGTATTGTGGGTTTGCTACGGGAGATGCCTTGAAGCGAATAAGCGTATTCTGGAAACACGCACCGGGAACCTCGTCTCGGTACATAGCAGGGCGTCCAAGTAACTCAGGGCTTTGACCTTCGTTGAGAAGGATGTCGCCGTATTCGAGCTTGTAAATGGGGTATTCCTCTGGGGTGAAGTTCATCTCCATTACATCAGATGTATCAATTCGGTCCTCGAACACGTTGGCGACGCGCAAATAGGGACGCATGTGCTTTCCCTGATGGTGCTTCGGCGTGCGCTGTCGACCTAATTGAACTGAGCCGACTTGTTCTACGGTCGCCCAGCACCAGCCGGCCGGCAGGTCCGGCAGGCCGGCGGTGTCCGGCGGTTGCGGCTCTTCGTAGTTCCGTCGGGGCGCACGGCCGTGCGCCCTTACACTCTGCTCCGCTTCCCACTTGGCGCGGCGCTCGGCCAGGATGCGGGCCAGGAGTTGTTCAGCCGGCTCATCGGCCGAGTCCTGCGGGACCAGCCGGCCCTCGCAGGCGGCTTTGAGGACGCTGGCCTTGTAGCGTTTGAGCGCGGCCTGGACGCGCTTGAGGGCCGCGACGCCGGCGTCCAGGCGCGTGAAGAGTTCCTCGATCTTGGCGACAATGCGGCGCTGCTCGGCCGGCGGGGCAAGTGGGAACCGGGCCTGCTGAAATTTGCCCTTATTTACAATCGTGACTGTAGTCGCCGACGAAACGCTATCGAGCCAGTCTCGGAATGCTGTTGACTGAAAATAGTAGAAACCATACTCCGGCACGATCGAGTCTGGAAATATGACCGCATTGATTTGTTGATTGAAAGCAACAGGTATGCGATTGATGCCTGTTTTGCCAAGATTGCCGATGCAACTCACGAGAACAGACTTGGGTGGCAAGACTCGCGCCTCTCGGGCGCCCTCAATAGAGAGATTGTCTTCGGCTCGGTCAATAATGCCGTTCTTTAGCTCTGGCGGCTTCACAAACGGAAGATGATCGCCGTAGTTTTGCGACTTACTCTTCGACGGAGTCCTGCCAGTTATCACTTCAGCGCACTCCGCCAGCGTCGTCCACACCCAGCCGGCCGGCAGCACTTGACCACTGTTCACTTGATCACTGTTCACGGCTTCACCCCACCAGCACCGCGTTCAACTCGTCCAGCAACAGCGGCAAATCTGCGCCGAAGACCTCGCGCGCCCGGAACAGCCCGCCGCGCCCCTGGAACTCGCCGGCCATCAGGTCGTCGGCGGTCACGCCCAGGCTGACGCCCACGTGCTCGGCGATCCGGTCCAGCCACCAGCGCTGTTCGGGCGTGAAGGCGCGGCCGGCCTGCTGCTGGGCCGCCAGCCAGTCTTCATAGCGCCGGCGCACCTGCTCCGGGTACGGGACCAGCTCGTCGTCCAGCTGCACGGCGTGGCGCACCAGGGCGATCACGTCAGTGAGCGCGCGCTTCACGCCAGCACCCTTGACCTTGTCCCGCTCCAACTGGGCGTAGGCCCCCCACAGGCTCTCGGTGGACCAGGCCGGGGAGGTCTCCACCAGCCGGGCCTGCAGGTCCTTGATCTGGCGGTAAGTTGGGGCGGCCCGGCGGCCGGGGCCGGCGCGGCTGGCCGCGAAGATCAGTTGCAGGGCCGTGATCTCGTCCTTGTTGCGCTCGAGGAAGGCGCGGAACGAGTCCACGGTCTCGCGCACCCGGTCCGTGGCCTCGGCGCTGTAGCCGGCGTGGATGACGTGGTCCACGCTGACCGGGTCGATGGTCTGCTCGTTGCGCTTCTGGGCCGCGACCAGGGCCTGGCGCAGGGCGGGGTTATCGAAGGAGCCGGTCGCGGCGGCGATGAGGGCCGCGCGGGCGGCATTCTCCGGTGGGGGCGGACGGCCGTCCGCCCCCACCATGGCCGCCGCGATTTTGTCCGGATCGAGCGCGTCCAGCAGGGCGTTGGCCAGGGCGCGGGCCGGCGCCTGGGCGGCCTCGCCCGTCAGGCCGGCGGCGGCGGCCAGGGTGTAGCGGTCGGCGTCCGTGAGCGCCTTCTCCAGCCGGGCCAGCCGGCCGGCCAGCGAGGTCAGCGTGTCGTCGTCGCGCGCGCCCAGCGCCACGGCCTCCAGCAGTTTATCGAAGGGCACCGTGCGCTTGCGCTCCAGGGTGCCGGTGTCCACCTTCTCGTTCTCCACGGCACCCACCGCGTCCACGATCACGAAGTGCGTCTTGACCACCTCGCCGGGCGTCACGGCCCGCAGGTCGGTGGGGTTGATCACGCGCGTGCCGCGCCCCAGCATCTGCTCGAACAGCCCGCTGGACTGCACCTGGCGCATGAACAGCAGCACCTCCAGCGGCCGGATGTCGGTGCCGGTGGCGATCATGTCCACGGTCACGGCGATGCGCGGGTGATACTGGTTGCGGAAGGCCTGGATCAGGTCCTCCGGCCGCTGAACGCTGTACGTGATCTTCTGGCAGAAGTCGTTGCCCTTGGCGAACTCCTCGCGCGCAATCCGCACGATCTCCTCGGCGTGGGCGTCGTCCTTGGCGAAGATCAGGGTCTTGGGCACGTCGGCGCGGCCGGGGAAGATCTCGGTGAACAGCTTATCGCGGAAAGTCCGCAGCACCGTCCGGATCTGGTCCACGGCCACCACGTCCCGGTCGAGCTGGCTGGCCGCGTACGTCAGGGGCTCGTCCAACTGCTCCCAGCGGGCGCGGCGGGTCAGGCGCTCGCGGCGCTGCACCCAGAAGCCGGCGTCCACCTGGCTGCCCTGCTCGGTGATGGCGGTGCGGAGGCGGTAGACCTGGCCGTCCACGTTCACGCCGTCGGCCACGGCCCGCTGGCGCGAATACTCCATCACCAGGTTCTGGTTGAAGAAACCGAAGGTCTGCTTGTTGGGCGTGGCCGTCAGGCCGATCAGGAAGGCGTCGAAGTACTCCAGCACCCCGCGCCACAGGTTGTAGATCGAGCGGTGGCACTCGTCGGTCACGATCACGTCGAAATACTCGACCGGGATGGCCGGGTTGTAGCGCACTTCCTTGGGCGGCTCGCGGTCCAGCAGGCCGCCCGTTTCAAAGAGCGAGCCTTCCTCGTTGGCCGGGTCGAACTCGGCCTCGCCGGCCAGCATCGAGTACAGGCGCTGGATGGTGGTGATGCAGACCTTGGCCACCGGGTCCAGGCGGTTGGACTGCAGGTGCTGGACGTTGTAGAGCTCGGTGAACTTGCGGCCGTCGTCGGGCGTGACGTACTGCTGGAACTCCTTGAGCGTCTGCCGGCCGAGGTTGTTGCGGTCCACCAGGAAGAGCACGCGCCGGGCGCCCGCGAACTTGATCAGGCGGTAGATGAAGGAGACGGCCGTGAAGGTCTTGCCGGAGCCGGTAGCCATCTGGATCAAGGCGCGCGGGCGGTTCTCGGCCAGCGAGCGCTCCAGGTTGGTGATGGCCTCGACCTGGGCGGGCCACAGGTTGGTGGTCAGGAGGGCCGGCAGCTGCTGCAAACGCCGGCGTAGTTGCGCGGGGGCGCCGGCCCACTCGGCCAGGGTCTCGGGCCGGTGGAAGGCGAAGACCGGGCGGGAGCGCGGGTCCGGGTCCAGGCCGTTAGTGAAGAAGGTCTCGACGCCCGTGGACTCGTACAGGCAGGGCAGCGGCCGGCGCCAGGCCGGCAAGGTGTTGGGCAGGCCGTCGCCGTACTTGGCGGACTGGGCCTCGACCCCGGCCAGGGGGGTGCCGGCCTTCTTGGCCTCGATCGCGCCGATGGCCTGGCGGTCTACGAAGAGCAAGTAATCGGCGAAGCCCGTCTTCAGCCCGAACTCGCGCACGGCCACGCCGCGGCCGGCCCCCAGGTTGAGCTGGTCGCGGTCCTGGAGCACCCAGCCGGCGGCGGCCAGCAGGGCGTCGATGTGCTCACGGGCGCGGGCCTCGGGGGTCGAAGGCATGGCGACGTAATCCAGACTCCAAGAACTTGCGCTTAGGGCCACCATTTGGCCGTGTCGATGATGGCCTGGGCGGTCCCGCGTACGGCCGCCTCGCCGCCGAGGCGGTGGATGACGGGCAGCAGGGCAAAGAGCGCGCCAAGAAGGTTCTCGCGCGTAGCACCTGAATAGGTGGCCAAAGCATCGCAAACCAGCGCAAACTCCGAAACTGACCGTGCCCGACAAATTTCGGGCCAATGCGGGGCGAGTGCTTGCAGTATGGCGACGCTGTCGAGTTGATCTGCAAGTGAGTAAGCAAGCTGGAGGGCCTCGTACTGCAAGTCGGTGGCGTCGGCCGGCAGCTTGTCGGCCACGGCGCTGAGGGTCTGGGCACGCTCCCGATCCTCACCGACCGAGCGGGCGGCGGCCAGCGCTTCGGCCAACAGGTCGGTGGCGTCGGGGGGCAGTTGCTTGGCCACGGCGCGGAGGGCCTCGGCACGCACCCAATCCACACCGACCGTGCGTGCGGCGGCCAGCGCTTCGGCCAGGACGGGGCGTTGTGGATCGGGCGGCAGCTGCTTGGCCACGGCGCGGAGGGCGTCGGCACGCGCCCAATCCTCACCGACCATGCGTGCGGCCGCCAGCGCTTCGGCCAGGACGGGGCGTTGTTGGTCGGGAGGCAGCTTCTCGGCCACAGCGCTCAGGGCCTCGGCACGCGCCTTATCATCGCCAACAATCGTGCGTGCGGCCGCCAGCGCTTCGGCCAGGACGGAGCGTTGTTGGTCTGGGGGCAGC
>CALFZO010000179.1 GCA_937952305.1 uncultured Anaerolineales bacterium | reverse complement strand
GCCCGTCATCGAGCCGCTTTTTCGAGCCGTCCGGCGGCTGCTGAAGCCGGGCGGCCGTTTTGTGTTTGCGGTCCTGCATCCGTGTTTCAATTCCTCGCCTGGCGTGACGCGCCTGGTCGAGGAAACCGATCAGCACGGCCAGCTGACCACGGTCCACGCCGTGAAGATCGCGCGCTACCTGACGCCGGAGACCCACCTTGGTCTCGGCATCGTCGGCCAGCCGGCGCCGCAGTATTATTTCCACCGGCCCTTGCACCGCCTGCTGCAAGCCGGCTTTGAGGCCGGCTTCGTCCTGGATGGGCTGGAAGAGCCGCGTCAGCCGGAACGCACCGGTAAGCACGCCTTGTCCTGGTCCCACTACGCCGAGATCCCGCCGTTTCTGGTGGCGCGCCTGCGCCCCGTCGAGTGAACCGAGGCCGCCATGCAGACTTCCGACCAACTCGCCCTGATCCGCGCCGGCCTCGGCCCGGCCGCGCGGCCCAAGACCGTGGTCATCGTCGGCGCCGGCATGGCCGGTTTGGTGGCCGCGCGTGAGCTGCTGCGCGCCGGCCATCGGCCGGTGGTGCTGGAGGCCCAGGGCCGCCTTGGCGGGCGGATCCTGACGCTGCGCGAACCGTTCGCGCCGGGCCTGTATGCGGAGGCCGGCGCCATGCGCCTGCCCAAAGCCCACGCGCTGACGATGGCCTACGTGGAGCAGTTCGGCCTGCGCCCGCTGCCCTTCACGATGAGCAACCCGCGCGCCTACTACTACTTCAACGGCCGCAAGGTGCGCGCGGCCGAAGCCGAGGCCGACCCCGCTTTGCTGGGCTTCCCGGTGGCCGAGCACGAGCGCGGGAAGACAGCGGCCCAGCAATGGGAGGCCGCGCTGCGGCCGTTGGCGCGTCAGGTGGAGGCCGACCCGGCGGCCGGCTGGGCCGCCATCGCCGCCAGCCATGATCAGTACTCGGTCCGCGAGTTCCTGGAGGTCCACGGCTGGTCCGAAGGCATGATCGAGATGTTCGGCCTGCTCTTCAACCAGGAGTCGCTGCTCAACTCGTCGCTGCTGGAGCTGCTGCGCGAAGAGCTGGGCGGCTACTACACCCACATGGTCCAGCTGGAGGGCGGCATGGACCGCCTGCCGTATGCGTTCCTGCCCGAGCTGCGCGAGCACATCCGCTTCGGAGCCAAGATGATCGCCCTGGACCAGACGCCGGACCAGGCCGTCGTCCACTACCAGACCGCGGCCGGGCGCTTCCAGGCGGCCGGCGACTACGCCATCCTGACGGTGCCGTTCCCGGTGCTGCGCCACGTGGAAGTGCTGCAGCCCTTCTCGCCCGCCAAGCGCCGCGCCATCCGCCAGCTGCACTACGACGCCTCGGCCAAGATCTTCTTCCAGTGCCGGCGGCGCTTCTGGGAGACCGACGACGGCATTTTCGGCGGCGGCACGCTCACCGATTTGCCGATCCGCAACCTGTATTACGCCGAGCACGGCCGCGCCACCGGCCGCGGCATCCTGCTGGCCAGCTATACCTGGGCCGAGGACGCCCAGCGCTGGGGCTCGCTTGCCCCGGCCGACCGTCTGCACCAGGCCCTGGAGAACGTCGCCGTCGTCCATCCGGCGGTGACGCAGGAATTTGAAGCCGGCGTCTCCTGGATGTGGCACGACGACGAGTTCGCGGGCGGAGCCTTCGCGCTCTTCGACCCCGGCCAGCAGACACTGCTGCACGACGCCATCGTGGCGCCGGAGGGCCGCTTCCACTTCGCCGGCGAGCACGCCTCGCTCGGCCACGCCTGGATCCAGGGCGCCATCGAATCCGGCCTGAACGCCGCCCACGCGGTCCATCACGCGCCGTAGCCTTGGCCTGACCCGCCGCGCTGAAACGCCATGCCACTTAACTGGACCGCCGTCACCGACGAGACCGTGCGCCATCTGCAGGCCCTGCTGCGGCTGGAGACCGTCAACCCGCCCGGCCAGGAACTGCTGGCGGCCGAACACCTGGCCGGCCTGCTGCGGGCGGAGGGCCTCGAGCCGCTGGTACTCACCTCCGCGCCGGGGCGCGGCAACTTGGTGGTGCGGCTGAAAGGTTCCGGCGAGGCCCCGCCGCTCCTGCTCTACGGCCACACCGACGTCGTCGCGGCCGAGCCCGCGCGCTGGACCCACCCGCCTTTCGCCGGCGAGATCCATGACGGCTACATCTGGGGCCGCGGCGCCGTGGACATGAAGGGGTCGCTGGCCCAGCAGCTGATGGTGTTCCTGCTGCTCAAACGCCAGGGCGTGCCGCTCAAGCGGGACGTGATCTTCGCGGCGACCGCAGATGAAGAGATCGGCGGCGCGGACGGGTACGGCATGGCCTGGCTGGTGAAGCACCACCCGGACCTGCTGCGGGCCGAGTTCGGCCTGACGGAGCTGGGCGGCTACAACATGGACTTCGCCGGGATCACGGTCTACCCGATCCAGGTGGCCGAGAAGGGCACGGTCTGGATGAAGGTGCGTGCCCACGGGGCGCCTGCCCACGCCTCCCAGCCGCGCCGCGACAACGCCGTGGTCACGCTGGCGCGCGCTGTTGACCGGCTGGCGGCGCGCGGCCTGGCTTATCACCTGTGCGCCGCGGCCGACGGCATGCTGGACAGTATCGCCGCGGCGGTGGGCGGCGACCTGGGCGCGGCCGTGCGCGGCCTGCGGACGCCGGACCAGGCCGCGGCCGCCCTGGCGCGCCTGGCCGACCACCCGCTGCAGCCGATGCTGGCCGCGGTCACCCACAACACGGCCACACCCACCGGCCTGAGCGCCGGCTATCAGACCAACGTCATCCCGGCCACGGCTGAGGTGACCATCGACGGCCGCAACCTGCCCGGTTATGATACGGCCGCCTTCATCGCCGAGCTGCGCGCCGTCATGGGCGAGCACCTGGAATATGAAATCACCCTGGAGTCGCCGCCGCTGGAGACCTCCCACCAGACCGCGCTGTACCAGTTGATGGCGGAGGCGCTCCGCCGGCACGACCCGCAAGCCCAGGTGGTGCCTTACATGATGACCGGCGCCACCGATGCCAAGTACCTGGCGCCGCTGGGCGTGCCGTCTTACGGCTTCGTGCCGATGCAGCTGCCGCCGGGCTTTGATTTCATGAATTTGTTCCACGCGCACGACGAACGCGCCCCGATTGCGGGCCTGGGGTGGGGCGTGCGCGTCCTGTACGAGGTTGTTGAAGCCTACTGTCGCCGGTAAGTGGACGTTCGGAAACGGTGTTGAGGATGCCGCGTTCGACAAAACGGTTTCTGCCGCTCCTGGTCTTTCTGGCGCTGGCGTGCAACACCCTGTTGCCGCCCGTCCGCCTGAGCGTCACCGCGCCGCCGTCCGCCCGCCTGAGCGTCACCGCGCCGGTCGTGGAGGCCCCCACGGCGGCGCCGCGGCCCACCGAGCCGGCCACCCCCGAGCCAGGCTTCGGCCTGCGCCCGGGAGACATCACCTTCCATCCCGGCCCGCAGCTCTACTCCGGCGACCGTGTCAGCCTGACCATCGACGCCGCCAACGCCGACCCGGCCTGGAGCGACGCCTACGTCCGCGTGTATAGCGCCGGCGCGCCGCCGGCCCTGTTGGGCACCGAACGCTTCGCCTCGTTCGGCATCGGCGGGCGGGCGCAGGCGACCTTCTGGTGGCTCTGGGACACGGCCGGCCTGGTGGGGCCGCAGACGCTGACGGTCACCGTGGAGTCGGCGGCCGGCGGTCCGCCGCTGGATGCGCTCACCGTGACGGCCGAACTGCGGCCGGCCGAGCAGCGCCCGATGCCGGAACCGCTGGCGCAGTGGGCGCAGGCCGAGAGCGACTGCTGCCTCTTCCATTACCTCACCGGCACGGCCGCCGCGCGCGACATCGACCAGATCCGGGTTGAAGCCGACCGCGCTTTTGAGCGCGTGGAGACCGTCCTGGGCGTGCGCCGCCCGGAACGCGTGACCTTCACCTTGCTCAGCCGCCTGCTCGGCCACGGCGGCTTCGCCAGCGCCGAGATCTCGGTGACGTATATCGACCGCAACCCGGCCGGCCTGGACCTGCCGACCTTGTTCGCGCACGAGGGCACGCACATCGTCGATCGGCAGATTGCGGCCGCGCGCCCGACGCTGATCACCGAAGGCCTGGCGGTGTATGTGGCCGGCGGCCACTACAAGCCGGAAGACCTGGACCGCCGGGCGGCCGCGCTGCTGCGCCTGGACCGCTACCTGCCGCTGACGCCGCTGGCCAAGGACTTCTACCGCTCGCAGCACGAGATCGGCTATCTGGAGGCCGGGGCGCTGGTGAAGTACCTGGTGGATCAATACGGCTGGCCGCGCTTCCGGGGCATGCTCGCGTCCTTCGAGCCGGCCGCCAACGACGCCGAAATGCTGGATGCCGGCCTGCTGGCCCACTACGGCAAGTCGCTCACGGCGCTGGAAGAGGAGTGGCTCACCCACCTGCGCCGGTTCCCGGCCGAGTCCGCCCAGACGGACGACCTGCGGCTGACGATCCGGCTGTTTGACCTGCTGCGCCGGTATCAGCAGGCGCATGACCCGGAGGCCTACTTCTTGACGGCCTGGCTGCCGGATGGCCCGGCGGCGCGCGAGCGCGGGGTCGTGGCCGATTTTGTGCGCGGGCCGCGCGCGGCCGAGAACATCGCGCTGGAGGCGATGCTGGTGGCCGCCCAGCAGGCGCTGGTGGCCGGCGACTATGCCGCCGCCGAGACCCTGCTTCAGTCGGTGGACGCCGTCCTGGCGGCCGGCCTGCGCTTCGACGATCCGTTGGCCGCGCGTTACTGGCAGACCGTGACGCAGCTGGCGGCGCAGGGCTACGAGGTCCAGACGTTGGATTTCACGCCGGCGGGGCCGCGCGTCACCGCCATCCTCAATTGGCCGCGGCTGGAGACCGTCACGTATAATACCGGCCAGTGACGCGCTCCCCAAAAGGCATGTACAAACTCATTCTGCTCTTCCACCACCACGAAGCCTGGCCGGATTTGATGGACCGCTGGTCGCAGGAGTTCGTGCCGCTCGCCGATCAACTGCCGGGCCTGGAAACCGTGGTCGTCAGCCACGTCGAGGGCGGCCCGGCCGGCCCGGCCGACATTGTCCTGATCCATGAGTTGATCTTCGCGGACAAGGCCGCTCTGACAGCGGCGATGCAGTCGCCGCCGGGCGTGGCCGCCGGCCAATGCCTGGTGCGCATCACCAAGAACGCGCCGCGCGTGCTCACCATGCTCTTCGCCGAGCACATGGAAGACGAGCCGCATCCGGATCACACCATCGCTCCCCGGTCCTTCACATGAAATGGTCAGACTGGCTGCAGCGGGCGGCGCCGGCCCCCGGCCCGGCCGCGCTGGCGTCAGCCGCCGGCGGCCTGGCGTTCCTGGGCGTGTTGGCCGGCCTCGGTTACGGGCTGAGCCAGACCGGCGCCTTCGCCGAGAACTTCGGTTTCGTGGTCGGCCTGGTGGTGGCCCCGCTGTGCGTGGGGATGCTGATGGCGGCCGCGCTGTGGGAGAAGCGCAGCGTGCCGCGCGCCGGGCTGTGGCTGCTGGCCGCGCTGGCCGTGATCGTCGGCGGGCTGTTCGGCGCGCTCGGCCTCTCGGCCTCCGAAGACGTGCAGCTGGACACGGCCGTCTTCTCGTACACGTGCCTGTGCCTGCCGCTGGGCGGCCTGGTGTCCCTGCCGGGCCTGTACTTCGCCTTCCGGGCCGCGCCCGAGATGCGCGCGGCGCTGAACGAGGAGCGCGAGACGCGCGCGCTGCAGATGCTGACAGCGCGCGGCGAGGTGACGCTGGCCGAGCTGGCCGCCGAGCTGCGGCTGCCGGTCTCCGCCTGCGACGACCTGGTGGAGCAATTGCTGCGCCAGGAGCGCTTCGTGGGCCTGTTCGACGCCCCGCGCGGCCGCGTCTACACGCACGCGGCGCTGCGCGCCAAGCAGAAGCAGCTAGTGGCCGTCGTCCAGGCGCGCGGCCAGGTGACGTTTGACGACCTGGCGGCCGAGCTGAACGCCCCGCGGGATCTGCTGCGCCAGTGGGTGTACGAGGTGGTCAAGCGCGGCGAGTTCGCGGGCTATCTGAATTGGCGCGAGGGCATGCTGTATTCGGCGGACGCGCAGAAACTGCGCGCCGGCCAGCGCTGCCCGCGCTGCGGCGGCGGCCTCAGCCTGGCCGGCCAGGGCGTGGTGCAGTGTGCGCACTGCGGGGCCGAGATCTTCCTCTCGTGAACGCCGAGCACATCGCCGCCTTCCTCAAGGCGCACGGCCTCGCCGGCGAGGTGGTGCGCCTGGCCGAGCCGACGCCGACCGTGGAGACGGCGGCGCGCGCGGCGGGCACCACCGTGGAGCGCATCGTTAAGTCCGTGCTGTTTCTGGCCGACGGCCAGCCGGTGCTGGTGGTGACGAACGGGCTGGGGCGCGTGGACTACAAGCGGGTGGCCGATCACCTCGGCCTCTCGCGCAAGCGGCTGAAACTGGCGGACGCGCCGACGGTGCTGGAGGTTACGGGCTTTCCGGTGGGGACCGTGCCGCCCTTCGGGCACAAGACCCCGTTGCGGACGCTGGTGGAAGCCGGGGTCCTGGCGCAGCCGGAAGTCTTCGCCGGCGGCGGCGCCATCGACGCGCTGCTGCGCATCACCCCGGCCGAGATCGTACGCGTCACCGGCGCCGAGACCGTTTCGGTGCAGGCCGCGCCCGGGCCGGCGGCGGACGCCGCCGCTTCTTGAGCAAGCCGACCCATGCAAATCACGATCACGTATTGCGCCGTCTGACACTATACGGACCGGGCGGTGAGTCTCACCGCCGAACTGCTCCAGGAGTTTGAGCACGACCTCGCGTCCGTGACCCTGATCCCGTCCAGCGGCGGGCGTTTCGAAGTGGCCGTCGACGGCGACCTGATCTTCAGTAAGCTGGCCACCGGCCGGCACCCCACCTACGCCGAAATCGCCGAACTGGTGCGTGCCCGGAGCGGCGCGGCCTGAGCGCCCGTGCTGGCGCCGGGGGTCGGCGGCGTGAGCGCTTCAAAACCGCAGTGCTCGCCGCGCGCGGTTGTGTGCTCGGCCAGCACCGGGATCCACGGCTCCAGGTGCGGATGCGCGTTGACGCCGGCCGCCATCTCCACCGGGCAGACGATCACAGCCCCCTGCGCCACGGCGCGTCCAAAACCCTCCACATCGCCGGGGATGTGCCGGACCACCCGCGCGAAGCGCCGCGCCAGGCGCGCCAGCCCGGTGGAGCTGACTCCGATTACGTAAGCACACTGAGCCATAGGGGTGGACCTCCGGCGGAACGCTGAAATTCTGTGGCCGCCGGAGGTCACTGTAGCGGGCGATTGTGACACGGTCAGGGCGGGCGCCGCGTCAGCTGTTGGCCGCCGGCGGGATGTTGAAACTGAAGCTCAAGCGGTTGTGCGGATCGTACTGAATCTTGAGCCGCTGCAGCCGTTGGTAGTCCTCCGGCCGGTAAGCGTCGGCCGTCCGCGCGCGCGATTCATCACCGTCCAGGAAATTCATGTACACGCTGCCGGTCAGGCTGGCCGACATGGCGCGCTTGAGCTGGGCGACATGGGCCGCCACCTGGCGGCGCGCTTCGGCGGTTGGGGTCACGCCGATCACGCTGAGCAGCAGTTCGGCGTCACGGCCGCCGAAGGCGCTGGCGCGCCGGTCGGCGCGGGCGACGGCCCCGCCGATGTGGCGCACCTCGGCGAAGACCACGCCGGGCACGCCGGGCCGCGCCACGCCGTATTCGATCAGGGCCGTGATCGCGTCGTCGCTGAGCTCGCGCAGCCACGCCCCGGAGCTGTAACCGGGCAGCGGGTCCCGCGGATCGTTGCTGACCGTGGCGACCTCGGCGAACGGCATCGTCCGGAACAGGTCCGCCAGCGGGGCGCGCCAATCCCGCCAATAGCGCAGCAGCGCCTCACCCTCGGCCACCGGCCCGCAGTAGAGGCCGCGCACGATGACGGCCGAGCGGCCGCGCAGAAATTCGGGCACGTCCGGCACGGGCGGGAAGTTCATGATCACGACCGACGAGGTCAGCTCATCCGGCGCGGACGCGATCCAGGCGCGGTAACGCGTGATCACCTCGCGCGCCAGTTCGATGGGGTAGATCAGGTTGCCGCCGACGACGGTGGTGACCGGGTAAAGCTGGATCTCCAGGCCGGTGACGATGGCGAAAGCGCCGCCGCCGCCGCGCAGCGCCCAGAACAGGTCCGCGTTTTCCGCGGCGCTGGCGCGGCGCAGCTCGCCCTCGGCCGTAACGCCTTCAAAGGCGCGCACGCTGTCGGCGGCCAGCCCATACTTGCGCGCCAGCCAGCCCAAACCACCGCCCAGGGTGTAGCCCACGACGCCCACGCCGGGTGAAGAACCCAGCAAAGGGGCCAGGCCGACCGCCTGGGCCTTTTCCAGCACGGCTCCCCACAGCGCACCGGCCTCCACCCAGGCGGTCTGGGCGGCGGCGTCCACGCGCACGGCCGCCATCGGCGCGGTCAGGATCAGCAGAGCGCCATCGGCGGGCCGGACCACGCCATGGCCGGTGGATTGCACGGCCACGCCCAGGCCCTGCGCCTGGGCGAAGCGGACGGCCGCCGCCACGTCGGCGGGGCGCTGCGCGGCGACGATGATGGCCGGGTGCTGGCTGATGGCCAGGTTCCAGGCGCGGCGCGCGTCGTCGTAGCCGGCCTCGCCGGGCACGTGCACTGCGCCCTGGAGCTGCGCGCGCAACTGATCCAGGGCTGGCTGCGCGAAGGGGGTGGTCGTCGGGGACGTCGTCAACATAGAGTCATTCCTCAAAGGAGCCCGCTTGTACCCTGTCCACGTGAATAGGATGAATCGGCGCCGCCTGAGCCTTGCTTGGGCCGGACACCTTTGCCCATCGCTTTTATGTGGACGGGGCAATAGAGGTGGATGAAAGTGTCAGCAGGATAGCGCCCGCGCGGAGGGACGGCATCCGGCTTTGGATGGACGCGGCGTGGGTCTTTCGCCGGTCGGATCGCCGCGGCGGGAAACAAAAACGCCCGGACGGGCGGGCCGTCCGGGCGCCGAGGGCGAGGTTGCGGTTACTCTTTGGGCGTCAGCGCGGCGCTGGCGTCGGCGGTGGTGTCGAAGATCGGCAGGACCGTGTCCAGCAGAGTCAGGCGCAGCGCGGTGCGCGCCTGCGGGCCGACGGCGGCCAGGTTGAGGCCGCCGCCCGCCTGGCGCAGAGTCTTCAGGCCCGAGATCAGCGCCGACAGTCCGGACGAGTCGATGAACGTGACGCCCTTCATCTCCACCGTGACGTACTGCACACCGCTGCCGGCGAAGTCGTGAAAGGCCTGCTTCAGCGCGGTGCAGGTCTCGGCGTCCAGACGGCCGTCGACGTGCACGATCACCTGGCGTTTGCTCAAGGGTGAAGAAGTCAAGTTCATGGCGTCATTATACGTCATCGGCCGCCGGCCCTGGCCGTAGGCAGCCGCCGGCTGAGCCGCCAGAAGTTATGGCCGGCGGCGCGGCGCTCGTAAGTGAATTCGTCCATCACGGCGCGGATCAAGGGCAGGCCGTAGCCGCCCTCCGGCAGGTCCATCCAGTGGGTGTAATGGGGGCGTTCGGTCGGCAGCCGCGCCGGGTCAAACGGCCGCCCGGCGTCCAGCGTCTCCAGAGTCAAGCGGTCGGCGGCGCGCGTGAACAAGCCGTAGATGCGCCCGTCCGGCTGGCCCTGATAGGCGTGGCGCACCAGGTTGGTGACGTGCTCGACCACGGCCAAGCCGAACTCCTGCAGCCACGTGGTCAGATTCGGCTCGGCCGCCTGCTCGCCCAGCGCCTCGCCGACCAGGTCGTCCAGCGTCTTGAGGTGCCGGGTCTCAGCCGGCAAGACGAAGGTCCGCCACGCCGCGGCGGCGTCGGCCGGCCGGCGGCGTCTGAGCACCAGCACGGTCAGGTCATCGCTGAGAGGTTCGCCGCGCCGGTGGGCGTCCACGGCCTGCTGGATGGCGCGCAGGATTTCGGCGGCCGGGGCGGCGTGGACGGCCGTCAGCGTCTCGGCCAGGCCGCCCCAGCCGAACAGGGCGCCGGCCGGGTTGAGGGCTTCGGTGACGCCGTCGCTGTATAAGACCAGCACATCGCCGGGCTGCATGACCACGGCCTGCTCGGCGCGCGTCGACTCCGGGAAGATACCCAGCGGCAAGGCCGTGCTCAGCAGCTCCACCGGCTGGCCCGTGGCGGCCGGCCAGTAAAGCGAGGCCGTGTGCCCGGCGCTGGCAAAGCGCAGCGTGTGGGCCGCGGCGTCCAGGTGCGCCACCAGCGCCGTGGCGAAAGTCTCCAGCCGGTTGAGGTCCGGCTCCAGCGCGGTGTTGGCGCGCGCCACCGCCTCGCCCGGCGTGACGCCGGCCAGGGCCTGCCCGCGCAGTTCGGCCCGGATGAGCGTGGTCAGCATCGCGGCCGGGATGCCCTTGCCGGCCACGTCCCCGGTGAGCACCGCCAGGCGCTGCGGCGCCAGCTCGACGACATCGTAGAAATCGCCGCCGACGCGCGAGGCCGCCACCACCATGCCGGCCAGCTCGTAGCCGGGCGGCTGCGGCAGGCGGCGCGGGAGCAGGGCGGCCTGGATCTGGGCCGCGATCTCCAGCTCGTGCTGCAGGCGCAGGTTAGCGGCCAGCTGCTGCTGCAGGGCCAGATTGTCCAGCACGGTCCCCAACTGCTCAGACAGGCTGTCGGCCAGCTGCCGGTCGCGGGCCTTGAACCCGCCCGACTCGGCCCCGATCATGCCCAGGATGGCCTCGCCGGCCGCCGTCAGCGGGACGCGCGCGCCCAGGAAGCTCGGCGCGCTGTCGTTGATCACCACCACCGCGCTGTGCTCCAGCAGCTCGAAATAGGCCTCGACCTTCTCGCCGGCCAGCGGCTCGGCGGCGCGGTAATCCAGGCGCTGCGCCTCACGCCAGGCGACGAAGGCGTTCTCGCAGCGGAAGACGCCGCGCGCCAGCTGGCTCAGCGTGGCCGCGATCTCGGCGCGCGAGGCCTTGACGGCGTTGACCTTAAGGATCTCGTACAGGAAGGTGAGCTGGTTCCAGGCGGCCAGCACTTCGTCGGCCAGGCCGGCGGCGATGTGGCGCTCGCCCAGGGCGGTGCCGAGCAGGCGCCCGGCCAGCGCCAGCCCGGTGACGGCCTGGTCCTCGGTGAACAGCGCCGGGGGCCGATCCAGGCTCAGCCAGCCGAGCGGCTCGCCGTCGTGCTCGAGGGCCACGCGCCAGGACGACTCCGGCGGCAGGTCCGTGGGCGGCGTGTACGCCAGGTGCGTGCCGGTCAGGGCCTGCCAGCTGGACAGGGTGTAGTCGATGAGATCGGCGGTGCTCATCGGGGCGAAGCCAGCGCCTCCCGGATCAGGGCCTGGAACTGCGTCTGCGCGAAGGGTTTGTACACGCAGGCGGCGGCCCCCAGTTGCAGGGCCCGCTCCACGTCCTTGGGCTGTCCGGCGGCGGTGACGACGATGACGGGGATGGGGGCCAGGCTGGGCACGGCCTTGAGCGCCGAGAGCAGTTGAAAGCCGTCCAGCTCGGGCATGTGCAGGTCGCAGACCACCAGGTCGGTCGTCTGGGCCTGCAGGTGTTCCAGCGCGCGCAGGCCGTTGGACACCATCGTCAGATGGTAGCCTTCCCGGCGCAGGACCAGTTCGATCAGGCGGCGCACCGAGGCGTCGTCGTCGGCGATGAGGAGGCGCGGATGGGTGGCGGGCATGCGGCCAGCTTTCCCGGCGGTGTGCGCCGCGCCCGGCGCGCGGCAGCCGAGAAGAGTATCGCCGCGAACGCGCGGCCCGTCAACGCGGCGCCGCCGCATGCTATACTGAGTCCTGTCCGCCTGCCTCGCCTTCCGGACGGCCCAACGCGGCGCCGTTCACTTTTCAACAAAGGACCTCGCCTATGTCCCCCATTCAGCCACCGCCCGGTGTCGAGATCCGGGCCGCCCTCACCCCGGAGACCGCGGAAGTCCTGTCCCCGGAGGCCCTGGCCTTCATCGTCAAGCTGCAGCGCGCCTTCAACGCCCGCCGCCTGGAGCTGCTGGCCCGGCGCGCTGAGCGCCAGGCCGCTATTGACGCCGGCCAGATGCCGGTCTTTCTGCCGGAGACGCAGACGGTGCGCGCCGGCGACTGGCAGGTGGCGCCGATCCCGGCCGACCTGCAGCGCCGGCATGTGGAGATCACGGGCCCGACCGACCGCAAGATGTTGATCAACGCCCTGAACTCCGGCGCGGACGTCTTCATGGCCGACTTTGAGGACGCCAACTCGCCTACCTGGGCGAACATGCTCCAAGGGCAGCTCAACGTGACCGCGGCCATCGAGCGCACGCTCACGCTGGCCACGCCCGAGAAGACTTATAAGCTCAACGACCAGGTGGCCGTTTTGCTCGTCCGCCCGCGCGGCTGGCACCTGAACGAAAAGCACGTGCTGGTGGACGGCCAGCCCATGTCCGGATCGCTGTTCGACTTCGGCCTGTATTTCTTCCGCAACGCGCGCCGGCTGTTGGAGCGCGGCAGCGGCCCGTACTTCTACCTGCCCAAGCTGGAGAGCCACCTGGAGGCCCGGCTGTGGAACGACGTCTTCAACCTGGCCCAGGCTGAACTCGGCCTGCCGCGCCAGACAATCAAGGTCACGGTCCTCATCGAGACTGTCCTGGCCGCGTATGAGATGGACGAGATCCTGTATGAACTGCGCGACCACATCGCCGGGCTGAACGCCGGCCGCTGGGATTACATCTTCAGCTGCATCAAGAAGTTCAGCCGGCACCCAGACGTGGTCTTCCCGGACCGCGCCCAGATCACGATGACGGTGCCGTTCATGCGCGCTTATACCGAACTGCTGGTGCGCACCTGCCACCGGCGCGGCGCGCACGCCATCGGCGGCATGGCGGCCTTCATCCCCAGCCGCAAGGACCCGGCCGTCAACGAGGTGGCCATCACCAAGGTGCGCGAAGACAAGCTGCGCGAATCCAACGACGGCTTCGACGGGACCTGGGTGGCGCACCCGGACCTGGTGCCCACGGCCAAGGCGGTCTTCGACGGCAAGCTGGGCGACAAGCCGCACCAGAAGGAGCGCCTGCGCGAGGACGTGCACGTCACCGCTGAGCAGCTGCGCGATTTCAGCGTGCCCGGCGGCAAGATCAGCGAGGCCGGCCTGCGCCTGAACATCAACGTCGGCGTGCTGTACATCGAGAGCTGGCTGCGCGGCACGGGCGCGGCCGCCCTCTACAATCTGATGGAGGACGCCGCCACGGCCGAGATCTCGCGCGCCCAGGTGTGGCAGTGGACGCACCACCCGCACGCCCGGTTGGACGACGGCCGGCCGATCACGCTGGACCTGTACCGCCAGCTGCTGCCGGAAGAGATGGAGAAGATCAAGGCGTTGGTGGGGCCGGAGGTCTTCGCCAAGGGCAAGTATGAGCAGGCGCGCCAGCTGTTCGACCAGTTGGTGACGCCGGACACGTTCTCCGAGTTTCTGACGTTGGGCGCGTACACGTACCTGGACTGAGCCAGCGGGTTAAACGCCACGGCCGGGCAAACTCGCCCGGCCGTTTTATTTTTCGCGCGGAGACCGCTCAGCGGGCGGCCGCCCCTGCCTGGGACGGCGTCCCGATCGCGCGCCGGGCGCGCCGGCTGGCCGCGATCGCGGCCAGGAAGTCGTCCAGCGTTACCCGGCAGGCCGGCCCGTCGCGTTCCACGGCCGCGGCGGCGGCCGCGATCACGCAGTTCAGGATGTCGCCGCCGGCCAGGCTGTCGGTCTCCGTCACCAGGCGTTCCCAGGCGGCCGCGTCCAACTGCACGGGCAGGCGGCTGGGGATGTGCGCGCGCCACAGCTGGGCCCGCGCCGCCGCATCCGGCAGCGGCATTTCGATGTGCCCGAGGATACGCCGGACGAAGGCGGTGTCGTAGTTGGAGGCCAGGTTGGTGGCGAAGACCGTCACCCCGCTGAAACGGTCCAGCTCCAGCAGCATCACCGAGCGGCTGACGTTGACGGCGTGGTCGGTGCTCTGGGTGATGTTGGTCAGGCGCCGGCCCAGGATCGAATCGGCCTCATCGAAGAACAGCAGCGCCTGCGTCTCGCGCGCCTTCTGGAAGGCGGCCTGGATGTTCTTGGCCGTCTCGCCCACGTACTTGGACTCGATTTCGGCGTAGTTGGCGCGGATGAGGCCCATCCCCAGCGCCTGGGCGATGGCCTCGGCCGCGAAGCTCTTGCCTGTGCCCGGCGGCCCGTACAGGTTGATGGCCGTGCGCCCGCCGTAGGGGTCCACCTCGCTCAGACCGAACTCGTCGTACAGGAGCCGATGGTGCCGGACCTTGGTCAGCAGGGCCGCGATCTCGCGGCGCGTAGTCTCCGGCACGATCAGGTCTGCCAGCCGGCGGCGCGGCGTCTCCACCGCAAACAGCGCCAGGCGCCGGGCCAGGCCGTCGGCCTCGTTCTCCAGGGAACGCGCGCCGCCCGGCGGCACCAGGCGGCCCGGCAAGACGGGCCGGGCGCGCGGCTCGGCCTCGGCGGGTTGGCCGCCGGGGAGGGGGCCGTTGTCGTTGTCCATCGTTCACCTCACCGCGCGGCGGGCCCGGTCACTCTTTCAGGAGGCCCAGTTCGCGCTCCAGCCATTCGGTCTCCAGCACATCCACGTAGTGCGCGATGGCCTGCTGCAGGAAGGGCGGCAGGTCCGGGTGGATGGCCGTGAAGGTCGCGTTGAAATCGGGGTGCTCGTTGTAGGCGTTCCCGAGGCCGCTCAGCACCTCCAGCGTCGGCTCGTAGAAGTAGCGCAGGTGCTGGTGCCAGCGCACCAGCAGGGCCTGGACCTCCGGGCTGCGCGGCCCGTGCCCCATGGCGGCCACCAGGTCCTGATAGATCTGGCTCCCCTCCTCCATGATCTCGGCCTGGCGCTCCTTGGAGTAGCTGTTCCAGAGCTGAATGGACTCCTTCACATCGGCTTCGCCCCACTGCCGCATGGCCTCCTGCTCGTACTCCTTCTGTTTCGCCTCGCTGAACCCCTGGAAGATCTTCTTCTTGCTCATCGGTGCCTCGCCCACCAGGTGCAGGATGGTAGTGTCCACGGTCTGCACCAGGGTCTGTAAGCGCTCGATCCTGGCCTGCAGCGCCTGGCGGTGTTTCTGCAGCGCGGTCACCAGGTCGAAGTCGCGGCCGTCCAGGATTGCCTTGATCTGCGGCAGGTCCAGGTCCAGTTCGCGGTAAAACAGGATCTGCTGCAGCCGGAAGAGGGCCTGGTCGTCGTAATAGCGGTAGCCGTTCTGGCCCACCGCCGATGGTTTCAACAGGCCGATCTCGTCGTAGTAGTGCAGTGTGCGCACGCTGACGCCGGCCAGGGTAGAGAGTTGCTTGACAGTGTGCATCGGCTGACCCTCAACATGGCCGTGAGGATAAACCCTCACGCTGCGTGAGAGTCAAGAGGCAATTTGGGGAGGTGGCGCGCTCGGGCGTGGGCAACGGCCGGCTCACGCGCTCCTGGCGAGGCCGGCGTTCCGTCCAGGCCGGCGCGCATCACAGAGCGGCCAGCGCCTGGGCCAGGTCGGCGATCAGATCGGCCTTGTGCTCCAGGCCCACGGAGACGCGGATCAGCTCCGGCCCCACCTCCAACGGTGAGCCCTGTGTGGAGCCGTGCGTCATCGCGGCCGGCAGCTCGATGAGACTCTCCACGCCGCCCAGCGACTCCGCCAGCGCGAACAGCCGCGTCTGCTTCAGGAGCGCCAGCGCCTGGGCCGCGCCGCCCTTGAGCGTGAACGAGACCATGCCGCCGAAGTTGCGCATCTGGCGCCCGGCCACCGCGTGCTGGGGGTGCGTCTCCAGACCGGGGTAGATCACGTCCGCGACCTGGGGGTGGTCGGCCAGGAACTGGGCCACCGCCAGCGCGTTCTCGCCGTGCCGGTCCATGCGCACGGCCAGGGTCTTCACGCCGCGCAGCACCAGGAAGCAATCGAGCGGCCCCGGCACCGCCCCGGCCGCGTTCTGCAGGAACTTGAGGCGCTCGTACCAGGCGGTGTCGTTGGTCAGCACGGCGCCGCCGACGACGTCTGAGTGGCCGCCCAGGTATTTGGTGGTGGAGTGCACGACGACGTCCGCGCCCAGTTCCAGCGGCCGCTGCAGGTAGGGCGTGGCGAAGGTGTTGTCCACCACCACGCGGATGGCCGGGTTGTGGCGGTGGGCCAGCGCCGCGAGGGCGGCGATGTCGGCCACTTTCAGGCGCGGGTTGGTGGGCGTCTCGATCCAGACGCAGCGCGTATTCGGGCGCAGGCTGGCGGCCACCGCGTCCAGGTCGGTCAGTTCGGCATAGGCGAAGTCGATGCCGTACTTCTTGTACTGCTTGTCGAACAGGCGGAAGGTGCCGCCGTAGACGTCGTTGCTGGCCAACACATGGTCGCCGGGGTCGAGCAGCTTGAGGACCGTGTCGATGGCGGCCATCCCCGAGGCGAAGGCCAGGCCGTGCGGGGCGCCCTCCAGCGCCGCCAGGCACGCTTCCAGCGCCGTGCGCGTGGGGTTGCCGGTGCGCGCATACTCGTAGCCCTTGTGCTCGCCGACGCCCGGCTGCACGTAGGTGGAAGTCTGATAGATGGGCGTCATGACGGCGCCGGTGGAGGGGTCCGGTTCCTGACCGGCATGGATGGCCAGGGTCTCAAGGTGATCTGTGGAAGACATAGGGCTCCAGGGTGAGAGGCTAATCCAGACCAGACAGGGGGAATTATAATGCCAGCATGGTCCGCGTCATCGTCCGGGTGTGGCTGGCGGCCGCCATGGCGGCGGCGCTGTCTGGGTGCGTGGTTTTCGGCCCGCTGCCCATCCCGCTGGTCCGCCCCGCTCAGCCCGGACCGGCGCCCACGCCGGTCCTCCCGACAATCACCCTGGAATATGCCGGCAGCCAGGCGCTGCCGGTGGAGTTGACGTACACCTGGCGCAGCGCTAACGCCTCCCAGAGCGGCGGCGCGGCGGGCAGCGCCAGCCCGCCGCTCAGCGTCCCGGCCGGCGACGAAGTCGAGATCGTCATCACCGGCGCCGCCTGGCCGGCCGCGCTGTGGGTGGCCGAGCTGGACGGCAACGGCGTCCCCCACAATGCCGCCGCCCTCACGCCGACGTCTGACCGCACCGCGTATGCGCCGGTGGCCGCCGGCCGCTATCGCCTGCAGGTGCTGGCCGAATGGACGTATCAGAATACGCTCACGGCCCTGTTCGAGATCGACGTCCAGCCGTAGCGTATAATCGTCGGCATGACGGACCTGCCCCTTTACGACGATCCCGAAGACGTGCCGACACCGGTGGCGCGCGCGGACATGCGCTTCGAAGCGGTCTCCGTGCAGCCCTACGCCGACGGCCGGCGCGTCAAGCTGCAGTTCAAGTTCCCGCCCTTCGTGGATCGGCCCAACGTGGACGCCTGGGTCACCAACGCCGACGGCCACGTGGTCGGCGCGCTGAGCCTGATCGAGGCCATGGAGCAGGACTTTGATTTCACGCTGCATCTGCGCGGCCCGGAGCCGCGCGGCGAGCACGTCTTGCACCTGGCCCTGTTCTACCTGGCCAGCGACGACCAGCTGGATGAGCGGCAGATCGTGGATCAGCGCACCGTCCCCTTCACCGTCCCATCGCCCTACTGACCGCTGCCGGCCCGCCGGAAACCCATGTCTGAAGCGCAACCCTGGCAAGTCCTGGCCTCTGAAACCGTCGCCGATTTTTCGCCGTGGCTGACCGTGATCCGCCAGCGGGTGCGCCTGCCCAACGGCGTCGTCATCCCGGACTATGTGCTCACACCGGCGCGCAGCTACAGCATGGTGGTGGCGCTGACCGGCGCCGAACAGGTGCTGCTGGTGCGCCAGTACAAGCATGGCCTGGGCCAGGCCGTGTACGACTTCCCGGCGGGTTATCTGGAGACGCCGGACGAGGACCCGCTGGCCTGCGCTCAGCGCGAACTGCGCGAGGAGACCGGCTACGCGGCTGAGGCGTGGACGGCGCTGGGCGCCTATCACCTGGACACCAACCGCGGCACCGCCGCCGCGCACCTCTTCCTGGCCCGCGGCCTGACGCGTGTGGCCGAGCAGCACCTGGACGCCACCGAGGCCCTGACCGTGCACACCGTGCCGCGGGCCGCCATCCTGGATCTGCTGACCAGCGGCCAGATGCCGGGCCTGGCTTGTCCGGCCGCCTGGGGCCTGGCGCTGTTGCACCTCTCGGCCAACGGAGACGGCCGCTAGCGCTTGGTCAGCCGCTTTCCCGGTGAACTTGGATAGGCGCCCGCCGCGCCTCTGCGAGGCAAACTGATGGCCTCTCCTGTGGATGACCCAACCCCCGCCGCCGCTGCGCCGGCCGAGCCGACCGACGATCCACACCTGCATACCCGCCAGGCCGGTCTGTCGCTGACAGCGTTCCCACAGTCGCTGCTGCACTTTCTGCCCTATCGGCTGAGGGCGGGGGCGCGTGACCTGTTTGGGCGCGAGAGCCAGACCTCGGTGACCGGCCGGGTCCTGGCGCTGGCGTGGCCGTCGGTGGCCGAGCAGACGTTGGTGACGCTGATCGGCCTGGTGGACGCCTACATCGTCGGCCACCTGGGCGCGGCGGCGCTGGCCGGCGTGGGCCTGGGCGGGCAAGTGCTCAACCTGGTGGCGGCCCTGTTCGGCGCGGTCGGCGTGGGCGCCACGGCTCTGGTGGCGCGCCACAGCGGCGCGCAGGAGCCGGAAGAGGCCATTCGCCTGGCCTGGCAGTCAGTCCTGTTAGCCGGCACGCTCGGCCTGGCTGCGGCCGCGGCCGGCTGGTTCCTGGCCGAGCCCATGCTGCGCTGGCTGGGCGCCGCCCCGGATGTGGTCACCGCCGGCACAGCCTGGCTGCGCACGGTGGCGCCGTCCTTCGCCTTCATCGGCGTGCTGCTGGTGGGCAACGCCGTCCTGCGCGGCGCCGGGGACACGCGCGCGCCGCTGGGCGTGATGCTCGTCGTCAACGTGGTCAACGTGGCCGTGGCCTGGACGCTGACGCGCGGCCTGTTCGGCCTGCCCAACCTGGGCGTGGTGGGCACGGGGCTGGGCGCGGCCAGCGGCCAGATCGTCGGCGGCCTGCTGGTGCTGGGGATGTTGCTGCGCGGACGCGGCGCGCTGCGCCTGGGGTGGCGGGTGCCGCGGCCGGACCGGGCCCGGCTGGGCCGCCTGCTCAACATCGGCCTGCCGGCCGGCGCCGAGCAGGTGTTGCTGCAGGTGGCCTTGCTGAACCTGGCCGGCATCATCACCCAGTTCGGCACCGCCGCCTACGCCGCCCACAGCATCGGCCTGCGCATCACGGCGCTGTCGTTCCTGCCCGGCTGGGGGTTCAGCGTGGCGGCCACCACGCTGGTGGGCCAGGCGCTCGGCGCGCGCGATCCCGAACGCGCCCGGCAATCTACCTACGTGGCCTTCTGGATGGCCCTGGCCGTGATGTCGGCGATGGGCGCGTTTCTGTTCTTGTTCGAGCGCCCGATCCTGGGCTTCTTCACCACCGATCCGGCGGTGCTGGCGGCCGGCGCCATCGTCATCCGCACGGCGGCATTGGAGCAGCCGCTGCTGGCGGCGTCCTTCGTCTTCTCAGGCGCTTTGCGCGGCGCCGGCGATACACGCACGACCATGTTGATCACGGTCGCCTCCATCTGGGGCCTGCGCCTGGTGGCCGCCTACGGGCTGGGCCTGGCGTTGGGCCTGGGGATCTTCGGCGCCTGGCTGGCCGTCGGTATCGACTTCGGCTTCCGGGCGTTCATGTTCTGGCGGCGATTTGAGAGCGGGCGCTGGCTGACCTTGAAGGTGTGAGGCTCAGTTGGCCGGGAAGACCTCCAGCGCTGCCTCGGCCGTCACGCGCGGCCCGGCCAGGAGAGCGCTGGGTTGGCCCTTCAGAGTCTGGTCGAGGAAGGCCAGGCAGTATGTCCGGGTGAGGGCCAGCAGGCGCTCGGGTTCGCCGGCAACCGGCAGAAGCGCGGGCGTCAAGAGCGGGCCGTCCGTGAAGCTGTCGTGGTGGGCGCCGGTGAGGACCACCCGATAACTGCCGGCGCGGACCGCCTCGAACTGGGACCGGAGCGCCGCGGGCAGGGCCGTCTCCTTGGTGATGAACATGAAGGCCTGGTCCGGAGGCGGCGCGCCCGGGTGCACGGAGAACGGCCCGCCGCGCTGGAGGCCATCCAGGTTCAGGCAGGCCCGCAGCCGCGGCTCGGCGTGGCAGGCCTGCGCCGCTGTGAGGCCGCCCAGCGAGTGCCCCATGATCGCGCTGTGGTCGAGGTCCAGGCGGCTGGCCAGGTTGTCGGCCGCCGTGTCGAGCGCTTCCAATCGCTCCAGGACGAAGAGCGCGTCCGCCACCCGCACCGCCACCCGTTCCGCCACCCACGGCTCACGCTCGGCGAAAGTCAGCGGCCCGGGCACGAATTGCGCAATCTGGCCATCTGCACGGGCGACCGCGGCGACGTCATAAGGGTGATTGAGCCCCACGACGACGTAGCCGTGGCTGGCGAGGTCGTCAGCCAGGCCGGCGTAAAACTCGACATTGGTGCCGTTGCCGGGCGAGAGCAGCACCACCGGCCAGCGGCCCTGGCCGGCGACGCGTGCCTCCAGCCGGCTGTTGGATCGGACGTAGCGCAGGCCAAAGACCTCCAGCGCGCTTACCTCACCGCTGGCCGCCAGGTCTGAGGCCAGCCGCTCCAGGTCCGGAAAGTACGGGGCCGGGAGACCGGTGCCCGCTTCAGCCGGATACCAGATCTCGGCAATGACCTCCCGAAAGTCGCCGGGGGCCTCGGTCAGCGGCTCCGGGCGGGCCGGGTCCATCCAGCGCCGCGTGGTCCGGCCCACCGCATACGGGCCGGTGGCCGCCGCGCTGTCGAGCTGAAGATAGACCGAGAGCGCCAGCAGCGCCGCCAGTCCCAGACCCGCGCCGAGCGCTCCGACCAGCCCACGCCTCATCGCGTTCACTCCGCCTTGGGCGGATCGGCGGGCGCGGCCGCTTCGCTCTTGGACTCCGGCTTTTTGTCCTCGCGCGTCAGCACATAGATCAGGATCAGGGCCAGGCCGAAGAAGGTCGGGAACAGGCCGATCAGGGCGAAGAGCGCGAAGCCGTCTTCGGCGCGCCCGATGGTCAGGAACGCGATCACCCAGCCCGCGCACAGCGCCAACCCCAATGCGGTGCTGAGGATGCCCCAGCGCAGCGCGCCTTTGCCGTCGCCGCGCAGCCGCTCCGGGCGCACCAGGCCTTTCTCGGCCAGCGCGATCGTCTCGCGGTAGGCCAGGTAGCGGTTGAAGGCGATGAAAGTGAACAGCATCAGGAAGAAGCCCAGAAAACCCAGGCACGGGATCAAGTCGCCGCTCATTTGAGAACCTCCAGGGTGATGTTGCCGTTGTTGGTGTGGACGGTGAGTTGTTCGCCGCCGCCGTTGAGCGGGCCTTCGAAGCGCGTGGCGCTCTGGCGGCTGAGCTCGCCGGTGACCAGGATTGGGAAGGCCGTCGTGATCTGGCCGAAGTCGGTGCCCAGCTCCACCGTCAGCGCGCTGTCCACGGGCAGCGCCAGCGTCACGGCGCCGAAGTCGGTCTTCACCGTGTGCGGCCCCTGGCCGAGCGAGCCGGCGAAGTCGATCTGGCCGCTGTTGGTCTTCAGGTCGAGCGTCACGGACAGCGCGTCCGTGATGGCGATGTCGCCGAAGTCCGTGTGCGCCAGCAGCGGGCCGGCCGCGCCGGTCACGGTGATGTCGCCGCTGTTGGTCCGCAGATCATAGCCGGCGCCGCTGACCGCGCTCAGCGTGATGGCGCCGAAATCGGTGTCGGCGCTGACCTGGCCCGGCACCGTCACCTGAGTGGCCGTCACCTTGCCGCTGGACGTGTGCAGGCCGAGGCTGCCCGCGGCGGCGTCCTCCAGCGTGACGGCGCCAAAATCAGAACGCAGCTCAATGGCGCCTTCGCCCGCCTGCACGCGGCGGGCCGTGACCGCGCCGCTGTTCGTCTGCGCCGTCAGCGCGCCGGCGGTGTCCGCCACCGTGATCTGGCCGAAGTCGGTTTTCAATATGGCCGTGCCGGTCACGCCTTCCAGACGGACATCGCCGAAGTTGGAGCGCAGATCGACGGCCATCTGGCGGGGCACGGTCAGCGTGAGAGCGACCGTGTCCGAGCGCGTCGAGCCGACGACGACGACCTGGTTGGGCTGCTGGTAGCGGATCGTCAGGCGGTCGCCCTGCTGGTCGAAGCTCACCTGCAGCGCGTCCAGGTCGGCCTGCGCCGCGGCCGCGTTGGCGGCCCAGGCCGTCTTGTGCATCGAAACGACAATCTCGTCGGTGTCGGCGGCGAGCACGGTCACCGCGCCGCCCTCGTTGTCCACCACCAATTGGCCCGGCTCGCCCAGCGTGAAGCGCCGCTCCTCGGTGACCTCCGCCGAGACGCGGTCAAAGGAGAAGGCCTGGAAGCGCACGCCATCGCGCGTGAACTGCGCCAGGCTGAGGGCCACCGCGCCGACCATCAGCCCGCAGACCCCGAGCAGGGCCGCGCTCAAGCCGAAGATGAGCCCGCGTCGATATCGCATCTCGTTGCCTCCTGGTTGTCTGTCCCGTCTTGCTCAGTTTGACCGGCGGCCGGCCGGAAAGTTTCACCTCCGGCGCGGCTGAACCTGGGCCGGCGGCGCGGAGTACCTCAGTGAAACTTTTCCGGGCCGGGCCGGTCTAACCGGATAAGGAAGGCTGTGTGGCGGAGGCGGATGAGCGTGTCTGGATCCAGCGCGCGCAAGCGGGTGATGCGGAAGCGTTTGGCCGGCTGGTGCTGGAGCATCAACGCTTCGTGTATCACCTGGCCCTGCGCGTGCTCGGCCACCCGCAGGAAGCCGAGGACGTGGCCCAGGAGGCCTTTGTCCGGGCCTGGCTGGCGCTGCCCCACTTTCGCGGGCAGGCCCGCTTTGGGACCTGGCTGTACCGCATCGTGACCAACCTGTGCTACAACCGCCTGCCGGGCCTGCGCCGCGACCTGAACGCCCTGGGGGAGGAGCAGATCGGCGAGATCCCGGACGAGTCGCCGGCCGGCGCGGAGGCGGCCGCCGGGGTGGAAGACCAGGAGCGCCGGGCCTGGCTGCAAGACGCGATCGAGCGCCTGCCGGCGGGCTATCAACTGTTGATCTCGCTCCGTTTCCAGCAAGGGCTGGCCTACGACGAGATTGCGGGCATCACCAGCCTGCCGCTCGGCACGGTGAAGACGGGCCTGTTTCGCGCGCGGGCGCGTCTGCGCGAGGCGCTGCGCGCGTACGAGGAGGGTGAGGCAGATGACCGCTGACCGCGAACGGATGGCTCAGGCCCAGATCGAGGCCGCCCTGCGCGGGCAGCCGCTGGCCCAGCCGCCGGCGGCCTTGGCGCCAGCGGTTTTGGCGCGCATCCACGGGCTGACCCAGACCGCGCGCCCCCGTTTTCGGCTGGAGTGGCTGGATTACGCCCTGAGCCTGTTCGTGCTCGCCGCGTCCGGGGTGGCCGTCTGGTTCTGGCGCCTGCTGCCGCCGACAGCCGATGTCTACGCGGCCCGCCTGCGCTTTGAGACGCTGGCGTTGATCTACGCCCTGGACCTGGGGCGCCTCTGGCCGGTGCTGGCGCTGGGTCTGGGTCTGGCCCTAGCCGCGCTCCTGGTCTCGCTGGTGGAGTTCAGCCGGCCGCGCCTGTGAGGCCGGCCGCGTGCCTCGAGCCGGCCTCCCCGCCTTCCCCGCCGGCGTAAATGGCCGAGCCTGGTTTGGTCCAACTTATTCAGCCGCTGAGCGTCCCTGACTCATAGCTCCGGGCGGCGGGTCCACCCTTGCGGTACAATGGCAGTTCCCCTCGGGAGCCCCTCTATGGCGATCCTGTTACGCTTCCTCAAATCCCAGCGCCGCTACCTGAGGCACGTCCTCGCCCTGGTGGTCTGCCTGCTCGGCGTCACCGCCACGAGCCTGATCACGCCCAGCATCATCCAGTACGTCATCGACGACGGCCTGCGCACGCAGAGCGTGACGGTGATGGCCCAGGCGGCCGGGCTGATCGTCGCCATCGGCCTGCTGCGCGCGGTCTTTGCGTTCTTCCGGCGCTACCTGGGCGAGTGGCTGGTGAACCAAGCCGGCTATGACCTGCGCAACGCCCTGTACAACAAGATCCAGCGCCTGCACTTCGGCTTCCACGACCAGATGCCGACCGGCCAGCTGATGAGCCGCTGCACCGAGGACGTCAGCGCCCTGTCGCGTTTCCTCGGGCAAGGCGGCCTGGACCTGCTCAACCTGATCCTGCTGCTGGGCGGCGTGGTCGTCCTGCTGGTGCGCGCCAGCCCGACGCTGGCCCTGATCAGCGCCGCGCCGCTGGTGGTGCTGGTGCTGATCTCGCTGCGGCTGGGCCGCATCGTCGAGCCGATGTTCCTGCGCGTAGACCAGGCCCTGGGCGCGGTTTCCTCGGCCGTGCAGGAGTACGCCAGCGGCGTGCAGGTGGTGAAGGCCTTCGCGCGCGGCGCGCACGAGGTGGCCAAGTTCGACGTGGCCAACCGCGAGCTGTATGCCGCGCGCATCACCATCGTGCGCACCTGGGGCACCTACCTGCCGACGATGACGGTCTTGGTGATGATCGCCACCACGCTGGTGCTGTGGCTGGGCGGCAACCTGGTCATCGCCGGCGCGATGACGCTGGGCGAGGTGGTGGCCTTCAACGCGTACCTGCTGCTGCTGGCCGCGCCCACCCAGCAGTTGGGCTTCGCCATCGGCGCGGCCGGCGAGGCCATCGCCGGCGGGCAGCGGCTGTATGAGATCCTGGACGTGCCCGAGGAGATCACGGTGGCGCCGGGCGCGCCGGCGCTGCCGCCGGTGCGCGGCCACGTGCAGTTTGCAGAGGTCTCGTTCGCCTATCGCGGCGAGAAGCGCGCCCTCCACGCCGTGAGTTTCAGCGCCGAGCCCAACCAGGTGATCGCCCTGATCGGCCCCACCGGCAGCGGCAAGACCAGCCTGATCAACCTGCTGCCGCGCTTCTACGACCCCACCGCCGGGCACGTGCTCATCGACGGCCACGACATCCGCGGCGTCGAGCTCAAGTCCTTGCGGTCGCAGATCGGCCTGGTGCTGCAGAGCTCGCTGTTGTTTTCGGCCACCCTGCGCGAGAACATCGCCTATGGCCGGCCGGACGCCTCCGAGGCTGAGATCGTGGCGGCGGCCCAGGCGGCCCGCGCCCACGACTTCATCCTGGGCCTCCCGGACGGCTACGCCACGGTGGTCGGCGAGCGCGGCGTCACGCTTTCCGGCGGCCAACGCCAGCGCGTGGCCATCGCCCGGGCGCTGCTGATGGACCCGCGCCTGCTGATCCTGGACGACGCCACCTCCAGCGTGGACACGCGCACCGAGTACCTGATCCAGCAGGCCCTGGACACGCTCATGCGCGGCCGCACCACCTTCGTCATCGCCCAGCGCCTGTCCACGGTGAAGCGCGCCGACCTGATCCTGGTGCTGGACGGCGGCCGGATCGTGCAGCGCGGCCGGCACGCCGAGCTGGTGGCCGCGCCCGGTCTGTACCAGGAGATCTACAACCTGCAGCTCAAGGACCAGGAGCAGTTCCAGCGAGAGATGCTGTTCCTGGATGAACCGCCCGAACCGGGGGCGCCAGCGGCGGGCGACCGCCAGCCCAAGGCCGAGCGCCCGGATACGCACGTCCAGCCCGCCACCCAGCCGCTCCGGCCGAGCGCGCTGAAGTAAATGCACCACCGAGACACGGAGACACGGAGATTCCACGGAGGCTCGAGGCGCTCGGCGTCTCGGTGTCTCTGTGGCCGAACCGCCGATGGCCGCTAAAGCACAGACCGCCCCCAAAGCCCAGCCGCCCGCCAACCCCAACGCCGACGACGACATCCTGGGGAAGGCCTATGACCCGCAGATCGCGCGCCGGCTGTGGACCTACATCGCGCCGTACCGCTGGCGCATCCTGGCCGCCTTGCTGTGCATGACGGTGGCCATGACCGGTTACGTGGCCGGGCCGTACCTGATCAAGATCGCCCTGGACGAGGGCATCGCCCGCGGCGACGCGGCCCGGCTGGGCCAGGCCGTGGGCCTGTACGGGCTGGCCGCCGGCGCCTTCTGGGTCGGCACCTTCCTGCGCATCCGGCTGATGTCGACCACCGGCCAGAGCATCATCTACGACCTGCGCCAGCGCCTGTTCGCGCACCTGCAGGCGCTGTCGCTCGGCTTCTACAGCCGCTACGCCGTCGGGCGCCTGGTCTCGCGTCTGGTCAACGACGTCTCCACCATCCGCGAGTTCATCGTCTGGGCCATCATCGCCGTGGCGCGCGATTTTTTAGACCTGTTCGGCATCACGCTGGCCATGTTCGCGCTCAACTGGCAGCTCTCGCTGCTCAGCTTCCTGGTGCTGCCGCTCATGGCCGGGGCCACCGAGATCTTCCGGCGCCGTGCCCGGGAGAGCTACCGCAAGGTGCGCTCGGCCGTGGGCTGGGTGAACGCCGTGCTCAACGAGAACATCGTCGGCGTGCGTGTGGTCCAGTCTTTCAGCCGCGAGGACCTCAACCGCCAGATCTTCGCCGAGAAGGTCAACGGCAACCTGCTCACCGCCACCAACTACGCCGCCCTGATCACGTCCATCTTCTTCCCGACCGTGGACTTCATCGGCAGCCTGGCGCTGGCCCTGGTGCTGTACGTCGGCGGGCGCGCCGTGCTGGCCGGCCCGGCCGGCCAGGTGCTGGGCCTGCCCGTCCCGGACCTGACGGCCGGCACGCTGGTGGCCTTTGCTTTGTACATCGACCGCTTCTTCGACCCGATCCGCGACCTCTCGCAGCGCTACAACACCTTCCAGGCCACCATGGTCAGCAGCGAGCGCGTCTTCGAACTCCTGGATACGCCGGTGGACGTCGCCGACGCCCCGGACGCGCGTCCGCTGCCGCCCATCCACGGCGCGGTGGAGTTTCGCGACGTCGGCTTTAAGTATGACCGGGCCGGCGTGCCGATTTTGAGCGATATCAACCTGCGCGTGGAGCCCGGCCAGACCATCGCGCTGGTGGGCGAGACCGGCGCCGGCAAGTCCACGCTGGTGAAGCTGCTCTCACGCTTCTATGATGTGACCGAGGGCGCGGTGCTGATCGACGGCCACGACGTGCGCACGGTGACGCAGGACTCGCTGCGCCAGCAGATGGGCGTGGTGCTGCAGGAGCCCTTCCTGTTCTCGGGCACCGTCGGCGAGAACATCGCCTATGGCCGCCTGGACGCCCCGCCGGACGCGATCCAGGCCGCCGCCGAAGCCGTGGGCGCGCACGCCTTCATCCGCGAGCTCGACGGCGGCTACGCGGCCAAGGTCGGCGAGGGCGGCGCCATCCTCTCGGGCGGCCAGAAGCAGTTGGTGTCCTTTGCGCGCGCGCTGCTGGCCGATCCGCGCATCCTGATCCTGGACGAGGCCACCTCCAGCGTGGACACCCAGACCGAGCGCCTGATCCAGGCCGCGCTGGAGCGCCTGCTCAAGGGCCGCACGGCCTTCGTCATCGCCCACCGCCTGTCCACCATCACCAAGGCCGACAAGATCGTGGTGATGGATCACGGCCGCATCATCGAGGCCGGCGCGCACGCCGAACTGCTGGAGCGGCGCGGACGCTACTTCGACCTGTACACGATGGCCTTCAGCACAGGCCCGGAAACGGGAACTCCGCCGAACAACCCGGCGTCCTAACGGCGCCGGCCGCCGGCATTTCTAACCTGGCCGCGCCCGCCGCCTCTGGGCAGAGGGGTCTCCCTCGGCCAGAATGGCCGCCTAATGAAGACGCCCGTGATCTCATCCCTGCGCGACTGCTTGTCAATCCTCCTGGCCCTGACGCTGAGCCTCCCGACGCCGGGCCTGGCCGCGCCCGCCGTCGCCGCTCAGCCCGCGGATACGGGACCGAGCGGCCTGCCCACCGCCCTGGGCGCGGCCTCCGCTGAGACGGGATGGCTGCTCCTGGAGGGACGCCTGTACTGGACGACGACCGCCGGCGCGGCCTGGGAAGACCGGACGCCCCCGGACCTGGCGCCGGCCCAGATCGCGGCCGCGCACTTTCTAGAGGATGGCTCCGGCTGGCTGGCGCTGCTGGCGGCCGCTCCCGATGGCGAACCCGTCTTCGAGCTGGCGCGCACCGCCGACGGCGGGCGCACCTGGCGGCGCGCGGCGCTGAGCCTCTTCCAGGCCGGCGAGCCGGACGCCCTGGCCGAGCGCGTGGCGCTGCAGTTCATCGACGCGCGTACCGGCTGGCTGCTGGTGGAGCGCGCCACCAGCCGCAGCTTCAGCCGGGCGACTCTCTTCCGCACCGGCGATGGCGGCCGCACCTGGACCCGGTCGAGCCTGCCGGTCAGCGGTCACTTGCGCTTCGCGTCGTCCACGGTCGGCTGGCTGGTGGGCGGCGTCGCCGGCGATGAGCTGTACACCACCGCCGATGGCGGCCGCACCTGGCGCGCCAGCGCGTTGGACGGCCAACTCGCCGGCCGGCGGCCGCTCCTGGCCCCGGTCCTGTCCACGGCCACCAACGGCGCTCTGCCTTTTGTCGAGGGCGAGCGCCTGGGCTTCCTGGTCACCGCCGATGGCGGGCAGACCTGGGCCGCGGCGGACAATGGCGCGGCCAACCCGGCTGGCGCGATCACAGACCTGGCGGCGGTGACGCCCGACATCTTGTGGGCGCTGTTGACGCACGGGCGCTGCGTGCCGGGCGCGGACTGCCTCACCGAGGCGCGCCTGGGGCGCAGCCTGGACGGCGGCCGCACCTGGGCCGCGCTCGCTTTGCCCGGCGGCGCCGAACGGCTGGTGACGCGCACGGCCGCGCCGCCGGAGGTTGCGCCGGCGGCCGACGCGCCGGCCAGCTTATCGGCCGCGCTCCAGCCGCGCACGCGGACGATGTCCGGCCAGGGCTTCGACAGCTGCACCCAGCCCAGCCTGGCGCAGATGCAGGACTGGATCACCAACGGCCCGTACCGGGTCTGGAACCTGTATATCGGCGGCTCCAGCCGCGCCAACTGCGGCACACTGACGGCCGACTACCTGGCCCAGTTGGCGGTGCAGGGCTGGCGCTTCATCCCTACCTGGGTGGGGCCGCAGGCGTCCTGTTCGGGCTTCCTCTCGCGCATGAGCGCGGACCCGGCCGTCGCCTATAACCAGGGCGTGGCCGAGGCCAACGCCGCCGTCGAGACGGCCGCCCGGCTGGGTCTGACCTTCGCCGACAAGACCGGCAGCGTGTTGTACTACGACCTGGAGGCCTATTTCCCGCCGCAGGGGGACACCGCCTGCCGCGAGTCCGCCCGGTCTTTCATGGCGGGCTGGACCGCGCAGTTGCACGCGCGCGGCAACTTGGCCGGCGTCTACGGCTCCACTTGCCGCTCCTACCTGAGCGACTTCGTCAGCAACCCGGCCGTGCCGGACGTGGTCTGGCCGGCGGTCTGGATCCTGCCCTATCAGTACCGCCCGACCGTCAGCCTGTTCAACCTGGCCTGTCTGGATAACTCTTTGTGGGTGGACCGGCAGCGGCTGCGCCAGTACAGCGGCGGCCACAACGAGACCTGGGGCGCCACGACGATCAACATCGACAGCAACGTCCTGGACGGCGTGGTGGCCGATATCCGCGACCTGGACGGCACGACGCCGCAGGCCGTCGAGCTTTACCAGGGCGGCGATTACACCGGCCCGGCGCCGTGCATCGAGAACGTCGTCAACAACTTCAACGTCACCGACTGCGGCGCGGAGTGGGAGGACCAGACCTCGTCGCTGAAGGTCGGCGCAGGCTGGTCGGTGCGGGTCTACCGCGACGCGAACTTGAGCGGCCCCAGCGTGTGCTTCGTGTTGAGCGACCCAGACCTATCCAACGACTGGTTTGACGCCACGACGCGCGTGGACAACCACCTGTCGTCGGTGAGCGTCTACGCCAACCCCGCCTGCCTGGCGCCCTGGGTATATCTGCCGCTCGTCAGACGCTGACCCGGCCGCCGGCGAGGGACAGCCGCGCGGCTGAAAGCCTCAGCGCCCGCGAGGGCTTTTTCACCCGGAAAAGAAATGGCCGTCTGGCCGGCAGCCCGAGGCTGACCCGGCCAGACGGCCAAACTGTTGCTCAGGCCAGGGGGCTACGCGCCGGGCCGGTCGTAGAAGATCACGCTCTCAGGGTCGCCAGGGAAATACTTGACGCGCACGGTGGCGCCGGCGCGGGCCTTAGCCAGGCTGGTCTCGCGCACCGCCAGCGGGATTTCCGCCTGGAAGGCGGCCGCAGTTTCCGGCTGCACTTCCAGCAAGGCGCGAAACGTGTAGACATCGGCGCCGGCTTGCTTGAGCGTCCCGATTGGCGCAAGCTTCAAGATCATGGCGGGCGCAATCGGCGCCGGCAGATAGCGCAGCGTGGTCAGCATCGGCCGGGCCATAAACGTCAGGTGCAGGGCGGCCGCCCCGCCCACGAGCAGGGCCAGCCAGCCGGGCAGCCAGCCGCTGCCCCAGCCCGCTAGCGCGAGCCCCAAGCCGGCCAGGCCGGCCAGCCCGAGCAGCAGGCCCAACGGGTTAAGCAGCTGCCGGAAGATGACGGTCAGCGCCGCCTGGCGGCCGAGATCCTCGATGGCGGCCAGCGCTTCAGCTTCGTCGGCGCCGGTCAGCTGCCGATAAAGCGCCTGGGCCGAGTCCGAGCGGCCGGCCGCCAGTTGTTTGCGGACGGTCTCCAGGTCGGCCGGCGCCAACTGGCGCTCGACGGCCAGTTGGGCGGGCGCTTCGTCCAGCAGTTGGACGCGCACGGTGGCGCCGCAATACAGGCAGACCGTTAAGGTTCGCCCGGCCTGCGGGTGCAGGGGCGCGCCGCAGCCGGGGCAGGCCAACGCCTCGATCCGCGCGGCCATCAGCGTCCTTTCCACTGCGGCTTGCGTTTCTCCACAAAGGCCGCCATGCCCTCCTTCTGGTCCTCCGTGCTGAAGAGCAGGTAAAACGCGCGGCGCTCGTCGGCCAGGCCGTCGGTCAGCGGCGTCTCAAAGGCGTTGTTGACGGCCTCCTTGCCCAGGCGCACGGCCAGCGGCGCCCGCTCGGCGATGGCCTGGGCCAGCGCCAGCGCTTCGCTCAGACAGGCCTCCGCCGGCACGACCCGGTTGACCAGGCCGCAGCGGTAGGCTTCGTCGGCGGTGAGCAGCCGGCCGTTCAGCACCATCTCCATGGCCAGCGCCTTGCCCACCGCGCGTGTCAGCCGCTGTGTGCCGCCAGCGCCCGGGATCACGCCGATGTTGATCTCGGGCTGGCCGAAGCGCGCCGTCTCAGAGGCCACAATCAGGTCGCACGTCAGCGCCAGCTCGTTGCCGCCGCCCAGGCAGTGGCCAGAGACCGCCGCCAGCAGCGGCTTCTTGAGCCGGCGCAGCCGGTCCCAGCGGCCGATGCTGTCACGCGTGAGCATGTCCACGGCGGTGGCGCCGGCCATCTCCTTGATGTCGGCGCCGGCCGCGAAGGCGCGTTCGTCGCCGGTGATCACCAGCGCGCCGATGGCGGGGTCGGCGTCGAAGGCCTCCAGCGCCGTCAGCAGCTCCTCCATCAGGCCGCTGTTGAGGGCGTTCAGTTCCTTGGGCCGGTTGAAGCGCACCAGGCCGACGTTGCGGCGGGTCTCGGTGAGGATGAACTGGTAGGGCATACGCGCGTTACTCCCGAAGCGTGAGAGGCGGCGCTCGACGGCCGCGCGGTTACAGGCGCGCCTTCACCGCCTGCGCGGTGCGGTGCGCCAGGGCCATGATCGTGATCATCGGGTTGACGCCGGAGGCGGTGGGGAAGACCGAGGCGTCGGCGACGAACAGGTTGCTCACGTCCCAGCTCTCGCCCTGCGGCGTGAGCACGGCCGCGGCGCGCCGCCCGCCCATCCGGCACGAACCCATCTGGTGGGCCGAGAAAAGCGTCAGCTGGTTGGACGCCAGGCCGGCGCGTTCCAGCCGCGCCAGGTACGCCTCCAGGTCGCCCTCCCGCCCAGCGCGGTAAGGCTCGCGGCCGGAGTGCGGGCCGCCGATCTCGCGGGCGCCGGCGGCGGCGTGCAGGCGGAAGCACTCTTGCAGGCCGCGCAGCAGATGCCGGCCGTCCGAGGCCGAGAGGCGGTAATCCAGAACCGGCCGGCCGCGCTTGTCCACGGTCACTCGGCCGCCGTCGCGGTCGCGCGTGATGGCGATGAAGTAGGCGCTGTGGCGCGCGCGCAGCATGGCGGCCTTGTGTTGTTCGCCGGAACGCCAGTCCACGCCCAGGCCGATCAGACCGGGATGGGCGGGCGGGTGCTCCACCACTACGCCGTAGTGCCGGCCGTCCAGGTTGGACCACTGATTCACGTAGCGCGTGAGCATCGGGCCGCGCCAGGGTTCCACCGGCGCCTCGTAATCGCCCACGACGCCCGCGGTAGGATGCAGGCGCAGGTAGCGGCCGAGGTTGGCATTGGGCACGCCGCTGCGCAGGAGCAGAGCCGGCGTGTGCAGGCTGCCAGCCGCGGCGACGACCACGCGCGCCCGCACCGTGAAGGCGCCGGCCGCCGTTGCCGCCTCCACGCCCACGGCGCGCCCGTTTTCGATGAGCACCCGCTGGGCTTCGGCCTCCACCACGATCCGCGCGCCGTGCTCGGCGGCCTCCTGCAGATAGGTTTTGAGCGTGCTCTGCTTGGCGCCGCGCGGGCAGCCAAACGGGCACCAGCCGCACGTCTCGGGGGTGGCGCAGCCGCGCAGGTTGACGGGGATGACGCCGCAGCCCAGGCCGAGCGCGTCGCAGGCCCGCTCGAGCAAGCGCGCCTCCGGGCTGGCCCAGGCCTCCGCCGCGTTGACGCCCAGCCGCGCGCAGACCGCGTCCAGCGCGGCCGTGTACTCAGGCCCGGCCAATCCGGCGCAGGCGTGTTCGCGCTCCCATTCGACGCGCACATGCTCCGGCGTGCGGAACGAGGCGCCCCAGTTCACCAGCGTGCCGCCGCCCAGCGCCGCGCCGGCCAGCACCACCACGCCCAGGTCCCGCGTGGCGAGAACGCCCTGGCTCTCATACAGACGCTGATACCCCGTGAATTCCACAGCGTCGAAATCGGCCTCGGCGAAGTAGCCGCCCTTCTCCAGCACGACCACGTCCCAGCCGGCGCGGGCCAGCTCAGCCGCGGCCACGCCGCCGCCGGCGCCGGAGCCCACCACCACCACGTCGCAGTTGAGCGTCGCGCCGGGCGTCACCGCCAGCGGCTGCAACGTCTTGGGCGGGCGCTCAGTCAGCGCGGGCAGCTGCGGGCCAGGATAGCCCAGCGCCTCCCAATTGGGGTTGCGGCCGGACTCATCCAGGACCGCGTAGAACATGGTCAGGCTCAGGCGCTTGAGGCCCTGGAAGGCGCGGCGCAGGGCCGGCAGCGGCGAGACGGCCCAGCGTTGCAGAGCCCGCGTGCGCGCTTCCGGCGGCAGGTCCGCGAACGGCTGGAACTGGCCGGCCAGCAGGCCGGTGGTCAGCGGCCGGCCCAACAGGGAGAGCAGTTGTCTGAACTCCTGCTGCTGGGCCTCGCCCTGCTGGTCGCGCACGGCGCGGGTCACCCAGCGCGCCACCTCCAGGTCGGCGGCGGCGCGTTTCCAGAAACCGGCCGGATCATCGGCGCGGGCGATGGATGGGATGAGCGTATCGCACAGGGCGACCAGCGTGCGGTACTGTGGATCGGTGAGGAAGTGGGTCATGCCTCAGGGCAGCCAAGCGGTCCAGGCCGGGAGCGTGGCGGCCAGCCGCCGGATCTCGGTGAGGTGATCGCGGGCGTGCGTGTACAGGCGCTCCACCCAGAACTGCAGGGTGCGCGGCCCGGAGGGCGGGTGAAAGCCGGCGCGCGTCCAGGTAACGGGGTCGAGCGGGCGCAGCCGCGCCACGACGTCGGCGCGCGTGCGCGTGAACGACTCCAGGATGGCGGCCACGGGCTCATCGGCCCGATACTGCGCCTCCACCGACCAGCGGTGGTGCGGGAACGGGTCCAGGCGGGGGAAGTCCTCGGTCAGGATGCGCTGGACGCGCGGCCAGAAGGCCAGCCCCTCGGCGTCGCGGAAGTGCGCGGCCAACTGGTGCAGGGTGGCGCCGTCCGGCGCGCGGTGGTTGTGCCACTCAGCGTCCGGGATGATGGCCACCAGTTCCGCGAACTCGGCCGGCTGTTCGGCCAGGCGCGTTACCAGGCGGGTGCGGTACTCGTAGATCTGGTCCAACTGGCCGGCCGCGGCCGGGCCTTCAGTCACGGCGGACCTCCCACGCCAGGCGCACGCGCCCGATCTGGGAGAGGTGCTCCCAGGTGTGGAAGACGGCATACTCAGCCAGCCAGGCCAGCGTCACCGGCCCGCGGGTCTCATGCAGCCCGACGCGGCCCCAATCCGGCGCCTGCTCCAGCAGCGCCACCTCGGCGGCGCGGTCCGCCAGCCAATCGGCCAGCAGCTGCGCCAGCGGGATGGCGGAGTCCCAGTGGTCGCGGTGATAGGCGGCCTCGTCGAAGTACGGCAGCGCCGGCCGCTCGGCCTCGCAGACGCGCTCGAGCCGCCAGCGGAAGACGTGGCGCTCGACGTCGCGCAGGTGGGTGAGCGCCTCGTGCACGCTCCACTCGCCGGCGCCCGGCCGCCACAGTACGGCCTCGGCGGGGCATTGGGCGATCTCCTGGCTGAGCGCGTGCGCGCCGCGGCGCAGCAGGCCCAGCGTGGTGTGACGGTCATACATGGCGGGCCTCCTGCTTCAGGCGGGCGCGCAGGGCGCTGACCTGCGCGGCGTGTTCGCGCTCGTGCCACAGGGCGCGCCGCACGATCTTGCGCGGGGACCACAGCTCGCCGTTGGCCATCTCCACGCGCTCGTCGCCGACCAGGTGCGGCAAAGCATCCAGCAGCTGCTGGCGCGCCAGGAACAGGCGCCCGAGCGTGTCGGCCATCTCCCAGACGGCCTCGTGCGCCAGCCCGAGCCGGTCCAGATACCAGTTCTCGCCGGTGGCGACGTGGCGCAGGAGGTCGTTGATCGAGCGCTCTTCGCCCGGGAAGCGATGGTCGAGGTCGGCGGGCGCCACGCCTAAATGGGCATCCAACAACTCGGCGCGCGTGAGGTAGAGCAGGCGGCGCGCCGTGGCGGCGTCGTCTTCAGTCAGCGGCGGCCGATCGGTGGCGAAGAAGGCGTTGACTTCGTAGTCGGGCGCGTACTCCCAGGCGCGGATGACCTCGCGCACTTCGCAGACCGGCTGCAGCGGCTCGGCGGCGGGCGGTCCACCATGCCCGTCGAGGTCACTCCAGGCCAGATAGTCCACGATCGCGCGCGGCGCCTGGGCGATGGCCGCGGCCTGGGTCGCGGCGCTGGCGAAGGCGCCGGGCAGATCCGCCACGTGCGCGATCCAGCGGCCTTCCACTTCTTCGAGGTTGAGGGTGTAGGGCATGAACGTTGACCGTCCGGGGCGGCGCCGCTAAAACGCCAACTGGCCGGCGTAGTCCGCGATCCCGGCCGGGAAGCCTCCGGCGCGGCGGGCGGCCAGCACCGTTTCCAGCGCGGCGACCGCGGCCGGCAGGGTCTTGAGGCCGCGCGCCTTCTTCTCCATCACCATGTACTGGTCGCCGGCGTCGGCGCCCTCGGCCTGGCGCAGGAAGAGGACGGCCGCGGCGGCGCCCAACACTTCGGCGCGCTCGGCCAGGCCGGCCTCCGCGAACAGGCAGCGCGCGAAGGCCTCGCTGAACAGGGCCAGCGACTCATCCGGCCGCTCGCTGTAACGCCACGGGTGCGAGGTGCCCCAGGCGATGGGCGGGTGGGAGGCGACCACGATCTCGGCCGGTGAGGTGCAGGCCACCCGCTGGCGGCCCGGGAAGAGCAGGTTGGGCGCGAAGACCAGCGCGCGGCTCTGTGGGCCGGTCAGCTCCACCAGGAACTGGCGCAGGTCGGCGCGGGCCAGCACCGCGCGGGCGTCGGCCTCAGCTTGCTCCCAGTCCGCGGCGTGCTCGGCCAGAAATCCGGCCACGTTCGCGGCAGCCGCGAAATCAGCGACCGACGCTGCCAGCCCATCCGGCCAATCGCCGTTGAGGGCGTAGCCGTACAGGCGCGCCAGGCCCTCACCGGCGCCGGCCAGGGCGCGCGCCGCCGCCACGGCCGGATGGGCGCCGTGCGCGGCCAGTGCCCGGTGCGCGGCGTCCGCCACGCGATGGGCTTTGTACGCCTTGATGGTCTGCTCGTACTCCGGCCAATCGCTGGCGGCCAACAGCGCGCCCGCCAGGCGCAGGCGCTCGTCGATGCGGACGGTGACACTCATAGCATCTCCCAACGACTCTTGAAAGGCCTCACGGCCAGACGGCTTGCGCCCGGGCCACGGCCTGCGCGGCCGCCTCCGGCCCGGACGGGAGCGCGGCCACCTGCACGCCGTGCGCGGCCCATTCGGCGGCCAGCGCCTCCGTCAGCGCGGCCAGACCGGCGCGGGCGGCCTGCACCGCCGCCGGCGCGGCCGCGCCGGACCGCAACAGGTTCAGGATCAGGCCGGCCGGGGCCGCCGAGCCGGCGGCCTCGCGCTGAGCCTTAAGCGCGCGCGCCACGGTCTGGGCGGCCAGGAAGGCGGCCTTAAGGTTAACGTCCAGGGTCCGGTTCCACTCGGCCTCGTCCAGGCGCAGCGCGTCGGCGCGCGGCTCGAAGGCGGCGGCGTTCACCAGGATATCCACGCGCCCGCGCACTTCCAGCACCGTGTACAACATCGTCTGCACGGCCAGCTTGAAGGCCGGGTCGAGGGTGTGCGCGTCGGCGCTGCCGCCGAGCGCCGTGATGGCGTCAGCCGTCGCCTGGACGGCATCCGGGTTCAAGTCGACGGCCACCACCGCCGCTCCGGCGGCGCCCAGCGCCAGCGCGATGGCGCGGCCGTCCTCGCGCCCGGCGCCGGTGACGATGGCCACGCGGCCGCTCAAAGGCAGCGCGGCCGTCATCCGAGCGCCACCTGCCACAAGGTGCGCGGCGTCAACGCGCTGAGCGGGTCGGCCTGCCCCAGCGCGATCTTGACCAGCTGCAGCTTGAGGTCGAAGTTGTGGTTGGCGACGCGCACGAAGCGGTTGAGCACCCACGGCTGGAAGTACAGGTCGCGCACGCGCCCGATGGTGACGAAGGCGCGCAGGAACCGGCCGCGCAGGGCGCGGATGTGGCGGCTGGCGGTGCGCGCGGCCGGTTCGCCGGCGCGCAGGGCCTCGTCGATCACGCCGGCGGCGACCTCAGCCGACTCGACGGCGTAGTCGATGCCCTCGCCGGTGAGCGGGTTGACCAGGCCGCAGGCCTCGCCCACCAGCAGCAAACCGGGCGCGGCCGGCTGGACGCTGGGGAAGTCGAAGCGCAGCGGGTAGCCCCGGATCGGCGCGGTCGGCTGGGCCTCGGCCAGCAACCCGGCGATGTAGGGGTTGGCCACGAACTCGTCGAAAGCCTGGCGCGGCGTGGCGCGCTGCGGCGGACGGCCGGCGCGGGCAAAATACCCGGCGCCGACGTTGGCCGTGGTCGGCGAGGTCGGAAAGACCCAGCCATAGCCGGGCAGCGGCACGGAGTCGAAATGGAATTCGACCGTGTCGGACAGGCCGTGCACGTTCTCGTAGTAGGTGCGCGCGGCCCGGCCGTAGGCGGGCGGCTCGGCCAGCAGGCCGGCGCGCTCCAGCACGGCGGTGGCGGCGCCGGTGGCGAAGACCAGCAACCGCGCGCGCAATTCCAGCGGCCCGTCCGGCGTTTGAGCGCGCGCGCCGGTGTAACGATCGCCGTCGCGCAGCACCTCGGTGACGGTGGCCAGTTGGAAGGCGGCGCCGGCCGCCAGCGCGCGGCCGCGGATCAGGTCGTCCAGGTGCACGCGCGGCAGGACCAGGGCGTAGGCCGGCAGCTCGTCGGACCCCGGGATCGGACACACGAACGAGTCGCCGTTGGGCGCGAACAGGCGCAGTTGGCCGATGTGGAAACCGGCCGCCAGCACGGCCTCGGCGGCGCCGATCTGGCGCAGGACGCGCAGCGCGCGCGGCGAGACGCCGTCGCCGCAGGTCTTGTCCCGCGGGAACTCGGCCTTGTCCACCAGCAGCACGTCCCAGCCTTGCGCGGCCAGGAAGGCCGCCAGCGTGGACCCGGCCGGGCCGGCGCCGACGATGAGGACGTCATGGTGTTGAGTCACAGGCTGTCTCCTGACCGGCCCCACTTTACGCGGCTTTGGCGCGGCGGGCAAACGCCCCGGGCTAAGGCCGCCGGCTAAGGCCGCCCTCACCCCGCCATGTAGTTCGGGCGCTGATAAGCGAGCAGGAAGCCGGTGCGCAGCATGTTGCGAAAAGACGGGTTGGGCTGAGCGGGCGTGTCCTCGCCGGTCTCGGTGATCAGCCAGCGGCAGCCCGACTGCGCCGCCTGCTGGATGCGCTGGACCAGCAGCGCGCCCTGTCCGCCGCGCCGCCGATGAGTCGGCAGGGTGCTGCCGATGCCCAGCCAGCCGACCTCGCCGTTGACGTAGAGCGCGCCGGTGGCCACAGGCTGAGCGCCGTCGTAGGCGAGGTAGTGATGCCAGCCCGGCCAGCCCACGCCGGCCGCCAGCCAGGGCTGCAGGAAGTGCGGCAGGCCGAAGGCGGTGCAGGCCACGCTCCCGAAGGCCGCGGCCTGGTCCGGGCCGATGCGCTCGATCCGCAGGGTCGTCGCCGTTTCCGTCGTGTCCGGCTCCGCGGCGCGATAGACCTTGGCCCAGCGGCTGGTGGGCGCCAGCCCGCGCGTTTGCAGCCAATCCGGCAGTTCCAGCGGCTGCGCGGCCGGGCTGAGCTGAACGCCGAAATGCTTGACGCCCGCCGAACGATAGGCGGCCACAGCCGCGTCCACGGCGGCCGGCGTCGCCGCGCCGTCCAGGCCCAGGCCGATCACGCGGTTGAAGAGCAGGATCGGCAGATCGGGCGCGATCAGGGCGATGGCCGGGCCGATCTGCTCCACGCGCAGGTGCAAGCCCGGCGGCGCGTGGCGGAACATGTCGGCGTAGGCGCGCGCCTCGCCGAACTCAACCAAGCGGGCCAGCTGGTGGGGCGGGAGCATGACGGCCTCCTTCAGCCGGTGCGCGACGGAGCCAAGTTGTCGCGTCTGCCAGGGTGACGCTAATTGTAGAGCCTGGCGGGCGAGGCGTAAAGCAGCCTCACGGCTGACACACGATCGGCTGCGACCAATCGGCGTAGACGCCGGCGCGCACGCCCAGGTAGGGCGACGGGTCGAGCGTGTTGGCGATCAGGAGTTCGTTGAGGAACTGGCCCTGGCCATCGTCCCGCACGATGGAGAAGTGCAGGTGGACGCCGACCGGATTGCCAGGCTCGCCCGAGTAGTTGCCCTGATAGCCCAGCAGCGTCCCGGCCTCCACAAACTGTTCCACTGTCCCGGCTGGGAACGCCGCGCTGACGAAGGAGGCACCGTCCGGTCCGGCCAGGTGGGTGTAGTAAGTCCAGATCTGGCGGCCGGGCGCGAGCGGGTCGCTGGGGATGCGGATGATGACGGTGCTCTTCCAGTCCGGCCGGCGCGTGAGATAGCCGGAGTAGGCCGCGAACACGGGCGTCTGACCGAGCGGCTGCGGCCCGAAGATGTCTAAGCCGGTGTGGCGATGGCCCGGCTGCCACGAGTCGCCGTAGCCAAAGCCGAGATAACCGTCCGTGGGCATCTGGAAGGGCGCGTCCCCGCAGTGGTCGCCGGCGCGCAGCAGCCAGTCTGGGTGCGCGCCGGGGTCTGCCAGATACGCCCGCAGGCGGGCCAGGCGCGGCAGAGTCGCCAGCGTCGGGCGGAGCCAGGTGAGGCCCAGTATGGCCGCCAGGCCGAGCGCGGCCACGGCGGCGAGCCGGATGAGGTTGCGGCGCGGCGCGCGCACGGCGGAGGCTTTACAGGGCGCCGCCGCACTGCCCGCAGAACGCGAACTGGGCCGGCAGGTTCTGGGCGCCGCACTGCGGACAGGTCCGCGTCGGTGCGCCCCACAGGTATTCCGGGCTGCGGTCTTCGGCGTACCGGCGCCGCAGAGCGTCGTAATCCGGGCGCTGCTTGGCCAGGAAGGCGCGCTCGGCCAGGAGTGTCTCCGGCGCGGTGTTGTGGACGGTCAGCCAATCCCGGGCATGGCCGATGGTGATGGCCCAGATGAAATCGCGCCAGGTATTGGTCTGCTGCTTGGTGTAGCGCAGGGCCTCTGGCAGCTTGCGGTAGAGCTTGGCGCACAGCGCGTCCACGGCGGCGTCCAGTTCGGCGCGCGGCACCACCTGGTTCACCAGGCCCCACTCCAGCGCGGTGCGGGCCGGGATCTCGTCGTTCAGGAACAGGATCTCGCGCGCGCGCCGGTCGCCCACGATGAGCGGCAGGAACTGAGTGGCGCCGGCGGCCGGCACGCTGCCGTGGCTCGGGCCGACGTGGCGGATGTAGATATCGTCGGCGGCCACGGCCAGGTCACAGCTCAGGTTGAACTCGTTGCCGCCGCCCACGACGAGGCCGTTCAGGCGCGCGAGGGTGGGCTTGCCCAGGTTGCGCAGCCGGTCATGGCACTCGATGAAGTCGGCCATCCACTTGGCGTAGTCACGCGGGCGCTCCAGGAACTGCTGCTGCTCCTTCAGGTCGGCGCCCGTGCAGAAGGCGCGCTCGCCGGCGCCGGTGAGCACCAGCACCGCGATGGCGTCGTCGTAGAGCACGTCGCGCAGCGCCGTGTTCAACTCCTGCAGCAGCGGCCCGTTGACGCAGTTGAGGACCTCCGGCCGGTTGAACGTGAGCGTGGCGCGGTAGGCGTGTTTCTCGTAGCGGATGAACTGAAAATTGAATTCGGCGGCGGGGCGGGCGGCGTACGGGCGGTCGGTCATGGGCGGGCCTCCGGCGTCGGGTGGGGCCGCGGCGGGAGCGGGGCGACGACGAGCCGGTCCCGGCCCTGGGCCTTGGCCTCGTCCTTGGCCGCCTCGGCGGCGGCCAGCAGGGCGGCCGGCGCTTCGCCGTGGGCCGGGCGGGCGGCCAGGCCGATGGACACGCTCACCGGGCGCAGCCAGCCGCGCGAGGTCTCGCGCACGGCCAGGCACAAGCGCTCGCCGACCGTGCGCGCGCCGTCCAGGCCGGTGTCTGGCAGCAGCACCAGGAACTCGTCGCCCACGCGCCAGCGCGCCAGGAAATCGCCGGGGCGCAGCTGGCTTTGCAGCGTCTGGCCGAGATCCTGGATCATGCGGTCGCCGGCGGCGTAGCCGCCCAGGTCGTTGTACAGCCGCAGGTAGTCGCCGTCGAGCAGCAGCACGGCCAGCGGCCGCGCAGAGCCGGCGGCGGCCTCCAGGCGCTGTGCGGCGGCGCGCACATTCGGCAGGCCGGTGAGCGGATCGCTCAGGGCCAGGCGGTGCGATTCGTCCAGCCGCGCTCCGAGGTCCAGCATGCGCTGCAGGACGTGATCCAGCAGGCGTTCGGGCTGGGGCGGCGGCTCCAACGTCGCCGCGTCAAAGGCGGTCGGCGGCCGGTCGGCTTGCCGCTTGACCGCGATCAGGGCGGACTCGATCTGGCTCAGGACCTGGCCGAGGGAGACGCTGTGCCGGCCGGTGTAGTGGACGACGGCCACGGTCACGGCCGGCTGGCCCAGCCCCACGCGCCCGGCTTCGCGATTGAGGCGCGCGAAGAGGTGCTCGCTCAGCGCCACATGGGCGGGCAGGTCGGCGTCGGCCAGCACCACCACGAATTCGTCGCCGCCGGTGCGGAAGAGCGGCGCGGCGACGGCGTCGGCCACCACCAGCGCCACCCAGTGCAGCGCGGCGTCGCCCTGCGCGTGCCCGCGCGCGGCGTTCAAATCCGCGAAGCGGTTGACGTCCAGCGCCAGCAGCGAGGCCGGCGTGGCCGGGCGGCGTTGGGTCCAGGCGGACAGCCAGTCCAGGAACCCCAGCAGATTGCCACAGCCGGTCAGCGGATCCAGCCGGTGCAGCTGCGTGTCGGTCAGGTCATCCATAGCGGGTTGCGGGCCGGCCGAGACGTCGGCGCGGCAGTGGATCAAGTATAGCCGCTCTTACGGCACGGCCACGACCGCGATCTGCGTCCGGCCGTCGAAGCCGGCGCCGGGGCCGGAGGCCGGCACCCGGGCGCCCGTCTGGGGATCATACAGGCCCACCAGGAGCGCGTACTCGCCGGGCGGCAAATCGTCCGGCAGGGTCAGCGTGTGGACGTCGGTCACGTATTCGCCCGCCAGCCAGCCGGTGGTGGGCCGCGCGCCCTGCGCCGGAACCGAATCGCTCTGGGCCCACACGCGGTCCGCCTGGCCGAGATGGACGAAGACCGAGTAACGCTGGGCGGGCGTGGCGGCGGCCTGCCACACCAACGTTAACGACAGTGACCGCTCAGCGCGCGTCAGCGTGAAGCCCGTCAGGGCGGCGACCTCCGCGAACTGCGCGCCGCTGCCGGTCTGGAAGGGCGGCGGCGTGTAGGTGCGGTGCGGCGCTTCCACGTCCAGCGTGCCCAACGCGCCCACGCCGGGCCGGCCCGGCACCGTCACCTGCAGCGCGTAGCGGCCGCCAGGCAGATCGGCCGGCAGGGTCAGACGATGCTGGCCGCGCCACTGGTCGCCGGGCTGCCACAACTCGGTGCTAAACCCGTCCACGGGCGCCCAGGCTACGCTGTAGGCCGCCTGGCCGGCTGCGTCCAGGAGGCTCAACTGCGCGGTGTCGGCGCGCGCCGGAGCGGCCTCCGCGCGCCAGTACCAGGTCAGCGCCAGCGTGTCGCCGGCCTGGGCCCGGTCTGGCTGCAAGTCATAGCCGAGCAGGGTGAGCGGCCCGAACGAGGCTGAGGCCGGGTTCTCGGGCTGCAGCGCGGCCCCACCCGTCTGCGCCGGGCCGGTGACGACGAGCGTCCCCAGCGCGAGGCGCGGGGCGATGGCGCGCTCCTGGTCGTCAAGCACCGACAGCGTCTCGAACGTGGACCGATCGAACACGGACAGGAAGAGCGCATACTCGCCCGGCGGCGTGCCCGGCAGCAGCGTCAGGCGGCGCGCCCACTGCGCGTAGTGCTCGGGCGGCCAGGTGTACGTGAGCGGCGGCTCGCGGTGCCAGCGCGGCGGCAGCGCCGCATCCAGGTCGTTCCAGCTCCGGCCCTGCGCGTCCTCGATCCGGAAGGCCGGCCAGAACGTGCGCAGCGCCGGCGCGCGCATCGCCACATACACGGCCACATCCAGGCCGCCGTCGGCGGGCAGAGCGCGGGTCTCCACGTCGTAGCCGAGCAGGCTCAAGCCGCCGGTGAAATCGACGCGCTGCGGCATCTGGGCGGTGGTCAGCACCGCGCCGTCGAAGGCCGAACGCCGCAGCGGGTTGGGGAACTGGTCGATCACGGCCGGCTTGAGGACTGCCAGCAGCCCGGCCAGCAGGGCCAGATCCCACAGCCCCAGAGTCAGCGGCCGTGGATCCAGGGCCAGGTCCCACGGACCCAGCTCCAGCGTGAGCGCGGCCCGGGCCGCGCTCGGCGGCCGGCGGCGCCAGAGGAAAGCTCCGGCCGCCAGCGCCAGGCTCACCAGCGAGAGGCCGCTGGCCGCGTTGCGCAGCGGCGTGGTGCCGAAAGTGACGTGGACGGTGTGCTGGCCGGGCGTCAGCGCGAACGCGATCAGGCCGGTGCCGGGCGTGGGCTGCAGGGCCACCGCCGTGCCGTCCACGGTCACGATCCAGCCCGGATACAGGAACTGGCGGTAGACCAGCGCGGCGGCCGTGTTCGCCGTCACGGTGAAAGTGGCGTCGAGCGGATCGCGCGCGTCGACGACGGCGAAATCCGCGTCGCCGGAGGCCACCAACAGGCGCGCGGGCTCCTCGCCGCGCAGGAGCGCGTCGGCCAGCGTCTCATCGGCCGGGAACTGCTCCACCGTCAGCGGCAGATACTCGCCTTTGGCCGTCGTGCCGAGGGTGCCGCTGCCGCGCTCGTAGGCCAGCAAGTCCGCCAGCGACGCCGTCGCCTGCGTCGAGCAGGCGCGCGGATACCACCAACTCAGATTGGCGGCGACCAGCGTGACGATGAAGACGGCGGCCGGGGCGTAGGCCGCCGGGCGCGGCAGGCGCCGCTCCAGCGCGGCCACGCTCGCGCCGGCGAGCACCGCCGCGCACAGCGCGGCCGGCCCGAGCAGGCGCCACGGGAACTGCACCAGCTCCAGCGGCGGGAGCAGGCGCCAGACCGGCTCCGAGACCGGCAGCGTCATCAGGCTGTAGCCGAGCAGGGCCACCGCGAAGAGGCCCAGCTCGCGCAGACCCGTGGACAGCGGCGAGTGCTCCGGATCATACGGCGACGGGCCGCGCAGGAAGGACCAGCGGCCCTGACGGGCCAGGGCCAGGGCGTGGGCGAACTCGGCGCGGCGTCGGCGGGCGGCCCACAGCGCCAGGGCCAGGGCCGGCAGGCCGAGCAAGACCGGCACCAGACCGAGCGTGCGCGGCGGCGACGGGTTGAGCAGCAGCGGATCTTCGACGCGCGGCGGCGCGAGCAGCTCGGCGGGTGTGATGAAGTTGGTGTACCAGGTGAAGATCGGGGCCACCAACAGCCGTTCGGAGTGCACCAGGCCGCGCTCAGCCAGCGCCGGCAGCCAGAAATAGGCGGTCAGGCCAATGCCCAGCAGCAGCGCCAGGCCGCTGCGGAAGAGCACGAGCGTGGAGCGGCGCTGCCACGCCAGCAGCAGCCCATAGGCGGCCAGCAGCGGCGACACGATCAGGGCGAAGATGTTGTGAGTCAGGATCAGGGCCGCGTAGAAGACGGCCGGCAGCAGCCAGGCCCGCCCCGGCCGCTGGCTGGCGCCGGACCAGGAGCGGTCGGCGGCATAGTGCAGGCCCCACAGCACCAGCGGCGGCCAGACGAAGGCCGTGGTCTCGGCCAGGTTGCCGCGAAACAACGCGTCATAGGCCAGGTAAGGCGCGAACAGGTAAGCGGCGCCGGCGGCCAAGCCGGCCCGCTCGCCCCAGCGGCGGCGCGCCAGCACGTAGGCCGCGCAGCCGGCGCCCCAGATGGCCAGGGCGAAGGCCAGCTTGAGGGCGGCCGGGTATTCCAGGCCGAGCCAGTGCAGGCCGACGACGGCGTAAGACGACAGTGGCGCGTAGAAGTTGAAGAACGGGAAGCCGTAGCCCTGGGCCATGTGCGGGGCCCAACGCGGGAAGAAGTGGCCGGCCTCCAGCAGCGCGCCGAGCTGCACGGCGCGATACAGGTGGAAGGCGCCGTCGTCCGAGCACGTCAGCGTCGGCGCGGCCAGCGGCCCAACGGCGAGCAGGGCCAGGCCGAGCAGGATCCCGAACGGCAGCAGAGGGCGCAAGCGGCGCATCGCAGGAAGTATAAAGGAGGAGGCCGCGCGGCAGAAGAAGCCGCTGTGTTATAGTGACATTGTCCAGGCCGGCCGGGCTGTCGCAGGCGCCAGCGTGAGCTGGCTTCTGAGGAAAGTCCGCGCTCCGCAGAGCATGACGCCGGGTAACGCCCGGAACGGGGCAACCTGTTGGAACAGGGCCACAGAGAAGCGCAGTGCCGGCCC
>CALFZO010000178.1 GCA_937952305.1 uncultured Anaerolineales bacterium | reverse complement strand
GTTCCATCAACCTGTTCAGATAGCAGGCCAGCTAACACGCGGTTGCAGGCGACCGGCCTTCGCGCTGCCCTACGCTTCGCTCCGGGCTAACGCGCTCGGCCGGCGCCTGAACCGCCACGTTGGGCGGCATGCGTAATGATGTGCAAGTTGATTTAATCAAATCATCAGTCCGTTTGGAGGACTCCAGTGCAGAATCAAGCCGCTTCATATCAGACAAACAGTATCACTCGGGAAACAGCGCGCCTGTACTATCTCGATTGGCTGCGTGTCATCGCGATCCTGGGAGTCTTTTTCTTTCACGTTACGTTCGTCTTTAGTGAGTTCAACTATCACATCAAGAATGCTGAACAAAGCCCGGCCATCACTGTTTTTCTTGGCTTCCTGTTTCCGTGGGGGATGCCTTTGTTCTTCTTGATCGCCGGCGCAGGCAGTTGGTTTGCCCTGCAACGCCGCACGCCCGGTCAATACGCTCGTGAAAGATGCACTCGACTGCTCATTCCCTTTGTTGTCGGCTCAGTCTTGCTTTCACCCATTCAGTTCTATTTTGAGTGGAGTCATAAAACCCACACGGGCATCTGGCATGGTTCTTTCGCAGACTTCATAGAAGCGCTCGCGTGGGTTCCGAACAATCCCAGGTTCTTTGGAGCGGTCGGGTATCACCTATGGTTTCTAGGCTTCTTATTCTGTTACGCGTTATTGACCTTGCCTCTCTTCCAGTGGTTGAAGTCAAAACCGGGGCAAGGGTTCGTCGCCCGATTGGCGCGTTTGTGTGATCACCGCGGTGGAACCCTGATCTTCATTCTCCCGCTCTTGCTGATCCGATTGAGTCTCCACCCTTTCTTTCCCTATGAGCACGATTGGGCAGATTTCGTTTTTCTGCTATCCTTCTTCATCTTGGGTTACCTGTTGTTCGCTAACCCGCGATTTACACAAGCTGTCCAACGCGACTGGCCGATCATGCTCGCGTTGGGGATTCCAGCCTTCCTGACGTTTATGGCTATCATCGCAGTGACTGGGGAAATCGACATACAGGCCCCACCCACTACACCACTGAGCTTTATCTGGTGGGGCCTCGTCACCATCTGTAGTTGGTGCTGGACCGCTTTCACGCTGTTCATCGGTATGCGTTTTCTAAACTGGAGCCACAAATTGTTGCGGTACGGCCAGGAAGCCATACTGCCTTTCTTTGTGGTGCATCACCCGGTCATCCTCGTCATCGCCTACTTCGTGGTGCAGTGGAACGCCGCCCTTCCAATCAAGTTGATGGTAGTTGCCCTCGGTGCCTTTGCCGCTTCCCTCGGACTCTACCAGTTTATTATCAGGCGTGTTGGCCCACTGAAGGTCATGTTCGGAATGAAGGCTTGAAACTCTGTATCTGAATGGCCGCCCAACACGCGGTTGCAGGCGACTTGGCCTTCGCGCTCCGCTTCGCTCCGCGCGCGGCCAAGCGCCTGAACCGCCACGTTGGGCCGCTCTTCTGGTACGATGTTACTCACACGTCTCTGGGTTGCCTGATCGACAGCGACTACGACATGACTGCCAGCATAATGGCCGAGCTTGCCAGCCGATATCGCCGAAACCAGGAGAATCTACTCAAACTGGTAAGTGATCTCACCGATAAACAGATTGCGTGGACTCCGAACAAAACAACGCCATCAGTGGGTTTTCATGTTTGGCACCTGGCACGCTGGGCCGATTACCTTCAAGAGCTAATCAATGGGCGCGGGAGCCAGCTCTGGGAAGCCGAAGGGCTAGCTACCCAATGGAATATGGAGACAAAGAGCTTGGGCTACGCCCAAACGGGCATGGAAATGGACGAGAAAAGCGCGCTGGCTCTTCGGATACCCGAAAAGGGCATTCTGCTTGATTATGCGCGGCGCTCGTTTGCGGCGGCACAGCACGCCGTGGAGAAAATCGAAGACGACCAGTTCTTTGCGGTTTACGAGTGTTTTCACGGCGAGAACTGGCACGACGGCCACATCGGGCCGATTGTGATGACCTGGATGACTCATGACAATCGGCACCTCGGGATGATTGAGTGCCTCATTGGGCTTCAGGGGCAAAGCGGCAGCGCCGACGCCTAGCGTGAGCCGCCCGCACTGGAACTCTCTCCTCTCAGATTCATCACTGACCCGGCCGTGTCGCTCCCAAGCGACGGCGTGCGTGGAGGCAGGCACGAGACCCTATCGAGGGTTGCCAGCCAGATGGCCAGGGCCGAGACGTTGCTGCTGATGATCTTGACGCTCACCCGACGATTTCCGCCAGGCAGTCGGCGGCCATCAGCCCGAATGGCACTTAAGTGTATTGCGGCGGCCGGCCTCCGCCCGTATGATCTCCCGCGTATGTCGTCCCGTGCTGACCGCGCCGCCCCACCCGTCCTGACGCCCCGCGAAGTGCAGACCGTGGCCAAGGCGCGCCGCATCCTGGAGCGCTGGAGCCTGACCGCCCAGCCGATCGACGAGGCTCTGGCCCACCTGCGCGCCATGTACGGCCTGCGGCGCCGCGGCCTGCGCGACTACGTGCTGGACACGATGGGGCCGCTGGCCACCCTGCCCGTGCAGCGCTTCCGCCTGTATGCGGACGCCGGCGGCCAGGAGCCAGTCCCGGTGCCGCTGGAGGCAACCCAGCCCCTGGCCGACTACCTGACCGAGACCTTTGACCAGCGCAGCCTGCCCGGCCTGATCCAGCTGCTCCAAGGTCGCGAGGGAGACGAACGCGAGTTTTACCTTTAGCCGGCCCGGGCCAGCGTCCCCCTGTCCCGCTGTGAGCGTGGACAGACCGGACGCAGCCTGACCGCCGGCGCCAACTGAAACCGCTGATGGATTGGCCCCCCTGTGGACCAGACGGCCCGCAGGAACGGCAATTACCCGCGGCTGACCCCGCCTCCTGGTTGGAAGACACCGGAGCCTGGTCAGCCGCTTTTTGTTTGGCGCGGACACGCCCGGGCGGCGGCGCGCCGAGGAGCAGACCCCATGCTGACCGAACTGCGCCTGTTGTGCACCCTCGCGCCCTGGCTGACCACGGCCGTCGCCCTCGGCTACGGCCTCGGGCTGCTCACCACCCTGCTCTTCAACAGCGGGCGCCAGGATCACTGAGCGGCCCGTTCGCCGTCGCGGACCACTCGCCATGCCCACACCCGCCCGTCTTCACCGGCTGGCCCTGTCATTCTTGTTCGGCCTGCTCCTGACCGCCGGCAGCCGCCCGGCTCAGGCCGATCCCGCCGGCCGGACTTATTGGGTGGACCCGCCGGACGGGTACGCCGACCGGCCCGGGACAGCCGAGTGGGGCTGGACGGCCTGCACCTGCAACCCCCAGGAGTACCGCGGCGACTTCTGCGCCACCGACCGCGATCCCGTCTGCGGCGGCAGTCCGGCCAACCAGGGCGGCATCTGGGAGTGGGAGACACGCCCCGGTTACTGGGAGAACCATCCACCGGCCACGGTCGCCGGCGGCCTGACCTGCACGCTGGGCCTGGGCGGCTGGTGTATCTCGGCCGCGACGGTCACGGTCTCTGGGAGTGAACCCGTCGCGGGATTCAGCATCACGTCCATCCAGGGCCTGGACAACGGCGCGGCCTACAGCCGGCCTGGCGCGCTGGCGGTCTTCAGCTTCGGGGACACGCCGGGGCGGACGCTGACCTACCAGGCCGTCTCGTCCTACGGCGACTCATCCTTCGCCGGCAGCCTGACCGCGCGGGTGGACACTATGGCCCCGACGGTGAACGCGTCCGTGAGCGGCCCAGTTGGCCTCGGCGGCTGGTATCGCGGGCCGGGGCAGGTGAGCGTGAGCGCGTCCGACGCCACGTCCGGCGTAAGCGCCATCACCCTGGACGGCGTGGCCTATGCCGGCCCGAAGTTGTACAGTGCGCAGGGGGCAACCCCCTACAGCTTCTTGGCCCGCGACCTGGCCGGCAACACGAGCCCGCTCCAGTTCGGCACCCTGCGCATCGACAGCGTCCCGCCGGCGGTCTCGCCGTCGCTCAGCGGGACGCCGGGCGAAAACGGCTGGTTCATCTCGCCCGTGCAGGTGACGCTCACGGGCTCGGACGCTGGCTCCGGGCTGGCCGGCCTGAGCCTCGACGGCGTGGCCTACGCCGGCCCGCGCATATACAGCGCCCAGGGGACGTGGACCTTCAGCTACGCCGCCAGTGATGCAGCCGGCAACGCCAGCGGGACGCAGACCGGCACGCTGCGCCTCGACACCGCCGCGCCGGCAGTGAGCGCGTCCGTGGCCGGCACACCCGGGGACAACGGCTGGTACACATCGGCGGTCGTCGTCAGTGTGAATGCCAGCGACACAGCCTCCGGCGTCGCGTCCGTGACCCTGGACGGCTCGGCCTACAGCGGCCCGCGGGCATACGCCGCTCAGGGCGCCACCACCGTCACCTGCTCCGCCCGCGACAGCGCCGGCCTGAGCAGCGCGGAGCAGGCGGCCTCGTTCCAGATCGACACCGTCCCGCCAACGGCCAGCCTGACTCTCACCGGTCCGGCCGGCGACGCTGGCTGGTACACCGGGCCGGTGACAGTCGAAGTCAATGGCGCCGATGCGACCTCCGGCCTGGCCGGCCTGACCCTGAACGGCGCGGCCTACTCCAGCCCGCAGGTCATCGGCACGCAAGGCCGGAGCGCCGTGACCTATGCGGCCAGGGACAACGCCGGCAACGCCAGCGCCGCGCAGGCGGCGGAACTGAAGATCGATTCGATCCCGCCTGAGGCGGTGCTCGCCCTGGCCGGCACACCCGGCGCCGACGGCTGGTTCGTGTCGCCGGTGCAGGTGATCGCCTCAGCGACCGATGCCGCCTCGGGCGTCGCGGCGCTGGTGCTGGACGGCGCGCCGTACGCCGGCCCGCGGATCTACGCCGTTGAAGGCGAGACCACGGTCACGTCTGCGGCGCGCGATGCGGCCGGCAACGCCGGCGCGGTGGAGGCGGCGGTGTTCCGCGTGGACCTGACCGCCCCGGTTGTCAGCGCCACCGTCTCCGGGCCGGCGGGCGAGGCCGGCTGGTACACCGGGCCGGTCACGGTGGAAGTGATTGGCGCTGATGCGACATCTGGCCTGGCGGCGCTGACCCTGGACGGGCAGCCGTATTCCGGGCCGCGCGAGTTCCAGGCCGAAGGCGAAACGACCGTCGCCTACGCCGGCCGGGATGCGGCCGGTAATGTCAGCGTCGAACGGACCGCCACGTTCCGCATCGACGCGACCGCGCCGGTGGTGGACCTGAACTGGGCCGGGACGCCCGGCCGCAACGGCTGGTACGTCTCGCCCGTCACCGTCACAGTGACCGCGGTCGACGCGGCCTCGGGCGTAGCCGGGGTCACGCTGGCTGGCTCGGTGTATACGGCCCCGCGCGTCCTCGCCGAGGACGGCGAGACGACACTCGTCTACACGGCCGTCGATGCGGCCGGCAATGATTCAGCCGAGCAGACCAGGGCCTTCCGCATCGACACCGAGCCGCCGGTCACCACGCCCACACTCGTCGGCCTGGCCGGCCGGGGCGGCTGGTATCTCGGCCCGGTGCTCGTGGTCTTGAGCGCGGAAGACGCCGTGTCCGGGGTGGATCACATTCTGTTGGACGGCCAGCTCTACACCAGCCCGCGGCTCTTTGCGGCCGGCACCGTCACCGCCACCTACCAGGCCGTGGACGAGGCCGGCAACGTCGAGCCGGCCCACACCCTGGTCTTCAATGCCGACGGCACGCCGCCGGCCACGACCGCGACTCTCGCTGGCACGCGCGGCGAGGCCGGCTGGTTCACCAGCGCCGTGACCGTGACCGTGGCGGCCACGGACGACCTCTCCGGCGTCGCGCAGGTGTGGCTCAACGGCCAGCCAGGGACGGCGCTGACGCTGGAGGCTGAGGGGCAACACCGCGTGGACTTCGCGGCCGAGGACCTGGCCGGCAACCGCGCGATCACCCAGACCCTGACGATCCAGATCGACCAGACGCCGCCCGACGTTACCGTGACCACGGCTTCACGATCGGGCGGCACCCTGAACCTGGATGTGCAAGCCCACGATGTCGGCAGCGGCGTTCAGGGCGGCGTGGTCGGCATTCTGGTCGACGGGCAGCTCGTCCAATGGTGGGACTTCGCCGGCGAGAGCGCCACCGTTGAATGGGACGGCGCCTTGCCCGATGGGCGCCGCCTGCCGCCCGGGGCCTGCACGGTCTGGGCCGCCGCGCGCGACGCCGCCGGCCTGGAGGCCACAGCCTCCGCCAGTGCCATGCTCGCGCCGGCCATGACATGGCCACCAACCCTGACGCCGCCCGCTCCCGCGTCGAGCCGGCCCACCACGCCGCCGGCACCCACCAGCACACCCGAACCGCCGGCCACGGAGACACCGTTCGTGCCATCGCTGACCCAGGCAATCCTGCCGGCGCAGCCGCTGGCGACCCAAACGCCCCGGCCAATCACACCACCGGCAGGCCGGCGGTCCCGGCCCCACAACACTCAGCGCGGCACATCCGGCCCGGCCTGGGCGCTCCTGACCATCTTGCCGGCGCTGGCCCTGGCCTTTGGCGCGGTCCACGTCGTCGATCCGCGGCCGCGCGCCCTGCGCCGGCTGGCCGATCTATTCAAGCCCGCTGACTCTCCCTTTCCTGGAGCCTTCGATGATTGACAGCCTGCTCTTCCTGAACCTTGCCGCCATCCTGCTGCTGGCCGCGCTCCTGTCCCTGTACAACCTGCGCCAGGCGCGGGCGCTCGAACAGGCCCGCGCCGCACTCGAAGACTGGGTCATGCTGCAGCTGCGCCGGCATCGCGAGGCCAAGGCCCGCGAGATCCTGGTGGCTGAGCCATTGGCCTGGGCGGCCGGCCAGCTGAAGCGCGAACTGGCCGGGCCGCTGGAGCTGATCGCCGTGCAGCGCGTGGACGCCGCCCTGCGGAGCGTGGAACTGCTGGCCCGCGACGGCCGGCGCGTCGTGATCGCGCCGCTCGATGCGGCCGCCCTGCGCCGCGCCCAGCAGCCGGGCCGGGGTCGCCTGGCCCAGGCCTTGAGCGCCCCCTGGCTCACCGCGCAGCGCCCGCTCGTGAGCGCGGAGCGCTCGCTGCTCAACGCCGGCGACACCTTTGACCTGGAAGCCGAGCAGGCCGGCCGGCACTTCAACGTCGATTGGTCTGAAGCGCGCCGGCTGTGGTTCCACGTGCTGACCAGGCAGGGAGAGCCTTCCAGTCCGCAAAACCCACCGAGGCCAATCGTCGCCAACCGGCAGCCGGCGGAGTTCACGCCGCATTCACGTTAGCGCCGCGGCTTGCGAATCGAAAAGACGAATCGCATCGGGAATGATGAGGCCTGTCACTAAAGCTGGCGCCGAAGCCGGGGTATAAATCCATGTCTGCAACTTCGATAGATGCCTCGAGCCTGACCACCTGGTTCTTGCGGGGGAACGGTGGTTGGGACACGCTGCTCACAGGCGCGGCCTTCATCTGGCTGACTGCACTGGCCCTCTACGATATGCGCCACCGCGCGGTGCCGCACCTCGCCTGGGTGGCCCTGCCCTGCGCCGCCGCCGGCCTGCTGTCGGTCTGGCGAGGAGACTGGCCTTTGACCCTGGCCGCGCTGATCGTCATCGCGCTCAGCGAACGCGGCCGCCTGCCGAGCAGCTGGCGCCAGCCGGCCCAGGCCGCCGGCGGCCTGGCTCTGGCCGGCTTGCTGCTGCTCATGCGGCCAGACACCGCGCCGGGCGGAATGGCGCTCGCCGGCTTCTGGCTCGGCTACGAGCTGGGCTGGTGGGCGGGCGCGGACGCCCTGGCGGCCATCACGCTCGCACTGTTCTGGCCGGAGCTGGGCCTGCTGCTGGCTATGGCCGTGGCTCATCTGTGCCTGGGCGTTTGGCAGCGCCGCAAGTTGCCGCGGCTGCGCGCCCTGCAGCCGCCCGAATTGGAGAGGTTCGGCCAGCCGGGGATGCCGGCGCTGGCCCTGACCGTGGTCATCCACGCCGCGCTGCGTGGGTTGGCCCGGGTGTGATCGCTCAAAACATGGAGGTAGAGATGTGCACTGAAACGACCCGGCCGGCCTGGAGGCCGGCCCTGGAAACCGCCGATGCCGACTGGCGCCTGCCGGCGTCCGGTGGCTGGCCCGCGTTCACGCTGACCGCGCGCGAGCGCCGGGACATCGCGCTGCGTCTGGCGCTCACCGCCACGGGCTGGATCATCGCCAACGCCTCGTTCACGGTGCCGCTGGACGACCAACTGGCGGAGTGGCAGGCCCTCAGCCTGGCCGAATGGTACGATCGGCACGCGCCCGAGAGCGACCTGTATGGCGTCCTGGCGGATGAACTCGCCGGACTTTGGATGATGCGGGCCGATGAAGCCTTCCCTCAGATGCGCGCGGCGGCAGTGATGGGCGCACTGAGTGATTGGGCGCTGCTGATGCGTGAGGTCTGGGACGATGACGCGGCTGCCGCCGCGCCTGAGCCGATCACCCAGTGCTACCTGGAGCTGATCCGCCGTCTGCTCGACGCGGTGACCGTCGGCGCGGCCTGGCACGCGGGCCGGCAGTGGTGGCAGGCCAACGTGAACGCCCCGCGCGTGCTGGCGCCGGCGGCGTCCAGCTTCAGCGCCAGCGATTGACAACCGCCATGCTCCCCCAATCGCCCCTGCTGGACCTTATCGGCGGCGCGGCTGCGGTCACACTGGACCGCGCCCAGCGCCAGGCCATCCTGGACGAGGTCGCCCGCGCCATCAGCGCCGAGTACCGCACCGAGACGCTGCGCACCCCCAGCGCGGCCGAGCGCGAGGCGGTCCGGGCGCGGATCGCGGCCCTGACCGGCGCCGCAGTGCGCCGGCGGGGGTTATCCGCCCTGCCCTACGTCGAGGAGCAGAAGCTGGCCGCCGAGGCCGCCCGGCGCCTGATCGGCCTGGGCTTCCTGGACCTGCTCCTGCCGCCGGCCCGCCGGGACATCGCCGAGATCGCGCTCGACCCCTTCGGCGTGCTCTGGCTCAAGCTCAAGGGCCGGCGCGAGTTCGAGCCGGCGTCCGACCTGGAGCTCGACCTGGTCGAGGTCGAGACCGTCTTCGCCAACCTGCTCGGCCAGCAGCTCAAGGCCTCCAGCGAGGCCAACCCGTCCGTCAACGCCAAGCTGCCGCGCACCGCCGGCAACCCCGGCGGCGGCCGGGTCAAGTACATCCACCCCATCATCGCCCCCGGCGCCGGTTTCCCGTCCGTCAACGTCCGGCTGTTCGAGCCCGAGCCCGTCCGGCCCGAGCAGCTCCTGGAGTGGGGGATGCTGGATGAGCCCACCCTCGACCTGCTGGCCGGCCTGGTGCGCGGCGGCCGGCGCGGCTTCATCTGCGGCGGGACGTCGTCCGGCAAGACGACCCTGCTCTCAATGCTGTGCAATTTCCTGCCCGTCGACTGGCGCGTGCTCACGATCGAGGACCCGCAGGAGATCTGGATCGACAACCCGCACGTCGTGACGCTGGAGGCCCGGCCGGCCAGCGCGGCCAGCGAGCTCCGGCCTTATCTGCTGCGTGACGGCGTGGACGATGCCATGCGCATGACCCCGGATTATCTGGTTGTCGGCGAGGTCCGCGACGGCCTGGCCGGCCAGGGCCTGTTCCGGGCCATGATGTCCGACCACGCCGGGATGTCCACGTTCCACGCCGAGAGCCCGGCCCTGGCCGTGGAGCGCATGGCCCTGCTGCTCGAAGCCGATACCCGCACCAGCGCCGAGGCTGCCCGCAAGCTGTTCGTCTCTGCCCTGGACTGGCTGGTGCAGATCGGCTTCGACGGCGACGGCCGGCGGCGCGTGTTCTCGGTCGTGGAGGTGTGCCCTGGGCTGGCGAATGGCGACGTGGCTTTCAACTCGCTGGCGGAGTACCGGGGCGCCGGGCGCTGGGAGCGTGTCGGGCAGCCGGCGCGCCGGCGCAGCCACGGGGCCAGCGCTCTGCCCGAGCATTGGCGCGTCATCCAGGCCCTGGATCAAACCCAACGCGAGCGCCTGCGGCCGGTGATCGAGCGGCGCCGGGCGGCGTTTAGGAGCGGGCAGTGAGCGACAAGCAGTGATCAGTTTGCAGTGATCAGCAGGCGATGAATGGCAACCGCACTGCTCACTGTCAACTGATCACTGCCTGCCGCCCGCTCCGCCAAGACCACCCATCAAACACTCCAATCACTCTGCCATCTCTTTCACTGAAAGGAACCCGACATGTTGACCCGTGACCGCAAAGCCCTGGAGACCATCGAATGGATCGGCATCGGCGTGGTGCTGATCATCGTCGCCGTGACCGCCTACAGCGTCCTGGGCGACCAGATCGTTGGTTGGATCCAGCGCGTCGCCGGCGCCATCGGCTGATCGATCTCACAGCGGGCCGGCCGCCGACAGGTACACATCCTGCCGGCGGCCGGCTTCAAGGAGCCAGAATGCTCTCGCGCAACAGACACGCGCTCGAAGTGCTCGAAGCCGCCGCCACCATCCCGATCATGCTCCTGATCCTGGTCGCGGTCGTGAACCTGGGCCTGGCCATCTACGCCCAGCAGGCCGTCCAGAACGCCGCCAACTACGGCGCCCGGATGGGCTCAACGGCCCAGGGCTGCCGGTCGTGCATCGCCGCCGGCGCGGCCCAATCGGCCATTGCCGACGCCGGCGTCCAGAACGCCAGCGTCGAAATCCTGGCGCCCGGCGGCGTGGTCGGCGGCACGCTCAAGATCCGGGTCACGGGCGAGATCCCCGACCTGGGCTTGGGCCGGCTGATGGCCTTCTTCGGCGGCGGACAGGAGGGGCCGTTCAAGGTGTCGGCTGAGGCGACGTTCCGGGCTGAAGGCTGGTGAGCCATGCTCAGGGACAGGCGCGGCTACTCCACCCTGCTCTGGGTGGGCTTCCTGACCTTCCTGTTGGTGCCGCTGACGGCGCTGACCGTGAACCTGGGGCGCTTCTACTACGCCCGGGCGGAGATGTACAAGGCCGCGGATGCGGCCGCGTTGGCCGCGGCCCAGGAGGTGGACGTGGAGCACTACCGGGCGACCGGCGAGATCGTGCTGCTGCCGTCCGCCTTCGGCGTCGCGGGCCAGTACGCGGCTCTGAACTCGGGCTACCTGGCCGGCCGGCGCATCTACCCCCAGGTGACGGGCATCACCGTGGACCAGGGCCGGCGGACGGTGTTCGTTCAGCTGGCGGCCAGCGCGGATGAACTTGTGCCGCTGCTAGGGTCACTCACCCTGCGCGGCCAGGGCGAGGCTCAGGTGCGCGGGGCGGTCGGAGGGCCGTAATTCTTCACATGACTGCTGACGAGCTCTATGCACTCGCGACCCAGGACCGCCGTATGAGGGCGGCCAACGGTGCCCGGATCCATACCAGTGGATCACCCCAGCGCGTCGGCCAATTAAGGTGCTGGGCGGGCTACCTGCTGGCCGACGGGGAGCCAGACGTGTCGCGTCTGCGGCAGGCTGTCTTGAGCAGTAAGCCGTTGCTCAGGCCATCTCGGCCGGCTGAGGAAGGCGGCAGCCCTCCGTCTCATTGCGCCCAGCGTTTCTATTGACCATCGCTCTGTTCGCGGCGATACTTGGCGGCAAACGCTCCGGGATTCAGCCTGGCGCAACCCACTCATCCTGGCGAGACGCCGCTGAGCGGCGGCGCAGCAATTCCGGCCGTACAGTTACCAGAGAGCGACCATCTCCGGCGCGGAGAGGGCCGTATCAGGCACCTGTCATGGATATTATCAGTCACGCCCTGATTGGCCGCGTCTTGGTCACACCGCGCTCGCCGCGGAAAGATGTCTTCTGGGTGATGGCCTTCGCGGCCCTGCCCGACCTCTTTCAGATCCCGCTCTATCTCTTCTTGGGGTATGTCAAGCAGCGGCCTTTCTGGATACCCTTAACCGCCGATTGGACCGGTTTCCGCGCCGCGTATCCAGAGTGGATACTGTGGTGGGATATTCCTCACAGCTTCCTGTTTCTTGGACTGGTCATCACACCCTGGGTGTTGTGGCGCCGGCTCAATCGCTGGCTGATAGCGGCCTACTTCTCGCACCTGTTTGTCGATCTTTTCACGCATACCGGCGAATGGGGCGTCAAGCCCTTCTTTCCGGTCAACTACATCGTCAGCGGATTCACGGATGCCTGGGCCTGGGACTATTGGCAGTTCCCCATCGCCTGGGCGGTCCTGGTGGTCATAATCTGGCTTTCAGATCGATGGCGCACGAGGCTGCGCGTAGAATGAACCCTTACATTGCGGGCCTGTTGCTCCTGGGTTTGGCGGGATTACTGATCGTTATCGCCATCTATCGGACGACTTATCGCCCGCTTGACGGTGATGTTTTGTCTGTCGTCTGCCGCTCGACGGCCCCGCAGTTGGCGCCCGGTCAGTTGGTCAAAGTCCTGACCTATAACGTGCAGTTCATGGCGGGCAAAGACTACGTCTTCTTCTTCGATGTGCCGGACTTCTCCAGAGGCGCCTCCCGCCCATCGCCGGCTGCCATCCAGCGAACACTTGCCGAGGTCGCCCGCGTCATTACTGCGGAGGATCCAGACGTCATCCTATTGCAGGAGGTTGACGAGGGGGCCCGGCGAACTGACTACGCCGATCAGTTGGCCCAACTCCTGGCGCTGCTGCCGGAGAGCTACGCCTGCCACACAGCGACCTTTTACTGGAAAGCGGCGTTCATCCCGCATCCTCGCATTCTGGGCTCGGTAGGCCTCAAGTTGGCCATCGTCTCCAAGTATCGGGTGAGCCAGGCCTGCCGGCGCAACCTAGCGCCGCTGCCGGTCCATCCCCTCATACAGGCCTTCGTCGCGCAGCGGGCCATTCTGGAGGCGTCCTTGCCGATCCGCGGCGGTGGTCAATTGCACGTGATGAACACTCATCTCGAGGCCTTTGCCGCCAACACCAATATCTGCGCGCGCCAGGTGGCTCAGGTGAAATCTCATCTGGACGCCCTCGATGAAGCCCAGGCGCACTGGGTGATTGGTGGCGATTTCAACTTGCTGCCCGATGGGCAATACGCCGGACTCCATCCCAGCCATCGCAGCTATTACAACCCACTCACGGAGATGAGCCCGTTGTACTCCCGCTTCAACACCGTGCCGAGCCAATCCCAAGCGGTTGGCCCAGACGCGTCACGCTGGTTCACCTATTTCGGCAACGATCCGGTGCTAAAAACACCTGACCGAACACTGGATTATCTCCTGTACTCCCGGACGCTGAGGCTGATCGAAAGCCATGTTCGGCAGGCTGATACCCGGCACGTTTCAGACCACTTTCCTGTCGTCGCGACCTTCCAGTTGCCGTAATCCATGGCGCCCTATCTCGAAATCCTACTTCTGGAAGCGGGTCTGTGCGGGCTGGCCGTTCTCAGTTCGTACTTGACCTGGGGGCCACTGACCAGCCTGGAGATGGTGGAGCTATTCGGACCCCGGGTCAGCGCATCGGCTACGCTGGCCGAGCGGCGGCGGACCGGCATGGTGTCGGAAATGATGCGGGTCGTGGTCATCGCCTTTTCCAGCAGCCTGGCGCTATTGTTCTACGTGGATCAGGTGCCGCTCATGACCGTTCTGACGAACCCCTGGTTCCGCTGGGCCGCGCTGGCCGGGACAGGGATTGCCGTGCTGTGGTGTGTCTATCTGGGGCCACGGGCGTTCGCACTCAACCATAGCGGCTCATACCATCCGCTGACCCGCCAACATTTCCGCACGTACTTGCGGCCTTACCTGGCCTGGGTGCTCCATCCCGTCGCGCTATGGGCTGGAATTGGTCTCATCACGCTGTTTATGATCGTGATGAACATCACGGTGGACCTTGACGGTCTGCAGCGCCTGCGGCTGATGTTTTCCAGCACCACGGTACAGACAGTGGCCGACCTGCAACTGGCCTCCTTGTATCTGGTAGAGTTTGGCGGGCGCATTGCGCTGGTGTCGCAGAAATATGTGGTCACAACCTTGATGGCTGCAGTCTACGTATTCCTCGAACAGCGCTCAACGATGCGCGAAACGATCTTTGAAAACAGCATCGAACGCTTGAAGACCGGCGTCTGGCTTGGGTTGATCTTCACCATCGGCTTTTCAGCCATCTGGCTGCCGGGACAGTATGAGGACATGTATGTCGGCCTGCGCCGCGCGTTGGAGGTGCTGACGCCAGCGACAACCCAGGCGGAGGAGATTGGATTGCTGATCACTGTCCAGGCCTATCTGGAGGCCCATGACATCCGCTGGCTCCTCCTGACCATCGCAACCGGCTATGGAAATCTGACCACCTTAGCGATTATCAGCGGCGTGGTGTTTGTCTGGAGAGTGTTCTTCAAGGATGTGCCAATCCGCGCCATCCTGCAGTTGTTCTTGCCTCGCTATCTGATCCAGGCGATTGCCAGCCTGGCCGGCAGCTTCCGAATTGACCTCGACGTCACCAAGGACAAACCGTTTCATTGAATCCCCTCACCGTGTTTGCCAACCGCCAACCGCGAGGGACCCTTCACGGTCTCGGCCGAGGCCACCTTCCGGGCCGAAGGGTGGTGAACTGTGCTTTCGGATAGGCGCGGCTACTCGACCCTGCTCTGGGTGGGCTGGTGCCGCTGACGGCGCTGGCGGCGGCCCAGGAGGCAGATGTGGAGCACTACCGGGCGACCGGTGAGATTGTGCTGCTGCCGTCCGCCTTCGGCGTCGCCGGCCAGTATGCGGCCATGAACTCTAGCTACCTGGCCGGCCGGCGCATCTACCCCCAGGTGACGGGCATCACCGTGGACCAGGGCCGGCGGACGGTGTTCGTTCAGCTGGCGGCCAGCGCGGATGAACTTGTGCCGTTGCTGGGGTCACTCACCCTGCGCGGCCAGGGCGAGGCGCAGGTGCGCGGCGTGGTCGGGGGGCCGTAGGCCCACTGTCTCGCAACACCTGGGGGCCGCAGAGGGCGGCCGCTGCACGGCCAGGCCAGGATAAGTCAAGAGACGGGTTGCCAAACAGCCTCAGGAAATCAGGCTTCGTCGGCCCCATCCGGCTATCACGTTTGCCGCCAGTCGTTCGTCACGCTGAACGGCTCGAAGTGCGCTCATTATCCCCAGCAACCGTTGGACAACTGCTCCGCGTTGTAATCGGGGCTGGGCGTTACTGCGAGACCCACAACCGGTCCGCGCCGATACCAGGGTAAGTTGGGCGGGCGCTCCCTCGGCCCCAGGGAACGCCCGCCGGCAACAGGCCCTTACGGACAGGCAGCGGCCGCGCAGGGCAGGCCGCTTTCGGCTCCCGGGATTTCCTGTAACAACTCGAAGTACTTCTGCTCCGGGTCGCTGGTGTTGGCGAGCCGGACGATGAACACGGGCGCCAGTCCCTGATGATCCTCCGCGCGGATCTGATAGGCCCCTCGCGGCCCATCGAAGGCCAGCCCTTCCAGAGCCGGGATCAACTGCGCCGCAGCCGACTCACCGCCGGTGGCGGTGGGTCCCGCGACGATCGCCTGGCCGGTGGCAAATCCACATTCGGTGTCCACATCCGGCGAGGTGCCGTACTCGGCACGATATTGCTCGACCAGCCATTCATTCGCCGCATTGTTCAGAAAGGCGTAGTGGTAGGGCAGGAGCCCCACCTGTCCGACGGAGTCAGGCGAAAGCGCGGGCACATCCCGGTTCCCAAAGAACTGTGTCGTTACCGCAGCCTGGGCTGTGGCGGGAATAATCGGGCCGTCGGCTGGATAGACGGCGCACAGACGGAAGAGATTGGGGGACCAGTTCTCGGCTGTCAGGCGGGGAGCGCCGCTGGTGGCAAAGTAGACCAAGCCGCCGCGGACGATCCCCTCAATCAGGCCGCTGACTGTGATAGCGCTATTGCTGCCCACCGGTCCAACCAGGAGCGCGGCTTGCTCGGAGGCCAGGCGATTGACAGCCGCGATGGCCGTGTCCGCAGCGGCCACCTCTTCCCGGAGCAGTTGGAGAGGCCGGCCGGCGACAGCCAGCCGGCCATCGGTGGCGTAACGCAACCCCAATTGCAGACCGCGCCACACTTCCTCGCCATACGGCGCCAGATTACCCGCATCCACCAGCACCCCAATCACAATGGGCTCGGTTGCCGGCGCGGTTGTCGGCGTTGGCGCCTGAGTGGGAGCCTCCGTCGGAGGCGCAATCGGTTCAGAAGTCGGGTCAGCGGGTGCCGTCGTCGGGGCCGGGCCTGGCTCAGGCGCTGGCGTGGAGGCGCCGCAGGCCGACAGGCTGATCAGGCCTGCAATCAATACCAAAGACAGCCACAGTTGATGCGGTTTCACTCGACAACTCCTTGGTTGACGTGACTGGTACTGAACCTTGAACGGGTAGGGTGCTTGGGCCAAAGCAGCGGCCGAAATTCTACCAATGCCGTCACCGCTCCGCAAGGTATCACGGTGAACAGTCTTGCTCCGTTGCCAGCCAGTCCCGCGCCGCCTGCAGCAAGGGGTCGGCGTCCGTGCCGTATGCGGTGTTGAAAGCGACGGGCATGGCCTCGTCCGGGATAATCCCGCGCGGATACATCCGCCCATTCAGGTCGACCCACACCGTCACCGGCATATACAGCTGACCGTAGTCGTATAGCTCGGAGATACCCACATCCGTGGTCAGCCCCTGAGTCGGCTCGCCGAAAATGCGCGCCGTGACCTCGGGCTGGGAGGCCAGGATCATGGCCGAGAGTTCGCCGCCGCTGGCCGTCTCGCGGCTGACCAGCAAAGCCAGGCGCACCTCAGGAGAAAGGCGCTGGTAGGGGTTCGCCGGACGCATGGCGAACCGCGGCAGCGTGTTGCCGGTCACCTGACCGTCCAGGTAACTATTGGCCTGGTCCAAGCCGGTCCGGTCCCGGCTGAAGAACAGGTTGCCATTGCCCGCCAGCGGTCCGATGCCGCCCAAGATGGCGTGTTTGGAGCCGCCCCGGTTACGGCGCAGATCCAGCACCCAGCAGGTGTCCGGCCCATCCAAGGCCGCCAGCGCGTCATGCACCGCCTGCGCGTAGCGCCGCATCGCATCGGCGTCGAACGTGTTGTAGCCGAACGTCTCCAGGTAAGCGATGCGGTCTGTCAGACGCCGACTTAGCGGCGGCAGATAAGGATCGAGTGGAACGGGCGCCACGGTCAGCACCAGGCGCTGGCCAGCCCGGTCCAGTTCAACCGTATACGGGGCCGCTGCAAAGGCCTGCGGGTCTGTCACCGGCAAACCATTCACGGTCAGGAGCTGATCACCAATCTGAAAGCCGGCCTGCGCGCCAGGTCCGGCCGGGTGGACGAGCATGACCACATAGTCGTCATCAAACGTCACGCCCACCGTCCGGGTCTGCCCGGTACTGGCCATGGCCCGCTCTGGTGTCACGATTGCCCCGTGCCGGTCGCCCACCTGCTCGGCAATCTCGGCAAATAGGCGCTGGACCTGGGCGTAAGCCGCCTCCACTCTCCCGGCCGGCCCAACGGCCGCCAGCGCCTCGGCCTCCCAGGCGGCCGTGTCGATCTGATCGATGAAGATATACGAAACGTCGAAGACATCACGGACGCCCCGGATGAAGGCCGCGGCGGAGGGTTCGGCCGGAAACTCAAGACCGGCGATGACCGCCTCAAAGAGTTCGGGCGGCTCGACCCAGACCCAGAGATAGGTGTAGGTGCCGCGGCCGATCAAGACGCCCGTCTGCAGATTGCGCGGCGCGGGGTAAGCCACCAACGCGCGGTTGGCCGGAGCAGCGGGGCCGGCGGACACCAGGCAGATCTGCCGGCCGCCGACCGTCGCCAACGCGAGTTTGTCGGCGCCGCCGGCCCACACGGCGGCCTCCGCGCTGGGCGTCGTACACAACGTGGCCAGATCCGGATCAGGGAATGGGTACGGCATCAAGGTCAGCCGGCCGCCAGGCCCGGCATATTCGGTGATCCGCCCATTCGGCCGCCAGTCGGCGGGCAACGACAATTGGACACCGGCCGGTTGATTGAGGCGCGGCACCCACTCGCCGGAGATGACTCCGGCCGTCGGGCTGGGGGCGGGCGTTGGCAGGCCCGGCAAGGTGGCTGTGGGCGCCGTCTCCGGCTCTGTGGCCGTTGGCATCCGCACCGGCGGTCGGGCAGTGGGTGAGGCAATTGACGTTGGCGGGGCCGCCACCTTGGCAGGAACGGTGGGCGAACCGCATGCCGAAAACAGCGCCGCTATCAATAGCAACAGATTCCAGCGTAGATAAGATTGTTTCATACAACCACCTCCAACCACTAGGCCTTCGTGAAGTCACCTCAGCGTAAGTGAGCGGCCGCATTCTACCAAAACGGACCCTAACACTGCCCCAGCGTCGGTCGTGGAAAGCCGGCGGAGTGTCTGCCTTCCCGCCCGACGCTTGTCGGCGGACATCCCGGTCCCGCCTGGACTGGGTTTACACCGGGCGTTTAGCGGCCAACTGGCAGCCCGATCTGGCGCAGGATGGTCGGGTCCGTGATCCGGTGGTCGTCGGCCAGCAGGCAGGCCTTGCTCAGGATCACGGCCAGGGTCTGGTCGCCCTCGAACGGCAGGTACACCGGCCCAGCTGCCGGCGCGGCCGCGCCCTGAGCCGGGACGATGCATAGATACTGGTCGTTCGGCTCCATGAGGATGTTGCCGCTGCCCAGGTGGATCTTGTACGTGCGCCGGTCGCCGCGCACCACCAGGAACCGGTCGGCCAGCCGGCAGCGCGGCGCGATCTTGAGGCGCGGCAGCACCTCCGCCAGGACCTGCCGCCGCGTCTCGGCCGTCTGAGACAGCGCCCCAAACGAGTAGCGCGTCCAGTAGTCCACGTGCCGGCCCTGCGGTCCGCCGTCGGACCAGGCCGGATCATTGCCGACACTGGCCACGCCCACGAACAGGTCCACATCGCGCAGGACCTCGGACAAGACCAGCGGCGGGATCTGCTCCAGCGGCAGCGGCTC